>NZ_JAKKCT010000009.1:0-89653 GCF_021728095.1 Pseudoalteromonas sp. L1 | reverse complement strand
TGAATTCTGAATTTTGATATCTTTCGATATCGAATTGACTGTGCTGCAATAAATAAATTTATTGCCGTTGGTCACTCAGTTCAATTGAGACTCTAAATTTGTTTGCGTTACTCAGTATAAACTAAGCGTCGCTGTTAGAACTCAATCTGTACGAGTGCCCACACAGATGATTGCTTTATATTTTTAAAGAACGTTTATGAGACTTTCGCGTCTCAAGGGCTGTGCATTCTACGCAAGCCGTTATTTTTGTCAATACTTAATTTTGAGAAAAGTTACTTTTTTAAGAAACGTTTCAAAACTCAGTTTTACTTGACACCCTGAGTTGCTCTTGCCTCGCTAAACGTTGCTGTCTGCCGTCTCAGTGGGGTCGCATTATAGGGAGATCCGAATTGAGATCAACTGTTTTTTGAAGTTTTTATGAAAAAAATGACTGTTCGCGCAAAATACAAACGAAACGCGTAAAAATAGCACTAAAAAAGGCCCTAATGGGCCTTTTATCGTTATTTTACTATAAGCTTCCAACCTACTTTTGCTTGCAGCTTGGACTCTAGTTGCAGCTCACTGGCCATTAATGGGTGATATTTTAACCAATCGCCATCAAATGTCAGCGTCAGAGTATTTTCATTTGCACTCAAATCAAGCAGCGGCAGTACATCATCTTGTCGACGCATAGATAAGATCACTGCGACCCTCACTATTTTAGTCAAACATTCCGCTAGTTGTTTATGACACCCTAAATGATCAAAACTGTGTTTGATCAGATCTGAGCGATGTTCATTCGCAACGGCAGTGATCAGCTTATGCTCCGATTGTGAAAAACCAGGCATATCTGTGTTCTCTAGTATATAGGCGGTATGTTTATGATATTGTTTATACTCGATTAGCAAACCAATCTCATGCAATTTTGCCACTGTCTTTAATAACGCGATTGCATTGCTATCAATTGATTGCCATTGCCCTTTCACACTTTTTGCCAATTGTTCAGCAAGTTGTGCGACACGACAAGCCTGCTTTTGATCTACATGGTAACGATTCATTAAGCCATCAACTGTACGCTTGCGAATGTCATGGTTATGTAGCTCAGGCACCATGCTATATAAAACACCTTCACGTAATGCACCACGAGCAAGACCCATTTGCTTTATATTTAACGACTCGAATAAAGCAATTAAAATGGCTAGTCCTGAAACGAATACTAAGCGCCTCTCTTCTATTAAGCCAGGGAGCTCAAGATCAGCAATTGTGTCATATTGGATTGCTTGCTCTTTGATAGCTAAAAGCTTATCAAGCGTTAAGAGTTCATCTTGATTTTGTGCAACCATGATTTCTTGAATTGCTTGCACTGTACCAGATGCACCGCTGGCGATTTGCCAGCCAGATTTTTTATACTCTGCAACAATATCTTTAACAACATCATGTGCTGCTTTTATAGCCGCATTGAAATTCTTTTCATTGAGCTTTTGATCTTTGAAGTAACGCTCAAGAAAAGTCACGCATCCCATATTCAGACTTTTATAGTGTAATGCCTCAAAACCTTTACCAATGACGACTTCAGTACTTGCCCCACCAATATCGATAACAAGCTGTTTGCCATTGCAAGCTGATGTATGTGCCACACCTTTATAAATTGTCTTAGCTTCTAGCTCACCGCTGATGACATTGATTTTATGACCAAGGATCTGTTCAGCTTTTTGCTTGAATACATCGGCATTGGTAGCAAGGCGTAAGGTTGCGGTTGCAACGATGGTGATATTATCTTTTGGTATGTCTTGTAAACGTTCAGCAAACAAGGCTAGGCATTCCCAACCTCGTTGCATGGCTTCTTTGCTAAGCACGTTGTTTTCATCAAGCCCAGCAGCTAGCCTCACCTTACGTTTGACTCGACCGATCGTTTGCAGACCGCCAGCAATTGATTTAGCAATTAACATATGAAAACTGTTAGAGCCTAAATCAATAACTGCATACACATTTTTTTGCGGTTGAAGTTGCCCCACCGTTCAAAAACCTCTAGTTACTACTAAGTCTTAAAAACGGCCGTTTATGACGACCGTGATTTTTGGTAACTATTGTTTGGGCGACGTCCGTTGTTATTACGATTACGGGGGCCTGTAGAATAGTTCCGCTTTTTCTGAATAGTAGGCTTAGTTAAATCATCAAGCAATGCACTTTTATCATAATGTGATAATGGAATGCTGTGCTCTATATACTGTTCAATCTCATGAAGGTTATATGCATACTGCTCACAGGCAAAACTAATCGCGTGGCCTGATGCACCAGCGCGGCCTGTACGCCCTATGCGATGTACATAATCTTCACAATCATCTGGTAAATCAAAATTAAATACATGGCTTACTTCTGGGATATGTAAACCACGGGCAGCTACATCTGTTGCCACTAAAAAGTCTAAATCGCCTTTGGTAAATTGAGCCAAAATTGATTGACGCTTTTTCTGGTTCACGTCACCGGTTAATAACCCAACTCGATGACCATCCGCTTTCATCCAAGCATAAACATTTTCACAACTGTGTTTTGTATTTGCAAACACAATTGCTTTGTCTGGCCATTCTTCTTCAATTAACGTTAACAGCAACTTAATTTTGTCATCTTGTGATGGATGAAATAGCTCTTCTTGAATACGTTTGCCTGTTTTAACGTCTGGCTCAACTTGTACGTGCTCAGGGTTTGTCATATGTTCGAATGCCAACTCTTGTACGCGATAAGACAAGGTTGCTGAAAACAATAAGTTCAAGCGTTCAGCTGTTTCTGGCATACGTCTAAACATATAACGAATGTCTTTAATAAAACCTAAATCGAACATGCGATCGGCTTCATCAAGTACTACAACTTCAATTTCGTTCAGGGTATAACAACCCTGTTTGTAAAGATCGATGAGGCGTCCGGTGGTGCCAATTAAAATATCAACGCCTTTTTCTAGTTGTGCACGTTGTTTTTCGTAATCTTCGCCACCATATACTAACCCTAAGTTAAGATTACAGTGTGGCGCTAAAATTTTTGCATCTTTGTGTATCTGAATCGCCAGCTCCCGAGTTGGGGCCATGATCAGGGCTCTTGGATGTTTACTAGATGCTTTGCTAGATTGTAATAACCGATGGCACGTGGCAGTTAAAAACGCCAACGTTTTGCCCGTACCCGTTTGTGCTTGGCCAGCAATATCGCGGCCTTCACAAATAAAAGGTAGGCATTTAGCTTGAATGGGAGTGCAATATTCAAACCCATTTTCGGTTAAACCGGCAACCACTTCCGGTGCGATAGCAAAGTCTGAAAACTTTTTATCGGTCAAATGTGTCTTAGTCATAGCGTTTAAGCATAACGTTTAAACTTGCAATAAGAAACAAGAGTGTTTAAATACGCATTAAATATTTCGCCTAACTTATCGGAGATCGCAATGAGCGAGAAAATTATTCAATTAACTGACGATAGCTTTGAAGCTGACGTACTTCAATCAGACAAACCTGTACTTGTTGATTTTTGGGCTGAATGGTGCGGACCTTGTAAAATGATCGCCCCAATTCTTGACGAAGTAGCGGGTGAATTTGACGGTCGTGTGACAGTGGGTAAACTTAATATCGACCAAAACGCAGGTACACCACCTAAATTTGGTATTCGTGGTATCCCTACGTTACTTCTTTTCAAAGATGGTCAAGTCGCAGCGACTAAAGTAGGTGCACTTTCTAAAACTCAATTAGTTGAGTTTTTAGAGAACAACATCTAATTTTGACTGTAAAAAAGGGCTTTTTGCCCTTTTTTTAACTTTATTTTGTTTAAAGACTGGACGCCTAGCTAGTGACCTGCTAGTTTATAAAGCCAACTAATCCTTAGTTATACCAACAAACCTCACTCATGTATCAAACGATGATTTGAGTATGATAATTGTAATAAAGAACCCACCAATATGCATTTACGCGAATTAAAAGACAAGTCGATCAAAGAGCTTGTGAACCTAGCTGAGTCCATGGGGCTCGAAAACGTAGCCCGTTTAAGAAAACAAGACATTATTTTTGCCATTCTAAAAGCACACGCTAAAAGCGGTGAAAACATTTTTGGCGGCGGTGTACTAGAAATCTTACAAGATGGTTTTGGTTTCTTAAGATCATCAGAAGCATCTTACTTAGCAGGCCCAGATGATATTTATGTATCTCCGAGTCAAATCCGCCGATTCAGCATGCGTACTGGTGACTCAATTTCAGGCTTAATTCGTCCGCCAAAAGATGGTGAACGTTACTTCGCACTCCTGAAAGTTAATGAAGTTAACTTCGACAAACCTGAAAACTCACGCACTAAAATCCTTTTTGAAAACCTTACTCCACTTCACGCAAACGAACGTTTACGTATGGAACGTGGTAATGGTAGTACTGAAGACATTACAGCGCGTGTACTTGATTTGGCCTCACCAATTGGTAAAGGCCAACGCGCACTTATCGTTGCACCGCCAAAGGCAGGTAAAACGATGCTGCTGCAAAATATTGCGCAATCAATCAGCTATAACCAACCTGACTGTGAGCTAATGGTTCTTCTAATCGACGAACGTCCAGAAGAAGTAACTGAGATGCAACGCCTTGTTAAAGGTGAAGTGATTGCATCTACATTTGATGAACCAGCAAGCCGACACGTTCAAGTTGCAGAAATGGTTATCGAGAAAGCAAAACGCCTTGTAGAGCACAAAAAAGACGTGGTTATCTTACTTGATTCAATCACTCGTCTTGCACGTGCTTACAATACAGTGATTCCTTCGTCTGGTAAGGTATTAACCGGTGGTGTTGACGCTAATGCATTACACAAACCAAAACGTTTCTTTGGTGCAGCTCGTAACGTAGAAGAAGGCGGTAGTTTAACAATCATCGCAACTGCGCTTATCGATACCGGTTCGAAGATGGACGAAGTTATCTACGAAGAGTTTAAAGGTACAGGTAACATGGAACTACACTTAAATCGTAAGATTGCTGAAAAGCGTGTATTCCCTGCAATTGACTTTAACCGCTCAGGTACACGTCGCGAAGAGTTACTAACTAAACCTGATGAACTACAGAAAATGTGGATTTTACGTAAGATTGTCCATGAGATGTCTGAAATAGATGCGATGGAGTTCTTAATTGATAAGCTCTCAATGAGTAAAACCAATGATGAGTTTTTCGACTCAATGAAGCGTAAATAAACGCGGATAGACTTCAAAAAATGCCTGTTTAAAACACAGGCATTTTTTATATGCCATTCTAATAATACCAATACATTTTATTAAGAACGTTATTTTGAGGCATTGTTATTAATTAGTATAAATTGGAATATACATTAAAGCTGTTCTATACCTAATAAGATTAAAGGTAAAGGACACTTCAATGATTCGCTTTAAAGTAGCTATAACTCTGTTTGTAATAAGCCTACTTAGTTGTATTGCCTGTTTTTCTTTTTTTAACTTAAGCCCTCTTGCCTATATTACACTCAGCACAATCATTATTTTGCCTTGGCTTATCATGCTAGGTTTTTTATTCATAAATGATAAAAAGCAACGCGATCACTTAACTCATTTCGTCTCAAGTATTACCTCTGAACATGGCGTCAACTTTACCTTCAGGTTTGACGAAAGCAATGAACAGCTTCCCAAGGCATGTCATGCACTAAATGCCAGCCTAACTCTCGTCGATCACATGCTAAGTGAGATTTATGCATCCTCAGCACGGTTATTACCGATGGCTGATGCTTTACGGGATACTTATGCCTCCATGACCCAAAAAGCGACAATTCAAAATGCTCATGGTGTTGACCTAGCAAACACAATAGAAAGAACAATTGATGTATCAAGAGAATTAGATGCCAGCTTAGAACAGATTTACCATGCAGTATCCGATGCTACAGACTCAGTAAAGCAAACACGTGTAGATGCAGATAAAAGCCAAGCAAGCTTGGTAAAATTAGCAGAAAATATTAATCAGACGAGTGAGCAAATAATTCTTCTCAAAAAAGACAGTGATGCCATTGGCTCTGTGATAGATGTGATCAACGGTATTGCCGAACAAACGAACTTGCTGGCATTAAACGCAGCGATTGAAGCTGCCCGGGCTGGTGAGCAAGGACGAGGCTTTGCAGTAGTTGCTGATGAAGTACGAAACTTAGCAGCTCGTACCAGCCAATCAACGCAAGAAGTACAAGAAATGGTGTCTAAAATTCAACAAAGTACTGAACGTGCGAATCAGCTAATGCAAACGGCATTAAAAGAAACCGAGCAAACGGTTAAGCTATCGGAAGAGTCCACCAAAGAAACCAATAAAATCGAACAAGCCATGCTTGCCATTAATGCGTTATCTGAAAATATCCATGAGCAAGTTGCCATACAAAGTCAGATGTCTGATGAAGCGCAAGCGAGTATTGAGTCAATGGTGGAGCTTAATTCAGATGCGTTATCCAGCTCACAGATTCAAGCCGTTTCAAGTCAAGACTTAGTAAAATTAGCACATACATTAGATGAGAAGTTGTCGATATTTAAAATCACTCACCCGTCAACAGATGTAGTACAGCGAGTTGATCGTTCCCGATTTGAAAGCTCCCACGATAAAGCTATCGAACAAATTCAAGAGGGTGACATTGAGCTATTTTGAGCCTCTGATGCACTGTGCAGGAGATCAAGTAATTGAGCAACTAAGCTTGGTAACTCTATAAGTTGATTATGCTTAAGTGCCGACTCGAGTGCCATTGCGCTGCTGGCGACTTCATCGAGGGCAAACATTTTTGCTGCGCCCCCAATTCGGTGCGCATCTTGTTGTAGGTTAAATAAATCGTGCTCTGAGAAGTGCAACTGAACTTGTGAGGCTTCGTAGTCAAAACTACCAATAAAACTTGCAACTAAGTCGCTCATATCCTGTTGCTCGTCCATGACATTGAGGGTGTTTTTACAGTGTTTTGCAAGCTGAGTGTAAAACACTTTTTTGTCAATTGGCTTGGCTAAATAGCCTGTAAAACCTGCTTTTAAATAGGCTTCGACTTCATGACTGATGGCATTCGCTGTCAACGCATAAACAGGTTGAGTAAACCCACAATCACGTAACAATTTAAGCGCACTTAACCCGTCGAGCACCGGCATTTGAATATCAAGTAAAACAACGTCAGGAAAAGTTTGTAGACACTGTTCAACGGCTTGTTCACCGTTTTCTACTGCAATGACTTCTAATCCCATCGACTCTAAATAACGGTGAATTAACCTGCGGTTATCAACATGATCTTCCGCTAGGAGTACTTTTCCACTGAGCCCTGATGGCGTTTGTTGAGCACTTGCATCATGCTCTATTTTATCGATAGCTGGAATATGTTCTTTACAGGGTAAGTAAAAAGAAAACTCGCTGCCTTTGTTTACTTCACTCTCAACGCTTATATAGCCACCCATCATCATTGCAAGCTGCTGTGATAAGCTCAGTCCCAATCCCGTTCCGCCAAAACGTCGGCTAATACTATTATCTGCCTGACTAAAACATTCGAAGATCAACTTTAGCTGCTCTTCATTCATACCAATGCCTGTATCAGTTACTCGAAACCATACTCCATGTTGCGATAAAGAAACATATAACCTCACCTCACCTTGATGAGTGAACTTGATAGCATTTGCACATAGGTTGATCAAAATTTGTTTAACCCGAGTAAAATCTAAATAACTATAAAATTGCTCGCCTAACTCGTTATGGAATGTGAACTGCAGGTTTTTATCTATGGCTTGTCCACTAAGCATGGCATGAACGTCCGTTGATAATTTAACGAGATCACCTTCTTTTAGGTTTAATTCCAGTTTGTTTGCTTCGATTTTACTGATATCTAGCACATCATTAATAAGTTCTTTTAAGTGCTCACTTTGCTTATGAATGACACGCAATTCGTCATTGAGGGATTCAGGTTTATAAAGGCCATTCATCAAGTTATCGGTCTGACCTAAAATGGCTGTCAGTGGGGTACGTATTTCGTGGCTTATATTCGCTAAAAACTGACTTTTTATTTCATTAGCTTTGCGTAGCTGATCCGCTGTTTTTTCTAACTCTTTAGTGCGCTTGGCAACCATTAGAGACAGCTGCTCTTTTGCTCTTTTTTCTATGCTACGTCGATAAACAGTGACCCCTGTCACCACCAACATAATAAATAGAATAAACAGCATAATAGCCAACTGTCGCTGCTTAGACATTTCTAGCTCTTGCACACTTTGCTGTTGTTTTAAATCAAGGATCTCTTGATTTAGCTGGCTTGCTTGTATTTGACTTTGTAGCTCACCCAAGGATTTCAGTAACTTTTCATTTTTAGCAGTATTTGTGTCGCGCACAAATTGATCAAACAAGGCCACTGACGCCTTATAATCTCCTTGCCCTGCTTTAATTAATGCACGCATGCCCAAACCGTCAAGAACGCGTAATTCATCCTTAAATTCTTCTGCCATTTTTGTGGAGGCATTAAGGGTTTGCTCTGCCTTTGCTAACTTCCCTTGCAGTAACTCTATTTTCGCAAGCGAAAATAGGCCCGCTAACTCCAATGACTTATTATCTATCTGTTGGGCAAACTCTACCGCTTTCTCTGCATGACTAATAGCAAGTTCAAGATCACCTGTGCGCAAGTAAACATTGGCGATATTGCCATGTCGTGATGATAAGTAATAGGCATTATTTGTTGATTGGTAATAGCGTAAAGCTCGCTGATAATAATGTAGTGACAACTGATATTGCCCTAACTCAGAATATGCGACCCCCATATTGCCATAAGACTGTGCCACTCCATCTTTATCACCTAGCTCTTGATAGATCTCAAGCGTCTCTCGATACATATCAAGTGCTGTACTATAACTCGATAAACGAATATAAATGCCTGCAATATTGTGCAAAATATCAGCTTTATCTTGAGCAGTACCGTATTGCTCAAACAACGTTTTAGCTTGTTTATAGTAATCAAGTGCTTGATGCATATTGAACATATTAAAATAAGCAAGGCCAATATTACTGAGCAAATTTGCTTTAGAAATAGGATCTTTCATGTTTTCCGCGACTTTCAAAGCACGTAAGTACGTCGCGACTGCTTGTTGCATTAAACCTTGGTAATAATAAGTGACGCCTTGCATTTTCATTGCTAAAAAATACCCCTCAGGATCCGATTCAAGGGTCGTATTTTTCTCAGCTAACTGGTAATGCTCAACGGCAGCCGCAAAGTTGCCCTGCTCGAGTGCCAAATCGCCTAGTTGCATATGAATATCATGCTGTTTGTGTGAACTTAACACAGAAGAAGCCAACAGTTTTTTTCCTAACTGCAGCTTTTCATCCCATTGCTGAGATTGATTAAAACGCTCCAATACTGAAGGATGGGCATGCGCAATATCGGTAAATAAAAACAAGGAACAAAAGAACATCAAGTTAATTAAGCCGCTGCGCAATTTTATAAGCATATTGTATATATCCCTAAAAGCTTAGTATGCATTAAGCCACTAAAATTAAATCTTGATTAACTGCGCCAACGATTAAA
Source organism: Pseudoalteromonas sp. L1 (assembly GCF_021728095.1). NCBI lineage: Bacteria > Pseudomonadati > Pseudomonadota > Gammaproteobacteria > Alteromonadales > Pseudoalteromonadaceae > Pseudoalteromonas > Pseudoalteromonas sp. L1. The sequence goes on along the minus strand of NZ_JAKKCT010000009.1, from coordinate 80,158 downwards.
AACACAAGCGTGGTTTTAGTAACGCTGCTGTGATAGCGTGTATAAATTAAAGATTACACTAAACATCGGCTTACGAACAATGGTTAACCCACTGATTGACGAGATTTTTTGCTTACTTATAAGACAGCCGATTTGGAAAGTTCATACATTAGCAAGCGCCTTATCAGAAACTAATCACATCAAAGCACTCGATGATGGCCCGCAAAAAGACTTGTTTAAGCGCAATTTTCTAGTCATGAATGCACTTTATCAGCTGCAATTACAGCTGTTCCCTGACTACCATCTACGTATCGCTTCGCTGCATATAGAGCTTTTAAATACACCGTCACATACAGCATTACTGCAAGCGGAACCTTTAAGAGATTACTACCTAGATTGGCACAATTACGACACATCTAACGATGAAATTGAAGCTCTTCTTGATAATTTCTGGCAACGTTTTGCTCAGCAACCTTGCGTAAAAACAGCAAAACTCACTCCCTTTCAACACCAAGAAATACGGGAGCGGTGGAATTTAAATACTGAATATTCATTAAAGGATGTACAAAAGCGTTGGCGGCAACTTGCATTAAAACACCACCCAGATAAGCAGGGCTCTGCGGCGGTGTTTAAACAAATACAAGATGAATATGAGCAACTTAAATTATATTGCTCATTATGATCAGTTAACGAGTGAGGCGACGCGCCCGGATTTTACGCTTTTTGATATTGCCTTCTGTTAATTTTCGTAAAGCAGGTTTTGCAGCAACACGCTCAACAGCAATAAAAGCGACATTATCCAGCACATTAATTTTACCAACTTGATGGCCTGCAACCCCTTCTTTACCAGTTAACGCCCCTAAGATATCACCCGCACGAATTTTTTGCTTTTTACCCGCATCAATCATGATGGTTGCCATCGTTGGCTTATAAGCTGGCTTTTCGAGTAAATTAAACGGCGGTAGTGGTTCAGGGTCAAAGTCACGCTCATAGTGGTCACCGATTTGCGCTACCTTGAATTGTTCTGCTTCCCCATAAATTGAACAAGCAATGCCTTTTTTACCTGCCCGCCCAGTACGACCAACTCGGTGAACATGAGTTTGTGGGTCATGAGCAAGGTGGTAGTTCACCACCATGTCCATATCATTAATATCCAGTCCACGAGCAGCCACGTCTGTCGCCACTAAAATAGAAGCACTCTTATTCGCAAAACGAATTAATGTACGCTCTCGCTCTCGCTGCTCAAGGTCACCATGCAGTGCAACTGCACTGAAGCCCTCAGCAAAAAGGTCATCACAAATCTGTTGCGTCTCTACCTTGGTGTTACAAAAAATCACACAGCTTTCTGGTTGAAACTTCAGTAACAGTAGCTTTAGGGTATTAAAACGCTGCTTGTTGTTATCCAACTTATAAAAATATTGCTTAATAGTGCTTTTTTCTTGCTCTTCTTCAACCTTAATCATTTCAGGGTTGCTAAGTACTCGCTCAGCAATCGCTGCTATCGACTTTGGATAGGTCGCGCTAAACAACAGTGTTTGACGCTGTGCTGGAATGCAATCAACAATCGCGTCTAACGTATCCTGAAACCCCATATCAAGCATTTGATCGGCTTCATCCAGTACCAATGTCTCGACATCATCTAAACTCAATGTCCCTTTACGAATATGGTCATCTACACGGCCAGGCGTACCCACTACTATGTGAGCACCATGTTCAAGTGAACCTATTTGCGGACCAATAGACACGCCCCCACATAAAGTTAATACCTTAATATTATGAATGCTGCGCGCTAGCTTACGTACTTCTTGGGCCACCTGTTCGGCTAATTCACGAGTAGGGCATAAGATTAATGATTGAATACGAAAACGCTTTACATTCAGCTTAGCTAATACACCTAAGCTAAATGCAGCTGTTTTACCTGAACCAGTTTTCGCTTGCGCAATAATATCTTTTCCTTGCAAAATCACAGGCAAGCTTTGTGCTTGCACTGGGGTCATTTGTGAATAACCTAAGGTCGATAAATTTTCTACTAGCTCTTGCGGTAAAGCCAATGATGTAAAAGCAGTTGCTGTCACAGTAAAATTCCACACTTGATAATTGAGGGACATCCTCGAAGATGTAGGTGATCATAGCAGACATTCGCTCTTTTCTCTAAAGCAAAAATAAGTACGACTCTCACCATGCCTGCAGTTCATATTTCGTTACAGTTTGCTACTTTATAACTCACTGTATATGTTCTAACTTAAGGGTATTACCAAGGAAGAAGCTATGTTACTTTTTAATACCGCTGTTGCTGATGTTTTCTATAAACAGGCTACAACTTGCCCTCACTGTCAGAGTAAACACTTTTCACTGATTAATAACAGTAAGCTGCTTCGTTTTACTATTTTACCTGTTGCCCCTTTATCTATTAGTTATCAGCGCCAATGTGATGATTGTGGTCATATAACTGATGTGCCTTGGTACTCTCTGCCCGTTTTAGAGCTCATTTCATTTATAAAGTATTTCATAGGACTTTTAGTTATTAGCTACCTCTTAACGACGTTTATATTAAGTAGCCAACGCCAGAGCGAAAATGAAATACACTACCTAGATACACCAAAGCAATTTGATACTTACTTTGTTCTTTCGGAACAATTTACGGGCCATCCCAAACGCGTTAATAACTTAAAAGTCGCCCAATTAATTGAATTTGATGATAATACGATGACCTTTCGTGTAGGTAACTACACTTATAAATACAATAAAGATATCGAAATTGCGATGCGAACCAGCATGCTGGTACAAGATAATTACTTTGCCAGTAAAACAATTACCTTAACAAAACAGCAAGTTCATAACTTTTACCGCGATAACATCATCTATAAGATTTTACGCCCAGAGCTTTATAGCCTATTTGGTGGCTTTGTGATGCATCCACCTAAACCTAAACCTCTTTATACAGGCGTAAAGCTTGATAAAAATAACCAGCAAGGGATCACTTACTTTAAAGATGGTCTTTATAAGGAAGCGATTGAGAGCTTTACCCTCTCAGCAGAAGCGGGATACTCATGGGGACAGCTCAACCTTGCTCAGATGTACCGAGATGGACAAGGAATCCCTCAAGATACTGCTAAAGCTGCTTACTGGTTAAACAAAGCAGCACAACAGAGCAACCCTAAAGCAAAAATTGAACTCGCAGAATTGTGCCAATCTATCGACTGCACCCATTTAGAATAATCTAGAAAGATTCACGCAAAATAGTATTTACAACACAATTGATACAATATAACATAATCACATCATTACTTAAGTTTAATCAGTAAATCGCTCATTAAACTTAAGATAGACCCTGCACACTAGCACGCTAACGTTCCCGTGCTACACTCTTGCCGGCGGGGTTATCTCGCCGGCCTTTTCAATTAACCTTTTAGTTTATGCCAACCTTGTAGACACACCACCATTATAAGCCCTGCAAGTATGCCGAGCATGCCATCAAATAAAATAGGAGCAACAAATTCTCCTGCAGCACCTGCATGTTGCAATGCAAAATGAGTAACGGCTTGCTGAGTATGATGTAACAGAGCAATGCCATGTACTAAAATACCACCACCAACTAAAAACATCGCAATGGTCCCTGCAATAGCTAAGAAACGCATTAATTTTGGCGCCAATGCAAGTAAAAATTTACCGAGTAACTCTTTTAGCCTACTACCACTATTTTCTGCAGTTTGAAGCAAATACAGTCCCGCATCATCCAACTTAACGATACCTGCTACTAAGCCATAGACACCAATCGTCATGATCACCGCGATAACACTCAGCACTAACGCTTGGTTAATAAGTGTGGCACTCGCAACAGTACCTAGCGTAATGACGATTATTTCGGCTGAAAGAATAAAGTCGGTACGGATAGCTCCTTTAACCTTCTGCTTTTCATACTCTGTTAAATCTTGATGTTCTAAGGATAGCTGCTCGGAACTCTCCTTATGACCCAATAACTTTTCGACTATTTTTTCAGCCCCTTCAAAACATAAAAATAAACCACCAATCATTAGCAAAGGGGTAATAAGCCAAGGAAGCCATGTACTGATTATTAACGCGGCTGGTACCAGTATCGCTTTATTAAGAAAAGAGCCTTTAGCAACAGCCCAAACAACGGGTAATTCACGGTCAGCTGTCACACCAGTAACTTGCTGTGCATTGAGTGCAAGATCATCGCCAAGCACACCCGCCGTTTTCTTAGTTGCGACTTTACTCATAGTCGCAATATCATCTAAAAGTGTAGTGATATCATCAAGTAATGTGAGTAAGTTAGTGCCTGCCATAGTAATTCCTTGCCAATTAATTACACTCACAACATAACTTATCTAGTCATTTTCACCAACGGTTAATTTTTCTTTGTTAGGCTTATACTTCATTCAGTAAACAGGGGGTGTTGCAATGATAAGACCACTTCTCTCAGGACTCGTTCTCGTTAGCTTATGCGCATGTGCAAAGCAAAGTGATCCAAATAATTACACATGTAGCGAAGACTCCACTGTGAGCATTGCTGACATCAGCGAAGATGAAGCCGAATTGTTGTTCAAAGAACAGAGCTTTGTATTAAACCGACAAGTAAGTGCATCTGGCGTTAAGTACAGCAATGACACTGTTCTTTTTTGGTCAAAAGGTGCTGAGGCTATGCTCATTTTAAAAGGAAAAAAATATCATTGCGCACTAAACCAATCCTAGCAAAATCTGATTGTTGAAATTCGCTTAATCACTGGTTTTGAGTATAATGGCGACAGTTTATCCAGCGTTTAAGTAGCCATAATGAAATACAAAGATCTTCGCGAGTTTATCGAATTATTGGAACAAAAAGGTGAATTAAAACGGATCAAGCAAGAAATCGATCCTTACCTTGAAATGACCGAGATTGCCGACCGTACTTTGCGTGCCGAAGGCCCTGCATTGTTATTCGAAAACCCTAAAGGTCACTCTACCCCTGTATTAGCAAATCTATTTGGTACACCAAAGCGTGTTGCAATGGGCATGGGACAAGATGATGTTAGTGAACTACGTGAAGTAGGTAAACTGCTCGCTTTTTTGAAAGAGCCTGAGCCTCCTAAAGGTATCAAAGAAGCACTTGGACAAATCCCAGTATTTAAGCAAGTGCTAAATATGCCAGCAAAAGAAGTAAAAAAAGCCCCTTGCCAACAAGTGATACTGGAAGGTGATGATGTTGATTTAACAAAGCTTCCAATTCAGCACTGCTGGCCAGGCGATGCAGCACCTTTAATCACATGGGGACTAACTGTCACTAAAGGGCCTTATAAAAAACGCCAAAACTTAGGTATTTACCGCCAGCAGCTACTTGGCAAAAATAAAATTATTATGCGCTGGTTATCTCACCGTGGTGGAGCACTCGACTTTAGAGAGTGGTATAAAGAGCACCCTGGTGAGCCTTACCCTGTATCAATAGCACTTGGGGCTGATCCTGCCACCATATTGGGTGCTGTTACACCAGTGCCTGACACCTTGAGTGAATACGCCTTTGCCGGCCTGTTACGAGGAAGTAAGACAGAGGTCGTTAAATCTATCTCAAATGATTTACAAGTACCTGCAACAGCTGAATTTATTCTTGAAGGCTATATTATGCCGGATGAAACGGCACCTGAAGGCCCCTATGGCGATCACACTGGTTACTATAACGAAGTTGATGAATTTCCAGTGATGACGGTTACCCATATCACACACCGTGAAAATCCAATTTATCATAGTACTTACACAGGTCGTCCACCTGATGAACCTGCCGTTTTAGGTGTAGCATTAAACGAAGTATTCGTGCCGATTCTACAGAAGCAATTTCCTGAAATTGTTGATTTTTACCTACCACCCGAAGGCTGCTCTTATCGTATGGCCGTGGTCACTATGAAGAAACAATATCCAGGACATGCTAAGCGAGTCATGATGGGGGTGTGGTCTTTCTTACGTCAGTTTATGTATACCAAATTCGTCATTGTTTGCGATGATGATGTAAATGCACGTGATTGGAATGATGTCATTTGGGCGATCACCACACGTATGGATCCTGCGCGTGATACCACACTGATCGAAAACACTCCTATCGATTATTTGGATTTTGCCTCGCCAGTATCTGGCCTTGGCTCAAAAATGGGTATGGATGCAACCAATAAATGGCCTGGAGAAACAGACCGTGAGTGGGGTGAACCCATTGTGATGAGCCCTGAAATCAAACAACGTGTTGATGAAATATGGGACAGCTTAGATATTCTCTAGCCTGTGTCTATGATAAACTGTTCAAAAATTAACGGTTGTATAAACCTACAACCGTAAAATGCGTTTCTGCTTATTAAAGGTAAACTATGCAAACATTACTCGCTGACGTTGTTGCGATCAGCCCGCTTACAGACCATGTACATAAGGTCATTTTGAAACCACAGCAGCCTGTGTCATTCGAGGCAGGCCAATATATGCAACTTGTATTAGGCGAAAAAGACAAGCGTGCCTTTTCAATTGCTAGCCGCCCTTCTCAAACGGATCAGGTTGAACTACATATTGGTGCATCTGGTGCAGACTCATATGCTATGCAAGCACTTGAGCATTTACGCCAAGCACATACAGAGCAGCAGCAAGTAAACGTGGAAGTGGGCTTAGGTGTATCGCAACTTCGTGCAGAAGGTGAGCGTCCAATCATTTTACTAGCTGGCGGAACAGGCTTCTCATACGCAAAGTCAATGGCTGATCACCTCGCAGAAATTGGTTGTGAACGCACCGTATTGTTTTACTGGGGTGTCCGCGAACAAGCAGCATTGTATGCTCATGATGAAATGCAAGCATGGGCTAACAGTAACCCACACTTTCAATATATCCCTGTCGTTGAAAATGCACCAGCAAGCTGGACAGGTAAAACTGGCTACGTTCACAAAGCTGTTATGGCAGATATCGTGTCACTCGAACCCTATGATATTTATATGGCAGGTCGTTTTGACATGATTGGTATTGTACGTGATGACTTTATTAATCATGGAGCAATCCGTGAGAATATGTATGCCGACGCATTCGCATTCATCAAATAAATAGTCAAAAAGCTCTCTAGGCATTCAATATAGAATGCCTTTTTTATTAATCTCTTCAACAAACTACTTTGTGCAATTAATGATCAATTAAATCCATACAAACGATTTCACAAACTGCATTTCCTTGACCATACTTTGTTTAGAATAACGAATGGGGAGAAACCCACATGCTAAACACTAAAGTACAAGACTTCATGCAACGTAAGTTACCGCATATTACACCAGAAACAGAAATGACTGCGGCCATCAGTGAATTACAAAAATTTAAACTTTTGGGTGCGCCTGTTTTTGATGACAAGCAATGTTTGGTCGGCTTTATTTCAGAGCAAGAATTGCTGCAACCTTTAATGCAAAATAGCTACTTCTGCGATGGTGTTGTAAAAGTTAAACAGCTCATGCGCACCGATGTGGTTACTGTCAGTAGTGATCAAAATATTATTGAGCTTGCTGATAACATGAAAACAGGAAAACCCAAAAACTATCCAGTTGTCGAGGGAACAAAAGTGGTCGGTATGATCAGTCGCGGGGATGTGCTCAAAGCATTATATGAAAATTACCTTTCATGCCAAGAGCACCAAGTATAAATAGCTCACGATTATCGATTTGCAGCTAACTGCTGTAACGCTGCTTTATCAGTATCGCTTAGGTATGCTATTTCAAGCGCATTTGTTTGTGCTTTTTCCATATCAGCTTGACTTAAACCAGCGGCAGGAGCAGCAATTTGATATTCATGCGCAATTTCAATACCTTCCACAGCGGGATCATCGGTATTAATTGACGCTAGAATACCATGATCCAAAAAGGTTTTTAGTGGATGAGTAGCAAGTTCGGCTACCGTACTGGTTTGAATATTACTGGTTAAGCAAGACTCAATACCAATACGGTTGTCACGTAGGTAATCCATCAGCTTCGCATCCTCAATCGCTTTTACGCCATGACCAATACGGGTTGCACCCAACTCGTTAATTGCTTGCCAGATACTTTCGCTGCCACGTGCTTCACCGGCGTGAATAGTCGCTGCCAAGTAAGCATTATGCACTTGCTTAAAATGATCAACAAACAACTCTCCCGGGAAGCCCATTTCGTCTCCTGCCAAGTCAACAGCGACTAAGTCATTTTTAAATGCTAATAAGGCATCAAGCTCTTGCTGACAAATTTTAGTGCCATAGGTACGCGACATAATACCAATCAGATTCACCTTAATTGGAGCACCTTGGCAAGCACTTTTAATACCATCGACCACAGCCTCAACAACGCCTTCTGGGTGTAACCCTTGGCTCTGAGCCATATAGTAAGGACTAAAGCGTAGCTCTACATAATCAAGTTTTTGGGCTATGGCATCTTCAACATTTTCAATAGCAATACGGCGACACGCATCATAATCACCGAGTACCTTTACGCCCCAATCTAATTTTTGTAAAAAAGCCACTAAATTAGGTTCAGGGTCTATCACTTGGACATGTGGGATTAATGCTTCTACATTATCTGCTGGCAGCGCAAGGTTAAACTGACGACCAAGTTCTAAAATGGTTTGTGGACGAACATTTCCATCAAGGTGACGGTGAATATCAAGCAAAGGCAGTTTGTTATTGATCATAATTAGCACTCAGGTTCAGTAAATTTGCGCGGATCATACGTACCCACAACGATATTTCAAGTTTAGATGATTTTATTTACTTTTTTGAGGCCAAATGTCTGCCTCTGTCTATTAGCGTTGTTTTTGTATAAACCGCCAAATAGTTTTAAAAAGTTTTTCTGCATCAATCGGTTTGGTTAAATAACCATCCATGCCGCATGCAATGCCTTTTTTATAGTCATCATCATGGGCATTAGCAGACAAACCAATAATGGGAAGTTCTGTCATCATCAGCTCTTGGCGAATCACTTTAGTCGCTTGCAAGCCATCCATATTAGGCATTTGAATATCCATAAGCACAACATCATATTTATGTTCGCTGATCATCTTAATCGCTTCATACCCATCCTTAGCGACATCAGGCTTACAGCCTTTGGTTTCTAGAATAGCGCACGCTACATGTTGGTTTAATGGATTGTCTTCAACCAATAAAACAGCGAGTTCTGCAAATGAAACAGCGCTGATATCAATATCATTTAAATCGTCATTCGCATGTTTGATAGCTTCTAAAGGTGACACAACAGGCAAAGTAAACGTAAATTGTGCCCCTTGTCCTTCTGCGCTTGATAACGTTATATCACCGCCCATCATATCGATAAGCTTTTTACATATGCTTAATCCAAGCCCTGTGCCACCAAAGCGACGTGAGGTCGAGCTATCGGCTTGTGAAAATGGCTGAAACAGTGTTTCTTGCACCTCTTTTTTAATTCCTATACCAGTGTCGATAACACTAAAATATGTTGTATCGTTTTGCTGCCAAATTTTTAAGGTAATGGTTCCTTGCGGCGTAAATTTAACTGCGTTATTCAGCAGATTTAGTAATATTTGTTTCAGTCGAATGGCATCGGTATGAATCACCAGCGGCTGTGTATTATCGTAATCGACAACAAACTGCAATGAACGCGAATTCAGTTCAAATTGCAGTAAATTACTCATTTCACTGACCAAGTTACAGACATTAATTGGCTCTTGATGTAGGTCTAAGCGACCTGCTTCAATTTTTGAAAAATCGAGCACATCGTTCAACACGCGTAACAAAACATTAAGCGCACTATCAGCTTGCTCAATATAATTACGCGCTTGCTGCCAGTCTTGCTCTTGTAATGCCAAATAGTGAAGCCCTTTAATACCGTTAATAGGCGTGCGAATTTCATGGCTCATATTGGCTAAAAATTCACTTTTGATTTGGCTTGCTTTATCCGCTTTTAATTTTTCATTACGTAGGCTTTGGGTTTGTTTCGCAACCTGTTGGCGTATTTGTATATTTGTGCCCGTTACTGAAATTAAAAAAATAATCAATAACCAAACAAATAGCATGCCTACTATCTGTGCAAACCAATACATTAGCCAGGATGACTGCTCCACTGACTCCCATAACTTTATTTGCCACACCCGTTCGCTAATATGAAAATCAAAATGCGCAATTTGCTTAGTCCCAATGCGCCCAGAGTTTGAAATTTCAATGGGGTTTTGAGTATCACTTACATCATAAAAACTGGCTTCAATATCAGTCGTTTGATTGTAATTAAGCGTTTGTGCCAAAGCATCTAAATTAATGACCGCCACGACATACCCTTTGAAACCGACCTGCCGATGTAAATCAGCATAAACAGGGTTAAAAAATAACACCCCACGTTCATTACCATCGCCTTGCATTAAGCTAATGGGTTCACTAACAGATATATTTTTAGTTAAACGAGAGTTTGTCAGCGCTTCTCTTCGCACTTCACTTGAGGCTAAATCAAACCCTTGAGCTGACTCATTTCCTTGTAGTGGATGAATATATTGAACAGGGAAATAAATAGCTCGCTGAGAGACGCCTTGCCATTCGCCCGCCACATTCTTTTCTTTCACATAAAATGTTGGGCCCAGTTCTTCGCGTAGTGACTTTTCGTAATCAGGTAATTGTGACTGAATCACTTTTGGGGCCCACTCAAAGGCTGCAATTTCATTACTGTCTTGTAATTGTCGAGAAGTAAAGCGCTTGAACTCTTGAAAGTCGACATCATCACTACTGGCAAAAAATGTCGCAAGTAAAGCTAGGTGAGACTGTATTTCACTTACTTTGTGCTCTAGGTTGGCTTTAATCGCACTCACCTTCGCCTGTTGGCGCTGCTCATCTTTGTCCTTTTTCACACTTGCTGCACCATAAAAGCTAATACAAATGGTCAAATAGATAAGCAGTGAAGGAACAATAATCTGAGCCCGCTGTTGCATAAGGTTATAACTAAATGCCGCCAACACAAGTGGTGTGAAAATCAACACACCAATGCTGTCGCCTATCCACCAAGCAATAAAGTTATTCAGGGCCATGTAGCTAGGTATAACCTGATTTATTATTAATAGTGCTGTCCCTGTCAATGGAGCAATTAAACAACAGATAGGGCCACCTATAACAAGCCCTTGCACGCTGTTTTTAAGGGATGACAACTCAAGCGGTATTTTTATGATATGGGTGATAATGTAGTACGCAGCCCAAGCTTGGAAGGTAGACGCTGCAGTTACGCCAACAGCTTGGAGCATGATCTGCCAATGAAGAATATCAGAGACACGATCTAGGTGAATCAAATTAACTAAAAAAGCACCAAGAATAATCCCCGCTAAGGCTCGGTTGCGTTGTAGTAAAATACTCGCAAGGGCAATCCCTGCGGGTGGCCACGCTGCAACCGCATAACCATCAATAGCGAGTAACGAATTACTTAAATACCCTGTAAGAAAGTAAGCAAGCGCAATACTTATTGTCAGCGTAAACAAGTTCTTCAAGCCATTTAACTCCTTTTTTAGGCAAATGGGGCTCTATTGATATAACACCAGCGCTTTATCTGGTTGGGCACTTTTACTATAACTAAGCGCAGCCTGCTGAAGGTATTCATGGCGATTATTGGCATTCAGTGCTTTATCAAAAACACGCGCAGCTAAATCGTACTCACCATGGGCATTCGCAAGACAAGCTAAAGCTAAAAGCAACTGGGTATTGTCAGTGTCTTTTTTCAACACATCTTGCAAACTCGCCTGTAATTTTAATGCATCCCCTGCAGCACTGGTTTTCAAAATGTGTGCTAAGTCTTTATGTTGCTGCGGATTTTTAATCATTTTAATTAAGCTTAGCTCAATTTTATTTAAATCGCCTGCTTTCGCCATGGCAGTGAAGTAACTAACTTCAGCCAAGGGTTTCAAATTCTTTGCTAATTGTTCAAATCGTTCTGTTAATGCGCTACTAGATTCTGCGTCAAAATAGCGATTGAATAATTGCTGCCATTCTTTGTCTGTGAGTGCTTTCTTACGAAGTAGACGCGGCATAAAGTCATTAAGTGCAGACCACTTTTTCTCTTGAACTAATACATGAGCATACATTTTCAGTTCAAGATTTGACGCTTTTTTATGCTCAGCTAATGCTTTCAAATCGGCAAAAATCGTGCTGGTTTCACCACTAGCAATCCATAGGTTTGCCACTTTCAGTTGCTTACTTTGACTAATTTTATCAAGGTAACTAATCGCTTTTTCGCTGTCATTTTCAGCCAGCGCAGCTTTTGCAAGTAAGGCATAACGGACATCAACCCACTGCTCAGCGACACTGTTATTATTCAGTGCTAATTCAACTTCAGTGTAATCATTGTTAATAAGACTCCACACACCTTGCTCAATAGCCGCTTGCTTTCGCTCTTCACTGCGCGCAAAAAAGCGATGACGTGTATGGCTGTACAAAGACCATAAATAACGCACCAATTTGTAGAGTAAAAACCCAGCACCAGATATCAAAACGATCAGTGCACAGACGCCCCAAATAGTGCCCTCTACGGTCGTTTTATTAAATGAGATTAATACATAGCCTTTTTGATCGATGAAAAAAGGGGCGATCCCTAAACAGATTGCAACAGCAATTATTAATAGTAAAAAGCGGATCATTGTGCCCACTCCTTCACCTGCTCAGTACTTTTCAGCGATACATTAGGGTTAAAATCAAGTTGCTCTTTTGAAAGCTCATGCAAACTCTTCAGAGCAGCTTTAGTAACCGTGTCATCTTGCTTGAAATAGTCCTGTACTAAGTCATGCGCAGCATCAACGGCAGTGAAGTAAACGCTACTTTGTTTCGATAACACAGCATCTTGTGCTTGAGCTAGATACAAGCTCAAACGCTGCTTCACTAAATGACGTTCTTGCTCACTTAAAAATGGCGCAACAACCATGTCTTCACGGGTACGCACGGTAACAAAGAAGTCTTTAAATTGTTGCCATGACTTAGCTAGGTTTTGACGCCACTCACTAACATTTTCACTCAGTTTACTAGGGTCTTCTTGGCTCACTTCTTCAGGTAAAGAAATCGCGTTAAAAACAAGTTCATCAATATGCTGCGCAACACCATGCAATTTTAGATAGATAGCTTCAACTGCAACAGGCTCAATAGCATTTAATGTTTGTAAATCTTGATGAATTGCCTGACGTATGTTCCCTGTACCTGGGTGTTCAGCTAACAAAGAGTCTAAACGTGTTAACACAGCAGCCGCACCCTGATAGTCATGCTCTGCCCAAACCTTAAACTCAGCCATACGCTGTAAACTTGTTACTTCTTGTGGGTTTAACGTATAGGTCTGCTGCTCAGCACGTTTTAATGCAGCGTCTAACTGTTGTTGAGTTTGCTGCACATTTTCGTTCAATGCAGCCGCTACTTTTTGCTCACTGTTGTACAGTGAATGCTGTAATGTTTGCTGCGCACTTTTAACAGCATCAAGTTGTTGTTGTAAGCGTTGGTTTTCGGTTGTCAATTCAGTCAATACACGTGAAGATTGCTGATCACTATTAAGTTTTTGATAAAACTCATAACCAACTGCAGAAGCAACTATTACAGAGATAAGTAGAGCTAAGCTACCGGTTTTACTAATCCCTTTTTTGTGATGAACCGTTTGCCCTGAAGCAGCCTTACCTGCTTGCGCCTTTTTCGTGGACTCGGCTACTGGTTTAGTTGACTGTTTTAAATCTGATTCACTCATTTTGCTACCTTGCTCATTGATACAGGCGAACATCGCATTATCGCTTGCCCCCGCAGCAATATGTATATGTGTTCTTGTTACATTTTTTTGCTGTAAATAATCAGCAATACGTTCACTTGCAACATAAAACTGACGCTTAATTAACCACGCTAACTGTGACCCATTTTGGCCATTAAAAATGGCGTCCACAGCGGCATTACTTGTAATGACTATACCTTCAACATCAATTGTTTGCCAGTGGTCCATCCACTTACCAGGTTCACTTTCGATGGCGCTACGCTTATACACAACCAGTTGATTTAATAATGCACCACGTTGCTTCAATGTTTTAGCTATGGTGGTGCGCCCACCTTCGCCTTTCACTAAAACAATATTACTCAGTTCAACATCTTGTAGTGTTTTTAGCTCAAGCAACCCTTCAGAATCGTGCTGCTTTGGCACCGCAGCACGACGACCAAAGGCCTCATAAATGGCATCCGCAGTTTGTTGTCCAACGGCATATAGCTGAGCAGCTTTATTTATAACAGGAGTGAGGTGAAGTAATGCATGAACCGCATCTTGCGATATAAAAATAATTTTATCTGCATTTTCCAGTGGCGCGAGTTCTTCACTATTCGGCGTTAAGTAGTCAAGGGTCAATACTGGGCAGTGGGTTGTTTGATAACCCGCCTGCTGAAGCTGAAGAGCAAGCTCAGTGCCTTTACCTTCTGGACGAGTTATCAAAATATGCATATTACGCGTCTCTGTATACGTCAGCTAAGATTTTATCAGCGCCTTGAGCAAGTAACTTTTCGGCAAGTTCAATGCCTAGTTTCTCCGCATCAGCGACTGGGCCTGTTACTTCGTCACGGAGCATTTGACTACCATCAACCGCGCCAACTAGACCACGCAAATGGACCTGCTCACCATCAACGAGTGCAAATGCCCCAATAGGTACCTGACAACCACCTTCTAAACGTCGATTCATCGCACGTTCGGCATTTACACGAATGCGTGTTTCACTATGCTCAAGAGGTGCTAACAGGGCTTTAGTCACGTCATCGTCAATACGACACTCTATGCCTACTGCGCCTTGGCCGTTTGCTGGCAGAGATACTTCTGGCTCAATAAATGCGGCGATGCGCTCCTGCATTTCAAGGCGAATTAAACCCGCAGCAGCGAGAATAATTGCATCATATTGGCCGTTATCGAGCTTTGCCAAACGCGTATTAACGTTACCGCGTAAATCATGAATAACAAGGTCTGGACGGGCTTCGCGAATTTGACACTGACGTCGAAGACTTGATGTGCCCACAATCGCGCCTTGTGGCAACTCATCTAAGCTTTTGTAGTTATTTGATACAAACGCATCGCGTGGATCTTCGCGCTCACAAATAGTATTAAGTTCTAAACCATCCGGAAACTCAACCGGCACATCTTTCATTGAGTGAACAGCAATATCCGCTCGCCCATCTAACATAGCTTGCTCAAGTTCTTTAACAAATAAACCTTTACCACCAATCTTGGCAAGTGGTGTATCAAGAATGATATCGCCCTGCGTTGACATGGGAACAAGTTCAACGGTGACATCATCATGAAAGTGCTCAAGCTGAGCTTTTACAAATTCAGCTTGCCATAAAGCGAGTGCGCTTTTACGTGTCGCAATTCGAACGTATTTTGTTGTCTGAGTCATGAAAAATCCAATTATTTACTAAGCTGACGCTAGTCAGCTAAAATTCTAAATTCTTTTTGTGCAAGCAAGTTACCGTCGGTATCAATAACCTCAACACGCCAATCACCTACTTGCTCAGGCATAATATTTTTAGTCGAGTAAGTGCGAAAACGCGGACTGCTTATCGCTAACTCTATCGAAGCCAGTAGCTGATTTTGGTAATACCATACATGACGTACAGTTTGCCCCTGCATATTCTTAAGCTCACTGAAAAAGCTAAGGCTTTGGCTAATATCAAGCAATTTTACATCGCTTTTTAGAACATTGACTGGTTCTCGATCAACAACATCTGTCGTTAATACCGCTCGACTCACTTTATCCGTATCTATTTTAGCGCCAATTGCCACACTCGCGATATGGGCTGTTTGAGCAAACTGTTGTTTGTTCTGAACAACTTTAGGCTGTGCTTCGTCTTTTGGCTCACTAATTTCAGGTGGCGTTTCATCAACGCTTGGTAACACGTCGTCGTTTTGATCTGACTCTACCTCAACAGCTTGTGCTGTCACTTGCGGTGAGTCGCTTTGTTGCTGCAAATCGGTTTGCGCTTGAGTATTAATTAACGAGCTAGGTTCATCTTGCAAACTTATTGTTGCAGGGGTTTTGGCCTGCTCCGTGTTATGCTCCAAGCGCGGCAGCTCATCAAGCTCGCGACTTAACTCTGTTTCAGTGGCCAATGATGCTTCTTGCTGATTTTGCTGTTCTGATTGCTCTGCATTTACCGCGCCTAAAAAGCTATACGCCACAATAGCAAGTGCGATTAACAACACACTACCAACTAAAACTATGCGCCGCCAATGCCATTGATATGTTACTGAAGAAGGTGCAGCACTGACTGATTCGGCACTTCCCATATTTGCTGTTATTACCAGTTTTTTTGTCATCTTGGCCTCTTTACAAGCTATGTTAGCTCAAGCGAGCAATTAACCACTCTCTGATTGCCATCAGTTCTTCACCACACACCTGATGCGCCATCGGATAGTCTTGCCAGCTTACTTCCATGTTATTCGCACACAATACGTCAAACGCTTGCCTACCCGCACTATGCGGTACTACATCATCAAGACGACCATGCGCCATAAATATATTTAAATTTCTTTGTTTCGCTTCGTCAGCAAGCTTATCAGGTACGCACATATAAGTTGATAGCGCCATAACCCCCGCTAGCTTTTGCTCTAAGCGAGGTGCTAAATGCAGTGATACAACACCGCCTTGTGAAAACCCAGCAAGGACAATCTTATTGGCAGGAATACCTTTCGCTATTTCTACTTCAATAAGCTCGGCGACTTTTGCTGCTGAGTCTCTGACACCTTGCTCGTCAGCACGCTTATCTAAATCCATCGACTTTATGTCGTACCAAGAGCGCATTGCCATTCCACCATTAATGGTGACCGGTTGCACAGGCGCATGTGGAAATACAAAGCGTATTCCCAGCTCTTTTGGTAAAGCTAACTGCGGAGCAACAGGGGCAAACCCATCACCTGAGTCGCCCAGACCATGCAGCCAAATAACACTTGCTTTATGCTCCCCTTGAGCAGGGTACTCTACGAACGCTAAACTCATAGTTCAGAGCGCCACTCAATAGGCTGTCCTGCTTGACGAGTCGCAGCATCACACATAAATTGCCAAAATTCAGCACCTGAACGGTTATCAATCCACTTATCGTCACGTAATTCAAAGTGATGACCATTAAATTTAGTCGCAACCCACACCTGATGCAGTGGTGCTTGTTTATTGATCACAATTTTACTGCGATCTGCAAAGATGATTTCTAAAATACCTGATGCAGACTCGTAGTCTAAATCAGCATCACAATCATCGATTTGCTCTTCAATCGTTAGCATTAATGCATCGGCTAATGTGTGGTATTCATGATCAGTCATTTTTATGTCCTTTAACTGGCTTATAAGCCTAGATCTGGGGGCAGATTATGTACATCAAGTGTAACAGGAATAAATTCATCCGCGAATAGCTGCATTTTTTAAATATTCTGTTACTCTGCGATTATAAAGCCAGCAACCGTATTAATCTAATGAAAGAGACTCATAGCCAAAAATTAAAGATCATTTTACCCTTTGCCCTTCTGCTCACCTTAGTCGGCTGCGGACAAAGTGGTGCTCTTTACCTACCAGATGATACGCCGCAGTCAACAGAATCTCAGCCTGAGGCTACTCCATCCGAACAACCAGAACAACCAGAACAAAAACAGGACTAATAGATGGACTTTTTTAATTACAAAGATAATCAGCTGTTCGCTGAAGACATCGCTGTCAAAGAGCTTGCCGAACAATATGGTACGCCTTGTTATATCTACTCACGAAAAACCTTTGAACGTCATTACTTGGCCTTTGCCGAAGCCGCAAAATCACATAAAAGCTTGGTGTGCTATGCCGTAAAAGCGAATTCAAATATTGCTGTACTCAACATCTTAGCGCGCCTTGGTTCTGGTTTCGATATTGTTTCAAAAGGGGAGCTTGCTCGTGTAATTCAAGCCGGTGGCGATGCATCTAAAGTGGTCTTTTCAGGGGTTGCCAAAACAGCTGATGAAATCGCCTATGCACTTGAATTGGGGATCAAGTGCTTTAATGTTGAATCAGTGGCGGAACTTGAGCGTATCTCAGAGGTCGCCACTTCATTAAATCGTATTGCACCCATTTCTATTCGTGTAAACCCTGATATCGATGCAAAAACCCATCCGTATATCTCTACCGGTTTAAAAGAGAATAAATTTGGTATTGATATTCAAACCGCTGTTGCTGTTTATCAGCATGCTGCATCTTTACCAAGCTTAAAAATAACAGGTGTTGATTGCCACATAGGTTCACAGTTAACAGAAATAAAACCCTTCTTAGCAGCGCTTGAAAAAGTGCTTACTTTAATTGAACAACTAAAAGCCGTTGGCATCAAACTAACTCACCTTGATATTGGCGGTGGCCTTGGCGTGCCTTATAACGGCGAAACCCCACCTCACCCAAGCGAGTATGTTGACAAAATCACGGCCCGATTAGCTGATTATCAAGATCTAGAGCTTATTTTCGAGCCAGGCCGTGCTATTGCAGCCAACGCGGGTATATTAGTCACCAAGGTTGAGTTTATTAAACAAAATCAAGACAAATACTTTGCCATTGTTGATGCTGGCATGAACGATATGCTTCGCCCATCACTTTACCAAGCGTGGCAAAGTATTGTTCCTGTTATCCCACGCGCAGACGATACTAAAAGCCACAACTACGATATTGTGGGTCCTGTGTGTGAAACCGGTGATTTTTTAGGTAAGGATCGTCAACTTGCTCTTCAAGCAGGCGATTTACTCGCACAGCGCAGTGCGGGGGCTTATGGCTTTACGATGAGTTCAAACTATAACTCACGTCCTCGTGTTGCAGAGATAATGGTTGATGGAGAACAAAGTTATTTAATCCGTCAACGTGAAACTCTTGAAAGCCTTTGGCAAGGTGAGAAAATTTTACCATAAACGTTTTTATAACCGCCCTGCTCTGTGGCATGATTAGCTCAGAGCAAACCCGAATTAGAGCGTTATGTTAGTTAATTTCTCAAAAATGCACGGCCTAGGTAATGACTTTGTTGTTATTGATAACATTACTCAAAATGTTTTCTTATCGCGAGATCAAATTAAAAAGCTGGCAGATCGCCACTTCGGCATAGGTTTTGACCAATTACTCATGGTAGAGGCACCCTATTCTCCGGACCTAGATTTTCACTACCGTATTTTTAATGCTGATGGTAATGAAGTCGAGCAATGTGGTAATGGTGCCCGCTGCTTTGCTCGGTTTGTGCGTATGAAAGGCTTAACAAACAAGCACAAAATCACCGTATCAACCAAATCGGGAAATTTGACTTTATATATTGAGAAAGACGGCCAAGTAACGGTCAATATGGGCCACCCGACTTTTGAACCAAGTAAAATTCCACTTAAAGCCAGTAAACGAGAGCTCACTTATATTCTTCGCACTGAAGAACACACCATCTTTAGCGGTGCAGTCTCAATGGGTAACCCACACTGCGTATTAGAAGTCGATGATATTCAAACAGCTGATGTTGACACTTTAGGGCCACTGCTTGAAAACCATGAACGTTTTCCACAACGAGCTAATGTGGGCTTTATGCAGGTAATTTCGCAAGATCATATTAAACTAAGGGTGTGGGAACGCGGTGTTAGTGAAACCCTTGCTTGTGGAACAGGTGCATGTGCAGCAGTAGTGATCGGTCAAGCCCAAAGCAAGCTAGCAAACACAGTACAGGTCGATTTACCAGGCGGTAGCCTGCAAATTCGCTGGCAAGGTGAAGGCCACCCCGTAAGAATGACCGGTCCTGCGGAGCATGTTTTTGATGGGCAAGTAGCACTATGAGCAAACAAACAGAACAACAAATTGCAGAATACTTAAAGGCACACCCTGATTTTCTAGTTAATAACCCTGATGTGCTTGCAGGGCTTGAACTGCATCAACAAACAGAGGCGGCAACGTCGTTAGTACATATCCAGCAACGCCAACTGCGAGAGCACAACACCTTGCTGAAAAACAAAATTGCGACGTTAATTGAGCAAGCAAAAGAAAATGAGCTCATTTATCGCTTATTTAGTGAATGCCATCGTCAGCTTTGGACCAATTACGACTTTACAACACTGGCAAGTAACCTGCGCAATATAATTTGTACCAACCCCTCAATAAATGAGTGCCACCTTGTTAAGTATGATAAAAAGTTTGATGATTTAATCGCGCATCGCTTACAAGATACAGGCACTTATTTAGGTCGTGTAAATCAACAAGAGCGCGACTTACTGTTTTCTGATTCAACGCAATCTACCGCATTATATTTAATTGGTAACACTAAACATCCAGTGGCCATTTTGGCGTTTGGCAGCGATGATGTGAATCATTTTGAACCTGCTAAAGATAGCTTCTTCGTACTCGATTTTGTGCGCTCATTACAGCTACGCTTACTGGAACTTGCATGAGTGAGGAAATTGCGCCAAATACAGACGAGTTAAGCGATGCTTGGCGCACGCCTATCCAACTTTTTGCAGACTACTTGCGCTATGAAAAACAATATTCAGCGCACACTATAAGCCAATACACCAGCCAACTAGGCTTTGCTGCTTTGTACTTTAGTAAGCTTTGTGAAAGCTGGTTTGATGTACAAGGTGAGCATATTCGTCGTTACAGTATGCAATTGCGAAGTAAACAATTAAGTGGCCGCACGATTAGTTTAAAACTGAGCTGTATTCGTAGCTTGTATAAATTTTTAAAAGCCAAAAACATTGCAAACCAAACACATTACCACAACCCTGCCGAAGCCATTAAAGGACCTAAATTTTCTAAGCCATTGCCCAAAAATTTAGACGTTGATCAAATGGCAAAGCTATTAGAACTCCCTGATGATGAACCATTGGCTATTCGCGACAAAGCAATGATGGAATTAATGTACTCATCTGGCCTGCGCATTAGCGAGTTAGTTGGCGCTAACATACGAGATATTAACCCCACAGAAGGGGAAATGTTAGTACGCGGTAAGGGTAACAAAGAGCGCTTACTCCCTGTTGGAAGTAAAGCCCTCAATGCTTTAAAAGCATGGCTAAAAATTCGCCCACAATTTGCACACCCAGATGAAAGCGCAGTCTTTGTTAGTAGCCAAAAAAAACGTATTTCAGTACGCCAAGTGCGCCTGCGCATGCAAGAATGGGGCATTAAACAAGGCATAAGCTCACAAGTACATCCGCATAAGTTACGCCACTCATTTGCCTCACATATTCTAGAATCATCCGGTGATTTACGTGCTGTGCAAGAGTTATTAGGGCATAGCAGTTTATCGGCAACACAAGTTTATACACACCTTGATTTTCAGCATTTAGCCAAAATCTATGACAACACCCATCCACGCGCTAAAAAGCGCTCAACACCAGAGTAACCCGTTGTAATTATGATCCGATTTAATCGTGCCTTATCGCCAGTATCTGTGTTAAGTTTTGATTTAGATGACACGCTATACAATAACCATCCAATCATAAAATCAGCTTTGCAAGCGCAAGCCAATTACCTCGCTAAAATAGAGCAATGGCCAACCGATAGCACGACTTATTGGCTAAAGTGTCGCGATAATGCCTTAAAACAAGATACAACATTAATCGATGATGTAACTCGTTGGCGACAAGCCGCCTTGTTGTATGCCATGACAGACTTGGGGTTTGATAAAGAAGCTGCTCAGCAGCATGCACATCAAGCCTATCAAGCTTTTGCCAATGCCCGCAGCCAAGTAACCGTTGCTAATGATGTACTTAATTTACTTGCTAACCTTAATAAACAGTACCGTTTAATTGCCATCACCAATGGGAATGTTGAGGTAGAAAAATTTAATCTCAACGGTGTTTTTGAGCTTGTTTTACAAGCAGGCCCGCACGGCAAAGCAAAACCACACAGCGCCTTATTTGATAGTGCAGCTGCCAAGCTAAACGTCCCTCATAATGAGATTTTGCATATTGGTGATAGCCTAGACACGGATGTACAAGGGGCTAATAACGCAGGCTGCCAAAGCGTTTGGCTGAATAACCAAGAAGCTCAATACCAATATAAAGGCCTAGCAGATATCGAAATCAGTAACATTCTAGCCCTTCGTTACTTAGTTAAAAGCTAACTATTTTTTAATTTGTTTTATGCTGATAAAGTAACCAAGTTAAGAGAAGGCTTTTTACAGGCAAGATAGATGAATACTCTACTCAAATTAATATTGGTGTGTTCTCTTTGTTTAAATACTTATTTTATATGGCAAATAAACTCTCAATACGCCCCTGAAGTAACGCCAGAGCAAGCCACTACTAAGACGCTAGAAAAAACCACTGTTTTGCCCAGTGAGTTTGAACAAGCTATTGTATTTTTTAATAACCAACAATTTGATAAAGCAATTGAGTTTTATACACAACTTCTTGCAAACGACCCTCACCAAGCCAAACAATTAAAACAAGCTTGGCAACAAGAGGTTGAAGCTTGGCTCTCAGGTCACGATGAAGATTTAAGCGAGCTGTTTCTAAGCACATTTTTAAAACGTCATCCTTATGACATTACAATGCTAAAACTTGATGCTAAACGACTTATCAATCAAGGCCATCTTCAGCAAGGGATCGTGAGCTTAATGGCATTAGCAAATAGATTGGATAGCAATCAACAAGGCTCTTTAGCTAAACAGATTGAGGAATTAGTCACTTTACAGATCAATGCCCTCACTCAGGCACAACAATGGCAACAACTACTAGAGCACAGCTTACAGTGGCTAAACTATGCGCCACATAACCCACACTACTTATATACTTATGCGATGGCTTACTATCAGCTAGGAGACTATGTTGCCAGTCAAGTAGCCCTTGAGCAACTACCTG
The DNA here is from genome assembly GCF_021728095.1 of Pseudoalteromonas sp. L1. Lineage (NCBI taxonomy): Bacteria > Pseudomonadati > Pseudomonadota > Gammaproteobacteria > Alteromonadales > Pseudoalteromonadaceae > Pseudoalteromonas > Pseudoalteromonas sp. L1. The sequence goes on along the minus strand of NZ_JAKKCT010000009.1, from coordinate 57,399 downwards.
AAAATCATGCATTTATAAACCAAGCCAATGAGTTACGTCATAAATTACAGCAAGCATTAACTGGCGTGGATATCATTGAACTCACCCCTCGTGGCGCGCACTATTTGGTTAACAGTGTTATTAATGACACTCTGCACATTAAATTAATGATAGATACGGGGGCTAGCTTCACCGTGATAAACCAAGCGCAGCTGGATAACCTCACAGAGCCAGCCATTTTTATAGGTACGCTACAAGTCAATACTGCAAATGGCATCGTTGTAGCTAAACGTTATAGGCTACGCTCTTTTCAAATTGGTCAGCAATATATAGATAATTTTGATGTATTAGTGATAGATAATCACTCTGGCGTTGGATTACTAGGTATGAACTTTCTCGGAAATTATAAGTTTAATATCAATCAACAACAGGATGAGTTAGAGTTAATAAAAAGTAACAATTAAGGATGAAGCATGACACTCAATGAATTTTTAGCAAAACTAGCAGATACACCCACATTGATTGAATTCACTGATACCATGGCCGTTATCGAGCAAAACTACCATTTCACTCCCAGTGGGTTTAATAACCATGGGCTTATTAGCTCAGCAAATGAAAATAATGGCTCATGTAAGATCTTTGCCTTTGCCAAACTAAACCAATTGAGTAAACAAAACACATTAGATTGTTTTGGTGCTTTTTACCGTGACGATGTGCTTAAGCATCCTGATGCACATGATCACATGAATATTCGTACATTTATGCTCGCACCAGAAGCCACGCCCTTTTTGGGAGTAACATTCACGGAAGAAAATGTCCTAACGGCCAAATTTGAGCTATAGGCTTTTTTCCATAAAGTAGCGGCAACCATCAAGTGGGTAATTGACCATTTGGTATTTCACTTGGTAACCGTTTTTCTCATAAAAAGGCTTTGCTTGGAAGTCGAGTGTATCAAGTTGAGCTATATTTGCGCCAAGCGCAGTAGCTTTACTTTCAAGCTCATTCAACAGTCGCGAGGCAAGGCCCCTACCTCTAACAGAGTCATCACACCATAGCCAATTTATTAATAACCAATTGCCAAATACTTGGCCGCTAATACCTGCAACCATTACTCGCTTTTTATCAACAAACTTAAAGCCTAATGGAATACGTTCTGCGTTAAAATGCTGCTTGTTATAAGTAACAATATGCGCTCTTAGCTCATCACTTAACTCTACTGAATCATCACTTTTTAATTGATACATAGCATACCTATAAAATGTTATGACTCAGTATACGCTTTAAAATCAATCAGTATAGATGATTCTTGCCATAAGGAACCTCAAGCATGTTGCTGGCGAGCTTCTCTGGCTGCCCACACATTTCATCATAAGCACTGGTGTGGCGTAAAACCATATCACCATAACTTAAGTGATCGAGGCGCTTTTGAATGTGCAACGGGCTAATATCGCGAATAAACTCACCTTGCTCATCAGTGACATAATATTCAACGTTATTGATCACCACAGACACCTGATACAGTGCCATTTCCAACGAATGAAGGATAACCTTTTGCAGTGGTTGGTGCGCTGCAAGTTCAGATAACTTAATTGCCATGTCGAACCCCCTTTTTTCTTCTTATACGCGGGTTTGATATACTGTGATCAAATTAACTGTACAAAAATCACTCATGCTAGAAAAAGTACGACTTGCTAAATTTATTGCCCATGCTGGTGTTTGCTCTCGAAAGCAAGCATCGCGCTTGATAGATCAAGGTGAGGTAACAGTAAATGGCCGTGCTGCAAATCATATAGATCACGTAGATGAGCACGATGATGTGATGGTACTTGGCGAGAAAATTACAGCAAAAGCACCACTTACCTACTTTGCGTATCACAAGCCTGTTGGTATAGATTGCAAGTTAAATGCTGACGACCCAACAAGCCTTATTCATAGCCTGCCTAAAACCACTCGCGTTTACCCAATTGGTCGGCTCGACAAAGACTCCCGAGGTTTGTTGGTTTTGACCAATGACGGTGAGTTTTGTAATCAATTGATCCACCCTGATTACCACCAACCTAAACGCTATTTAGTCACCGTTGATAAACCACTTGATAGTGATTTTTGTAAAAAAATGGCGGGCGGTGTGCCTGTCGATAAACAAATAACCCTCCCTTGCGAGGTGACTCAAGTCGACGAAACGCAGTTTTGCATCGTCTTAAAACAAGGTTTAAATCGGCAAATACGTAAAATGGCACGTTTTTGTGGCTACAAAGTCATCGATCTTTACCGCACAGATATCGCAAAGCTTTCACTCACCACGCTGGATTTGCCCGAAGGACAGATAATCAGTATCAAAAAAAGTGACATTATCTAACAAAAAAAGTTTGCATTAATTGATTACGCGTGTAATCTTAAATTAAAGATTACATCTGTAGGCATAAAAATGATTGAACTTTCTAAGGCTGAATTCGAAGTATTAGATGCTGTGTGGATTAACTACCCTGCCACGGCAAGTGAAGTAATTGCGCGTTTGAGTGACGATAAAGAATGGCACGAAAAAACCATCAAAACGCTACTAAGTCGTTTAGTTAAAAAAGGCGCACTAAGCTTCGAAAAACAAGGTCGTCAATATAACTACACTCCCTGCATTGCCCGTGAAGAATACACATTAAAAGAAAGCCAAAGCTTTATTGAACGCTTTTTTAATGGCCGAATTGCGCCGCTGGTGAGTGGCTTTGCTAAATCAGAGCAACTCTCGCAACATGATATTGATGAGCTGAAAAAGGTTATCGATGATTGGGAAAAACAGCAAAAATAAGGCGTTGTTATGTTAGATGCATTTTTTAATTGGTTGTTAGATCAACAACTTTTGATCTCATCTGCAATTATGTTTTTATTGCTGCTAGAGCGAAAGTTACTAAGCCAGCTATCGGCACGCTTGGTTTATACACTGTGGGCGCTTTTACCAATTAGTTTATTGTTAGCGAACCTACCAGAGCACTTAAAGCCAATTCAAAACGACTTTATCAGTAAGCTGACTATCACGCCAAACACAGCAATAATGCCGCAGTTTACGCTCACTTGGTTTGCTATTTATGGCTTTATTAGTGCAGCACTGCTGATCACTGCCGTGTATTTTCATTATCGCTTTTTAGCAAAACTGCAATTAGCACCAATTACGGTTGATCATCACAGCAACCAAAACATGCGTTTATACCAAAGTAAACAAGTGAGCTCACCGATGGTTGTTGGAGTTATAAATACTAAGCTAGTGCTGCCAACAAACTACCAAAGCCACTACGATAGCCATGCTTTAGCGCTAATTTTAGAGCATGAATCAGTGCACATTAAACGCAAAGATAACCTAATTAATGCCCTCGCTTTAAGTGCCACTATTTTGTTGTGGTTTAACCCTGTCGCTTGGCTTGGTTATGCAAGTCTTCGCCGTATTCAAGAGCTTTCATGTGATGAGCAAGTACTCAAAAATAAATCAACTGAACAACGAATTTTATACAGTAAGGCATTAGTGCACTGTGCAAGCTTTAGCAGAGCAGGCTTAATGGCTTATTCACAATACGGAGATAAAAACACCATGTTACAACGTCTAAATCAAATAAAGCAGATCGACAACAGCTCATTTATCGCAAAAACAGCGTTAGTTATTTTTACAACAGGCATGCTTAGCAGCTTTGCCATTGCAAAACAGCCGATGTCAGTTGAAAAGACAAAAGACTATCAAGCGGTTATGCGCGTAGAGCCGATATACCCCATTCAAGCTGCGGAGCAAGGCATTAGCGGTTCAGTCGTTTTGAAATACGATATTTTACCAAGTGGCGCCACCAGCAATGTCAGTGTGGTAAGCGCAGAACCTGAAGCTGTTTTCAATCGAGAAGCGAAAAGAGCCTTAAAAAAATGGCAGTATGCGCCATCTGAATCTGGCTATAAAAACGCCTTAGTACAACTCGATTTCGCCTTAGACGAAAACTATCAAGCAAAGGATTTAATTGAGAAAATTAAAGTTAGCTCTAAGTAAGAGTAACCACTTAAGACCCTAAAGCAAGCGCCTTATTTAAGCCGCTTGCTTTGTGGTTTTTGACTAGAGGCAAAGAGCAATCATTGCCACAGCACTTACATAGCCAACAAGCCAAACTAACGAGCGCAAAATATCTTGGTTTATATAGTAAAAAATACAATATAGGACACGAGCAATTATATGCGCAACAGCTAGCATTTCAGTGGCTTGATAAACATTGTTGGTCGCAATTACTACCGCTAAAGCAACAGCAAAAACGGTTAATGACTCAAAACTATTTTGATGAGCAGCCAGCGCCCTCGCCCCAAAACCTGTCAACTTACTTTGTTGATCTCTTGGGTGTTTATTGTCATATCCTTCAAGCTTATTTTGCGCAAAAGCCACGGGAACTTTAGCTAAATAAGGTATGAGCACTGCGATGAGTGCGCAGATAATAAGTGTGGTCATGATATTTCCTTATTTTGTTTGTAACACTACCCTATCGCAAACAAAAAAAAGCCGCTACTTATAACAGCAGCGGCCAGCAATAGCATCATTGTCACTATAGCCTAATGACCGCATAAAAGCCCTGCGGCATATTGTCACAGCTGAGTTTTTCTCAAGTTGGTCGATAAGCTAATGCTCTCATACTTTGGTTTTGCTACTCTAATTGCCTCTCCTCATTAATTTATTTTCAATATGACTTGGATTTTCTTAACTATTTTTGCGGCATTTATGCAGTCGTGGCGCAACGCTCTGCAAAGTAAACTCAGTGCAACAGTGAGTGTTGCAGGGGTAACACTTGCTCGCTTTATCGTTGCCAGCCCAATTGCTGCCCTGTATTTATTTGCACTTTATCAGTATCAAGACGCCGCACTTCCTGATTTTAATCTGGCTTTTATTGGCTACATTGTTGGTGCCAGTATCGTCCAAATCGTTGCCACTGGTTTGATGGTAAAACTGTTTAAAATGAATAATTTTGCTGTCGGCGCAGGGCTTGCCAAAAGTGAAGCACTGATGGCGGCGATTTTAGGTGTAATGTTCTTTGGCTCAGCACTGTCATTGCTAGGTTGGGTTGGGGTATTTATTGGTGCAATTGCGGTATTGCTATTAAGTGGCATCGCGAATGTTAAACACTTTAATTTGGGCACCGCACTGCTTGGGCTTGCCTGTGGTACTTCATTTGCTCTTTCATCGTCATGGATCCGTGAGGCAAGTTTAAATTCAGGACTGACTTTCCCACACTCTGCAGCTTGGGTACTGGTACTGATAATCAGCTTACAAACATTGATGCTATGCGCTTATATTGCATTCAAAGAGCGCGATACATTTAAGAAAATGTGGCATCACAAAGGCACCACTACCGCTGTCAGTGTTTGTAGCTGTTTAGGTTCCATTGGTTGGTTTAGCGCCATGAGCTTGCAGCATGTTGCTTATGTAAAAACACTAGGGCAAATAGAGGTATTCTTTACCATTTTGGTATCGATTCTTTGGTTAAAACAGCCGTTAAAGCGCCAAGACACAGCGGGGCTTGTGTTAATTGCGCTGGCAGCCATTCTGGTAATGCTACCCAACTAGATGCGTTTCTAGTCATTAAAAAAGCGGCTATGCCGCTTTTTTAATGACTAATTTTTAGCGTTATCACACCACTGATTATCAGCAGTACTCCGGCAATGCGGCCAAATGTGGCAGCATCACCATAAAATAAAATACCGACCAAGAAAGTGCCCGCAGCGCCGATGCCTGTCCATACTGCATAGGATGTCCCCATCGGAATATCCTTTTGCGCCAACCACAACATAAAGCCACTAGCGACCATAAAGGCGACGGCTATCGCAATGCCTAACCAGCGACTCTCTGATTCTTGAGACATTTTAAGACCGACTGGCCAGCCTATTTCTAACAACCCTGCGACAATTAAATACAACCACGCCATTATTGATCTCGCTTTTTCAGGATCACGTCATATAAATCTTCACGGCGATCTTTTAAGTTTCTTACCGTGCCTTCACTGTGAAGAATTTTTAGTTTATCCATATCTAAATCACTGAATAACAGCATTTCGGTATTCGGTGTTGCTTCATTCAAGGTCGCATCATGCGGGAATGAGAAATCAGAAGGGGTAAGCACTGCCGATTGCGAGTACTGTACGTCTAAGCTCTCTACCTCAGGTAGGTTACCAACCGAGCCTGCAATCACAACATAACACTCATTTTCGATTGCGCGTGCTTGCGCACAATGGCGAACACGTAAGTAACTATTTTTAGTATCTGTCCAAAATGGCACGAACAAAATATCCAGCCCTTGCTTAGCGAGAATACGCGACAGCTCAGGAAACTCAACATCGTAACAAATTTGAATACCGACACGGCCAGCATCCGTTTCAAATACGGCAATTTTGTCACCCCCTTGGATTACCCAGTCATTTTGCTCATGGGGCGTGATATGTATTTTGCGCTGCTCATCAATTTTACCGCTACGGTGGCACAAATAGCTGACATTATAAATCTTGTCATCTTCAGCGAGCGGCATTGAGCCGGTAATAATATTGGCATTGTATTCAACTGCCATGCGCGACATCGCATCACGGAACGTTTCAGTGTATTCGGCTAAATAACGAATGGCTTCCGTTTGATTGCACTGCTCGGTTAAGCCCATTAACGGCGCATTGAAAAATTCCGGAAATAAAATAAAGTCGCTTTTATAGTCAGACACCGTATCAACAAAATACTCAACTTGCTTAAGTAACTCCTCAACTGAGTCGACGCAGCGCATTTGCCACTGTACAGCACCAACACGCACTATAGATTTAGTTGATTCAAGTACCGTATCAGTGGGTTCAAACATAATGTTATTCCACTCTAGTAAAGTGGCATAACCCACTGACTCCTGATCTTCTGGTAGGTACTTTTTAAGTAAGCGCTTTACTTGGAAATCGTTAGAAAGTTGAAAACTTAGAATTGGATCATAAAGCTCTTTATGATCAACCTTTTCGATGTACTCCATGGGTGACATTTCAGAGCTATGATTGTAATAACGTGGAATACGCCCACCCGCTAAAATAGCGCGTAAATTATACTGACGGCATAATTCTTTACGCGCATCGTATAAGCGTCGGCCAAGTCTCATACCTCGGTGAGTTGATGATATAACCACATCTAAACCATAAAGTGCATCGCCTTCTGGGTCGCTAAAAACACGGTCGTGACCATCAACAATATCTTCGTAGGTATGCGGGTTAGAAAAACGTGCGTAATCTACTTGCACACTCAAAGCGATACCCACAAGCACACCGTCATCAACAATGCCGATTTGACCTTCAGGGAACTGATCGATTAAACGAAAAATAGTGTGGCTTGGCCATGCTCCACCTAGGCCTGGGTACGCTTGATCCATCAGAACTTTGATTTGTGGATACTGCTCTTTGGTTAAATTACAAATCTCTAGATGCGTTTTTTCAGCCGACATACATACTCCTTTAGGGCATTACAGGAAACACAAAGCAAACTATACGGTAGCACGTTTAAAATAGCTCTTTTAGAGTGGCATCAATTACACACTATGCCAAGTATCAGCATAATAAACATCGTATGAATATGCGTTTAATTAAATCCACTCACAATAAACTTATCAATGATTCAAGGTGATATTGGTGATTTATTCATCAGCAAGGCTATTTTCATCTATACTTTGTGTTTAAACGCCTGCTTGTATGAGGTTCATTTGATAAAACATTTACTAAAACAATCAAAGCAGCCAGGTTTAGAAGAAATAGAACAAGTAAAGTTTTTAATCATTTCTAAAATCGCATATTTCGCACTGATAGTGCATGCGTTGCTCATTCCACTTTTTGCCCATGTGGGCGCTATTACTTTAGCTTTAGTCAATATTCTTAGTGTCGTTGCTTGGGGCAGCGGTATCTTTCTAATAAAACAAGGCTTGACCTCTTTAGCATTGAGGGTATTTTGTTTGGAAGTGCTTATCCATGCTGTAGTGGTATGCGCCACATTAGGGCTCGATTTAGGGTTTCAATTTTATTTATGGACTATCTCCTGTATTTTGATGATTGATTACCAATTATCACTAAAACGCGCTGCACTATACAGCTTATTGATGATCACTACCTTTGCTCTTCTATACATCTTTTTCAACGATGTACCTTATCAATATACCTACCCGCAGCTTATTCCTTATGTACATTTAACAAATATTATCATTGCTGGTTTGCCTATGGTTTACGCTATTGGGCTGATCAGAGAAATTACGCTTTCACAACGTATTGAATTAACCGAAATGGCATCACGAGATCCACTCACCAAACTTTATAATCGCCGCTTTGCTAAAAAATTAATTTTAGCAACCTACAGAAAAAGCATCGAAGCGGAACAAAGTTTGTGCCTTGTCATGGCTGATATCGATCACTTTAAACAAATCAATGATACCTACGGTCATGACAAAGGCGATGCGATTTTAGTTAATATTGCACAAGCAATATGTGAATTCTTAAATGAAACAGATATAGCTGTACGCTGGGGCGGTGAGGAGTTTTTGCTCTTACTCGATAATACCGATGAGCATCACGGGTTACAAAAAATAGAGGCCTTGCGTGAATATATTGCGACACTAGACGCTCACCAAGAGCTGCCAAACTTATCGGTGACAATGAGTTTTGGTTTAATTGAATGGCAACCGCTTGCATCTTTAGAGAGCATGTTGCAGCAAGCTGATGCAGCGCTATATGACAGTAAAGATGCAGGAAGAAATACTACCACGGTTGTAAAAGCATTCTGTTTACAACTGGATGATACTGATGCGGTTAATTAACCGCATCTATCGTAATACTATGCATAATGCTCTGTGGCATAAGAGGGGTGAGACCTTCACTAACATAGTCATCAAATCCCGCACGATAAAACTCAGACAGTGGATGCCCAGACTGACCGCCAGGAATTGCCATTATAGCCTTATCTAAGTACCCAGGCTGTACAATAAATCGTTGTGAGGCACCAAAACTACGCCCCTGTACTGCTGGCATAAAGGTATCACCAAACCCTGGAGCTGCTGGCATGTTGAGCAACTTTTTGAGTACGGGAATTTGTTTTGCGAATGGGTGCTCAATAACGAGCTCATTCACGCTTCCCCACTGCCAATTTTGCATGTTCTGTCCATATTGAGTGGTCAGCTTATCAAGGGTACGATCAAATGCTGCTCGCATTTGCTCAGACCAATCAGCATAATCAGGATTTAGCCAACCTTTCGGTTGAGTATTTATTAGTTGCCAAACAGCAGGTTCAAGATCTCGCTTCACGTGCTTTAAGCTGCCATCAAACGTTTGCAGTTCGTTTTCCAGCGGGCTGAAGAGGCCATTAATCACTTCATCACGGTAGTACTTCACTAACGTATAACCAATTGAATCTGCACATGCACATGCTTGCCAATTGTTTAACTCTGATAGATAAGCTTTATACTCATCGGGTCTACTTTCAAGTTGCTTTACAAGTAGGTTATGCCATTTTGTTAAAAAGCGAGCTTCATTATCATGCTGCAACTGATAAAAATCACTCTCTGTGAATTGCTGCTTTTCAAATAAACGGTCGCGGATCTGAGCTGAACGTGCGCCCATCGCATAAGCACCATTACCAAAGCGTTTATTATCTTCAGCCGAAACAACACGTGAGTTCCCAGTCCAAAGTCGACCACTTGCAGGGTTTTTAACATAGGGTCGCTCAGTTTCATTTTCGTGCCACCCTACAGGGTAATTTTGCTCCGAGACAGCAAGTTCACTAGGGACTTTGCGTGCAGGAATCGCCCCCATGTTCTTCCAAGCAGCATTCCCACTATCATCTACAACCATTAGATTTTGTACAGGAATACCAACATCAGCTGCAAGCGCTAACGCATCATCAACATTATTTGCTTGCTCAAGCTTTATTAGGTCCATATTAACCGCATAATCATGATGTGCCACCCAACTTAGCGCATAAGGCTTACCGTTAATATTTTTTACTGGACCATACTCACTCATGGTCAGTGCATAGTTTTCACTACTACCATCATTAAGTAAAATAGCTTCATCTATCTGCCATGTTTTGTCGTGCCCGTCGAGTGCAATCCAATCAGCTGTATCCAAGTAGCCATTGGTAAAACCCCAAGCGACTTTATTGTTCGTGCCAACCACAATTGCAGGGGCACCAGGTAGCGAAACGCCTGTTATTTGTTGCATCTGGCCATTTAAAGGATAATTCAACTGCGCCCTATACCAAATAATCGGCACCGCAAACGACAAATGCATATCATCAGATAACATCCCAGCACCTGTTTGCGTTAAATCCCCCGTAACAGCCCAATTATTACTGCCTAACTCCTTCGTATCTTCAATATGCGTGATCATACTCAAAGGTGCTGATAAGGAAGGGATCGAGTGATTGTAAGGAGCTAGCTGACTATTATCGAGAGCAGCCTGATACAGGCTAGGTTGCGTAATAAAAGCAACCATCTCTTTACCAAATATTTGCTCTATTTGAATCAGGGTTTTATCTCGTTCAAAAGTCGCTGTTTGCAAATCTAAATACATACTAAAAATAGTCAGTAAGCTGTCTTCACTTTGCCATGGTTTCGCTGTAGCAGCTGTTAGTAAATATTCAAAACTATCAAAGCCCGTTTGCGCATGTCCCTCATTCACACCTTTTGCATATGTCGCCAATAGTGCTCGATCTGACGAAGGTAATTGCTCGAGTAAAATTTGGCTTCGTTTTCTCAACTGATGAAAGCGCATTGTTTTATCAAGTTCCAGCGCGGCTTTGCCAAATAATTCACTTAACTCTCCGGCTGCATTTCGACGCAATAAATCCATTTGGAAAAAGCGATCTTGTCCATGAGCAAAGCCAAGCGCATATGCCGCATCTAAACGACTTTGTGCATGAATCACAGCTTGACCAAGTACATCTCGTTCGATTTTAACGGACTGTTCAATTGCTGTACTTTTTCCTTTGCCATCCAGCGCTGGCAAGCTTAAGTTCAACGCGCCATAAATAAGGCCCGTAGCCAATAACGCAACGACGAGTAGACTCATCAACAACCATTTAATTATTTTAAACATATTAAATACGCTTCCGCAGGAGTTATAGGCCTATAGTAACCAGTGTTTTATGAAAAAATAGTGTTTCGATACAAATAATTAAATTTAGTTTTACGATTGTGTGCTTCATTTTTATTTACGACAGAAATTGTCTATAGTAGGTAGATAGTATAAAAACCGATACCTCTCATGCCACTAGCTACTGAAAATGATAATAAAAAGCTAAAAAAACTAAAGCTCACCTTCTGGCTTTCTTTAGGTTTGATTATCTTAATCGGTCTAGTCATTGACCATATCAATTATACGCGAGAGAAAGACGCCTACCGCTCACAAGAACTTGCGAAAATAAGTACTTATCGCGCTGAGTTAGAATCAACGCTGGTGTCAAATATTCAACTCGTACGGGGTCTTGCTGTTGCTGTTGCTGCAGAGCCGAATCTTAACCAAGCCCGCTTTTCACAAATAGCAGCACCACTATTTGAAACCTCCTCTGAGCTCAGAAACATCGGCGGTGCACCCGATATGATAATAAGAATGACCCATCCCCTTGAGGGAAATGAAAAAGCAATTGGGTTAAATTTTTTAAAAAATAAAGCCCAACGCTCAGATGCCATAAAAGCACGGGATGAGAATAAAATTGTTATGGCGGGTCCCCTAGAGCTGGTACAAGGCGGCCAAGCACTCATTGCTAGAGTGCCCGTATTTACCCAGCCAAACAATCAATTTTGGGGTCTGCTATCGGTCGTTTTAGATATAAATAAAGTGTATAAAAACGCTGGACTCACTTCGCTTAGTAATGAGTATGAACTTGCACTGCAAGGACGAAATGGCAAAGGGCTGGATGGCGAGTTCTTTTATGGTGATGAACAAATTCTAGAGACTAACCCACTTAGCTTTAGCATTTCATTCTCAGGCGGTCAGTGGCAAATGTACGCAACACCTAAAAAAGGCTGGCAGCCTGCTAATTCTTCTATTTGGCCATTACGGCTGGCGATTATTCTAATTTGTGCTTTATTCGCAGGTGCATCTGTTTTTTTACTGAAAATGCTTGAACGCCAATACAGAAACGAGCGCATGCTCGAAACCATGAGCGGTTTAGCAAAAATAGGGGCTTGGTCCTTTAATCTCGAAACTAAAACAGTGTATTGGTCAGAAATGACTAAATTGATTTTTAAACTACCACTTTCAAGCCAGCCAGAATGGCCCAGTAATTTTAATTACTTCAAACCTGGCTACAGCAGAGACAAAATTCGTCATCTAACAGAGAAAGCGATTAAAAATGGCGAGAGCTTTGAAACACAAGTACAAATATTAACGAATGAGGGCAATCCTGTTTGGGTTCTTGTCAATGGCGAAGCCGAACATCACAACAAACGATGCGTGAAACTGTTTGGCTCTTTGCAAGATATAGATGCCCGTAAACGTGTTGAACTTGAAAACAGTAAAATAGCCCTCCACAACGAAATTTTAGCCTCTTTAACTGTTAATGATGCGGTTTTAACAGGTAACCTCAACCTATCAAAACATATTATTGTGCAAGCAATTTGCCATGCGCTTGGTGTTGACCGTGCAGGAATCTGGCTCTTCAGTGATGATCGACAATCACTTAATACGTTTGCGATACACGACCAAAGCAACCCCCAATTCAGCGAATCTATTGCTCTACAGCAAATCGACTTCCCTAATTATTTTGACGCCATAAATAATCATGCTGTGATAAGCGCAAGTGATGCACAATGTGATTCTCTTACAAAAGACTTATCTGTTGATTACCTAGAACACTTTGATATTCGTTCTATGCTAACTGTTATCATTCCCACAGGTAGCAAAACGATGGGGGTGGTTTGCGCAGAAATGTGTCACAACCGACGTAAGTGGAGCAAAAATGAGGAAAGCTTTTTAATTGCGGTGGCGGCACTCATTGGCAGTTTACACGCCAGTCAACGACGAATTGAAACCGAACAGCAGCTTGTCCAAGCAAAAGAAGCGGCGGAGCAAGCGGTAAAAGCCAAAAGCGAATTTTTAGCCAGTATGAGCCATGAAATCCGAACCCCAATGAATGGTGTGATTGGCATGCTTAATATAATTAAACAAAGCAAGCTTGATGTTCAACAAAGTCATCACATTGCACTTGCTCAGTCATCGGCTGAATCTTTGCTGCATATCATTAATGATATTTTAGATTTCTCAAAAATCGAAGCCGGCAAACTAGACATAGAGAATGTATCGTTCAATGTATCGAAACTACTGGGAGATACCATTGAGTCCTTTGCAATCAAAGCAGAACAAAACAACACCAAGCTGATTCTTGATGCCACTAATATTAAGCATGAATTTATCATTAGTGATCCAAATCGAATTCGTCAAATTATCAATAACCTACTAGGAAATGCCGTCAAGTTTACTAACGACGGTGAAATAATCGTCATAGCCAGCTACGAAGAAGCAGACAACGACAGCTTCTTGTGCTGTTCCATCATTGATTCAGGGGTTGGGATCAAAGCAGATAAACAAGCCACATTGTTCGACTCTTTTACTCAAGCCGATGCATCAACAACTCGTCAGTATGGCGGTACAGGACTTGGGCTTGCAATTGTGAAGCAGCTCTGTCAACTAATGGAGGGAGATGTTGGGGTAGTAAGTGCGCTAGGTGAAGGCAGCACCTTTAATTTTACTGTGAAAGTAAAACTAGACCATGCACAACAACAACCCGAGCCGAGTCATATTATCGACAAGAAATTGATCCTCATTGCTGACAACTGCAAGCTAAGCAGCGGTATTGCTAAAAAACAATTGCAGCTATGGGGTGCTAAAGTAGAAATAATTAATAATATTGACGACTTACTTGCCCGTGCACAACAACCAACTGGCTGTCATTTTGATGCTATTTTTATCGACTACGCGCTATTCGCTAAAGCCTCTAAAGTTCAACAAAAAGCGTTTCAAACCCACTTTAATGCAAGCCGTTGTAAACGTATTTTAATGGCACCGATGAGTTTAACGGAAAAGCAAACGAGACATGTGTTAAAAGTAGAGAGTATTATTTTTAAACCCCTCACCCCTTCGGACTTATTTAACTCGCTTGCTAATGAAAAATACATTGAGCAACAGCACACAAACAAAGAACCGGTAAACGCAAAAATAGCAGAAGTTAACACTGACACTGAGTCGCAAGTGCTTTTAGTAGAAGACAATAAAGTAAATCAAATGGTGGCAAGTGCCCTGTTGAGACAAGCCGGAGTGAGTTTTGACATTGCAGAAAATGGCCTTGAAGCAATCTCATATTTGAGCAAGCGAGAAGACACTCCTTACGAGCTTGTATTAATGGACTGCCAAATGCCTGAAATGGACGGTTATCAAGCAACACGCTCAATTAGAGCTTCAGAAGCGGGAGTGGCTCATCAAGACGTTAATATCGTGGCCTTAACCGCGAATGCAATGCAAGGCGATAAAGAACGCTGTCTCAGTGCTGGCATGAATGACTATTTAACCAAACCACTTAACTTCGATGCTTTAAATAAAAAATTACAAATGTGGCTAAGCCCGCATAAACACAGAGAGTAAAACAATGCACTTATCATCAAACCAACAACGCGTTATTGGCTGCTTACTTGAAAAGCAAATCACAACCCCTGAGCACTACCCTCTCTCTTTAAATGCATTAACGAACGCTTGCAATCAAAAGTCAAACCGTGAACCGGTTTTATCGCTGAGCGAGTCTGATGTACAAAACATCATAGATGAACTGACCAATTTACGTTTAGTCACTGTTGATGAAGGCCTTTCAGGCCGAGTGAATAAATACGCGCATCGCTTTTGCAATACTCAGTTTGGCAGCTTACAGTTTACTGAGCAACAGCGTGCGATTATTTGCTTATTATTGCTAAGAGGGCCGCAGACCCCAGGCGAGTTACGCACCCGTAGTAATCGCCTCGCCGAGTTCTCTAATGTGAGTGAAGTTGAAATCGCCCTTGATGCCCTGATCGAACAAGAACATGTTGCTCGTTTAGCCCGTGAACCAGGTAAACGAGAAAGCCGTTATATGCACTTATTTGTTGACTCAGATAGCTTAGCAAAAGATATAGTTGATCATGAGCCTGAACAGGCCAGCGACAGCGAAGTTCAACAATTGCGTGCCGAAATCGAAGAACTCAAGCAACAAATTAACGCGATAAAAGCGCATTTAGGTCTTTAATAAAAGCGTTGCTCGTAACATAATGTACAAGACGCTGAACAACCACAACGAAAATAGGAGCTCAACCATGCGTGCCGATATTCTGGCAGAAATGAAAGTCCAACCCACGATTGATGTGAAGGCGGAAATTACGCGCCGCGTCAACTTTCTAAAAAGCCGACTTCTAGCTGCGCATTCACGTTCGCTTGTATTAGGTATTAGTGGTGGTGTTGACTCATCAACATGTGGTCGTTTATGCCAATTAGCCATTGATGAATTAAACCAAGAACACAACACCAACGAATACCAATTCATCGCGGTGCGCCTACCTTACGGTGTACAAGCAGATGAAGACGAAGCACAAATGGCCGTTGATTTTATTAAACCCAGTAAGCGCATGACCGTAAACATCAAAGCAGCGGTTGACGGGATGCACGAACAAGCGATGGCGGCTGTGGTCGGTGGCGGCGTTGAGCTTCCTGATCAAGCAAAAATTGACTTTATTAAAGGCAATGTGAAAGCACGCCAGCGAATGGTAGCACAGTACGAAATTGCTGGTTTTAGCCAAGGTTTAGTTGTGGGCACTGACCACAGTGCTGAAAATATTACGGGGTTTTATACTAAATTTGGTGATGGCGCATGTGATTTAGCCCCTTTATTTGGTCTTTCGAAGCGTCAAGTAAGAGCCCTTGCAGAGCAGTTAGGAGCGCCTGCTTTACTGGTTCATAAAGCACCAACAGCTGATTTAGAGTGCGATCGCCCAGGTTTAACAGATGAAGAGGCGCTAGGCCTAACGTACGAACAAATTGATGACTTTTTAGAAGGCAAAGATGTGACAAGCGAAGTAGAAGATAAACTAACCGCTATCTACTTACGTACCCAACATAAGCGCCAAGCTATACCCACTATTTATGACGAGCTTTAAGCTCAAAATATCGAAGGGCGATTTATAGCAATCAGCAAATAAATTGCCCTCTTTTCCTCGCTACACTGATGCACCTTCCCTAGTATTACCGGCGTTTTCTCAATATGATAAATGATCGGTGTGAAAACTTTGCCCGTAAAAAGTTTTGCAACATAATTGCAGTAAAGATGAAATCGTTCTGTAATTTGGTTTATAGTGGCTAGAGTACAAACTAAATAGAAAGCTTAACACACAGACATCTAAGGATTTATACATAGTTTATGTCATCGCCTATTTTAATTACTGGCGCAGGCCAACGTATTGGACTCGCTTTGGCCGAGCACTTTTTAGCGCAAGGACAAGCAATCATAGTCACATACCGCACTCGCCACGATGCTATTGATATCCTCGCAGGTAAAGGAGCAACGTGTATTCATGCTGACTTTGATAGTGATGCAGCAATTACACATTTTATTGAACAACTAAAAAGCCATACTAATCAGCTAAAAGCAATTATTCATAACGCGTCGAGTTGGGACTGTGAAGCCAATAACCAAGATTATGCGACGCTGTTCGATAATATGATGCGCATTCATGCTAAAACCCCTTACTTAATCAATCTAGCAGCAGCTGATCTATTGCTTCATTATCAACAGAATACAGGTCAAGCTGCCGATATCATCCACATGACAGATTATGTGGTGGAAAAAGGCAGCCCTAAACACCTAGCCTACGCAGCTAGTAAAGCAGCACTCGATAACTTAACTAAATCATTTTCAGCGAAATTTTCACCGGCAATTAAAGTGAACGCAATTGCACCATCACTCATTATTTTTAATGATCATGACAGTGAAGAATACCGAGCCAAAACCATCAAAAAGTCTTTAATGGAAATAGAACCTGGCTGCACAGAAATTATTAATAGCGTCGAGCTACTACTTAACAGCCACTACATCACAGGACGTTCATTACCTGTCGATGGTGGCAGACATTTAAAATAACGTATTACTGAGAAATCTATGCACGATGATTTAAAAAAGAGCTATCAAGACATAATTAGCGCAGTAGGCGAAGACCCTCAACGAGAGGGCTTACTTGATACGCCGAAACGCGCAGCAAAAGCGATGGAATACCTAACTAAAGGTTATCGCCAAACTCTTGATGAAATTACTAATAACGCCGTCTTCACCTCTGATGCTGACGACATGGTATTAATTCAAGATATTGAGCTTTACTCTATGTGCGAACACCATTTACTGCCATTTGTTGGTCGTTGTCACATTGCTTACATTCCTGATGGTAAAGTACTCGGTTTATCTAAATTTGCTCGTATTGTCGATATGTTTGCACGACGCTTCCAAATTCAGGAACAGCTTACTCATCAAATTGCAAAAGCTGTTGAAGAGGTCACAGGTGCAAAAGGTGTTGGTGTTATTGTTGAAGCAAAACATATGTGTATGATGATGCGCGGTGTTGAAAAACAAAATTCAAGCATGCGCACCTCAGTTATGCTTGGCAGCTTTAGAGCCGATCCAAAAACCCGTAATGAGTTTTTGCAGTTAGTTAGAGGGTAATCATGGCCAATGCAATTATCAATGTAACTAACCTCAGGCTAAGAACCTTTATTGGCTTTAACCCTGAAGAGCGTGAAAAAAAGCAAGATGTCGTGATTAACCTTGAAATTCACTACCCTGCTGAGCAAGCTTGTGAAACTGACGCTGTTGATAAAGCACTTAACTACAAGACCATTACTAAAGAAGTTATCGCTTTAGTCGAAGAAGGTCACTTCTTACTGCTAGAAAAGCTCGTTGCCGAGATTTTAGCTATTTGCCACCAGCATAAAAGTGTTCATTACGCCAAAGTCCGTGTTGATAAGCCACATGCGCTGCGTTTTGCGGACTCAGTATCTCTGACTCTCGATTGGCAGAAAAACTAAAAAAACTTTTCAAGCCCAACAGCAAAGGCAAGCACAGCTAAATAACGTGCACCTTTGCCAAGGGCGACAAGTACCAGAAAAGTTAAGAACTTAACGCGAAAAATTCCACCGACCACAGTAAGTGGATCGCCCACCACTGGCAGCCAAGCAAACAATAGACTGTAAATACCGTATTTATTGAATTGTTTTTCAGCTTTTTCAATGGACTTTTTAGAGACCGGAAACCATTTACGATCTTTAAAACGCATGACCTGTGTGCCAAGCCAATAGTTAACACAACTACCAAGCACATTACCGAGTGTTGCACTAAGCCATAGCAACCAAAGAGAGTAGCTCCCTTTGGCAATCATTGCCGTCATTACCAACTCTGATGAACTAGGTAACAAAGTTGCTGAAATAAATGCAGTAAAAAAAAGCGAAAGATAGGCCATACATACCCAAAAAAAGAAAAGCTCAGCAACACTGCTGAGCTTTTCTAGTATATCTAATTTTCTCAGTTTTATTTTATAAATTCGATGCTCAGCGGATAATCCACTTCTTTACCATCATTGGCTTTGATTGCCGATACAACAACCATAATAAAAGCGAAAATTGCGATGACAGGTAATAAAATGATGCCGATAACAACAAACATCAACAAGAAACTAATGATATATGCAATCATCATCGTTAGCTGAAAATTTAATGACTTACGGCCATGCTCAGCCACTAACGGCATTTCATCCTTTTTAGCAAGCCACACAATGAGTGGCCCGATGACAGATCCGAAAGGAATTAATAATCCAGCAAATGAGCTTAAATGACATAGCATTGCCCACGTTCGATGATCCTTATTATCCGTTATAACTTCAACCTTTTGATTATCGTCCATTATGACTCCTTGTTATTTTTTCTCATCTTCACTATAGCGTTATATTTGCCTAGTTAATATACCATGAGTTGATTTAACCCGCTGTTTTCACTCCACCTCGTTACTGTGATAAAAAAGTGATAACTTCGTGAGGCTTTTATGATATTGCTATTTGATACTGTTTTTGAACAGTCAAAAACAGGAACAAATAATGAAAACTTTATCTTTAACTTTGCTAGCTGCTACAGCAATTTCTAGCTTCACGAGCCAAGCAGCTGAGCTAGATATCAAACTAACAAATCTCACTCAAGGTGTGCATTTTACACCTATTCTGATTACAGCCCACAGCAGTGATACATCACTTTTTGAAGTCGCAACACCAGCATCTACAGCGTTACAAACAATGGCTGAAGGTGGCAACATTGCACCTCTTGTTGATGAAGCAACAGCCGCAAATAGCGATATGGTTGCCAACCCAGCTGAAGGGTTACTTGCTCCGGCCGCATCGACAATGGCAAGCCTAACAACAACTGAAGGTAACGACTACTTATCTCTAACAGCCATGTTGTTGCCAACAAATGATGGTTTTGTCGGCTTGAATAGCTGGAAAATACCTACCGAAGCAGGTACTTACACTATTTACTTAAATGGCTATGATGCAGGCACTGAAGCAAATGATGAACGCGTTGTTGAAGGCTCAGGGGCTTTGGGCGTTCCCGGTATTCCTGCCGCACCAGGCGGAAATGCAGGCACTGGCGGTAGTGGTGTCACAAGCAGTGAAAGCAACACAATGGTACATATTCACCCTGGTAACTTAGGTGATGATGATCTTGAAGCAGGGATTAGTGACCTTGATAACACAGTACACAGATGGTTAAACCCAGTTGCTAAATTGACAGTAACGGTTAAGTAGGAGAGCTATTATGCTTCGTTTAACAAAAAGCTTGATCATCATTGCTTTTGGCGCCAGCCTCGCGGCCTGTGGTGACTCAAATAATAATCGCTCAGAGACTCCGCCTGAAGTCGTGTCACCTCCCGTTGTTAGTCCAGTCGTTACATACGAATTTACAATACAAGTAAGTAACTTAACTGCCGCACAACCATTATCACCAATTGCTGTGATTTCTCATACCGAAAACATGCTTTGGGAAATAGGTAGCCCTGCATCGACAGCACTTGAGGTAATGGCTGAAGGAGGAAACAACAGCGACCTATTAGCGGTTGATTTTGCAACCGCAGTTGCATCTGCCGATGCACCTCTTCCACCAGGAAGTCAGGTAACATTATCACTCTCAACAGAGCAACTAGATTCATTAAAAATAAGCTTAGCAACCATGCTGGTGAATACAAATGATGCATTTACCGGTCTTAATGCAATAGATGTGTCTTCGTTAGCTGTCGATGAAGCGCTTACTTTTACTACATTTGCTTATGATGCTGGAACAGAGGCTAATTCAGAAGCCGCGGGGACAATCCCTGGACCAGCTGATTCAGGCGAAGGATTTAATGAAGAGCGTAATGATGTTAACTATGTGGCTATGCACCCAGGTGTTGTTAGCCAACATGATGGTCTAAGTAGCTCAGTACTTAGCAGTCAACATAAGTTTGATAACCCATTGACTCAAGTTGTCATTACGCGGACGCAATAACATAGCACTCACTTGCGCTAAGGGCATAAGGAAGTGCCTTAGCGATTTGGACAAGACTATGCGCCCAGAAAAACTTTTAATTGTTGAAGATGACCGTGCTATACGTCAACTTGTAATAACTCAACTTAGCAACCTAAATTTACATATTGATGAAGCCGATTCTGCTGAATCAGCATTAAAAAAACTAGCAAGCAATGATTATGGACTTGTTATATTAGATATAAACTTACCGCAAATGGATGGCTTAAGTTTATGCCGCAAGATTAAAGAACACTACCCCACGGTATCGGTTATTTTACTTACCGCTTTGAGCAGTGACATGGATAGAGTTATTGGTTTAGAAATGGGTGCAGATGACTATATATGTAAACCATTCTTTGCAAGAGAATTACAAGCGAGAGTAAAAACTCAATTGCGCCACCGAGAGCAACTACTTATAGCTCAATCTTCCATAAAAAAGAAACCCGATGAAGCACAACTTCAACTCGGAGCCTTACACATAGAGTTTTCGAGTCATCAAGCTTACTTAGCAAATCAAGCCGTCAACTTAACCGCGACAGAGTTTGATTTACTGGTACACTTTGCAAAGCACCCTAACCATGTTTTCAGTCGCCAGCAGCTACTTGATCAAGTTTGGGGGTACCAACACAGTGGTTACGAGCATACCGTTAACTCCCATATTAATCGCCTTCGCAGTAAGTTTGAACAGCACCACCGTGCTCTATTTATAGAAACAGTTTGGGGTGTCGGTTATAGATTAAATCCAGGGCAGTTAAATATACAATGATGTTTTCGATGACCCTTTACCAAAAACTAGCTTGGTCACTAGTTATTATTTTTAGCCTGCTGTGTGCGCTTATATTTAATTGGAGCAAAAAGCTTGAACAACACTCTCAGCACCAAGCACAACAGCAATTACACATACACCTCGCTGAGCACCTTGTAAACGACAATCCATTAATAAAGCAAGGTGTATATGACTATAAGGCGCTGGAAAATTTATTTCATACCCTAATGGTACTAGGACCTGCTTTCGAATATTACTTTGTAGACCCAGAAGGTAATTTGCTGACCTATTCAGCCAAACCAGGCAAGGTAGTGAGGCAAAAAATAAATCTAAGCCCAATAAAAAAATTAATTTCACAACCAAGCTCTACACCTATTTACGGTGACGACCCCCGCAACATTGAGGGTCAAAAAATATTTTCTGCTGCCCCTGTTTATAATCAACAAAAACTGCAAGGTTACTTGTATATGATTATTGGTGGTCAAGCTTTTGATGCAACGCTACACGAGGTAAAACGTGATAATCCAGTTTGGCTAGGGGCAATGTGGTTTGTAGCTGCTATGGTCGCGCTATTTATCACTATGTTGCTGTTATTTCGCTTTTTCACCTCGCCACTTAAACAATTAAATAAAGAGGTCAGTCGAATAAAAGCTGCCAACTACAGCCTCACAGAAATGGCGCTTAGCCCGAGCTATATGGGGAATAACGAAATTGGCAACTTAAGTAAAGGGATTTATGGCATGCTATCTCGTATTGATGAGCAGTTTAAATCTTTGCAGCAAATAGATAAACAGCGCCGAGAATTACTTACTCATTTATCACACGACTTAAGAACGCCACTTGCTTCATTACATGGTTTTCTTGAGGTTATGAAAAAGCCATATTCTCAGCTCAGTCATCAAGAGCAACAACGTTACCTGACCTTGGCAATGGATAATTGCCAACAATTGAAGCTGTTAATTGAACAAATTTTTGAACTGGCTAATTTAGAGTGTGGGCAAGTAAAGATAAAAACTGAAACGTTTAATCTTGGCGAATTAATTTACGACTGTGTCGCCAAACTAGCATTAAACGCTGAAGCAGCAGGGGTAACAATAAAAGTCACTCCCAAAATTTGCGACTTTCCAGTTACAGCAGACATTGCCAAACTAGAGCGTGTACTTACTAACCTTATAGAAAATGCGATACGCCATACCCCCTCTAAAGGATTAATCACTGTAGATGTGTCTCAACTCAACGAACAAGTTTTTGTCTCAGTCTCTGACACTGGTGTAGGCATTCACGCTGATGAGTTAACGGCAATCTTCGAACCTCACTACCAAGCACGTAATAGCATTAAACGGGGTCAAGGTGGACTAGGCTTAGCTATTTGCAAACAGCTACTTAAACTAATGAATAGTGATATTGAAGTACAAAGTACCCTGGGTAAGGGGACCCAATTTCGCTTTAACTTAACGAAGCATGCACCAGTTTAAGGTCGAATCACCCACTGGTGCGTATATTGATTATTGTTTGATACCTGCCAAATCAAGCATAAAAGCATAATACAGTGCGGTATCTTCTAAACTTTTGAATCGCCCTGACGCACCACCGTGTCCTGCTTCCATATCGGTTTTAAAGAGCAATACATTATTGTCAGTTTTCAGCTCACGCAATTTTGCCACCCACTTTGCAGGTTCAAAATATTGTACTTGTGAGTCATGTAGCCCCGTTGTGATCAACATATTTGGATAGGCTTGTTTTTTCACTTGATCATAAGGTGAATATGACAACATATAATCATAATACTTTTTATCATTTGGGTTACCCCACTCATCATATTCATTGGTAGTAAGCGGTAAGCTTGTATCAAGCATCGTTGTTACAACATCAACAAAAGGAACGGCTGCAATCACTCCTTTATAAAGTTCTGGCGCTTGGTTTACTATCGCCCCCATTAGCAAGCCACCTGCACTGCCCCCCATTGCAAAAATAGTGTTTTTGTCACCATACTTTTGTGCAACTAAAGATTCTGTTACATCTATAAAATCGTTAAATGTGTTTTTCTTATGAAGCAACTTACCATCTTCGTACCATGGGCGCCCTAGCATTTGTGAGCCGCGGATATGCGCAATTGCAAATACGAACCCGCGATCAAGTAAGCTTAATCGCGAACTCGAAAAACTTGGATCCATCGTCGCACCATACGAACCATAGCCATACTGTAATAACGGATTAGTACCGTTTTTATCAAACTTATCTTTACGATAAACGAGGCTCACAGGCACATCGACACCATCTCGCGTTGTCACATACACCCGCTCAGATGCATAATTATCTGGGTTAAAGCCACCTAACACCTTACGCTGCTTGAGAAGCGTTTTTTCACCGTTTTCTAAATTAATATCGTAACTTGTACTTGGCGTGGTCATACTTGAATAGTAAACACGTAAGTTAGGGTTATCTAGCTCATAGTTGTCATAGCTAGAAACTGTATATGTCGGGTCCTTGAAGGCAATCACTTGTTCTTGCTGATCACGTAAATGACGAATTGTTAAATAGGTTTGCCCCATTTTTCGCTCTTCGTATACGAGGTGATTACTAAATAACTCAATACTTTCCAGCTTGATGTTTTCGCGCCCAGCAACCAGCGTTTGCCAATTTGCTTTATCGTGAGCTTGTTCACGACGCACCTTCATTAATTGAAAATTTACGGCGTTTAAATTTGTGACTATGTAGTACCAATCACCTAATTTCTTAATGTCATACTCAAATCCAGTTTCACGTGCAATTAAACGTTTTGGCATGGCACTGATATCGTTTGCATCAATAACCGATACCCCAGAGGCACTCGTGCTACTATGCTTGATATAAATTTCTTGGTGATCTTTACTCTTCTCAATACTGGTATAATAGCTAGTGTCATGCTCTTCGTACACTAACTCATCATCCGCTTGAGACGTGCCTAACCTGTGCCGAAAAACTTGGTATCCCAGTAAGGTTTGTGGGTCTTTTTTAATATAATAAAAGGTTTTATTATCATTCGCCCAAACAACATCACCTTCGCTGCCTTCAATTGTATCCGGCAATAATTGATTAGTTGTCAAATCCTTAACTTTTACCGTGTATATACGTCGACTTAACGTATCTTCACCATAGGCCAATAAAGCGCCATTTGGGCTTACATCAAGCCCTGTTACTGCAAAATAATCATGATTCTGCGCAAGCTTATTTACGTCTAAAATAACCTGCTGATGCAGTCCTTGCTTATCAGTACTTCGTATATAAACCGGATATTCATTATCACCATGAGTTTGTGAAAAATAATAATGGCTTCCCTTTTTTACAGGTACTGATTCATCATCTTTTTCAATACGTCCTTTCAACTCTTCAAATAACTTATTTTGTAAAGCATCTGTATGAGCCATCATTTTTTCTACATAACTATTTTCAGCAGCTAAATGGGCAAGAACTTGTGGGTCAGTGCGAGTATCGTCACGCATCCAATAATAGTTATCAACTCTTGTATCGCCATGAAGAGTCATCTCATAAGGTACTTTGTTAGCAACAGGTGCCAACGTGTTCACTTTTTCTACAGCATAAAATGCGCTGGATTCATTTACAGAATTAGGAGTTTTGTTACACGCCGCAACAATGGCGAGTGGTACAGCCAATAAACAAAGAGAGTGACTAATTTTCATGGGGTTCCTGAGTTATTTTTTTATCCCGACTTTAATATAAGTAAAATTAAGTCACGATATAAGTAGGCTTTGTGAAGCAATGTAAAAAGGGAGCTACAGCTCCCTTTATTCAAACGTATTGATTATCTACTTTTGCTTACGGCGACGCACAAATGCAAACGGTGCAGCTAAAAGAGCTAACCATGCAAGAGAACCCGATGAACGCGATCTATTTGCTGTAGTAGCAGGTTCTGCTGGCATCTCAGATGCTTCATCTGCAAGGTTATTTACAAGTACAGTAACCATGGCGGGATCCGAGATATTGCCTGACTTATCACTAACAACAACTTCAAGTTCAATGGCTGTCATTCCTGCATCATAATCCAAAATATCTTGTTGCATTACCACAACATCACCTTCGGAAGTGACTGAAACAGCTGTAGAAGTCGAGCTGATAACAATAAACTCAGAAACAGGGCTGGCAAGGTCTGCACCAAAACTAGCTTCTAACGTGCCAATTACCGTACCATTCTCTGCATTCTCATCCACTGAGAACTCAGCATCCGCTAAAACAGGCGAAGTGTTAGCATCACTTTGCGGAGTAGCAACATATGCTTTCGAACCTGAATCAGATAAAATTAAGAAATCAGCACCAGCATTAAGCATAGTTGCAGACTCTCCTGGTGCTAATGAGCTGACAGCATTCCCAGCATCATCAATTAAGGTCGCGTAGACATTTTCAGATGCATCACTGAACGTATAAGTTCCCATTGCAACATCACCTAGGTTTGTCGCCAGTGGTGTCCACAACTCTTCTTCTGTTCTAAAGCGGATATTTGCAGTTACATTGTCTAGGTCATCCGCCGTTAAGCCAAATGTTTCTAAACAAGTTTGAAGGGTCAAATGATTGTTACCGATAATTTGAAAAATATTATTTATTTGACCTGAAGTGCTGCCATAGCTATGAGTGAAAGTGATTGCTGTGCCAGGCTCAATATCTCTAAAGAACCATTCAAGCTTACCATTTTGTACTGTTACATCGTATGTACCATCTTGATCAAGGTCAAAGTCAGCCATTAAGCCCGCAACGTATGAGTGAGTAATCCCCTCATTTAGAATAACGGTTGTTAAAGTCACATAACCGCTTTCACAGATATCCGCCGTAACTGGGAATGTTTCAATCGATGCTCCCACTAGATCAAAGCGATGCGCTTCATCAATATCATCAGTCATCACTGTTGGTGCAAAAACAGGGTTTAGCGTTGTCGCGCCTGTATTAGTCAACTGATGCGCTACACCACTTTCAGTTTCAACTGGTGTAAAGCTCATGGCAGCATTTGCTTTTGGTAATACGTGATAAACCAAGTGGAAAGCTGGCTCATCGCCATCAGAGAAAACTAACGCACCATCTAACTCCAAGTTAGTTAGATCTGCTGTAGTCGCTTGCGAACCAATATTATCATCTGTCAATGTCCACTCAGGCAACGTAGCAGGGTCGATTGTTGCCGTCACATCAAATGACATTGTTTGACCAGCAGGAACGGTGATGGTTTCAGGGTACTCTAATGAAAATGAACCACGCTCTATGTCGTTTTGATACCGCTGCTCAAGTGATAACGAATATACTTTCACTTCATTCGAGAAGTTTTTAACTTGAATAGTTTTTGTTAATTCAACAGTCTCAGAAGCGTTAACCAGACCAAATGAAAGTGCCGCTTGTTTAGTATCAGCAGCCCATGCTGCAACAGGTAAGTTAGCAGCTTTATTAACATCAACTAAACCTGCACCAATATAGCTAATTGGCGCAAGTTCAGCATCTGGGTTTATTGCACGAGGCTCCATGGTGACATCTAAGTTTGCCGTGTTCATTAGTGTCGCTTTAAGCTCTAACGCATTACGCTCTGGTTGTGCTTCTTTTAAGAGGCTCACAGCACCTGCGGTAATAGGCCCAGAGAAAGATGTACCCGATACGCCAGTTAACCCATCACCAAGCCCTGGATGTGCTGTCATAATATTCACACCTGGCGCTGTAATCTCTGGCTTAAGCAAGCCACCCATTGATGGACCACGAGAGGTAAAACCCGCAATTGCTCCTGTAAGAACAAGTTTTTCAAGTTGAAAGTGATATTCAGGCTGCTCACCTGCCGCTAGCTGCTCTTTTAATTGACGCCCTACTCCTTGAGTTACCGAGATAACACGAATAGTTACTTGATCAGCTTCTGGACCCGCTGACATGCCTGGTGCCCCACCTTCTGCATTATTTGCAATAATGACATAAGCAGCCCCGCGTTGCTGTGCTCGCAATGCCTTAGCAGAAAAACCACATTCACCACGATCGATAATGACACCTTTACCGGTAAAATCGACATCTTCGGCAAAGTCAACACATGCCGTTGCATTGTCACTTGGGTAAACTAACTCATGATCTTCGCTGGTCAAGACAAACGCATCTGTATTTCCGAATGATGCTAAACCCGTTTCGATTTCTTCGCCATTTAAATCATTGGTGAATACATTATCAGGTTCACTAGGGTGAGTCATAGCACCTACAGAAAGTGCATTTTCACTGGTACTTGGGCCACCAACAATAAATGGATATGCACCATCATTACCAGCAGAGATAACCACGTTTGTGCCTAGCTTAACGGCTTCATTGATCAATTGGCCTACTGCATCGGTAGCAATATCTCCGTAATCACCACCCAAAGACATGTTAATTACATCTACACGATCAGAAATATCACCATCACCATTCGGATCCATCGCGTTCTCTAATGCAAGTAATTGTGCTAAGCCAGGACAAGAGCGATCTGTACACACAGAATAAACAAATAGATCCACATTTGGCGCAATACCATTTACCGAGTGAGATACATGGGTTCCATGGTTAGTGATCACATCAATCGGATCAGCATCATCATTTATATAATCATAGCCGCCTAATACTTTACCTTGCGGCCAATCAACCGTTGTTGGGTCTGCCGTCGCTGCCGCATAGGCTGCATCTGTGCCTTCGCCGCCAAATGCCGTATGGGTGTAGTCAATACCTGTATCAAGTACAGCTACGCGTACCCCTTGACCTGTTGCTAAGCCATTTGAGACAAGTGGGGTTGCTTCAATATAATCCGCACTACCAGCAACATGTAGCTCATAGTCATAGACAGGATATATCTCTTCAACTTGAGGATTCGATAAAAGCATTGCGACATTTTGCTTGCTACCATTTACAACAACTGAGCTAACAAGTGTTGATGTTTTAGCAATAACTTGCACAGGTAAATCCATACTCTCAATAGTTTGCTCTACTGATGCTTGCGCCGTCTTAGCAACTGCTTGTACTGAAGCAATATCAGCTCCCATGGTTTTTGCGCTAACTGTTGCAGGTGCTTTGAGTTTAACCAACCAGCTTGTTGCTTCACCTTTTACATTTTTTTCTTGTTTAGTAACAGCAACTGGCTTAATTAGTTTTTTACCCGCTAGGTTATACTTTGAAAAATCATTTGCCTGAGCACTTGCACACATTGCGCTTGCAACAGCGAGTGCGACTGTTGTTCTTTTTATTAGATTATTAGACATAGGGTCCCCTAGGATATGTTATGTTATCGTTTTGACAGTGATTGAAACTGAGTTTCGCCGTCAATATAAAACGGGACGACAAATAGGAACAACAAAATAATTACACTATGATTACAATAACCACAAAAATAGACACAACATCGTTTCAAACCCATTGTTTTTAAAATAATTTATAAAAAACAGTGGGTTGTAAATGTTTGTAAACGAATATTGTATTTTTTAACGCAAAGCGAGACGAAATGAACTCAGACGTCATTAACATTTTAACGATGGCAAAGGTAATCCAAACAGCCGTAGCCCCCGTTTTCTTAATTACTGGTATTGCTGCAACACTGGGGGTTTTATCTAATCGCCTTGCACGCATTACTGACCGTGCAAGACAGCTTGAGCGAAAGCTAAAAGTAAGTACCGACGAAGATTTTAATCTATCATTAACGACCGAATTAAGAGCTTTGCTCAAACGCTCGCGCTGTATCCATATTGCATTTAGCTTAAGCGTACTTAGTGCTCTACTTGTCTGTGCTGTGGTCATGTGTCTGTTTTTATCACACATTCAATCTATTAATTTAAGTGTGACGATTGCCAGCTGCTTTGTTGCAGCAATGGCATTACTCATTTTTGCCTTTTTATCACTGCTTGGTGAAGTTTTCTTAGCAACACGAAGTATGCGCCGTGGTATGATCTTCGCAGACATTGACATAAATGATTAAATTAAACTTAAGTTAAGATTAACCGCATTACACTTGAATAATCTATTTAGCTGAGATAAAACTCGGTTAATTTATCTTTATGACATATTAAGGGGCAAAAGGAATGAAATTAAAACAATTAGTATTAGGTACGATACTGTCGACTATGGCACTTAGTGCATCGGCAAACTCTGTATTTGAAGAGCCAAGTGACGCTATCGAATACCGCCAAGCGGCATTTTCAATGATTCGCGTACAAATTGGTGACATGGGCGATATGCTAAAAGGAAAAGTACCTTTTGATGCAGAACGTTTTCAGATGCGTGCAAACAATGCAGCAGCACTATCAAAAATGCCTTGGGAAGCTTTCATAGCGGGTTCTGATAAGGGCGATACATCTGCACTTGCAGCTGTATGGAGCGACAACGAAACCTTTATGAAAAAAGCCGTTGCTTTCCAACAGTATGCTGATGAACTAGCAGTTGCAGCACAAAGTGGCGACCAAAAAGTTATTGGTAAAGCATTTGGCGCATGGGCTAAAGGTTGTAAAGATTGCCATAAGTCATTCAAAGACTAGCAAAAAACGTTGACCAAAAAAGGCGCTTATCAGCGCCTTTTTTAATGTTTTGAAGCACCTTAGCCAAACAAGTAATTTAAAGGCTCTGCTCCCCAAGTCGTAAATAACACCACTAAGCACACGGCAAAAATAACGAATGCCATAACGGGTGATTTAGTCACAGGCTCCGTGACTGAGATTTGATCACTACTGCCTGTAAGCATAGGCTTTACCAAGTTCTTACCCTTTATACGATAAATAACAATCGCCAAAACATGCAAAACAATGGCATACAACAAAATATCAAAATTAAGATGATGCAACCAACCTGCAAACTCCACGGTATCTGAGGATACATGCGCCACCAGCGGGCCATCCGTTAATATATCGTCACTCGTCATTAAGCCAGAGGTTAATTGCACGATGAGCAAAGCAAAAAAGGCTATCACCATATAGCTACCAGCCGCACCATGTCCCGCTTTGTGTTCACTACTCGTGAACGACTTAATTGCAGCAACAGGAGAGTGAATTAGTGCTGAGAGCCTCGCAGTTTTACTACCAATAAGACCCCAGATAAGACGAGTAACTAGCAATGCAAGGGTGAAATACCCTGCTGCAAAGTGCAACTCAAGCATGCCCTCTTCGGCACTAAAATAAAGTGTCGCGATAGCCGCAACCAACAACCAATGGAAACTTCTTATAAAGCCATCCCATACTTTAACTTTAGACATTGTAACCCTCCCTAAGAAATGTATATTATTGCAAACTTCGACGATTTTGACACACTCCAATAATAGGTGTTTTGATCTGAGCCATAACAACAAACAAGAGCGATAAGATGCAAAAACCCATTCTAAAAGCCTTACTTAAAGGTTTTTTTGACATGCTCCCCTTATGCCTTGCGGTATTACCTTGGGGAATTTTATGCGGCTCTTTAGCAATTCAAAATGGGTTTAGCGCATTTGAAACACAAGCGATGTCGTTACTGGTATTTGCAGGGTCTGCGCAGCTGGTCGCCATAGAATTAATGGCTGGCAATACGCCGCTTTTAACTATTTTGTTTACCACACTCATTATTAGCTCGCGGCACTTTTTATATGGCTTGGCAGTACGCCACAAGGTCATCGATCAGCCTTTTCGTTGGCGGCTTCCCGTTAGTTTTGTTCTCACTGATGAATTATTTGCTTTCTCGCACCATCGTAAAGCTTATCGAACAAAAGTACGCCTTATTTATGCTTTAAGTGCTGGGTTTAGTTTTTATATTGCGTGGAATATTTGGACCCTGCTAGGCATAGTCGCGGGAAGCTTGCTCCCCGATTTAACAAATCTTGGCCTTGATTTTGCCATTGCAGCCACTTTTATTGCTTTAGTTATTCCTGGCGTAAAGAACCTTGCTACCTTGGCGACCGTGATCACCGCAGGTGCAGTTGCAACGCTATTGAAAAGCCAAGGCTTTCAACTGTGGCTAGTCACAGCGGCCCTTATAGCTATGACGGTGGGTTATGTAATTAGTCGCTGGCGAGCAAAAGAGGAGCACGTACAATGATGACAACTATTTTATTGATGGCGTGTATCACCTTCTTCACCCGTTACTTATTTTTACACCGTGCGCTACCGTTTAAAGTCGGTCCGAAAATGCAGCAATTTTTAAGTTTTAGTGCCCCTGCAGTACTTACCGCAATTTGGGTACCCATTGTGTTTATTAATGACGAAGGGATAAATCTAGATTGGCAAAATCCCTACCTAAGTGCTGCAATCGTATCCGTTATTGTGGCTTATAAAACACACAATATTTACTACACAACACTGGCAGGGATGGGATTATTTATAATCTTAAGTTAGACACTTGCAAGTAAAATCGCGCGACTTTTCTCAAGCGTAACTTGCTCGCGCTCACCAAGAGCCGTCATACCATGACGCTCAAGCTGAGCCACAAGTTTATCGGCAACACTGTCATCCAACTCGTAATCGCTTAAGCGAGTTGGCATTTTAACACTGTGGAAAAATGCTTCTGTTGCAGCTATCGCGTTATCAATTGCCGTATCTTCATCGCTAATATCAAGGCCTAATACTCGCTCAGCATATTGCAATAACTTGCCACGCTTAGTGTCTTTTTGCTCTGCCATCATACGTGGTAATACAATCGCTAATGTTTGAGCGTGATCCAAGCCATACACAGCAGTCATTTCATGACCAATCATGTGAGTTGCCCAGTCTTGCGGAACGCCAGCACCAATTAGACCATTGAGTGCCATAGTCGCTGACCACATAATATTAGCACGCACTTGATAGTTATCGGGTTCAGAGAATGCTTTAGGACCTTCTTCGATAAGCGTCATTAAAATCCCTTCAGCAAAGCGATCTTGTAATTTGGCACCCACATCATAAGTTAGGTACTGTTCCATCGTATGCACAAACGCATCAACAATACCATTCGTTACCTGACGCTCAGGTAATGAGAATGTCACAGCAGGGTCTAGCACAGCAAAACGAGGACGCACAAACTCACTAGCAAACGGCAGTTTATCTTGTGTCTCTAAGTTTGATACCACGCTGAAGGTGTTCGATTCAGACCCTGTTGCAGGTAAGGTTAAAACAACACCCAATGCGACTGCTGACTTTACTTCAGCGCCTTTTGCTAAAATATCCCATGGTTCGCCAGCAAACTCAGCTGCAGCTGCGATGAACTTGCTACCATCAACTACAGAACCACCACCAACCGCGAGGATGTAGTCAATTTGCTGCTCTTTAACTAGTTCGACTGCTTTCATGCACGTTTGGTAGCTAGGGTTTGGTTCAATACCAGCAAACTCAAACCAAGTATGCTCGCTTAATGCGGTTTTAACTTGATCATACACACCATTTTTCTTAATGCTGCCGCCGCCATAAGTAACCAGTACCTTGGCATTTTTTGGGATCTCATTTTGAATTTCTTTAATTTGTTGTTCACCAAAATGAATTTTGGTTGGATTCTCAAAGCTAAAATTTAACATGCTTACTCTCTCATATTTGTGAGTATTAATCAGTGACCCGGCTATTGTAGTTATTTTTATATAGGGATAAAGGATGGAAATAAATAATCACTTTTGCAGACATGCAACAATAATCATCATAAACTAGTCGTAATTAAATGCAGCATCCTAAGGGTCGAAAATGTGGCAAGGCTTAGAAGAGTTCTTATATGTCGTTGAGCATGGTAGCTTTACGCATGCAGCCAAGGCTATGGAAGTATCCACCTCACACATAAGTCGGCAAGTACAACAGCTGGAGAACCGTTTAGGTTCCGTATTATTTCAACGCACCACACGAAAAATTAGCCTCACTGATGCAGGGCGTGAATACGCCGTTAAATTAAAAGCGATACGCCAAGAATTGATTGATGCAAACAATCAATTACAGGGCGAACAACGCCAACCAAAAGGCCTAATACGTATTACAGGTGCTGGCGAATTTGTAGCAAACCAAGTCGCTCCCAAAGTCGCAGAGTTTGTCAAACGCTACCCTGAGGTTGAAGTCGACCTCGACTTTAATAGTCGTAACGTTAACTTAGTTGAAGAAGGTTTTGACTTAGCTATTCGCTTTGGCAGAATGCAAGACTCAAATTTAATTGCACGACCACTCTGTAAACGCGTAATGACACTCGTAGCAAGCCCAGAGTATTTAGCTAATCACCCAACTCTTAATACGCCTTTTGATCTCACTGAGCATAACTGTCTAATTACCATGCGAAAACGCTGGCGATTTAATATTGATAATCAAGTTAAAGAGGTTCGCATTGATGGTAATTGGCGTAGCAACCATCCACAAGCTATTTTAAATGCTGCTGTTGCGGGTGTTGGTATTGCACACCTTGCTCTGGATATTGTTGAACCTTATTTAAATAATGGCCAATTAGTGAGTGTACTTGATGAGTTTCAAGTCAGCGATAATGCATCTTGGTTAGTATACCCTCGCAAAGATCTATTACCGTTTCGCGTACGTTTGCTGATAGAACATTTAACCGATGCATTCACTGATTAAAATTTACGCTTTTAGAAAAATCTCAAGCAAGTTAGAATCAGTGTAACAATAATAAAAAGTTATCATTATGAGCGAATTTTACCAACTTTCTGCTACTAGCCTTCAAGGCCAAACTATCGACTTTTCCGACTTTGAAAATAAGGTTGTGCTCGTGGTAAACACAGCCAGTGAATGCGGTTTTACGCCACAGTATGAAGGACTCCAAAAGCTACATGAAAAATACCATGATAAGGGCTTAGTAATTATAGGTTTTCCCTGTAATCAATTTGGTAAGCAAGAACCCGGTGACGCTAAAGAAATAAAAGAGGGCTGTCTAATCAACTATGGTGTCAGCTTTTTAATGATGAGCAAAGTTGATGTAAACGGCGAACACGCACACCCCGTTTTTCGACATCTAAAGTCCGAATTACCAGGCTTTATCACCCGCAAAATAAAATGGAACTTTACCAAGTTTTTAATTGGCAAAGATGGTAAAGCCATTAAACGCTTTGCACCACTAACAAAACCAGAGCAAATAGAATCAACCATTGTAGCAGCATTACATAAATAAAGCGTACGTCAAAAAGCAATAAAGAGGCGCTGCGCCTCTTTATCTAAATTTATACTTAGTCGTTCAAATAATCATCAAAATCATCTTCACCTAAGTTTCTTCGCAAGCGTTTTTGTTCAAGATAGTCTTCCAACTTCTTCTTAACGCGTTGCTTTTTCTTGTCGTGTTGATTACGCCCGACCATTTCGTACTCGTCTTCAACAAAATCGTCATCTAGCGCGTCATAACTAAATGTCTTACCCACAACCCACTCCATAAAGTGTTTGAGACCAATTCAACGGTTTTAAATTTATTCCATGAATTGGCAAAGTTTAAAAAGCTCAGTAGTAATTTAGTACCTAAAAACTACCAAAATAAAGCCATACCCCCATGCTAAATAGGTGATATGTCAATATTGTGAATAAATAGCGCTAAATTCGATTTCTGAAAAGTGAGAGTTTTTTATCGTTTCGATAAAACTCATTTATGTATATGGATTTTTTGGTTAATTTGACCAAAAAATGGTTAAAAATTAATTTTTATTTCTTATCCACAAATGAATAAAAACAAGCAAGCTTTTGATATTAAATAACTTTAAAAGCTTGGCACTCTATTTGATTACTAAATTTTGTCATTTCAAACAGGAAAGAAAAAAATGAAAAAGTTATTGTTAGCAAGTTCTTTATTTATCGCCACAAGTGCTATGGCTCATAACGATAATGATACAAATATTTCATTCAGTGGTGAGCAATGTGATGTTGAATTTAAAAATGATGTTCGTATTACGCCAAGCGAGCTAGAAGTTTACACAGCCGATAATCGTACTATGAAAATCATCAACCAAAATAATCTATATATTGATGGTCAAAGCGTATCCCTCAATTCTTCGCAGCAAGAGGCTATTGCCGCTTATTCCGACAGCTTACGCAGCCAACTCCCTGAGGTGGCAAACATCGCGCTTGATGGGGTAAAAATCGCAGGTGTAGCAATCGAAGAAGTTGCCAATGCTTTTAATATTGACGGCCTAAACGACATATCTGAATTAATGGATGACATTAGCGTAGAAGTGCAGAACGCTTTCTATCAACAAGGTGCATTCACTATGGGTCAGCAAAATTTCGAAAAGTTTGGCCAAAACTTTGAGAATCAGTTTGATGAGCAAATCGAATCAGCGGTTGAGTCAGCCATGATGCAATCAATGGGCAGTATTTTAGTTGCTCTTGGCTCTGAATTAATCGGCTCAGGTGGTGATATGGATGCTTTTGAAAAGCGCATGGAAAACATGGGTGAACAAATCGAAGCGCGCGTAGAAACCCAAGCCGCACAACTAGAAGAGCGTGCCGATGCACTCTGTGGCAGTTTTGCAGATATTGCCCATAAAGAGCAAGAGCTAGTCGCTTTAGTACCTGAATTAAAAGAATACCAGCTGTTCACATTTAAACAGCATGCTGAGTAAGATATCCCTGAACCAACGCACTTGGTTTTGCGCAGAGCTTGCTCTGCGCTTTTTATTTTTTGGCTAATACTGTGAGCTGCGACAAGGTTTTAATTGCTTGTTCTAAATGCTCAGACCAAGGTAAACCATAGCTTAAGCGAAAACAGCTGCGGTATTTTTTACCCGCTGAAAATATTAACCCTGGAGTAATGCTAATCCCCGCCTCTAACGCTAAATGGAATAACTTTACCGCATCATACTGCCCCCCAAGATCAATCCAAATCACACAGCCACCTTGCGGATTACTAATGCGCGCACAACTTGGCATATATTGCTGTAAGCACCAAATCATACGTTCTTTATTTGTACTCAAGCGCTGCCTCAACAAACGCAGATTACGATCGTACTCACCACTGGCGATAAACTCATACAAAGTCCATTGATTAATAAGTGGCGCGGAGCAACTCAGAGCACGTTTATAACGCCTTGCTTGCTCTGCAAACTTGCCCGCAATGATCCAACCAATACGATAGCTTGGTGCAGCTGTTTTTGAAAACGACGCACAGGTGATCACTAAGCCTTTTTTTGAATAAGCTTGCGCTGGCGTAGCACGTTTAGCAGTAAAATGTAGATCGCCATAAACATCGTCTTCTATGAGCACAACGTTACGCTCTTCTAAAAGAGTCACTAACTGCTCGCGTTTAGTCTCTGGCATAAAACTACCAACGGGGTTATTTAACGACGTTGAAAAAACACACGCTTTGATATCATGCTCATCGAGGGCTTGAGCCAAATCATCTAGCCAAATTCCTTCATCAGGACACAGAGGGATTTCCAGCGCCTTTAAGCCTAAGCTTTCAATTAATTCAATAATGCCAAAATAACAAGGCGATTCGATGGCGATGATATCGCCAGGTTTAGCGACACATTTAAGTGCTATTGCCAATGCCTCTTGTGCGCCATTAGTGATCACCAATTCATCACTATCAACACCAATGCCAAAATCTAAATAGCGGTGGATCAATTGCTTTTTCAATGGTGCAAAACCATCCATTGGGCCGTAGTTGATTGCCGATGCACCAGCCAGTGTCATTACACGTCGCATTGTTCGTGCTAGCGCTTTATCTGTCGGTGCTGCTGCAATAGGGTTTGCAATACCGAATGGCACAACATTGGCTTTATGTATGGCACTATAAACTTGCTCAATCAAGCCTTGCTTATTCACCATCATTGGTTCGCGACTTAGCTTCACTCGTTTCGGCCGCGATTGATTTAATTGAGACGACTTTAAAAAGTATCCTGACTTTTCTCTGGCTTCTATCAACCCTTGCCCTTCTAAAAGTTGATAAGCTTGTTTCACTGTTGGGATACTTACGTTTAACTTATCAGCCATTTTTCTTAGCGACGGTAACTTCTCTCCAGGCAATAACGACCCTTGAGAGCAAAGATCTCTTATTAGCTGAATCACCTGTTGATATAAAAACTCACTATTACTGCGACTGATTACTTGTGACATCGGACACCAAACTGTATAGGTTATATTTTTAGTTTTCTGTATATGTTAAGTATACAGAAGAGGCCTAAAATGAACATACTTTAAACTTTTGAGTACTAACTATGAAAAGTGCCGCTCTTTACCTCGTCACGGTACTAATTTGGGGGTCAACTTGGCTAGCGATTGAGTTTCAATTAGGCAATGTTGCCGTTGAAATCTCCTTGTTTTATCGCTTTGCTATTGCAGCCGTTTTAATGTGGGCTTTCGTGCTGATAAAAAAGCTACCTATGCAATATTCACTACGTGACCATGGCTTTTTCGCTTTACTGGCATTGTTCAACTTTGGTTTAAACTATCTTGTTTTATATTGGGCACAAAATTACCTCACTTCAGCCATGGCATCGATTGCTTTTTCCATGCTGTTATTGATGAATATCATCAATACACGGTTATTTTTTGCCAAACCTATCGCCAAGCGAATTTACTTTGGTGCACTTCTTGGCGTGATGGGAATTGCTAGCTTGTTTTGGCCACAAATTCAGCAATTCAACTTGAGTAATGGTGCGTTGGTCGGGTTACTACTTGCGCTATCAGGAACCTTTGTGGCTTCATTGGGAAATATGGTCAGTGTTCGAAACTCTCAGCGTAACATTGGCGTACTACAAGGCAACGCGTGGGGTATGTTATATAGCGCTTTAGGCTTGGCTGCTTATGTTTTAGTCAGTGATGTAGAGCTTACCTTGGATGCTCCAACAAGTTATTGGGTGTCGCTACTCTATTTGGCTGTGTTCGGTACAGTAATCGCATTTGCTTGTTATTTTGCACTACTAAAAAATATCGGCCCAGAACGGGCAAGTTATGTGATCGTATTATTCCCACTGGTTGCAGTGGTACTAAGTACCTTATTTGAAGGATTCGAATGGCAAGCGAACACCTTTATCGGATTTAGCTTAGTTTTATTTGGCAATGCCATTGTACTAACACCGACAAAACAGATTAAAGCTTTTTTTGCTGCTCGCAGTATTCAGCAAAAAGGCTCCGTCCCCAGTTAGAAGTGACTATGTCGCCTCTAACACCAAGCGCTGGCAAATTTTGCCGGCGCTTTTTTATGGCACATGAAAACGTAGCGCTTGCGGGTGAATACTAACCTTCGCAGGCGTATAACCCACCAGCTCACCATCGGCCTCAATAAGCTGTCCAGTGGTGGTTACTTCTGCACTGACTAGCTGTGAATATTCTAGCCTTTTCAAACTATGATGCTTTACCAGTAGTAAATACACAAAACTGAGCAGGTTCTTCAGCAAACCACCTGCGGGCATGCAGTAACAGTCAAGCTGACCATCATTTAGCTGTGCTTTTGGGGCAATCTTTAAGCCACCACCAAAGTAATGATGATTGGCAAAAATCGTCGCTAAGTTACTGTAGTTGAGTGCTTTACCATTAAACTCACCCTGAAGTGGCCGTGCCTGAAATAAAAATAGCTGCTTAATGCCCTGCCAAGTGTAGCCAAACGAGCTAAAAGTTCCGGCTTTGTTTAGTTGAGCCACCACTTCAGCGTCAAAGCCTATACCCGCAACATTGATAAAATAGCGCTGGTTTATTTGTCCAACATCGATTAACTCTGTACGGCTATTAAAAACGGCTTCATACCAAGCCTGTTGTTTACACGCAAAGCCACGAGCAAAATCATTACCTGTGCCTGCCGGAATTAACGCAATTGAACAATCACTCTCTATGACTGCATTAACAGCTAAGTGTAAAGTTCCGTCACCACCAATCACCACGATTTGAGTTTGGTTCTTAGCCAAAAGCGCAATATCAGCGCAATCATTCTCAAACTTACCTGTGGTTAAATACAATTCAGGCTCAATCTGTCTTTTTTTACATTCTTTTAGTAGCCAATCAACACTGTTTTTATGATTTTTTTTATCGCTTGGCTTTATTATTATCAACATCAACGATTACTTCTTTTCAAGCAGGGCAAAAACAGCCACTCATTCAAATTATATTAATCTGAATATTTAGTCACTTTATAAATTTAAAAACGCATAAACAAAACAACATAAAGCAAAAACTCTTTATATGCCTGAAGTTAATAAAAAAGCACCTTGCATAACCATGCAAACTATAGCAAAACAGAAAACTTAACCCATTGTTAATAAAGTGAATTCGGATTAAAAAAAGTTATCCGATAGACTCAATTTTTATCGTTTTATTTTTGTCCATTTTGGTTGCAAAATACCCATGTTTTCAACCAAACACAACCTGGAGCAAAGTAATGAACCCGATTAATACACTAAACCAAAGTGCAGCAACTCATGTTGCCGTAAAACCAACTAACAGAAAAGCAAAAATGCTTGCTAAGTTAAACCGTTACGGAAAAAAACTGGCACTTGGCGGCGCAGTACAACACAAGTAATCCCCAACCATGGTTACTTTATCGGTGCAGTAAACACCCAACCACTAATGAAGATCCTTCTTTAGCTCCTCCGTTTACTGCTCCAACCCTTCTTTTAAGTTAAAAACAGCAAATAATTAAACCTTTTTACAAAAAACACCCTCTTTACGCTCAAAAAACAAGCAAACGAACTTTTTCCTATTTACACATCCGATTCAGCTAAGTATTATTCTCGCATCACGATGTGGAGAGATGGCAGAGTGGTCGAATGCACCGGTCTTGAAAACCGGCAGGGGTTTGTAGCCCCTCTAGGGTTCAAATCCCTATCTCTCCACCACTTATTTTTATTTGTTGATTTATTTCAGCAAATTACAATCAGAATTATGCGCTGGAGAGGTGGCCGAGTGGCCGAAGGCGCTCCCCTGCTAAGGGAGTATAGGGTTTGTAGCTCTATCGAGGGTTCGAATCCCTCCTTCTCCACCATTTTATTATTAAAAACCGCTTTTTAGCGGTTTTTTTATGCTCGAAAAACTTGCACACCTCATTATATTTCATGCATGCTAAGTATCTATTTGCTACACAAAGTGATGCTATGTTTCGTTTTGTATTTGTTACTCTTGCTCTATTTGCCAGCGCCAACAGTCAAGCCACTATTTATAAGTGCATGATTGACGGAGTTGCCACCTTTACCGAGCAGCCTTGTGGTAAAGATGCAGCAATCGTGAAAATTACACCGCCACCAGCAAGTAATCAAATCCCAGCCACAGAGCAGCCGCAAAAACCAGCAGACTTAAGTGTTGAGGATTATTTAAAAATCCAAAAAGTCGATCGCGAAATAGACCGCCTCCAATTAGAGCTCAAAGAACTACAAAAACAACAAAGTGAGCGCATCGATAAACTCAAAAATATGACGCAAGATACCGCCAACAGATTGGGGGCAGCGTCCATTGACGATGCTATTAGCAAACAAAGCGAACGTATTAACGCTTACTATAAAAGCCAAATCGCCACCCTAGAAAAGCAAGTAGCACAGCTAGAAGAAAGCAAAAAGCAGCTTAAAGATCAAAACAGCCAGTCCAATTAGCTTAGCTTACCAAAACTGGTCAGACATGATATAACTGATTTGCTGATTAAGTTTAGGGATCAATCGTTTTGCAAATTCACACGCTCGAAGGTTATATTCAGAATATCTATTTAATTGAGTATCCAGATAAATTGATGCTGCTTGATGGCTGTTGCCGTGCTGATGTGAATACTGTATTTGACTATATTACCGAGCAACTAAAGCGCCCTGTCACTGACTTAAAGCTTGTTGTGGTGACCCATATGCACCCAGATCATGCCGGTGGAGCACATGCATTAAGAAAGTTAAGCGGTGCTAAAATAGCCACGTCAAATGCCCCAGGACAATGGTATAGAGGCATTGATGGTTTCTTAATGCACTTAACTGATATTGCTTTGGCTTGGTGGGTCGCTGGTAGGTTAAATAAAAAACGTCACAACCTTTGGTACAGCCGCCATCTAGATGCTGATTATTACCTTGCCACTGATGCAACCCTACCGGGCTTTGAGGATTGGCAAGCACTGCATAGCCCAGGTCATACAGACCGAGATATTAGCCTGTACCATATTCCCAGTGAGCGAATTTACATTGCTGATTTATTGGTAAAAGTAAAAGGGCAGCTCGTGCCACCCTTTCCTGTTTTTTACCCAAAGCTGTATTTAAACTCTTTGCTCATGCTAAAAGCGCTGCAACCCAAACGAATTATGTTTGCCCACAGTAACGAAGTCAGTATCGAAGACATCGACTTTGAGCAAGTTTTAGCACTGGTCCCCGAAAAACCAATGACCCACTGGCGTTCAGTCAAAGCAAAGGCTCGACAAGCACTTAACGTAATACCAACTCGCAATAATACTTAATCATTTTGAGGGATAAAACCTGTCGCTACCTGCGTTAAAAATTTTTCATTAAGAACAACTTAACTACGAAATTTTTGCCTTGTTATCAACAAGGTTTTATTGCCTCAAAAGAGCTTACTTAATTAAGCGCGTTGGTATAAAGCGCTTTTCACAGTCGTAATAAAGGCGTCAATATCCTGCTGATCATTGTAAATATGAGCAGAGACTCTTAAGCCTAAGTGACGTTCATCAACCGCAATGTTCGCAGCATTAAGCGCAGCTTTAACAGCCGCCTGTTGCTCGCCAAAATGCATAATGGCCGTTCCAGAGCATTTGTCAGCCTGTATTGGTGAACGCATATAATCAGCTAATTGATCATGAAACTGCGCGAGCATTGCTAAGTTATGAGCGCGTACTTTTTCGATACCAAGCTCTGCAAAATAATTAATACTATGAGAAGCCAAAATATAAGGTGCAACCGAAGGGGTACCGCCCCAAAAGCGCAACGCGGTTTGATGATAAGCAAAGTGCTTAATATCAAATTCAAACGGATTTTGATGAGAAAACCAGCCAACATCTTGTGGCTGACAAAGTGATAGCTGCTTGCGGTTAACCCATAAATAAGCAGCACCAGGTCCACCACATAGCCATTTGACACTCGAGCCCAACATAAAATCGGCATCAAGCTTAGTTAAGTCGACCTCTAAAATGCCCGCAGACTGCGCAACATCAAGTAAGCTCAATGTGTTGTGTTGCTTTGCAATATTTATAATTTCATGAATAGGCGCTTGCTGACCCGTGTTTGAATAAACATGGCTGATAAAAACTAAATCAATATTATTATTCGCTAAATATGACTGCCAAACCTGTGCATCTGTTAAATCTTCATGTTTACCAATAAACACAATTTCAGCACTTTCAGGTAGGGCTTTTTGCATTGCAAAACCCATACTTGGAAAGTCACTTTCGGCCATCAACACTTTGCAATTTTCTTGTTGCAGTCGCGGGTGTGACATCAAAAGCTTGGTTAAACCGCTCGATAAGTTAACCTGTGGGCAAAACAACTCACTTTGCGAGTTAAATAATTTAGCGAGACTGCTCGTAAATGCCTCGACACCTTGCAGCCACTGTTGCCATGGTTCTTTATTTTCATTTTGCCAAGCTGCAAAAAATTGCTGATGAAAATGCTGCTCAGCAGATTTTAAGGGTCGCCCCACAGAGTGGTTAAGCAAATAGCTGCCTTGTGGAATTAGAAAATCGTTTTTGTTCATTACTTAATCCACTGTTTTAACTTAGTTAAATCATCAAACCGAGTGCGAATATCATCCCGCTTTGCTGCCGCACGGCGATCACGCAACTGCTCTAGTGAGTTTAGTAACACATGCAAAGGCGGCCCACTGGCTGTGACTTTATCCATATGTTGTTGCTGCATTTGCTGTGAAGGTTGCGCAATGTATTTACTGACCAATTGATTATGGTGGCCAATCGCAGTATCACCATGCAATTTACACACTTGAATAAACAGTTTTAAGTTAGTTTGTAGCCATTCGCTATCGCGCTCAGCTTCTGCCGCTAAAAAGTCATCCATAATACTTGTCATACGCATGCTTTCGCGCAGAATCTGCTGATCTTCAGGCATCATATACAAGAATTTATCCACCAGCATTTGCGAGTAGCTAGGTTCATTGGCAAAACAAAGCCCAAGCAATAAATCGATGACATTAATGCCCGCAAAATCACCAGCATTCGCGCCACGATATATCTCTTTACCTACTCGATACGGCTTGTAATACGGCCTTACACAATAGAAAAAGCGGTCTGTATCGAGCTTGTTGTATAGCGCATTATTCGACTCAATCACATCAAGCAGCGCTTGTTTTGCCACTGCAAGTAAATCTGCCGCGATAGGATGCGATATTCCTAACGGCTGAATTTTTAATAAAGCATCCGCCGCACGCTTATACGCTAAAATGCCCTTGGTATTGTAATCGATAAAGATTTTCTCATCTTCAAGGTCAGTAAAGCGCTTATACACACCATCAACCGCTTTATTGTGGGTGGTTAAATGCGCCGTAGCAAAACGCGGGGTTACACCAATTGATGCACCAATGTGCATTGCCAGCGCAGAGGCTTCAACAAGCGGTGAACTTGTTTCACGAGAAGGCTCTGTTATCTCATGTCGACGGCATGCCGCCATATACAAGCCAACATTACCTAATAAGTCAAAGGCGTTATCAAAGCCTTCATCGGTATTGCCCTCAGCCAATAAAGCACGAATATGCTCATTACCCTCTTGCTCTAATTGGCGCTTAAGGTGCTCACCGACACCCTCTACATTCGCTTTATCGTCTTGCTGCCAATATAGTTTTTCTAATTCGCTGTTGATCTCAACAAAACGGGTGCGAAGCCAGCTATCAAATGCTTTGGTGTTCTCAGTCACAGGCTCACTCCAAAATAATTATATT
This sequence comes from Pseudoalteromonas sp. L1, assembly GCF_021728095.1. Lineage (NCBI taxonomy): Bacteria > Pseudomonadati > Pseudomonadota > Gammaproteobacteria > Alteromonadales > Pseudoalteromonadaceae > Pseudoalteromonas > Pseudoalteromonas sp. L1. The sequence continues at coordinate 13,327 of NZ_JAKKCT010000009.1, read as the reverse complement.
GCGATAATGTTAACAGAGTTCAATGAGTGCTAATCGCCAAAATATAGACTAGAATCCATCTAGATTAGTGAAAATCACTCAAATAAAAATGAAATTAGACAAAAAAGACCAACAATTACTTAATGCGCTACAAGATAATGCGAGAACTTCTGTCTCAGAGCTTGCACACTCGGTTAGCCTGTCAGATACCCCTTGCCTACGCCGCATTAAAAAGCTCGAATCAGCAAATGTGATCAGTGGTTACCATGCTGCCATCAATCCTAAAGCGGTTGATTTAAATGTCTCTGTGTACGCCTTTGTTCGCTTAAACCAAAACTCAGTTGCTGCTGCTGAGCAATTTGAACAACAAGTTGAGAAGCTTGAACATGTACTTGAGTGTTCTGTTATTTCAGGTAGTTATGATTATCTACTCAAGATTATTGCTGTTGATTTAGAAAGCTATGAAAGCTTTGTGAAACATAAATTAGGCAGTATTAACTGCATCGCTAATATCGAGTCGACGGTGGTATTAAAACAAGCATTTACCAAGCGCCATTTACCGCTCGCTTGACGCAGCTTGCTTGCAAATAAAACATAACTCGATAAGCTAAAAAAAGCTTTAGAAGGACGCTTAAAATATGAAATTCATCACCTTAGTTGCTATCTCTTTGGCCATCTGTGGACTATTTAGCAGCCCATTAATGGCACAGCAACAAACCTGCCTTACTCAGCTTGAAGACCAAGCACTGATGATGAAAAGTAAGCGCGAAGGGCTATTTAGAGAACCGCTACCTCGAACACAAAGTACTTTTAGCTTTAATACCGAGCAGGCATTTAGTGACTACTTAACCGCAGCTTATTTACAAATTAGCAGCGAAAACCCCCGCGCAAACTTGCCATGCCCTGTTTATACCGACACCTATCAACAACTGGTTGCACAAGGTTCGCGACCCGAAAATGCCACTATTGCCGACTTAATAAGCCCGTTTGAGCTAAAGCATGGCAATAGCCGTAAGGCGGTACTATTGATTCATGGTTTAACCGATTCACCCTTTACCTACCATGACCTTGCACAGGTCTATTACCAGCAAGGTTATACGGTACGCACTATCCTCTTGCCAGGTCACGGTACTGCGCCTGCAGCACTTAGAGACGTAGACGCCGATGACTGGCGAACAGCCAGCATCTACGCTATAGAGCGTACATTGAAAGACTTTGATCAGGTCATATTAGGAGGTTACTCAACAGGGGCAGCACTGGTGATTGATTATTTGACGCAAGGCCCTACCAATGAAAAAATTTTAGCAGCGATGCTATTTTCTCCAGCCACAGAACCCCATAATAAAAATGGTTGGCTAGCCAAATGGATTGACGCTATACCTTTTGTCAACTGGATTGATAAAGATGCTGATCTCGACTTCGCAAAATATGAGTCATTCCCCTTTAGTGCTGCAACAGCAAGTCATCAAGCCATGAGTCGTATCAATATTGATGAACTTGCACCGCGTCAGTTACCAAATATCGCGTTATTCACTACCTTTAGTGATATTGATACCACTATTGATAACCAAGTTACTTTTAAACTTCTGGCCGCTTTACATGATCCTAAAAAGCGCATAAATAATAAATTAGATCGCCTCATTTATTATGGCGACGATAGCAATATCCCAACTAACTTTCCGACTGATTACAAAATTATCCGTGATGATTGCGACAACGATACCTGTAAAAAAATACAAGGAATGTCACACATAGGCATCGTTAATAAACCTAGTAATCCTTATTACGGTCAGCACGCCTATTATCGTAATTGTGGCAGCTATTTAGATGATGACACCTTGTATAAAGCCTGTAAGTTTCAGGAAAATATTGTTTTCGGAGAGCGCACAGAGGCCAATTTAGCAAAACATAAACCCTTTGCACGGCTTACTTTTAATCCCTATTTCGATAAGCTCGCTATGCATATCAACGACTTTATCAACGATATTGAATCGGCTGCGCGATGAGTGAATTTAGCCACCGCTGGTTTAATCAAATAAGCGAGATTGATGCCGCTCTTTGGCAGTCATTTTTTGATGATACACCCTTTACGGATCACGCATTTCTAGCTGCCCTAGAGCAAAGTGGTTGTGTTAGTGAAGAGTCGGGCTGGCAGCCCATGCATTTGGCAATTTACCAGAAAGAACAGGTCATTGCCTTACTACCCGGGTATCTAAAACATCATTCTTATGGTGAGTATGTATTTGACTGGGCTTGGGCTGAAGCCTATCAACAACATGGCCTAGATTACTATCCTAAATGGCTGTGTGGCGTGCCATTTACCCCAATTGCAGGACAAAGAATTGGTACCAACGATACTGACCCCGCTGATGTCTATGCCTATATTAATAATGTACTCACAGCAACAGCAGCGCAGTTAGGCTGGTCTGGGTGGCATATAAACTTTTGCCATCAACAGCAAGCCAATGCGTTAACTAGCGACACCGTAATGCAACGTCAGGGCGTGCAGTTTCAGTGGTTTAACGAAGGCTATCATTGCTTTGATGACTTTTTAGCTTCACTCACCGCAAGAAAGCGTAAATCAATTAAAAAAGAACGTGGTAAAATCAGTGAACAGCAAATAACTATAGAATGGCTTGAAGGTGCTGACATCTGCAAACAACACATGCAGCAATTTAGTCACTTTTACCGACAAACCTATTTAAAACGCTCTGGCCACAATGGTTACTTGAATACCGCCTTTTTTGAGTTATTACAGCAAAGCATGACCGAAAAACTGGTGTTAATGTTCGCTAAGTATCAAGGCGAGGTGATTGCCGCCACGCTCAGTTTTAAAGATCAGAACTGTTTATATGGTCGTTACTGGGGAACAAATTATGAGCTCGATAGTTTGCACTTTGAGCTTTGCTATTACCAGGGCATTGAATACTGTATTGCCAACAAACTTAAACAGTTTCACTCTGGCGCGCAAGGTGAGCATAAAATAAGTCGTGGCTTTAAGCCCGTAAATACTTATTCACTGCATCATATTCAGCACGGTGAGTTTGCAGCAGCCATTAGTGATTTTATTACTAGAGAACGCCAACATATGGCGCTCTATAAAGCCCAATGCGAAAGCTTACTGCCTTTTAAACAGCAATAATTGGTTATTCGCTGGCATTTGCACATCTTCAACAAAGGATAAGCCAGTTTGCTCTGCAAGTTGGCAAATCGCTTCAAAATCACGAATTGCACTATTGGCATCTTGCTGTTTTAAAAAAGCATCGAATTCTGCATTACTGGCACTGGTATACTTACCTTGGTACTTAAATGGTCCATAAATACATAATTTACCTTTAGGCGCTAAATGCTTTGCTACACCTTGGAAAAAACGCTCCACCAGTGGCCAGCTAATTATGTGCATTGTATTCGCCGTAAAAATAGCATTCACAGTTTCAACCGGCCAAGGATTATTAAGGTCGAGTGTGAGTGGCGCATGCAAATTCGTTAGTGCAGCTTCTTGATGCCACTGTAAAATCCCAGGGTGATTAACCTCGCGATCACTACAATGCCACTGTAAATGTGCTAAATGCGTTGCAAAATGCACACTATGTTGCCCTGTACCTGAGCCGACCTCTAATACATCCGTCACATCACAAAAGAACGCTTCTAATACGTTTAAAATAGGTAATTTGTTGTTTTCACAGGCTTGAGAGAAGGGTTTATCCATACAAATTAGTGCACCATGTTTGGTAATCAGTGCACAACAGTAAAGCAAAAATAACCCGTAAAGTCGCGGGTAATTTATAGCTTAAAATTATAAATTCAATATTTTCATTGGGTTAAGGACTTTTATAAAGACTGGTACAGCTTATGCTATTTATTCTATGAATTAACCAACTGGAGATACATTATGTATATTTCACCCTACACCGCTGTAGATGCAGCACTTGCCGCCAGTGAGCGAGCAGAAAGCGAAAAAGCCGCCTTAACAAGTTGTGATGACAGAGCAACTGTAATTGATCTTCTTTCTCAATGTAATAAAGAAAATGTGCAGGCGCCGAAAAAACATGAAACAGACCAGATTTTTATTCTTGGTTACAATTAAACCAAAACAGTTAGTCACTTCAAGCTTTATAACTCTACATAAAACTTGCACTAAAACCGATTAACTGTAATGATAATTGTTATCATTACAGTTAATCGGTTTTCTATGCACACTCACAATGCTATGCTCCATTATCAATGGCAAATGAAATGTGTTTGCCAAAGACCTGGGTTACACGCCCCAGCACTTGTTGCTAACTATGTTGAAGCGGGCTTAAACGTTGCACGCTATTACGAAAAGCACCACAATTTTATTTTACAAGAGCTTTATTTAAGACGTACCTTTCATGAGCTACTTGAAAAAATGTGTGATTCATTAATACATAATGCAATTCGTAAACAATGTTTAGCTCAGCTTTACAAGCCGCAACTTGCACTAAAGCGTTACTACAAAACTCATAACTGTATTGAAAAGTATTTCAGTTTGGAGCGAGAAGCGTGCCTTCTCAGCCAAGAATTTAACCCGATTTAGGAGTGTTTATGAGCCAATTTAGAACCGAATCTGATAGCATGGGTGAGTTACAAGTCCCTGCCAATGCTTTGTATCAAGCTCAAACGCAACGCGCTATCAACAACTTTAAAATTAGTGGCTTAGCCATGCCTAAGCAATTTATCACCGCCCTCGCGTACATTAAGCAAGCCGCTGCACAAAGTAACGCAGCATTAGGCCATTTAAGCCAAGGTAAAGCCAAAGCCATTGAGCAAGCATGCCAAGCGATTATCGACGGTAAACATTTTTCAGAGTTTCCTGTTGATGTATTCCAAACAGGTTCTGGCACAAGCTCAAATATGAATGCTAATGAAGTGATTGCCACACTAGCCAGTGAATTAGCAGGCGAGACTATTCACCCCAACGATGATGTGAATATGGGACAAAGCTCAAATGATGTAATCCCTACGGCTATTGCAGTAAGCAGCGCCATTAACATCATTTATGAACTGTTTCCTAAACTCGATAGGCTCAGTCAAAGTCTACAAAATAAACAAGCCGAAGTGGGCCATATCGTTAAGACCGGCCGTACTCACTTAATGGACGCTATGCCTGTGAGTTTTGCACAAACACTCGCTGCATGGCAGTTACAAGTGGATCATGCAATGACTGGCATTCGCCAAACACTCGAACGAGTTTGTGAACTTGCGCAAGGTGGTACAGCCGTTGGTACCGGCATTAATGCCGACCCAGCATTTGCCAGTGAATTTTGTCAGCATTTAAGTGAGAATGTAGGAATTCGCTTTAGCCCTAGCAAAAACTTTTTTTATAACATAGGGTCACAAGACGCCATTGTTGCGCTTTCAGGTCAACTCAAAGTTTTGGCAGTAGCACAAATGAAAATAGCCAATGACTTACGCTGGATGAACTCAGGTCCACTTGCAGGTCTTGGTGAAATTGAGCTTGAAGCCTTACAGCCAGGTTCTTCAATTATGCCAGGTAAAGTAAACCCTGTGATCCCAGAAGCTGCGGCTATGGTCAGCGCACAAGTAATTGGTAATGATGCCACCATAACCGTAGCTGGCCAAGCGGGTAACTTTGAGCTCAATGTGATGCTACCTGTGATTGCCTTAAATATTCTGCAAAGTATCGAACTGCTTGCCAATAGCAGTGAAGCTCTTGCGGACAAAGCGATTGCTAGCTTTAAAGTAAACCAAAGCAACGTTGATAAAGCTCTCGCGAAAAACCCTATTCTGGTTACCGCGCTCAATCCGGTGATCGGCTATAGCAAAGCAGCAAAAATTGCCAAATTAGCTTACCAAGAAGGCCGTCCAATTATTGATGTTGCTGCAGAGCATACTGATATTTCGCGCGAAGAACTGAGCGAGTTACTTAACCCTGCCAAACTAACCCAAGGTGGTTTGTAATACCTACTTATTGTGGAGTGGTATAAAACTTTCATCTTACTGTAGCTCTGTGAATACAGAGCTACTCACTGAAAGCTAACGTTTTTATTGCCCCACTTTGAGCAATGTGTATGATAGTGAGTACTTATTCAACGATTTTTAGGTATGTTATGCGCTATCCTCTATTGGCTATTTTATTTCCTGTTTTACTCACTGCCTGCTCAGATGCAGTCATTAATGAGCAAGCCGAAACTACAAGCAATCGCAATAAAGTTATTGATCCTCAAAAAACCGTTGAAGTAAAAAAATCAGCTGTTGATGTTAACAAAATTGCGCCAGACCAAGCCACGATTAAGTCTACACATGAACAACTAAACCAACTTATTGATGACCCTAGCTGTGATAACAGCAGCCAATGTAAAGTGCTCCCTGTAGGTAGTCGCGCTTGTGGCGGCCCAAGTAGCTTCATTGTTTATTCAACCAAAACAGCTGACACTGCTGAGGTTGAAAAACTTGCAAAAGACATCACCGCTCTTGAAAAGCAATTTAACGCAGCAAACGACATGATGAGTATTTGTCAGCATTTAACCACACCCAGTACGCAGTGTTCTAATAACACTTGTGTTAAAATCGATGGCTCTGCGCAAAGTGTGTACTAAGGAATAAGCAATAATGGTTCGTTCAACGTTAAAAAAACTTTTCATCACTACTGGTATATTTGCGGTAATAGCATTAACAGGTTGTGAAACAACAACATCAAGCAATTCTAGTAAGGTTGATTTAAGCGATTTAAATGAACAATTGAACGAGTTAGCGAGCAACAATAGCTGTACAGCAACTTTCCAGTGCAAGGTATTAGAAGTTGGAGAACGTGCATGTGGAGGGCCAAGCCGCTACGTTGTTTATTCAACCTTAAACACAGCGCAAGAACAGGCTGAGCAACTTGCCGAGCGAATTACAATGGCAGAAAAAAACACAGAACAGTCTTTAACTGTGAATGATTGCTCGCCTGTACTGCCTGTACAGTCGCTGTGTATTTCACAGCAGTGCCAAGCCATCGAGATTAAGTAAATAATGCAATAAGGCCGGATATTATCACCACACTGATGATGCAAATACCGGCCTTATAAATGTATTTTATGTGCATCGTGTTATGCACCCAGTAAGCGTAAATGTAACGTACAAAGTAACTTGCCGCGGTGCCAAATAATGCAAAAATAACTAAATAAGCAAGTAAAATAATATCCACAGTTATGCCACTTCGTTAAAACATCTTTTCTCAGTGTAAGGGCTTAAAGAAGTAAAGGCAAAACCTTAGCTTTTTTTACTGTGTGCAATCAGTAACTCAGCAACTTGTTGTTTCACTGCGCGCTTATCATCAGCAGCGACACCAAACCGCTCAGCCAATAAGGCAATTTCTTCATCATTTAAGTTAAACGATAAACGCTGTCTGGTTTTTTTCGACTTAACGTCGAGTTCCAAAATCTTACGGATCATATCTGAGGGGGTAAGCTCTTGGTCAATGGCTTGCTTCTTAATTGATTTTTGCACTTCAGAGCTTAAATCAAACGCCATTTGCGTTGCTCTAACTGCTTGCTCCTGACGCTGCCACTTGGCTTTTGCATCACTCACTTGGCATCCCCAGGAAATAAATCAACAATATCACTTATTGGTCTGGTTAACGTCAGTGATACTTCTGTTTCACCCCCTTCCCAAACCTCAATATTTAAACCATGTGATTCATCATCAGAGCTTAAACAGATCATTTCACACGGCTCACCGCCTTCATCTTCATAACGAGGTAAAGGCTTATTGCGGTAATCTTTGTTGTGGAAATAACACACATAAGGTGCTTCTGATTGTTTGTAGCTCGATGCTAAAAAGTGACTAAAACGCTCTGGGCTATTTTGCACATTAATTGCCGTTAATTCGTCTTCATCAAAAATACGAGCGAACTCATCAAGGGAAAAAATCTCATCAACATCGTCGCGTTGAATTTTGATCGCAAAGTTTGCCCACTGTTCACCGTCATCAGACTCAATTTGCAAAAACACCACTTGTCCTGACTCGCTTTCAAGTACCAACTCATACTCCGCACTACGTTGATACTGATACGTTTGTACATCAACAACACGTAATGTTTGTCCCTTTAGCCAGCTCGGATAAGCAAATGAATCTATGACGCTTAACATATCACCAACTTGCAATTGGCTAGGCTCAGTGAGTTGACGCTCCGGTGCTTTTTTAGATTTGAAAAAGTTAAACATTGGCTGACTCCTTGTTGAAGCAAAAAAGGTAGCCCAGTGCGTGGGTTACCTTTTGTTTTTCCGCTAACAGATTAGCTATTTTGCTTTGCTTTAATACGCGCCAAAATATCTGCGCTTTTCGGATTGGTATCACCAATGCCCGCTTCAGCCATTTTCGCTTTTAAATCATCGCCGTTAGTATCCGCTTCTAATTGCTTAGCCGCACCTAACTGGTCTTGACGGTCTTGCTGACGCTGCTTAATACGCTCTAGAGACTCACGTGCTGATGTCATTGATGAGCTATTCGTGTTTAGCGTGCTGTTTACAGCCATCGTTGCTTGTTGCACGCTTTCAGTCGTTTTAACCATTGTTAATTGGCGCTGATTTTCTTTAATCGACTTTTCTGCATCTTTAACTTGTTGCTTTAGTTGCACAATGTGGTTACTAAAACCAGCTAACACTTCTTCGTTCTCTGCTTTTTCAGCTTCAAAATCACCGATTTTTTCTGCGATTTCTAATGCAAGAGCTTCGTTACCTTTTTCAAGTGCTTGGCCTGCATATGCTTCATGTTCAGCAATTGATGCATCTAGTGCGCTAATTTTACGCTTCGTTTGCATCTCTTTTGCCATTACTTCAGTCAGGCTTTTCTTAGCGCGTTGTAGGGCATTTTGTGCATCAGCAATTTCTTGTTCAAAGATACGGATACCGTTTGCATCAACAATTGCTTGTCCTGCTTCACGAGCGCCACCACGTACAGCTGTAAATAGTTTCTTTAAAATACTCATAATCTTAACTCCAGAAATTGCTAATTAATCGTTTAAATAAATGGTCACGGCCTCAAGTGCATCAATCGCATTGTCTGCCAGTGTTACCAACTCATGGGTAATATCATCAAACGATGAATTAACCGATAACGCGCCAAAAATAGCGTATTTATCATCAATTTTTGCAAATGCGCTTAATGGGATTGGTACATTTAAACGTAGTAACGTTTCGTTTAACTCATTACGCATATCTGCTTGTACTTCGTCTTCAGCAAACAGGTAGCTAATACACAGTAATTGCTCTTCTGTTTGAGTAACAAAGATAGGTAACTCATCATTCCCATCGACGATAACTTGTAACACATCTTGCTCACCTTCGTTGGCAATCAAGAAAGACTCAAAGCTCACACCTTCGGTTTCAAAAGACGCTAATTTGATTGATAGTTCATTTAATTCCATGTCTCACCTTTTTACGTTTTGACATATTATGTCTGAGTTAAGATTTGCATAGCCGACATATTATGTCAACTGTAAAATATCAATTTTTGTACAATTCGGTTTCAACTTGCCATGCTTGGCGGTAATAATCGTACAAGGTTCCAGAGCCTAATCTATTGACTTCAATCGTATTTATTTGTTCAAAAAAATGATTCGGAAATACAAAAGAAGCTAATAAATATTCTTTGCTTACCCAACGAGATGGCACGGGTAATTCATTAGTTTCACGAATTCGCTGACTTGCTGATTTACCAGCGGTAGTCGCGATTGTCCAACCCCATTGACCAAACGAAGGAATATTTTGTTGGTATTGCTCAACATAACCAAAACCCGCAGCTTTCATTGTTTTAGCAATACTCAAAAATGCTTTCTTCGCATGATAAGGGGATGTTGATTGCACGGCCACAGCCCCGTCAGGCGCGAGCAACTGACGCACATGATTATAAAAATAGTCACTGTACATCTTGTTGAGATCAGGGTGATTAGGGTCTGGTAAATCAATTAAAATAGTGTCAAAACGCTCGCCCTTTGCCAGCATAGCTTCAACTTCTAAAAAGGCATCAGCAGTACGTATTTCAGCGCGAGGATCACTCATAGAGTGATTATTAAGGGTTGCTAAACGTGTTCTGATCTTTTCTGGTGCATCATAGTCGCCCACATCATTACCAAATAAGTTTAACAGTTGACCATCTAGGTCAACCAAGGTGACATGCTTTACTGGCCACTTCAAAACATCACGCAATGCAAGCCCGTCACCACCACCGATGATCAGTACGCGGTCGTGACGATTTGAGGCGAGCATTGCAGGATAGACAAGCATTGAATGATAAATTTGCTCATCCACACTTGAGAACTGTAAACGACCATTGAGATAAAGATCGGTAATTGCATTCGGCTGATTGCGACTCAAACGCTCAGTTAACACCAAGTGCTGATACTTAGTTGCTTGCGAGTAAATGACTTTGTCTTTGTATAAAACATTACTGAGGTTTTTCATCCAGCTAGTACCAAGTACAAGTACAAATGCAAAAAACACTAACAACAGGACATGGCAAACTAACAGTAACTTAGCGAAGCGAACGTGTTGATGATAGCGCCATAAAAATACCAGACCGGCAATAATATTAAATAACGCTGTCCACGCTGCTGCCTGCATAATTGGCATCGCCAGCATAATGCTCACCCAAATCGCAGCACCTATACCGGCACCGATATAATCTGCGCCGTAAATGGTGCCCGCATTGTTCTCTAAGAAGCGCCCATAAACTTGCTGGCGAATACGCGCAATTAGCGGGATCTCCATACCAATTAATAGCCCAAGTAATAAACCAAACACATAAGGTAAAAAACGAGACCACTCTTGTAGCTTCTCGAACACATAACCATTGAGTACTGTGTCGGCTGGTAGGTTAAAAATCTCGGAGAAGATATGCGGTAATGAATAACTAACGGCGATAACACTGGCAATCGCTAAAATACAGCCCATGCCGACCAAAGCAATAAGACTCTCTAACCAAGCAAAAGCAGTAAACGCATCTTTAAACCATCGCGCTAAAAAGGCACCGATACCCATAGCGACAATCATGGTGCCAATCATGGCATATATAGCACTCTCGACCGAGCCTAATACACGACCAGCATAATGAGATAGCAGGTATTCATAAATAAGGCCGCACCCAGCGAGTACGGCCATAACAGTTATTAATAGGAAATCATGCCCAAGTAGATGAGCTCTACTTGGGGCGCTTGTTGTAGTAGACACTTAATTAGGCACCTAACAAGGTTGCCATAGTCGACCCAATCGCAAATGAGATTGCTGCAGAGATAGCAGCTACACCCACGTTCTTCTGGCGGTTCACTTCGTCTGAAATATCACAACCAGATAGGATGATTTTGATAGTCACTAAGTGTAGTAAAATGAAAGCCACTAAACTCACAGCGGCACTTAATGCCCAGTAACCTAAACTAGCTACAATGTTGTCAGCGGCATAAGGAGCAATACCTGATGCAGCAGTTAATGCCAATGCACTGCCCACTAAAAAGCCAGCGTAACGAATACCCACAGCTAAGTTGCCGTCAATAACCGCTTGTTGTAAGCAATCGCCACTGCGATTAGTACGTTTGAATAACTGCACGCGATATTGACTGATCAGTAGCATCGCAATGCTGCCAATCGCAAAAGCTGCGATCACAATTGGAATACCATGCCAGCCTTCGGTCGCTACCCAAAATAAAGCTGAGCGAATAACGATAGCCACACTCACTACATGGCCAAAATCAATGAGTGCAGCAGTCGCATTACCTTTTACGATTTCGTCGTGCAGGCTCACTTTACGTAGCGCTACTTTGTCTTGGAAGAAATGACCTAGCTTAATAAGTACAATCGCCATCACACCATAACCAAGCATTTGTAATGCTTCTTGTTGCAAGGTCGGTGCAAATGAGCCACTGCTCACGCCACTTAGAACAATAGCCAGTGCCACTAGTCCTGCCGCAAAGCTAATACCAAATGCAAAGTTATCACGTTCAGTAATTTCATCATTGGCGTGTAAGTTAGATACCCAGCCTTTAATAAATTTTAAGCTTACAAATAAAGCGATAATGATTGCAAAGTCGATTGCTAAAGCTTGCAACGACCAAGTTGTTATTCCATTAAATTCATACATATGTTGTAACTCCGGTGGTTATTCTTTTCACTACTTACCGCGGCTAATGCCACGTGATGTTCTGCTCGAGCTGTTACGTAATGACCCAGAGCTTTTACTGTAACTACTGCTAGAAGCATAGCTACTACGTGTGCGTGGCGGCGTATAGCTGCTACGGCTTAATCCGGATGCACCACTGCGCTTAGTGGCATACGGACTAGTGAATTGTTTACCTTGGCGTTGATAAGACTGTCGAGTACGCGTCTCTACCGTTTGTTGTGCTTTAATCTGTTTTGGGCTCGAATAACGATAACGGCCATAGTCATTGTAATAGCTATACTTTCTATGACGGCTCCAGCGACCATATTCAACTCGGTCGAATACATCGCCCAACATGCGATACATACCGTACCAAACCCAAAAACTGGTACCGCTGCTATTCGTTTGCCACTGCCCATAGTTAGGGTTACCAACTAACTGGTTACCAACACTTTCGCCTTCAGCTGCTCCACTAATTGCGCCAACACGTACAAGCGTGCCATTCGACATATCTGCAAGCATATTGATGGGATCTGTGAGTGCATCTTGAAATAATGACGGTTTTGCAGCATCACGTATTAAATCAAGTTGATGAAGCGTATCTTCATAGGGTGGAATTAAGTATGTTGATTTAGCGTCAGCTAAACGCTGAGTAAGGCCAGAATAGATAGCACCTTCACGAGTCGCATCAAGGCTAATAACACGGGCGATCTCAGAAAGTTGCGGTTGCTGCTCAGCTAAAACCTTTCCGTATTGTTTTAGTATCGTCGCATTGCGAAGTGAGCCATTATCAAGCGCTGTACCTAGCTGGTTCAACTCGACTTCAGCTTTTTCTATAGATTGTTGAATTGTTTGTTTTAGCTGCTCTTCTTTAGACTGACAGCCCATAAGCAAGCTTATCAAACAAAACAGGCTTATAAGTTTCCAAGCTTTAATTTGAGACATTCATGTCACCTGATTGAGGTTTAAAAATCCCAAATAGTTTTACATAGCTCAGGTACTAAACCAAGATTAAAATTGCAACAAAGAGTAAATATAGTGGAAGGTTGTGGAGTGAGTGAAAATCAAATATACAATCACGCCCACGCTTTGGCATTTTGATAGTGAGTAGCAGATGTATGGACTCCTCCCCATTAACGGGAGAGTACGGTATAAAGAAATTGCAAAACATCTTTTACCAATTAAGGAGTCCATACATGACACAGTCTAATTTAATTGCTATTGATTTAGCAAA
>NZ_JAKKCT010000008.1:0-118215 GCF_021728095.1 Pseudoalteromonas sp. L1 | reverse complement strand
CTAATCGCTCCAATCGCGATGGACGAAGGTTTACGCTTCGCTATCCGTGAAGGTGGCCGTACAGTTGGTGCTGGTGTTGTTGCAACTATCGTTGAGTAATATCAACAGATAGAGCTTCACAGCTTATAAAAAGGTCGCCTAGGCGGCCTTTTTTAATGCCTAACAGAACGTTTTGGCTACTGCTCGATAAATTTATTGAGCTCATCTCTTAAGTGCGGGTGCTTAAGGTTATTAGTCATAGCATTCGCCACTTTACTATCACCATTGGATTCTAGCATTTGGATGCGCTGTGCCAGAGTTGTCGCTAATTGGGTTTTTCCCAACTGCTTGGCGCGGAAAAACTGCGCCACTAATGCACTTGCTGAAAGATTTTTAACGTACTCATTTGCATCATTTAATAATAGCTTTTGAAAATAGTCGGCTAGTTTAGGTGAAACTGCATCTAAGTGAGATAAATTCTCCAATGCTTGAATGCGTATCTTAGGCTCGTTTGTATACTCACTGATGCTTATCATGGCATCAATGGCCGATGATTCCTGTGTATCATCCAAGTCTCGTCTCAGCATACCTAAGGTCATTTTGAGTTGTCCATAAGCTGCTAGGCGATCATCGTCGGTATTACTCATGTTTAATAACGCTGTAAATGCATCATTAATCGATTTATCCGCGTAGTTCGGATCGGCTTTTATACGCTGTCGATAATCTTCAGGTAGTTGCCGGAACCAATTTACGGAAGGATTTCTTTTCGTTGCTTCTGCGATACGTGCTTTTTCACGCTCTTCGATGACTTGCTTTACTTTTGATTCGATAAGCGAAGGCTCAATCGTGGGCGTACTATTTTCAAGCTCGTTAATGCGTGTCTCTAAGTCAAGAATATAACCATGTAGAGCAACGAGGTTTTCTCTATCTTGTTTGGGAATAATTGAATCATCGATAGTAAAGGGAAGTGAACTAGAAGCACGTTGCTTATCCACACTGAAATGGTTGTAAATCGTTAGTCCAAGCGCAGTGCTTGCCAAAACAAGTGCAATATTTCCTTGCCAAGTCGACATATCACATCATCCAAGTTGCTTTGTAATACCAGCAGATTAAAGCAGGCAATTAGTATTATCAATCACTTGTACTGATAAAAACAAAAAGCGCAGTGAGTACTGCGCTTTGATTAGTGATTAAAAGTTAGTGCGCTTTTGCATACGCTTCAGCTTGTTGCCAAACACGTAACATATTGCCACTTAGAATCTTTTTAATATCTTTATTGCTGTAGCCTCTATCCATAAGCCCTTGAACAAGGTTAGGGTAGCTTGCTACATCTTTTAAGCCAGTAGGTAGAGAGTCGCCTACACCATCGTAGTCAGACCCAATACCAACATAATCAATACCAATGAGCTCAACCACATGGTCGATGTGATCTAGCACCTGCTCAAGGCTTGCATAAGGGAATGGGTTTTTAGCACGATAAGCTGCGTCAAAATCTTTGCTTAGCTTAGTACCGTCTTTTTTCTTATCGGCTTTTGCTGATTTTAGTTGGTCATACCAAGAGCCAGCTTGTGCTGTCACAAAGCTTGAACCAAAGTTGATTTGAATAACGCCGCCATTCTTTTTCAGTGCCAATAGCATGTCATCATTCATATTACGCTCAAAGCCAGGCGTATATTTACGCAGTGAAGAGTGTGATGCAATCACAGGTACTTTTGAAATTTCCATTACTTGATAAAATGCATCATCAGAAATATGTGAAACATCTACCAACATACCTATGTTATTCATTTCTTTTACTAACTCTTTACCGAATGGGCTCAGGCCTTTCCATTTTCGGCGGATATCATAAGATGAGTCAGAAATATGGTTGCTCTGTGAGTGTGCAAGGGTGATGTAGCGCACACCACGATCATAAAAATGCTTAAGGTTTTTCATCTCACCTTCAATCGGCGAGCCGTTTTCCATACCCATTGCAATCGACATTTTGCCTTGTTTAAACTGTGCTTTGATATCAGCGGTTGAATCTGCAATAGCAAACTTATCAGGAGCACGTTGCACAATGGCTTCCATGCTATCAATCAGCTGATTAGCAAGTTGGTAGCTTTTCCCTTTGCCTTCAAATTCTAGGTTTGCTGGAATATAAATCGACATGAAAGGAGCGTTTAAACCACCTTGTACTGCGCGTGGGTAGTCAAAATCGCCGTCATCGGTGGCTTTTGTTACATCAGCCCACTTATTATGAATGCGATAAGGCACATCGATATGGGTGTCAATTAAAATAGTGTCTTTTGCCAGTTTTATGGCTTTGTCTGATGCAGTAGCCTGTTCAGCGTGTGCTTGGCTAATTAAAGCCAGCGAAACGGCGGCAACCATTGAGCTTAGTTTTTTCATTTTTAATGGCTCTTTAAGTTAAAAAGCCATTGTGAAGGGTTACAGTATAACTTACAAGTTTAGTCGTTAAACGACGCTTGATACTCAGGATCAGCTTGCAGAGCAACGAATTCAGCTTTCGATATTATTGTTACTGATTCATGTAACTCAGAAAAAAACACCATCGCTTCACCACTTTTAAGCTGTTGATGAACCTGCGCAACTTTATTTTCAATACTTACCTCTTGCTCACCATAATCGGTGCCTTCACGTAGCACATAACTTTCAATTAGGTTATATAGCGTGTCTTTATCAATTTGTTCATGAGGGATGATCATAACTGCTCTTTTTTAACGATCTGTGTGAAGTAGCTAGGCACTATGTGCTCTAACCAATAAACAGGCTTAAATGGGTTATTACCACTAATAAAGCCTACGTGCCCGCCTTTGTCTGACACTCGCAGAGTAACATAGTCACTGACATCTGTACCATTAGGCACAGCTTTTACTGATAGCATGGGGTCATCTTTAGCATGTACGATTAGGGTCGGTGTTGCGATTGTTTTTAGATAAGGTTTAGCGCTGGCTTGTTGATAATAATCTTCTGCCCCTGAAAAGCCATGTAAGGGGGCGGTTAGCATGTCATCAAACTGCCATAAGTCATTAATTGATTTTAACTTTTCAGGTGTGAGATTTATTTGTTGCTGAATTTGTGGCAACTTTCTTTGCATTGACTTTTTCATGCGATCAAGCAGGTATTTTTGGTATATCTTGCACAAACTTTTACGAATAATTTCACACGAGGCAGACAAGTCAAATGGCGCCGATACTACTGCAGCGCCAGTTAAGTGTGAGGATTTGCCTTGTTCACCTAAGTATTTAGCTAAGACATTGCCACCTAAAGAAAAACCGACGGCAAATAATGGGCGAGAAGGAAATTTACCTTTCAAATAATTAATAAAAAAGCGCAGGTCTTCAGTTTCACCACTATGATAGGCACGAGCCAATCGATTAACTTCCCGTGAGCAGTTGCGAAAATGCATAAGCACAACCGCAAACCCTTGCTGCTTTAGTTTTTTCATCATGCCCTTGGCATAAAAGCTATTTATATTGCCTTCAAGCCCGTGCAATACAA
The DNA here is from genome assembly GCF_021728095.1 of Pseudoalteromonas sp. L1. NCBI lineage: Bacteria > Pseudomonadati > Pseudomonadota > Gammaproteobacteria > Alteromonadales > Pseudoalteromonadaceae > Pseudoalteromonas > Pseudoalteromonas sp. L1. The sequence continues at coordinate 114,732 of NZ_JAKKCT010000008.1, read as the reverse complement.
TTGCCAGTGGTGCTTGGTCATTGTGGGGGTGTGCCCATGCAAGTTCTAAGAAATCACCATCTGGAGTGTTAAGTGTCGATAAGTTGTAACGTGTTTTATGAAAAGGGCGAAAAAAGCGCGGCATTATGGTTTGTAAATGGCGATTGCGCATCCACCACGCAGGTTTAAACTCAGGTAACATAGTTGACACTTTAAAGACAAAACAAGCGCCTATTGTAGCAAGTTTTTGCTTTTTTAGAACAGTTTAACGATTTTGGCTTATGCAAATAAAAAGCCCCTAAACAATAAAATTGGATAGGGGCTTTGTGCGTCGTGCTTAATTCTTACTTAGGAACTTCAGCGTCGTGTACTTTTTTAATGAAATACCCGACGTAAAAAAGGCATAAAACGATAACAACTGCCAAAATGCCAAATGACATAAATAAGACTGGGTCGCTAAAAAAATCTCTAAAGAATACGTTCATGGTTGTGCCTCCTAATGTCTATGGGTTAATCATAGGCTGGCTTGGCATAGCCTGACATGATCCAGATCAAGCTATTTTCCTGAAGCTACACAAGGCGATTTAGAAGTTGATTTGGATCAAGTTTGATAGGTGGTGGGCAAATAGCACGATGCGGGATATTTTTGTAATTTTCTCTATAAATGGTATTGTTTTTATAACTTGGTAAGGGTCGAGTTCGATTTTGAAAATAACACGAATAATTAAATACTCATTAGCTATAATATTGTTGCAAGCTACTCTAACAACCTCACTTTATTTAGTTTTAGGTGCAGACCGCTACACATCATCGAAAGCTGTTGATTACTTGTTTTCTGTAACTATTCCTCTCTCCATTTTATCTTTCCTATTATATGGCTTATTGGCATATCGAAGTGAAGGTAACCATTGGAAGTATGCTTTTTCTGTTTACTTATTAGTCTTTTTTATTAGTGGCGTAGGCGTTTCGTTGATCGTACAAAGGTTTTATTTTTTTCCTCCAACCTCTATTGTAGAGCTGCCAATCTCGTTTATTGTTATAGCCCTTGCAACATTGACCGGTTCAAGATTGCGTATAAAAGCTGTCGATAAAATATCCTGTTGATTCTAAATACTGGATCACCACTTTTTTATATATAACCCTAAATTATCTGCTTTTGGGTTTGATGTAAGTGTGCAAGTATTCACCCTATCAATGAGCATTTGTTGCTGTTGTTTTTCGAGCTTTAGTTCTGCACTGAGTAATTCTTTACGAATCGTGGCGTAGTCAGCAATTTCGGCTTGATTGGCTTTTAGATAGCCACGAGCCGTGCGTAGAGGTTTTAATACCTGCTCGTCAAACTCAACAATGCATAATTCAAGCTGATTAAGTTGAGATTCGTTTAAAGTAAGCTCAAGAGAGTCTAAATAATAAAGCAACAAGCACAAATTCACATTTTTGCCTTGCTGGTTTTGATAATCTAACAGCCGTGTTTGCATGCCTTCTTCATCATAAAGCCGACACGCAAACTGCCAAAATGCTTCGCTATTAAGCGGTTTCATCGGCAAAGGCCTGTTCTTTTTCTTCGAGTTCTTCCAACGCCATCAATAATTCTTCTTCAACGGCATTTAGTTTTGGGGTTAACTCAGCTTGCTTCGCTAGTAACTTTGTTAGCTTTGCTTTATTGTCGTCATTATATAAATCATTGTCGCCGAGTGCAGTTTCAACTTCATTAAGTTCTGTTGAGTACTTATCGAGCTGCTTTTCAAGCGTGTCAATTTGCTTTTTTAATGGCTGCACTGACTTTCTAAATTCAGCTTCTAAGCGCTTTTGTTCCTTGCGGTTTACACTTGAATGAGCTTTTGTTGCATTATCTTCTGGTGTTTTCGCCGCTTCTTTATTCGCATTTAGAAGCCACTGGTAATAAGCATCAAGGTCGTAGCCAAATTGTGTGACTTCGCCGTTATCAACAAGGTAATACTCATCGGCGGTATTTTTTAGCATATGGCGGTCGTGCGATACGGTAACCATCGCACCTTCAAATCCTTGCAGTGCCATGACAAGAGCATGTCGCATTTCTAAATCAAGGTGGTTGGTAGGCTCATCCAGTAAGAGTAAGTTGGGTTTTTGATATACCAACATCGCCAGCACTAAACGTGCTTTTTCACCCCCCGAAAATGGAGCAACTGGCTCAAGGGCTTTATCACCAATGAAGGCAAAGCCTCCTAAAAAGTCGCGCAGTGATTGCTCTGTTGCTTGCGGATTTAAACGTTGTAAATGCGTAACAGCACTGGCTGTTAAATCAAGAGACTCCAGTTGGTGCTGCGCAAAGTAACCAATATTTAAGCCTTGATGCTGGAACACTTCGCCCGCTTGTGGGTCAAGTTCACCTGCTAACAGCTTGATAAGTGTAGACTTACCTGCACCATTTCGGCCAAGCAGGGCAATACGGCTACCAGGTACTAGGTTTAGCTTAATACTATGTAAAATAGTGATGTCGCCATAGCCCGCTTTGGCTTGGTCGAGTGTCATTAACGGGTTTGGCAGCGCAGTGGGTTCTGCAAATTCAAAATCGAAAGGAGAATCGGCATGCGCAGGCGCTAGTTTTTCCATTCGCTCTAAGGCTTTTACGCGGCTTTGTGCTTGTTTTGCTTTACTGGCTTTGGCCTTAAAGCGTGTAATAAATTTTTCTAGATGGGCTATTTGTTCTTGTTGCTTTTCGAACATAGCTTGCTGTTGCAGTAAACGCTCCGCTTTTTGGCGTTCGAATTGCGAGTAGTGGCCCTTGTAAACATTAATTTTTTGCTGATCGATGTGCCAAATTTGATCAACCACCGCGTCTAAGAATTCACGGTCGTGAGAAATCAGTACTAGGGTGCCAGTATAGGCGCGTAAAAAGCGCTCTAACCAGTATACGGCATCGAGATCTAAGTGGTTGGTTGGTTCATCTAACAGCAATAAGTCAGCGTCACGAATAAGCGCTTGAGCCAAGTTTAGGCGCATACGCCACCCACCTGAAAAGGCACTGACAGGGTTGTCTATTTGCTCATTACTAAAGCCTAAGCCATGTAGCAGTTCACCAGCTTTGGCTTCGATGCTATAACCTTGAATATGTTCAAGGCCGATATGCGCTTTGGCTTGTGCTGCGCCATCGTCATTTTTTTCAGCTTCGCGGAGTGCGATTCTGAGCGCATAATACTCAGGGTGGCCTTGCAAAACATAATCAAGCGCACTTATTTCCAGTGCCGGTGTTTCTTGTTTAACAGAGGCGATGGACCAATCTTTAGGGATGCTGCACTCACCCGCATCGAGCTGCAACTCAGACTTTAGCAAACTAAACAGTGTTGATTTACCACAACCATTAGCCCCAACAAGACCAACTTTATGTTCAGGGAAAAGTGTGGCGCTGGCTCCTTTAAGGAGTGCTTTACCACCACGAAGTAGTTCGATTTCTGAGATTTGGATCATTGAAAAATACTATGCTGAGTCCTAGTTAAGTTGCGTTATCATAACACGGATCCTATAAGGCTTCGCAATCGTATCAAACAGAGAATTATTAGGCTAAAATAGCGGCCTACATGCCACGGGAGATCACTTATGAGACAAAAAAAACGCTTTATTGCTGGTGCGTCATGCCCAGAATGTGGGGCTATGGATACCATGATGCTTTATAAAGAGCATGATGTCGAAAAAGTGGAGTGCGTACAGTGTGGCCATAAAATGACCCAGCCAGAGAAGGCTGTGCAAGCTTCAACACGTCAATTTGAGCAGGTAATTGGGGTATTTAAGCCGGGTGATTAACCCGGCCATTATTGTATGCTTAGTAATGTGGCGGAGGTGGCTCTTGTAACTGTGACATAAGAGAAGGCTGTTGCGCCTCTTTAATTTTTTCTGCGAGCAACTCGGTTTGGCGCTTCATTTTTGCCAATTGCTGTTGGTGCGCTTTAAGCTCATCATTCAATATTTCAATTGTTTCATCTTGAAACGCGACTTTCGCTTCAAGTTCCATGAGACGATCTTCAATTGTATTCATTCGATTCTCTTAAATTAAAACTTTCAGCGAATCCGCTGGAGCTTTCGGTTAATAACGCTTGGTTGTTATCAGTAAACGCAACATCTAACACCACGGCTGATTTCGGGCGACTTCCTTCACGAGGGAGTACTTGCCACGTTTGTAATTTTTTACCTGAGTCCAGTTGCCATAAATCCACGAGTCGATTCGGTGAACCGGTTGCAATTAAGGTGCCTTGATCATTAAAACGCACAGCGGTAAAAATTTTCTGACGCGCAATATACGCCAGTTTGCTAACAAGATCACCTGTAGTCAGTTGCCATACATTTGCTTGCTTCATACTATCTGCTGTAAATGCATATCGACCCTGTGGATCAAGCGCAACCTGAGTGACACGAGTTGGGTGATTAAAGCGGTGGATTACTTGCCCTGTGCGAGTATCCCAAAAGTAAGCTACGTAATCATTTGAGCCACTAATTGCATAGTGGCCATTGGGAGATAGATCAACAACGTTGACTTTTTCTTGATGACCGAGGAACTCTATACGCCTTCCGGTTTCTAAGTCGAGGTAAACGACTACACCGTCGGCGCGGCCATATAAAACGCTACGCCCTTGGTTACTTATGGCGATATCTCTAATAGTTGAGGCATGTATCTTATAGTAGCCCGTGTTTTCACCAGTGCTAATGTCCCACACTGCAAATGTGGACTTTTCAGCGGTGACTGCATGGCTATTGTCGTAAGAGATTGCCACTGTATGCACAAGACTATCTTGAGCTTGTTGTTGAAACCATTGGTATTTTAATACCTGCTGTTGATTATCCCACAGCGCGACCCCATGGTGTATTGATGAGATCAAGCTGTATTTGCCATCATGCGAAAGAGCAGATGCAAACGCACCTTTAGCCGCATGTTCATATCGTTCAGCGGATTGCTCATGTTGCTCAGTGCACGCAACAACTAAGCCAAAGCTTAGTAGATATAAAAAAGTACGAAATATCGACATATTACAGGTATTTCCCCTTAACTCTTAGTGATTGAGAGGTTAGACTAGGGCTCGTTAAAAGCCAAGGTTGTTAGTCTAATCACTAGATTATGCGTTTGCATAAAGTTTAGTTATTAGACAAGCAGCCTACCATAATAGGTCGTTAACCTTTAACTAGTAATAATACAATAATTGACAACTGCAAAGTGTGTCGGAGATATAAAATGAGAAAGACGATTAAATTGTCATTGATTGCAGCGTCAGTTTTAGCGCTAACAGCTTGTAATCAAGAAGCAAAAAAAGAACAGCAAGCTGAAGTTAAACTAGAGACTGAAGCACAACAACAAGCCTACGGTATCGGTGCATCTGTTGGTAACTTCTTAAACCAAGATTTAGCTGATAAAAAAGAGCTAGGTATTGAGTTAGACGAAGCGCTATTAAAGCGTGGCTTTGAAGATGCCCTTGCTGGTAACGCTAAACTAGACGATGAAAAAATTCGTGAAGTGTTAACTGCACTTGATCAAAGCATGCGTACTAAGCAAGAAGAAAAAGCAAAAGTAGAAGCTGAAAAAAGCAAAGCTGAAGGTGAAAAGTTCTTAGCTGAAAACGCGAAGAAAGAAGGTGTTACTGTTACTGAGTCTGGCTTACAGTACGAAGTGATCACCGAAGGTGAAGGCGAAAAGCCAGTAGCAACTGACGTTGTAAAAGTACATTACAAAGGTACTTTACTTGATGGCACTGAGTTCGATAGCTCATACTCACGTAACGAACCAACAACTTTCCCACTTAATCGTGTGATCCCAGGTTGGACTGAAGGTTTACAATTAATGCCAGTTGGCTCTAAGTACAAGTTCACAATCCCATCTGAACTTGCATACGGCGAGCGTGATCTTGGTAAGATTCCTGCTAATTCAACATTGGTTTTTGAAGTAGAATTACTTGAAATCCAAGACGAAGAAAAAGCAGCTGCTGCAGAGTAATTTATTACTCAGAAGAAAGAAAAGGGCCTCATGGCCCTTTTTTTGTACTTTCACTCATCTAGCTAAATGCAGTTTCCCTCATTTTAAGCGTACCTTTGTTAGCATCAAGTTCAATTAACGCACCCACAGGTAAAATAAATTGGCGTTTAATATGGCCTATCATTGCACCGCGATAAGCGGGAATGCCTAATGGTTTAATATAATCTGCAAAAATATCACCAAGTGTTAACGAGCCATAACCACGACCAGGCTTGCACTCATTACAATCACCAAATACAAAACCCGCAATCTTATCAAGTGCACCCATGAGCTTTAATGTGCTCATCATACGGTCAATTCGATACGGTGCTTCATCAATATCTTCTAAAAACAAAATGGCCCCGTTAAAGTCGGGAAGGTAATCAGAACCCGCCAAAGCGGTGAGTACTGTCAAGTTTCCACCGATTAAGCGACCCGTCGCCTTACCTGCTGTGATAGTTTGAGTCAGGTACTTGGTATTTACTAGCTCATCGTCTGCTTTGGGTAAATTTTGATAATGCATGCGCTTTCGTGCTTCGAACAGGCTTTTAAATTGCTCTACATGAAATGGATTCCATTCACTAGATGCGTTTGGACCATGAAAACTAATCATGCCAGTTTTGGCAAGCAGTGCGTTATGTAAAGCGGTGATATCTGAGTAGCCCATGAGTGGCTTAGGGTTGTTGCGGATCATGGTGTAGTCGAGCAAAGGTAAAATACGGGCTGCGCCTGAACCACCACGCAAACAAAAAATAGCACCGATATCCGTATCGCTAAACAAGTTATTTAGATCGTTGGCTCGCATAGCATCTGTTCCAGCTAAATGCCCTCGTCTTGCTAGAATATTAGGTGCCAGCCTTGCTTTATAACCCAGTGCTTCAATCACCCCTTTTGCTAGTATGATATCAGTATGTTCGGCGGTTGCCGCAGAAGGACTACAGACACCGATAGTGCCTCCCTTTGTGAGTGCTTTTGGCTTAATTAAAGTGTGGCCACTGTTATTCTGTGCGGCAATTAAGGGAGCTGATGTTAGGCTTGCACCTGCTGCAAGAATTGAAAGTGACTTTAAAAATGACCGTTTATGCATGGCGAACCTCATGTTTTTATAGTATGAGTATCGCATCTAAATATTTATTTCAAATATTTTTATTTGAATGGAATAATTGATTCTTTAAAGAAAGGCAAAAAGTGGCATTCAGCAGAGAATTTACTCTCTGCTGCTATGAAGTTGCACTAGCTAGTATGATTTGAATATAAGTTATCGATTAACTCATCTTCTAATTCAAAGCGTAGCTCAAGTGCTTCGCCTAGGGCAGATAAGTCTTTATCAAACTCATCCAGTAAATCATCTTTATCTACTTCAGCATATTTATCGTTAAAGTCGAGAGCAATGTCAGTTGTTTCTGAAATACGTGGGTAAAGTGCACTGGCAAGCTTTTGGCTTTCTGGGCCTTTCTCTTCACATGCTTTTGCAATGTCATCGTAAATTTCAAAATGACCAGCAGATAAATAGTCCATTAAAATTTGACAAAAATTTTGGATTTGTAGTTGATCTGGAAGGGCATGATCTTTCTTTTCATACGGTGAAAAGCCCGCTATACGGCAGAACAGCACAAGTAGCTCTTGGCGCTCTGTGAGCCACTTATCGATAACAGAGTGGCTTCCACCCCATTTTTGTTGAGCTTTTTCCAAACGCGTCAGCATATTTCATCTCCTCGCTGAGTTGGTTTCCTTTCTATATAAAAAGGAAATATGACACAAAGATCAACTAATTCTTCGTGTTTAGTTACAACAAACTGTTAAAAGCCAACCTAGAAACATAAGGCAGCATGTTGCTATATGAAATGCGTGCCGTAATAGGTTAGGTTAATTTTTACTTTAACAGCAGTGTATGGGAAATAATTAAAAACTACTAGTGTTAATTTTTAACGTTGAAAATACTGAGGTGATTGTATAAATCAATGATTAAGAAAAGAAAAAACCACCAAAATTGGTGGTTTAATTCTTTTTCTAGACTTGTTAAAACAAGCTTTCTTATTGTTATGGGAAGATTTTTGTTCTTATTGTTATAAGATTTTTATTATTGTTTTTGTTAACGCGGGATAAGTTATACCAAGCTTTTTTCTTTGTTGCAAATTTATTAATGAAAAGTTTTAAAAATATTTTGTTTTCGTATAAAACCTGCTCTATTTGTTGGGCAGAGCCTAAAAATCGTGATCTATATCTAGGCTTGGTTATCTATCCATAGTGGGGCGCGTAATATGGTGATACAATCACCAGCAAAATTTCATTCAGTTCTAGGATCTATACGCATGAGCGAATTAAAAAACGACCGTTATTTACGTGCATTACAAAAACAACCTGTTGATGTCACTCCGGTATGGATGATGCGCCAAGCTGGCCGTTATTTACCTGAGTACCGTGCTACACGTGCCCAAGCAGGCGACTTTATGAGTTTATGTAAAAACGCTGAACTTGCTTGTGAAGTAACGTTACAGCCTTTACGTCGTTATCCGCTTGATGCTGCAATTCTATTTAGTGATATTTTAACTATTCCAGATGCAATGGGTTTAGGTCTGTATTTTGAAACGGGTGAAGGTCCTAAATTTGAACGTCCGATCTCTTCATTAGCTGATGTTAAAAAAATCCCAAATATCGATCCAACTGATGAGCTTGGTTATGTGATGAATGCGGTAAGTACGATTCGTCGCGAATTAAAAGGTGAAGTACCGCTAATTGGTTTCTCTGGGTCACCTTGGACACTTGCCACTTACATGGTTGAAGGTGGAAGCAGCAAAACATTCGGTAAAATCAAAAAAATGGCGTTTGCTGAGCCACAAACACTGCACCTATTACTTGATAAATTAGCTGACTCAGTCATTGACTATTTAAACGCGCAAGTTAAAGCGGGTGCGCAATCGTTAATGGTATTTGACTCATGGGGTGGAGTATTAAGCCCACGTGATTACAATGAGTTTTCATTACAATACATGCACAAGATTGTTGATGGCTTAATTCGCGAGCATGATGGTCGCAAAGTACCTGTAACACTGTTTACTAAAAATGGCGGTCAGTGGATTGAAGCAATCGCGGCGACGGGCTGTGATGCTGTAGGTCTAGATTGGACAATTAATATTGGTGATGCAAAGCGTCGTGTTGGTGATAAAGTAGCACTACAAGGTAACATGGACCCTGCCATGCTACATGGTACGCCTGAGCGTATTCGCCAAGAAGTAGCGACTATTCTTGAAGACTTTGGTACAGGCTCTGGCCATGTATTTAACCTAGGTCATGGTATTACACCTGATGTTGACCCAGAAAACGCAGGTGTATTTATCAACGCGGTTCATGAATTCAGTGGTAAATACCACAAATAAGCAAAAGCTAATGACGAAAAAGCCCGCGTTATTAAGCGGGCTTTTTTTATTTACTTAAACAAACGATTTAAACCATTTAATGCAGCTACGCGATAGGCTTCAGCCATAGTTGGGTAGTTAAACGTGGTATTCACAAAGTAATCAATGTTATTGCCGCCGTTCTTTTGCTCCATAATCGCTTGGCCGATGTGAACAATTTCAGAGGCACGCTCGCCAAAGCAATGCACACCGAGCACTTCTTTGGTATCAACATGGAATAAAATCTTTAAACTACCTACCTCAGTGCCTGCTATTTGTGCCCGCGCTAAATGTTTAAATTGGGCACGACCCACTTCGTATGGAATTTTAGCTGCGGTGAGCTCTTGCTCGGTTTTACCCACTGAGCTCATTTCAGGAATAGTATAAATCCCTGCCGGTATATCAATAATCAATTTTTCTTCGCAGTTACCACAGGCAATAGCATCAGCGGCGATTCGCCCTTGATCAAATGCCGCACTAGCAAGGCTTGGATAGCCAATAACATCACCAACAGCATAAATGTTATCGACTTCTGTTTGGTAAGTTTCATTCACTTTAAGCTGGCCACGACCATCTGCTTTTAGGCCAACAGCATCAAGGTTTAATGTATCGGTGTTACCCGTACGACCATTAGCAAACAAAATACAGTCTGCTTTAACTCGCTTGCCTGATTTTAAGTGCATCACAACACAATCATCGCGAGTTTCTACTCTATCAAATTCTTCGTTATGACGAATAACAATACCGCTGTTCCAAAAGTGATAGCTTAGTGCATCTGAAATTTCTGCATCCATAAAGGCAAGTAGGCGGTCGCGGGTATTTACTAGATCAACTTTTGCGCCTAAGCCTTTAAAAATAGAAGCGTATTCACAGCCAATCACACCTGCACCATAAATCAGTACGCGATGTGGGTCATGTTCAAGGCCTAAAATCGTGTCACTGTCGTAAATACGTGCATGATTAAAGTCAACGCCAGGTGGACGATATGGGCGAGAGCCTGTAGCAATGACAATTGTTTGCGCGGTGAGTGTTTCGTGCGAACCATCAAGGTGTGTAATTTTAATTGTGTGCTTGTCAACAAACTCAGCATCACCCTGATACATATGAATGCGGTTACGGTCATAAAAGCTACTACGTAAACTTGACTGCTTAGATATGACATTACTAGCGTGACGCAAAATATCAGGGAAAGTTAAGCGGTTCGGACGTTCGCTAATATTAAATAGCGGGTTTGCTTTATATTCAATGTAACGGCTTACAGAATGACGTAATGCTTTTGACGGAATAGTGCCCCAGTGCACACAGCCGCCGCCTACTGCTTCTTGGCGCTCAATGACAGCGACTTTCTTATTACTTTTAGATAGGTTCATGGCGGTACCTTCACCGCCAGGACCTGTCCCTATGATGATCGCATCATATTGATAAGATGGAGTATCTTTTTGCTTTACTTGTTGTTTGGCCACAGCCGCTCCTATATTAACTAAAAGAGGCTTTTAATAACCTCGCATTTAGTGCAAGCCAAGCCTGCTTTTGGTTTTCCCAAGCGGCTTCAAGCTCATGATATTGTGTCATTAATGCTGATTTTTCGCATTGTTTCATCATGTTATTCTTTTTGATTTCTAACACGCGTTTTTGCAGGGCACAGAAGTGTTGCAGTTTTTTCAGCAGTAAATCGTACTCAGATTGTAATAATGTAAGCTTATCTTGCGCTAAAGGCAATTTTGCAAGGCGGCCTTGGGTTTTATTCATCAAGGTTTCTGCTTTGGCTTTTTCAATGCGCTCGACTGGTGTACGTTTTAATTTTGATGCAAGACCGACAGATGCGAGCGTGCGGATCATCCATTTGGTTGGATCATAGTGATACCATTTAATACCATTACGATAGTCACTGGCAAAAATATGGTGGAAATTATGATAGCCCTCACCATAAGTGAATAACGCTAAAAAACCATTATCGCGTGCGGTATTTTTTTCGGTGTATGGACGAGACCCCCATATATGGGCAACTGAATTTATAAAAAAGGTAAAATGCTGGCTTAATACTAAACGTAACAACCCTGCAAGTAGTAACATCCCCCACACATCACCGACCATTAACCCAAGTAAAAGAGGAATACCAATATTGGTCGCTAATACTAATTTCATGTAGTGGCGGTGTTGCCACATAACGACTTTATTTTTCTGTAAGTCACGGCAATTACTATAATTTCCGTATTCCTCTCCTTGATAGTCTCGCAGCATCCAACCTATATGGCTGTACCAAAAGCCATTTGTTGCGGCATAAGGGTCTTTGATTGGATCATCAACTTGACCATGATGAATACGGTGGTCGCTACTCCAGTGAAGCGCACTATTTTGCAGCGCAAATGCACCACCAAGGGCGAATATAAATTCAATCACAGGGTGTGCATCATAGGCTTTGTGTGCCCATAAGCGGTGGTAACCTGCGGTGATAGATAATCCTGCGTAAAACATGCAAGCAACAAAAGCTATCCATTGCACAGTGGTGTATCCGTAACTAAATCCATACCAAGGAACAAGTGTAATTGCGGCCAAAAATGTCAGGCTAAAAAATAACACATTGGTCCAAATAATCGGTGGTTTCTTCATCATAATAAATCTCGGCGTACAGTTGTACGCTAAAATAGTGTTTCAAACTCTTCGCGTCAAGTATTAGACTGTCTCATTAACTTAAAAATCATTAAAAGTTCACCTTGGGAGTTTTCATGTCGGGTGTTAGAGCGCAACAGAAACAAAAAACACGACAAGCACTAATCGAAGCTGCATTTAATCAATTGAGTGCCGATCATAGCTTTTCTAATTTAAGTTTACGTGAAGTTGCTCGTGAAGCAGGGATTGCGCCAACCTCTTTTTATCGCCATTTTAAAGATATGAATGAACTTGGCTTGACCATGGTTGATGAAGCGGGGTTAACGCTTCGCCAGTTAATGCGCCAAGCCCGTCGGCGTATCGAAAGTGGTGGCAGTGTCATTACTACATCGATTGTCACTTTCATGGAATTTATTGATAACTCAAGTAATCAATTCAGGTTGTTATTGCGTGAACGCTCAGGTACTTCAAAAGCGTTTCGTGCCGCTGTTGCTCGCGAGATAAAACATTTCATCTTGGAGCTTGCACATTACCTTGAAAGTGAAACGCCATGCGATGCCACCCATGCCTATATACAAGCGGAAGCGATGGTCACTTTAGTATTTAACGCAGGGGCAGAGGCGCTTGATATTGAAGGGCAGCAACGTGAAGAGTTGGTAGAACGTGTTATTTGGCAATTACGTTATATAGCGCGTGGTGCATTATTGTATGTTAGGGATAACGGTGGAAATGAAAAAAGTTAATCTAAGCAGGCCGTAAGCGTTAAGTACTTTTTCTAACGACAACTAACCATTAAATTGTCATTTTTATCCTTTTTTTGTTTGTTTTGTGAATTTTTATTTCTATATTTGCGTCTTTATATTGTGCTTAGTGAAAAAAATATGCTTGCAAGAGTGTGTGCTGGGTGTTAAAAATACAGCTCACTGAACACACATTTAGAAAATTAAGATGCAAATGACACGTTTAATTACATTAACACTGAACCTCTTACTGCTTAAGCAAGTAGGTGGGGCTTAGTGTATTTGCATTTGTAAATATTATAAAACCCCGCAAACGCGGGGTTTTTTTTATCTCGCTAATGGGTCATTGGGAACGAGGACAATTTATGAAAGATAAAGTTTGGATTTTTGATACAACGTTACGCGATGGTGAGCAAGCATTAAAAGCAAGCCTAACCGAAGATGACAAAATTCAGCTTGCGCATACCATTAGCCGCTTAAATGTGGATGTAATGGAAGTCGGTTTTCCGGTATCTAGCCCCGCAGACTTTCGCTCAGTACAGCGTATTGCAACTGAGGTGAAAGGGCCGATTATTTGTGGTTTAGCACGTGCTGTAGCAAAAGATATTGAAGCCTGTGGTGAGGCACTTCGCCCTGCTGAGCAAGGCCGTATTCACACCTTTATCGCAACTAGTCCATTACACCTTGAACACAAATTACGAATGAGCTTAGACGATGCAACAGCGATGGCTGTTAAGTCGATTAAGCTTGCGCGTAACTACACGGATGACGTTGAGTTTTCGTGTGAAGATGCTGGTCGTACACCGCATTGGGATTTATGCCGTATCGTTGAAAGTGCTATTGATGCGGGTGCATCAACAATTAACTTACCTGACACCGTAGGTTATGTAACGCCAGACGAATACGCTGCGATGATCCATCACTTAATGAATAATGTGCCAAACATCGACAAGGCACGTTTAAGTGTGCATTGCCACAACGATTTAGGTTTAGCGGTTGCTAACTCAATCGCTGCGGTACAAGCCGGTGCTCGCCAAATCGAATGTACCATTAATGGTATTGGTGAGCGCGCAGGTAACTGTTCGCTTGAAGAAGTGTCGATGATCATGAAGATGCGTGAAGACCACTTAAAAGTGCATACCGATATTCGCAGTGAAGAAATTTACCGTGCTTCGCGTCAAGTCGCGAAGATTTGTAATATGCCAGTACAACCAAACAAAGCAATCGTTGGTGAAAATGCCTTTGCACACAGCTCAGGGATCCACCAAGACGGCGTATTAAAAGCGCAAAACACTTACGAGATTATGTCGCCAGAAAGTGTCGGTGTACCCAATAACCAATTAAACATGACTTCGCGTTCAGGTCGTCATGTTATTGAGCACCGTTTAGAAGAGTTAGGCTATCAAAAATCTGATTACGATATGGATAGCTTGTACACCAGCTTCTTAGCATTAGCAGACCAAAAAGGCACTGTGTATGACTACGACTTAGAAGCGATGATTTACTTTAATCAAATCAAAGATAAAGACGAGAAGTACCAACTTGAGTTTGTTAACTCTACGTCTAACTCGCAATCAGTGGCGAGCTCAACAATCGGCATGACAATTGATGGCGAGTCTAAGCAGGAGGCAGCAACAGGTAATGGCCCTGTAGAAGCATCTTTCTTAGCAATTGAGCGCTTAACGGGTATGTCGGTTGAGATGATTGAATACAACCTAGAAGCAACAGGACAAGGTGCCAGCTCGCTAGGGCAAGTGAATATTATCGCTAAATACGATGGTCGCCCATATCACGGCGCGGGCATTGCAGCGGATGTGGTAGAAGCGTCAGTACGCGCCATGATCCGCGTTTATAACTTAATTTATCGTGCACAAAAAGTGTCTGATTTAAAACAACAGAGGAAAGCAGGATGAGTCAATCGAATTACAGTATCGCAGTATTAGCAGGCGACGGGATTGGTCCAGAAGTTATGGCAGCAGCAGAAACCGTCTTGGATGCTGTAAGCGAAAAATTTGGTTTTACTTTGACTCGTCATCACCACGCGATTGGTGGTGCTGCCATTGATGAGTTTGGTCAGGCGTTGCCGCAAAGCACACTGAGTGCCTGCGAAAATGCCGATGCGATTTTATTTGGCTCTGTTGGTGGCCCTAAGTGGGAAAACTTACCACCGAACGAACAGCCAGAGCGAGCGTCTTTGTTGCCATTGCGTAAGCATTTTGGTTTGTTCTGTAATTTACGCCCAGCACAATTATTACCTGCACTAAGTGCTGCGTCACCGCTGCGTGCAGATATCAGCGCACAAGGCTTTGATATCTTATGTGTGCGTGAGCTAACAGGCGGTATTTATTTCGGTGAAAAAGGTCGTAGTGGCGAAGGTGAGCAAGAAGTTGCTTTCGATACCCAAACATATTCACGTAAAGAAATTGAGCGTATCGCTCGTTTTGCCTTTGAAGCCGCTAAGCTGCGTAGTAATCATGTTACCTCGGTTGATAAAGCGAATGTGTTAGCGTCAAGTGTACTTTGGCGAGAGGTAGTCACTGAAGTCAGTAAAGACTACCCAGAAGTAAGCCTAGACTACATTTATGTTGATAACGCGGCAATGCAGTTAGTGAAACAGCCAAGTCAGTTTGATGTATTACTTTGCGATAATTTATTTGGCGACATTTTGTCTGATGAGTGCGCGATGATCACAGGCTCTATGGGCTTATTACCATCAGCGAGTTTAAATCAGTCTGGCTTTGGCTTATATGAGCCAGCTGGTGGCTCAGCACCTGATATCGCCGGTAAAGGGGTTGCAAACCCGATCGCGCAAATTTTAAGTGCTGCGCTTATGCTGCGTTACTCACTAGGTCAAGATGAAGCGGCGCGTACTATTGAAAAAGCGGTAGCAGAAGCGGTTGAAGCCGGTGTTGGTACGCCAGATATCTACCCAAATGCAGGGTACACCACCAGTGATGTTGCTGCGGCAATTGTGGCACGTATTTAATTAAAAAGTTGTTTGCGCTGAGCTCGTCACTCAGCGTAACTAAAATGAGGGAATAGCAAGTGGCCCAAACCTTATACGATAAAATCTGGCAAGCTCATGTAGTCGCCAACATTAACGATCAAACCGATTTACTTTATATCGACCGTCATCTAGTTCATGAAGTTACCTCACCGCAAGCCTTTGCTGGTTTACGTGAGAAAAACCGTAAAGTACGTTGCCCAGAAAAAACCTTTGCGACCATGGACCATAACGTTTCAACGAAAAGTCGCTCATTAGATGCTGCGAGTGAAGTGTCGAAAAATCAATTAATGGCACTGGATGCAAACTGTAAAGAGTTTGGTATTCAACTTTATGATTTAAATTCGATTAATCAAGGTATTGTGCATGTAATGGGGCCTGAGCAGGGCATTACCTTACCGGGCACAACCATAGTGTGTGGTGACAGCCACACCTCTACCCATGGCGCATTTGGTGCACTAGCGCACGGTATTGGTACGTCAGAAGTTGAGCATGTTCTAGCCACTCAAACGCTACAGCAGAAAAAAGCCAAGTCGTTAAAAATTCAAATTAATGGTCGCCTACGCCCAACTGTTACTGCAAAAGATTTAATCATGGCGGTGATTGGTAAATTAGGCACTGCGGGTGGTACTGGCTATGTTGCTGAATTTTGTGGTGAAGGAATTGAAGCGCTGTCTATGGAAGCGCGTATGACGCTTTGTAATATGAGTATTGAAATGGGCGCAAAAGCGGGTTTAATCGCGCCAGATCAAACAACTTATGATTATTTAAAAGGTCGCCCATTTGCACCACAAGGTGCTGACTTTGATGATGCCGTTGCCTACTGGCAAACACTAAAAACTGATGAAGGCGCGCAGTTTGATCATGTTGTTGAATTGGAGGCTGCTGATATTCAACCGCAAATTACTTGGGGTACCAGCCCAGAGCAAGTGATTGGCGTCGATGAATTCATTCCAGACCCTGAGCAAGAACCAGATCTAATCAAAGCTGATGCGATTCGTAGCGCACTAAAATATATGGGCTTAAAAGCCGGTGATAAATTGTCTTCAGCAACTGTTGATACCGTGTTTATTGGCTCATGTACCAATAGCCGAATTGAAGACTTACGTGCTGCCGCGCAGATTGTCGAAGGTAAGCAGGTTGCCGCGGGTGTTGAAGCACTGATTGTTCCAGGTTCTGGCCTTGTTAAAAAACAAGCCGAAGACGAAGGCCTTGCAGATATCTTCAAAGCAGCTGGTTTTGAATGGCGTGAGCCAGGTTGTTCAATGTGCTTAGCAATGAATGACGACAGATTAGAAGCCGGTAAACGCTGTGCGTCGACATCAAATCGTAACTTTGAAGGACGCCAAGGTCGCGGTGGTCGCACTCACTTAGTGAGCCCTGCAATGGCAGCTGCAGCGGCAATTCATGGTCGTTTTGTTGATATCAGAGGAGAAGCCTAATGAGTGTATTTTTTAGTGGCTTAATGGCCCCATTAGATAAAAACAATGTTGATACTGACCAAATTATTCCAAAGCAGTTTTTAACGTCGACCAGCCGTGATGGTTTTGATGCGGCGCTTTTTTACGATTGGCGTTATTTAGATAACGGCGAGCCAAACCCTGAATTTATTTTGAACCGCCCTTGTTACCAAGGTGCGCAAATTCTGTTAACTCGCGACAACTTTGGTTGTGGTTCATCGCGTGAGCACGCGCCATGGGCATTAAAGCAATATGGTTTTGAAGTTATCTTAGCACAAAGCTTTGCCGATATTTTCTTTAATAACTGCGGCAATAACCAAATGCTTGCTATCGCATTACCAGCAGAAACGCTTGAGCAATTATTTGTGTTGAGTGAACAGCATGACGATATTCATATCGAAGTTGATTTAGAAAACCAACAACTTCGTAGCGATAAGTTTGACACTATTGACTTTGATATTCGTCATGACATTAAAGAGCGTTTATTAAGCGGCTTGGACTTTATCGGTGTGACTGAAACACTTAACAGCCAAATTGATGCCTTTGAGCAGCAACTTGCAGCAGAACGCCCTTGGCAATAACCTGTTTTTTCCATGTGAACCTAAACGCGGCCAAGGCCGCGTTTTTATTTATTTTTTGCAGGATATGATTGCTTGTTTGAGCTCATGTCCATCATCACATCTAAAAACATCATATTTTTTACCATGTTCACATATAATAGTTTCACGATAATATAAATGTTTACGACAGACTCTTTGTCGTGAAGGAAGCTTGAAACTACAGAGTTTTGTTGTTCCTCTTGAAGCCTTAGCTCCTTTATTTACGAGTCTATTATTAATCCAAACTCCTGTAACGAAGGGCACAACGACTTTGCCCATTTCATAAAGAGCTTGGATCTCTTCAGGCCCAAATAAAAGACTAGCCCCACGATACGGACCTCTTTTAAATCGACCCTCATTGCCTTTTAATACAATATTTTTTCTGCTAACAGTAAGTCGAAAGTTATTTTCAGCCTTTTTAGGAGCGGAACTAATTTTATTTGGATTAATCTTTTTCATGTAATTTTTATTTTAGATTTGGATAAATGAATATTTATTCTGCTTGATGGCGTTTGAACTTATAAAAAAGACAATATTAGCATGAAGCAGTAATTTTACTAATATTGCGAGTGTTCTGACATGAAAGCTCAATATTCATCTATTTTATTTTCTTTCTAAGCTTTAAACCATTAGCCTAAACTGAAATTTTATTTAGGGAACACACCATGAAATACTTAGTGGCATCGATGCTCGTAGCAGCATCATCAGTAGCGGCTGCGCGTCCAGCGCCGTTAGTATCTATTCCAAGCCATGATGGCTTTTTTGATAATATTGCTGCCCATTGTGGTAAAGCTTACGAAGGTAAAGTTAGCGTTGATAATGCGACAGGCCCCAGTTCATTTGCGGGTAAAAAGTTAGTGATGCATGTGCGTCGTTGTAATGAACGTGAATTGCAAGTGCCATTTCATGTAGGTGACGATGCGTCTCGTACTTGGATCATCACAAAAACAGGCAGTGGACTGAGTTTAAAGCACGATCATCGCCATAAAGATGGTAGCGATGATAAATCAACCATGTATGGGGGCCATACCCTTGATGCTGGTTTTGCTAATGCGCAGTCGTTCCCAGCTGATCAATATTCAAAAGAGTTGTTTGTGAACCAAGGTATTCCACAATCAATGGGTAATACGTGGCAAATGTATATTTATCCAAAGCAATTTACGTATCGTTTAGTGCGTGAAGGGCGTGAATTTCGCGTTGATTTTGATTTAACCAAACCTATTACGCCGCCAAGCGCACCTTGGGGGTATGAGGACTAATACTATTTAGTATCGTCTTCGCACTGTAAAACAACCGTTAAAGGTGGCTGATAGGCACGTGGTTTAGTGGGAAAGCGTTCATACTCCTGTACGCCATCAGTCACTCTAAGCATAAACGGTTTATCTCTACACAAGCGACTTGCATGGCGCAGTAAGAATACGCTTTGATTGCGAAAGTGCTTATAGTCATCAGACTGAATTTCGAGGTGGTAGCGGCCATCGGCTAATTTAGTTTGGTAGTAGTGGACTTCTTCATCAAAGTCGAAAAGTTTTTCTGTTTTGGTTTCTTCGGCGTATGCAGCGGGAAAACCAGCGGTAAGTAAAAGGGCGCTGATTGATAATGCGAATATCGAACGGGGTTTGTTCATAAACACCTAACTCCATGTGATTGATGCAATAATTCTAGCGCGTGTTGTTGAACCATGAATTAGCTTCGACAGTCAAACTAGGGTAACGTTAGTTTATATCTTATACCTAGTCTAACACTCAAAAGGTAAAAATGTGATGCTCAATAAAATAAAACAGCTATTTTCAGCGATGGACGATACTCAATCAAATATTAGTGAGCATGACCTAAAAACAGCGGTTGCCGCTTTATTAATCGAGGTTATGCGCGCCGACAGTGAGCTACAAGATGATGAGCAACAAACACTGAATGACACCTTAAAGAAGTATTTTTCTTTAACAGATGATGAAGTTCAGGAGCTCGTTGATAGTGCTGCTAAGAATTTAGATGAAGCGATTGATTATTTTCAGTTTTCTAAGCAAATAAATGCGCAGTGTAGTGCCGAGCAGCGTATTGATATTATCGAGCTGTTATGGCGCTTAGCCTATGCTGATGGCGAATTAGATAAACATGAAGAGGTTGTGATTCGCCGTGTCGCTAGCCTCTTGTATGTGACTCATGAAGATTTTATCGCTGCGAAACTGGCAGCGACAAAACTCAACTAAGGGCTATTAAATTAGGCTTACTTATTTAATTTACTTGCCACACTAACAAGTTGTTGAGCTAGGCTGGCAACTTGTTCGGCTGTATCGGCATCATTAATGCGGCCTTGTTCATCTAATTTAGTGTGGATGGCAGGTACGGCTAACTGATCCGCAAGTACTAAGCTGCCAATACCTGATAAAATATCACGCACGTGGTTTAGACCGCGTAAGCCACCTAACCCACCTGGCGAAGAAGCATACAAAGCGGTTACTTTATTACGAAATGCCGGTACTGCACCTTGCTCAGTGCGAGATGCCCAATCGATAGCGTTTTTAAGTGGTGCCGTAATTGAGCCATTATATTCTGGGCTTGCTAATAAAATACCATTAGCAGCACGAAGCTTATCTTTTAACAATTGTGCGCCAGTAGGCGTACCTTGCGCTTCAATATCTTCATCAAATAAAGGTAAGTCTAAATCACTTAATTTAATCACTTCTACTTCAGCACCACTTTCGAGGGCGAAGCGTGCAGCTTCATTAATCAGTTTTTGATTAAAGCTGTCTTTACGTAGGCTGCCTGCTAGGGCAATAATTTTTGGTGCTGTCATGATGGCTTCCTTTTTTAAGCTTCACTGTTGATATACTCACTGTAGCAAAAAACAGCTTGCAGAAAAGCCAAATAAACGCAAAACTTATGTGCGTATATGCACACAAGGAGCTGTTATGGCAATTCAATTTGGTGATTGGCAAGATGTAAAAGTCGCTTATGAGGTGGCAAGGCTCGGCACGTTAACCGCTGCTGCCGAATCGTTAGGTGTTCACCACAGCACAGTACTAAGAAGAATCAACAATTTAGAAGATAACCTTGATGCACGGTTATTTCACCGCCATGCCCGTGGTTATACAGTGACAGAAATTGGCGCTAAGTTGTTTGCGACTGCAAAATCGATTAACGCTGAACTTGAAAAACTTCACAACGATATCATTGCTGCTGATAGCCAACTGCGAGGCAGCTTATTATTAACTACGGTGAGTGGTTTTATTGATGTGCTCAGTGATGTTTGTGAGCAGTTCCAAAGTTTACACCCACAAGTGCAGCTTGAGGTTA
This sequence comes from Pseudoalteromonas sp. L1, assembly GCF_021728095.1. NCBI lineage: Bacteria > Pseudomonadati > Pseudomonadota > Gammaproteobacteria > Alteromonadales > Pseudoalteromonadaceae > Pseudoalteromonas > Pseudoalteromonas sp. L1. The sequence goes on along the minus strand of NZ_JAKKCT010000008.1, from coordinate 93,674 downwards.
TTCTTGACCAAAATCGTCTACGACTCGACCATGGTCAAGCGCATATTGCTGTCAGAGCGGGCCCGCGCCCTGATGAAGGTGACTATATTGCCCAGCACTTAGCGGAGCTATCATCTGGGTTTTATGCCTCAAAAAGCTATATTGAAAAATATGGTATGCCAAAGAGTATTCAGCAGCTAGAGCAGCATAGTTTTGTTTCTGGGGTGGCTGGCTACAACGGTAAAGTGCCTTATTTTGCTTGGGTCGATGAGCACATAGCATCAGCACAAATCAAACTTAGAGTATCAGAAACATCAGAAGCAACCCGGGCTATTGTTAGGGGGCTTGGTATTGGTGGTTTGCAGCACGAAGTGGCAGAGCAGTACTCTGATTTAGTGCCAGTGCTTCATAAAGAACTAAACTGGCCAACAGATCTTTGGCTGGTGACACATCATTTGGTGCACCGTACTGCCAAAGTGCAAGCTTTTAGTCAGCTACTAAAAGCGTACTTTAAAAAGACAACAGGCTAGCTAGAGTGACTTTTTAACACTAATGCCTAGCCGTTTGGCTAGGCGCACAAGGTTGGCCCTATCAACACTTAAGCTGCGTGCTGTGGCTGCCCAGTTTAGGTTGTGTAGTTCAAGTTGTTGCATTATCAACTGATAACTAAAAGCGTCAGTTGCCTCTTTGAGTGATAAGCGAGAGGCTTTTTGTTCGTTAACTGCAACAGGGCTTGGTGCCGCAACGGCCGTTTTAGCAATATCACAATGCTCAGGCTCGATTGTGACAATGCTTTGTTGCCATTGCTGCTGCTTGGCTTTGAGTGCTGCGCGACTAATAACGTGTTCAAGCTCTCTCACATTGCCAGGCCAATTATATTGACGCAGTAGTAATTGTGTATCGCTACTAAGCTTAAGTTGTTTAATTGCCAATTTTTTAGATGTTTGCTCAATAAAAAAGCCTGCCAATAAAATAACATCGTTATCGCGCTCTTTTAACGGTGCAACATGCAATGGGTAAACGCTTAAGCGGTGATAAAGGTCTGCACGAAAGCGCCCCGCAGCGACTTCTTGTTTTAAATCGCGGTTGGTTGCTGCAATCACTCTGACATCAACATAACGGCTTTGATCTTCCCCCACCGTTTGTACTTCACCACTTTGTAATACGCGTAGTAGTTTACTTTGCATCGCAAGGGGTAACTCGCCAATCTCATCTAAAAATAGCGTACCACCATCGGCGAGTTGAAACTTACCCTGGCGCGCAGTATGTGCGCCAGTAAATGCGCCTTTACTGTGGCCGAAAAACTCGCTCTCAGCCAAGTTCTCTGGTAATGAAGCACAGTTGAGATGGATAAGAGGCTGTTCGCGGCGTTTTGAGTTTAAATGGATATTGCGCGCAACAAGCTCTTTACCCACGCCGGTTTCACCTTGGATCAATACGCTGAATTCTGAGGCAGCCACCAGCTGGATATCATTTTTAAGGGTCAGCATTGCTTGGCTATTACCAATAATTTCGACACCTTCTCGCGTCAGCGCTTCAAGATTAAGCTGTTGTGCAACTTGATGGCTGTGCTGTGCATGTTGCATAAGATGCTGCAAGGTTAGGGCATGCTCAACATAACCTGCTGCTAGCTGTTTTAGTTGATTGAGCTCGTTCATTGCTAAAGCGTCAAAGGCATGTTCATCTAAACTATCAAAGGTTAAAACACCGAGTAGTTCGCTGTTGTCTTTACTGCTCTGCAGCGGCACACCCATGCAGGCATGAACAGGAAAGTCGCCATGCTGGCTTTGTAATAAACCATCGTAGGGGTCGGGTAGGCCACAATCTTTGGCAAATTTTAGCGGTTCACTGCCACGGCATATTTCAAATAAGCGCGGATGCTCCGCTATTTTAAAGCGCCTTCCTAACGTATCGTCCGACAATCCATGTAGGGCTACAGGTTTTAACACATCACCTTGTTTCAATAATAAGGCAACTGCATCACATTCAAGCCAATCATTAATGCAATTCAATAAATAGTTGAAATTGTAATCAACACTGCTTGCTTTGGTAAGGGCAAGAGCAACATCAAGAAGGGATTTTTTGATCGCCATGTCAATTTGACCTGAAAGTGTTTTATTGATGTTTTTAATGGTGTGTCATTTTGACTTTTTTATCAAGTGGTTAAATATAATTGACTGATATTTAATGGCTTTTATTTTTGGCTTGAACTGTGCAATAGCTGGGGAAATTAAACGCTGAGAGTGGTAATGAAAGTCATTAATTTAACAGAGCCAATGCCAAAAAAAGTAAAGGCTCATCAAGTCAGTCAATGGCCTATTTGGGCATTGGCGTTTAGGCCTTACTTTTTGGTTGCTGGTGTATTAGCCGTGGGTTCTATGAGTTATTGGTTACTCATGCTAAGCGGTTATGCCAACTGGCATTTAACTGTACCAGCTACGCTTTGGCATGCCCATGAAATGCTATTTGGTTTTTCAGGTGTTGTTGCTATGGGGTTTTTACTGACAGCAGCGCAAACCTGGACTGGTGTTCCTAGTGTCAGTGGCAGCAAGCTTTGTCTAATGACTGCTGTGTGGTTATTAGCACGTTTGAGTTTCTTTTTACCTGCCATAATAACAGCGAATTTTAATTTATATGTGGTGGGAGTGTTTCAGCTTATATGGTGGTTAGCCGGCATTATTACCCTTAGTAATATGTTGCTCAAAGCAAGTAGTAAGCAGAATTACGTGTTTATCGCTATTGCCTCCATGCTATGTGCTCTTAATATTATTTTTTTGGCATTGGTGATTGCTGAAAATATGCTCTTTGCGCTCAGTGTTGTGGATACAGCGGTGATTGTGATGACTTTATTGGTTGGTATTGTTGCAGGCCGTGTTGTGCCATTTTTCACCGCGCGAGGGTTGAATCTTACCGAGCAAGTTCGCCTACCAAGGCTTGATAAACTGGTTGTTGTAAGTTCTTTATTTGCTATTGCTTGGTTCTTCTTTAGTCAATTATTCTTTAATCAAATGAGCGTAGGTTGGGTTTTTGCTTGGCTTGCTTGTTTGCATTTTTATCGCAGTGTCGCTTGGTGGCAAAAGGGGATACTAAAAGTACCTCTGTTATGGTCACTACACCTTTCATATTGGGCTTTGAGCATAGGTTTACTCCTAATTGCACTGAGCAACTATAGTTCGTTCATTTTATTTAAAGATGCGCTGCATTTTATCACTGTAGGTACGATTGGCTTAATGATCTTAGCTATGATGGTTCGTGTGTCTCATGGTCATACCGGCCGCCCCCTAAAAGTGCCATTTATCATTACCTTAGCATTTGTGTGTATTGCCATTGCTGCGATTATACGCGCTCTCCTTGTATCTTTGATAGGTCACCACTTGGCATGGCAACTGAGTGCAATGCTGTGGATAGCTGGCTTTTTATTGTTCTTATTTCATTGCGTGCCCATTTTAGTTAAACGTCGTGTAGATGGCCGCGTGGGTTAATTACTCCCTTTATAAATAGAGGAAACTATATGTTGTCTGAAAAAACGATCGAGATTGTTAAAAGTACAGTACCGTTGCTAGCAGAGGCGGGCCCTCAGGTTACTGAATACTTTTATGATCGTATGTTTAGTTATAATCCAGAGTTAAAAAATATTTTTAATATGACCCATCAGCAATCAGGCTCTCAGCAATTTGCGTTGTTTAATGCGTTAGCTGCCTATGCTACAAATATTGATAATCTTGCTGTTTTGAAAGACGCTTTAGCGCGTATAAATCATAAGCATACTAGTTATCACATTTTACCTGAGCACTATCCGATTGTAGGTGGTCACTTAATTGCAACGCTTAAGGCGTTGCTGCCTGAGCAGTTTACCCCTGAGGTTGAATATGCATGGCGAGAAGCGTATGCACTGCTTGCAGATGTCTGTATTACAGAAGAAATGGCACTATACAACAAAACTAAGCAAGCCCAAGGTGGTTGGTTTGGTACACGTTTATTTACTATTTCACATAAGCATATCGAGTCAGAGCATATTTGTAGTTTTACTCTGACTCCTTGTGACGGTAAAGCGGTGGTGTCACATCTACCTGGGCAATATTTGGGTATTAAAGTTAAACCTGAAAACAGTGATAATACTCAAATTCGCCAATACTCTATTTCGCAGCAAAGTAATGGCGAAAACTACCGTATTAGCGTAAAGCAAGAAGGTTTAGTCTCCTACCATTTACATAGCTTACGTGAAGGCGAGGTAATTGAAGTTTATCCTCCAGCAGGCGACTTTGTACTTCGCGAAATCGACTCGCCTGTCGTATTGATTTCAGCGGGTGTTGGTCAAACCCCAATGATGGCGATGCTAGAAACACTATTAGGTAATCAACCTAATCAGTCAATCCATTACCTACATGCTTGCGACAGTGAGGCGCAGTTTGCCTTTAAAGAGTATTTAATAAAGCAACAACAAGCGCACGCTTCATTGCATTGTGTTACGTGGTTAAAAGATGGCAAGGGGGGAGATTTTGCGGGCTTGATGGATGTAAACCACATCGCTGATAGCTTACCAATTAGCAAAGGTGACTTTTACCTGTGTGGTCCAATCGCCTTTATGGCAATGATAAAAGAGCAGCTGCTAAGTATTGGGGTTGCAAGTGAGCGCATTCACTATGAGGTGTTTGGCCCTCATCAAAGCCTATGATGACAAGGGCGCAGCCTCTGCTGCGCCTGATTGTTAGTTAACTTCGCACTCTACATTAGGAAGTGGAATACGGCGCTCTTTTTTGGGGTAGTAAAGCAGGCATTGCTCGCCTGCTTTTTGCAACAGAAACTTCTCAGAAGGAATTGAATGAGCGCCCATTATTGGCAATCCATCAGGTCCTTTTCCTGTACCATGATCAATTAAAAGCACAGCACTTTTGGTGAACACATCATCAGCTAAGGTCACTAAAGCCCCCCCTTTAGCTGATTGAATGGCCTGTTGTAACTCGGTAATCACGCCTGGGTTGATGCGAGTTAACGTCGCATCTAGCGGTTGTTTTGCTTGGGTACTTTGACACGCAGTTAAACTCATCAGTAATGATGAAATAAAGAAGTATTTTTTACTCATCGCTATTTCCTTTTGTTGGTAAGGGGCGTGTTAAGTCCATATTCTCTTTATATAGCGGTTGTTTAGGAACGAGTGGTAAGCCTGTATCCGCTAACGCATTGACTGAGGTGTTGGGCTGTTTGATTTTTGCTGTTTGAGTTGAAATAGGGCAGCGATTATTCGCGATATGGAAAAGTGCTGTAGATAATAAACCTTCGTTTTTATCGCCCAACTGATGGTTAAAATCGTCTGCAGCCAGACAACCTTGCACGTCGGCGTCAAACTGCGGAGTAGGAGTCGGTTTTAAGCCATCTGAATATTCACCGAACCCCTTTTCATTCACTCCTGAAAATTGAATAGTAAAGTAGGTTGTTGCACAGTTATGAGTTGGATTAAACCCGTACGGTTTACCACAAGTCTTATCACCAATTAGAATAACCTCTGCGTTGATGCCTTTGAGCCCATTAATAAATGCTTCTGATGCCGAGCAAGTTCCTTCAGTGCTAAGCACATACACTTTTGATAAGTTTAAATCGGGGAGTGTGTTGTTAGTCGCTTGAAAAGTTGAATAATCAATTTCAAAGTCAATAAATGGAAAGGGCGTATCATTGGGTTGTTTGTCGTTTCTAATGGTTTGATAATAGTCAAAACCTCTACTATTGGCAGGGCCTGCAACCATGTAAGCAAGTTGTGCAGAAAGAGCCAATACGCCACCACCGTTGTATCTAAAGTCAATCACAAGCTCATCGATCATATCGGTTTTGAACTTATTAACAGCATTAATAAGCTCAGGCTGGGCGATGCTTATGTGACTATTAAACTGCATATAACCAACTTTGGTGCCATTTTCAGTGATCAGTGTATTCACATTTTGCACAGGGGTTTGGGTTATATTACCTGCTACCACATTGATTGATTTGTCAGTACCATCATTGCTTCGTAGTTTAAGGTTATGGGTGCTGCCAGCTGTGGGGTTGAACAGTACTTCATTCAAAATTTCAATGCCAGCTTCGGTGTTGTCGTTAATACTTATATTATCCGCCGATAAAACCGTATCGCCGCGTTGTAAACCCGCATTGGCGGCAGGTGAGCCATCCTCTAAATAGGCAATGCGTAGTATTCGAGGTGGTGTGTTACTAAGAAAAGCCCAGTTGATTCCGTAGCCCGATACAACACCAGATTGCGACTCTTTGAAAAAATCTTCAGTTGGCTGACTAAAATGAAAGTTGTCTTTGTTAGCGCCTGAGTCTGTCGTTTGAAATGTTTTCAGTTGAGCGTAGTAGGCTGCAACTGAGCTAAAGTCATTAGGGTTGTTGTCTTCGATTTCATCGTACCAAAGGTATGTTTCATCACTCCATGAGCGTAACCACATTTTTTCTGTAAACTCAGAACCAGCAGTGTCGGGGTAAGGCTGATTTTCATTGAATGGATCATTTCCTGTGCGAGGGACGGCGCATTGATCTTTAAACTCGCTGGATGGCGCAAATGTACCGGCTGTCCAAACAGTGGAAGAGTTAGCGGGAGGTGGAGTTACTGTATCTGTGTCAGAGTCTAACGAACTGCCCCCACCGCAAGCCGTTAAATAAAGGCTTGAAAAGAGAAAAAAAGTCGCCTGCGCGAGTTTGTTACTTTTAAACATGAGATTACTTTCCTGTAAACAGTTGTTGAAAAAGTATCAGTAAGTATACGCGATGACAATAAAGGGCGATCTAAATAGTGTAAATAAGTGTATAAATTTTCAGCGCATCATGTCAGTCTGCAGGTTCAAGTTTTTGCCATGCTTCAAAGAGCTTCTGTTGTTTGTTTGAAATAGCGAGTCCATAGGTTTTTTGCATATAGAAGTAAGTATCTGCAATGCGCTTTCGAGCATAAACTGGCGGTTCAACAACACGCTGTTTAAAGTCAACCTTAACAGGACATGCTCCGTACTGTTTGATGTTATTGGCTACCATACCAAAACGATAGTTAGAGCGATCAGCATTAATTTCACCGATGGCTGGTGCTAAGTTATTTATGTCAGCTTCCATTTGACGAAACTTTTTACTCACTTTTCGGCAATTTTTTCTACCACCCTCTTGCCAGCACTGCAGTTGATGACCAAACTCCCAAGCAGGTACAATATGCTCCCACTCAATACGGTGTGCCCGTATATTTTGTTTACCAGAACGAGTGACAGCATTTCGCGGCAGGTAGCCGCATCGCGTTGGATCAGGCACTAACTTTTTACCCTCACGTTTTATATCACAATCACAATATAGGCTCTTAGTGTCGTTTGGTAAGGTTTTTATTAGATATTTTTTGGCACTAGAAAAGCTAGAAAATTGCTCCGCAGAGGCAGAAAAACAAACCCCAAGGCAAAATAGTAAAGAGAAAAATAAACGCATATCCATCACATGTGTGAACTACAGGATTTGCTATTGTAGAGTGATAGCTCTAAAAGAAAAAGAGTTTGATTGTTATCGAGATAATCAGTCCGGACAATTCAAACTTCGACAAGTTATAAGCAAGGCACCAAAACAGTGGTGCCGATGCTGGTAGGATTATTTACTGATAATTGAAATTGACTTACGGCGTTTTATACGTAGGTTTTGTAGTAATAATAAAATGCCAGAAAGACAAAACAGTACGCTGGTGGCTGCAAAGCTTATAAGTAAGGGGTTATTAAAGTCCTCGCGCTCGTCGTAATCCATAATATGCAACATCCAGAAAAAGTCGAAAATACGCCAAATAGTGCTGCGTACTGTAATGACCTTACCTGTAGCGCTATCTAAATACAGGGTAGTTGTCAGCCAGTCATCAAAGCTGACTTGCCAAACATTCGCTTTGTATGCAATTTCTCTGGGTCCTTTTGCTAAAAGCTGTACTTGAGAGGTCTTTGCACTAATGAGTAGGTGTGCTTTAGCATTTTCAATAATCTCAGATTCACTTGGCCTAGCCATTGCCTCACCCGTTATACCATCAAAGGTAAATGTACCGTTTAAAGTGGCAATTTCAATAGTGGGTTTTGTGAGTAAGTGGCTGTATTTTATATCACTAATTTGCTCAAACTGAGTTGTTATTGCATCAATTGATGCCATGTAATCATGTACTTTAAATGGATTACTGAGGCTGCGTTTAGCTAAGTGTTTGCCATGTACTTTTTCAAGAGGAATGGCGCTCATTACCAAGCCACCCAGCAGCCAAAAAAAGATTTGTATGGCGAGCAAGTAACCTAACCATTTATGCACTTTGCGGGCATATTTGAACATACGTTTATTCATAGAAAACCACTTGTTATTTTTGTATAGGCGCTATTGTAAAAGCTTAAATTAGGCTGCCAATGCGGCATAATGTCGCATTAACTGTATTCTAGATTTGGTATATAGACAAAACTGCGTTAAAGTTCCAATCGCTATTAATAGAGGGTAAAACGAAGGTATGTCGGAAATTCAATTTTTAAATGTAGACTTGGAGCTTGAATCAAAACACGATATAAGTGCACTGGTGGCTGATTTAAAGAAAAACGCCATGGTCTTACATTATGACAAAGATGAATATCGTCAACTTGCTCGTATTGAAGCAACAGCTGACATTAGCACGCCAGATAAAGCAATTAATCAATTATGCGAATTAATTGAGTCATGTTCACGCAATGCATTGAAACAGTGGCTTTCGTGTTCAAAACGAACATTTGATATTGGTTTTGAGTCAGGTGACTCGCCAAAATGTTTTAATCAAGCCCTGCACGCAGATACCTTATTACGTATTTCAGCCATTGGCGCAGGGATCGAAATTACCATCTACCCGGTTCAGAGCTAAGCTCGCTATCTTCGTTCTACCACTGCTGCGGTCATACGTGATACGCAGCACAGTTCACCTGCCGCATTACTAATTTTAATTTCCCAAACCGATGTTCTTTTCCCTAGATGAATAGGGCGTGTAATTGCTGTAAGTACGCCTTTGCGTGATGCTTTGAGGTGATTGGCATTTATCTCTTGGCCGACACAATAAAACTTTTCGAAGTCAACAACAAAATTTGCCGCATAACTGGCCACAGTCTCAGCTAGCACAACATTTGCGCCTCCGTGTACCATCCCCATTGGATTATGGTGGGCTGGTATAGCGGGCATGGTGGCAACTAGGTAGTCATCACCAATTTCGGTTATTTCAATGCCCATGGTTTTCATTAAAGTTCCTTCACCTGTAATGCCTTGTGCAAATTGCTGGCATTGCTCTAAAGTGATTGGCTGGTGCCAAATGCTCATGGTATTTCCTTAGCAAGCTAATTAAAGCTACTACCATATTGCATATAACTGTGCTGTTCAATGTTAGTTTTGTAGCAAAATGAGGTGGCTAATTTAAATTTGCGATTTTCAGATAACTGTATATACTCACAGTTAAATGTACTGTATGGAAAACCAGTTGTATGCGCCCATTAACGAAACGCCAATCGCAAATATTAGAACTTATTAAAGTATTTATTAAAGATACGGGCATGCCGCCAACTCGTGCCGAAATAGCTCAAACGCTTGGTTTTAAAAGTGCCAATGCTGCTGAAGAACATCTTAAAGCGCTGGCTAAAAAAGGTATGATAAAAATGAAGCCTGGTGCGAGTCGTGGTATTCAGTTAGTTGAAGAAGATGAGCCAGAACAACTAGGACTCCCTTTAATTGGTCGTGTTGCCGCAGGTGAGCCAATTTTAGCGCAGGAACATGTAGAGAGCCATTGTCAGGTTGATCCATCTTTGTTTAAGCCCGCTGCAGATTTTTTACTACGTGTTAATGGCATGAGTATGAAAGATATAGGCATTATGGATGGTGATTTACTGGCAGTACACAGAACACAAGTGGCTGAAAATGGTCAAGTTGTCGTTGCGCGTGTTGATGAAGATGTGACTGTAAAACGCTTAGAAAAAGCAGGTCGAAAAGTCCTCCTACATGCAGAAAATGACGAGTTTGCACCGATTGAAGTTGATCTCGAACACGAATCTTTCAATATTGAAGGATTGGCAGTTGGCGTTATTCGTAATGCTGATTGGATGTAACGCTAATATACTTAAGTAACTTTAGTGTTCTCAGTCATGCTCGTTTTTTGTTTTGATGTATTGTACTGAGTAAGATGTTTCCAAAATGGTGCGTCAAACTGATTTAATTTGGTGCGACGCCGCTTTTTACCTATTTAGCATCGATTTGTGACCCCTTAGCGTTGCTGGGAGTCCATGTATAGCGCAGTTTTCCTTTCTTTTTGAGTTTTTGCTCTTCTCCTTTTTTTACAAATAACGCTCTGATTATAGTTGTTATTTTTGCACCAAAATAAACATTTCTTAGATTAAAAACTTGCTTATTGTTCATTTTTTAACTAATTGGTTAATACATTGTGTTAACACCGTTTTACTAAAAAGACACAAAATAATGTGCTGTGGTGTTAAACGATGAGCTTGTATCAGATTTCTGTCGTGTTGGTACGTGTTTGCTCTTAACAATAAAAATACGAATGGGCACCTAGCTGTACGCCTTTTCGCTTTGCGTCTTGCAATAGCATCTAAAGGAGCTGTCACATGGGTAAAATGCGTTATGCCTTGTGGCTTATATTAGTGTCTCTACCGCAGTTAGCATTGGCAAATAGTCAATTTAATATGCGTAAAGGGGTAACTGATATAAGTAATAATGTTTATGAGTTACACATGACGATATTTATTATCTGTTGTGTAATCGGCGTCATCGTTTTTGCGGTGATGTTTTGGGCTTTAATACATCATAGAAAATCAAAAGGGGTAAAGCCTGCCCAATTTCATGAAAGCACAAAAGTTGAAATTCTTTGGACTGCCATTCCGTTTGTGATTTTAATTGCCATGGCTGTGCCTGCCACAAAAACCTTAATCGCCATGGAAGATGCCTCTAAGGCGGACATCACCATTAAGGTCACGGGCTCTCAATGGAAATGGCATTACGAATATATGGGTGAAGATATTGCCTATTACTCGATTTTATCGACACCAAAAGATCAAATAGATAACCAAGCTGAAAAGACAGCAAATTACTTACTTGAAGTCGACAAGCCGCTGGTTCTTCCTATCAATAAAAAAGTACGCTTTTTGATGACTTCTGACGATGTTATTCACTCTTGGTGGGTTCCTGATTTTGCGGTGAAAAAAGATGCAAATCCGGGCTTTATCAATGAAGCATGGACACGAATTAACGAACCTGGTGTTTACCGGGGCCAATGTGCTGAACTGTGTGGTAAAGATCATGGTTTTATGCCTGTTGTGGTTCAAGCATTACCTGAAGATGAGTTTGCAACTTGGTTAGCTGATGCCAAACAAGAAAAAGCGAATGCGGCAGCAGCGGATGCTGCATTACTTGATCAAACACTTGCGAAAGAAGAGTTAATGACACTAGGTGAGCAAGTCTACATGGCTAGCTGTGCAGCATGTCATCAGCCAACAGGTATGGGGCTACCGGGCGTATTTCCTGCGCTTAAAGGCAGCCCTATTGTACTAGGTGATGTTAAAGATCACATTGATATTGTGCTTCATGGCAAGCCTGGTACAGCAATGCAAGCATTCGATAAACAGCTTTCAATTAAGCAGCTTGCAGCTGTCATTACGTATAAACGAAATGCTTGGGGCAATGATACGGGTGATGTTATCCAGCCGAGTCAAATTCAAGCAGCGATTGATGCAGCAGCGGAGGCGAACTAATGAGTAACGTTATTAATGAGCAAGCCACTGAGCATGCGCATCACGACCATCACCCTGCTAAGGGTTTCAAGCGTTGGTTATATACAACAAACCATAAAGATATTGGTAGTTTATACCTCATTTTCTCACTAACCATGTTTCTAATTGGTGGTGCGATGGCAATGGTGATCCGCGCAGAGCTTTTCCAGCCGGGTCTGCAACTTGTTGATCCACACTTTTTTAATCAAATGACGACAGTACATGGTTTGATCATGGTATTTGGGGCTGTTATGCCTGCCTTTACTGGATTGGCCAACTGGATGGTGCCAATGATGATTGGTGCACCTGATATGGCTTTGCCAAGGATGAATAACTGGAGTTTCTGGATTCTACCTTTCGCCTTTTTAATCCTGTTAGCTTCATTGCTTATGCCTGGTGGTGGCCCTGCATTCGGTTGGACTTTTTATGCGCCACTGTCGACTACTTATAGTAACGATAACACCGCACTCTTTGTCTTCGCTGTGCATATCATGGGCATTAGTTCAATCATGGGGGCGATTAACGTTATCGTGACCATTGTGAACTTAAGAGCCCCTGGCATGACATGGATGAAGCTGCCATTGTTTGTTTGGACATGGTTGATCACCGCATTCTTATTGATTGCTGTGATGCCTGTGCTTGCCGGTGCGGTGACCATGGTGCTCACTGATAAATACTTTGCGACCAGCTTTTTTGATGCCGCAGGGGGGGGCGACCCTGTGATGTTCCAGCATATCTTTTGGTTCTTTGGGCACCCTGAGGTGTATATCATGATTTTGCCGGCGTTCGGTATTATCTCTACTATCGTGCCGACTTTCTCACGTAAAAAGCTATTTGGTTATGCCTCTATGGTGTATGCAACTTCATCGATTGCGCTACTTAGCTTTATCGTATGGGCACATCACATGTTCACCACAGGCATGCCAGTTGCGGGTGAGCTGTTCTTTATGTACGCCACTATGTTGATTTCGGTACCGACAGGCGTAAAAGTGTTTAATTGGGTCGCTACCATGTGGCGAGGGTCAATTAGTTTTGAAATCCCCATGATGTTTGCCATTGCTTTTATCGTATTGTTCACCTTGGGAGGTTTCTCTGGCTTGATGCTCGCGATCACACCTGCTGATTTCCAATATCATGATACTTATTTTGTGGTCGCACACTTCCACTATGTACTCGTTACAGGCGCCGTATTTTCTATTATGGCGGGAGCCTATTACTGGCTGCCAAAATGGACTGGCAATATGTATAACGAAACCTTGGCGAAATGGCATTTCTGGTTATCACTGATTAGTGTCAATGTGCTGTTTTTCCCAATGCATTTTGTTGGCCTTGCTGGCATGCCGCGCCGTATCCCTGATTATGCTCTGCAATTTGCAGACTTTAACGCCATTATTAGTATTGGTGGGTTTGCGTTTGGTTTATCACAGCTGCTGTTTGTGCTGGTGGTATTTAAATGTGCCAGAGGCGGCGAAAAAGCACCTGCTAAGGTATGGGACGGTGCAGAGGGATTAGAGTGGGAAGTTGATTCGCCCGCACCTTACCACACCTTTGAGACACCGCCGGAGATTAAGTAATGAATCATGCACCTTTGCTCAAAAAGCTCCTGCTAGCATGCCTTGGTATGTTTGCATTTGCCTTTGCATTGGTGCCGCTTTACGACGTGTTTTGTGATGTTACGGGCTTAAATGGCAAACCTTCTCTTGAGAAGGCTGTAGTGAGTGACACAGTTAATACTGAACGCTCGGTAGATGTAAGCTTTACAACACATGCACAAAGCGGAGCACCATTTAAAGTTGAGTCTCAGCAGTACAGTGTCGCTGTGCAGCCAGGCGCTATGCGTGAAGTTAAGTTTAGTGCTAAGAATACCAGCAGCACAGACAAAATAATGCAAGCAATCCCCTCGGTATCACCAGGAAAAGCAGCTAAATACTTACACAAAATAGCCTGTTTTTGCTTCGATCAACAGCCAATGAAAGCAGGTGAAGAAATCGAGTTTACCTTATTATTTTATGTCGATACTGAGCTACCGGATGATGTTGAAGAACTGACATTGTCCTATACCGTGTTTGATATTAGCGGGCAGGTTGTGGCTAAAAACGATGAAGCCGCCAAGCTAATTGCTAATTAGGAGCAAACAAAATGAGTCAGAATTACGAAAAATATTATGTACCAACTGAAAGTCCGTGGCCGATTGTCGGTGCAATTGCGATGTTTTTAATTGCTGTTGGTGCTGGCTTAACTGTAATGCAAGTCAGTGGCGAAGGCAGCAGTGGTCAATATGTACTGTATTTAGGCATTGCGATATTAATTTATATGGTTTTCAGCTGGTTTAGGAACGTTATTGAAGAGTCGCATAAGGGGCTTTACTCAGCACAAATGGACCGTTCATTCAGGCAAGGCATGAGCTGGTTTATATTCTCTGAAGTAATGTTTTTTATGGCGTTTTTCGGTGCACTTTTTTATGCCCGTATGATTTCTGTACCTTGGTTGGGGGGGGCTGGTAACAATGCCATGACCAACGAAGTACTTTGGCCAACCTTTGAAGCCGTATGGCCTCTTTTGACCACACCAAGTGGTGACACAACACAGGCTATGGGCTGGCAAGGGCTCCCATTAATTAACACCCTTATTTTACTTACCTCTTCGGTCACTATTCACTTTGCTCATGTGGCAATGGAAAACAATAAGCGTGGTGCGCTAAAAGTATTCTTATCGCTCACCGTGTTATTAGGTGTCGTTTTTTTAGGCTTACAAGTATATGAATATATGCATGCTTATCAGGATCTCGGTTTAACCCTAGATGCGGGGGTATATGGCAACACGTTCTTTTTATTAACTGGTTTTCACGGTATGCACGTGACCTTGGGGACGGTAATTCTGTTTGTCGTACTGTTGCGTATATTCAAAGGTCATTTTAGTAGTGAAAAGCATTTTGCGTTTCAGGCCGCAGCTTGGTATTGGCATTTTGTTGATGTGGTTTGGCTGTGTTTATTTGTATTTGTGTATGTGCTGTAGCGTGACGAAGAGGTGATGGGTTGGTGTGAATAAAGCCCAATTTCATTGCGGCAATAATGATCACCAACACAACAACAGAGAAAAGTACTCTGCGTCCTAAATAGTGTGACATAGGTCGTGTGGTCTGTTTTGCTGACATCATTACAAACAGTGCTCGAAAAAGGTTAAACACAATATATAACAATAACAACACAATGATGATTTTTATCATTTTAGGTTTCCTTGATGCAGTTAATTTTATGGCGTAAACAAAAGCTTAGTTCAATTATCGCAATTTGCGTTGTGGTGTTTGCGGTGCTGATTTGTTTGCGTTTAAGTGTTTGGCAGTATCAACGCGGTGAACTAAAACAGCAGCAATTAAGTCAGCTCGCTGTATCAAGCCAACAAGGTGTTATGGATTGGCAAGCACTGCAAAGCTTACCCGATGGTGTTAACAAAACGGGCTTACAGGTCAAAGTCTCTGGGGTGGTTAATAAACAACATTACTGGCTACTTGATAATCAAATATATCAAGGGCAAGTAGGTTATGACTTACTTGCAGCTGTAAGCATCGAAGGAGAAGTAGCCCCTTTAATTGTTAATTTTGGTTGGCTCAAAGCCCCCGCTGATCGCAATCAATTGCCAGCAGTGGCTTGGCCTAGCAGTGCGCTTATTACAGCGACAGTTCAAATAAAACAAGGCCAGCTTCAAGGCTTTACTTTAGCGGATGAGATTGGTGCAGAAAGTGGCTGGCCTAAACGTATTCAGGGAGTCGATTTAGCCATTTTTAGTCGTCAATTAGAGCAGCCGTTACACGCCTTTATTGGTTATCGTAAAGAAGCAGACGGCTTAGCAACACCCCATTACAAAAGTGTTGTGATGGGTCCTGATAAACATTACGCCTATGCAGTGCAATGGCTGCTAATTGGCTTGGCCTGTGTTGTTATTGCGTATTTTGCGATGAGAAGGAGACATCATGAAAATAAATCCACTTAGTTTGTTTGCTCTGTGTTGTTTTGTGCCCCTTATTCTGGCCTTTGCAGCATTAAAGCTTGAGTGGTTGCCAAGTGGCTCTAGTAACCATGGTGAGCTGTTAAAGACCGAAGTAAAACTCGCTGATTGGCAGCAAGGTGATCCTAAGCAATGGACAATTGCACTTAACTATCCAGATGATTGCCAATCAAGGTGTGAAAAGCAGCTTGCGAGTCTTGAAAACTTATACGTTGCTCTAGGAAAAAATCAGCAAAAAGTGGATGTTGCTGTGTTAAGTCGGCAGCAAAAAACAGCAGCGAATTGGCGCCATTTAGAAGAAAACGCAGATCTTCAAGCGGGGGACTTATATTTAGTCGATCATATGGGACTGGTTGTTTTGCATTACCCCTATAAAAACGAACCTGAAGAGAATCGGTTAATTCAAAAAGGCTTACTGAAAGATTTAAAAAAACTACTCAACTACGCACGTTCAAGTTAATACTCGGTAAGGGGCAATAATGTATAAAAATTATAAATATTTAGTCTTATTTACGTGTTTTCTATCTGTTTTAGTGGTGGGGCTTGGGGCATATACGCGGTTAAGTGATGCAGGGCTTGGTTGCCCTGATTGGCCTGGATGTTACGGATTTTTAACTGTGCCAAAGCATGAAACTGCACTTTTGCATGTTGAGCAGAATTATCCAGATATGATGTTTGAAGCAGCAAAAGCATGGAAAGAAATGATTCATCGCTATTTTGCAGGAGCATTAGGCCTATTTATATTGGCGTTGTTTGTATTTGCTTGGCTGAAACGTCAATACCCTACTACCCCAGTGAAACTACCGCTAGCACTTTTATTGCTGGTGGTTTTTCAAGCGGCCCTAGGAATGTGGACAGTGACCATGAATCTGCAACCTTTGGTTGTTATGGGGCATTTATTGGGTGGGTTTAGCATCTTATCTTTAGTGTTTTTACTATATTTGCGGCTGACCTCTAAGCCTATTACTGGCGGTGATGCAGGGGCGAGGCCTTATTACAGATTAGCGCTGATAGGGTTAGTGGTGTTGGTATTACAGATAGCTTTAGGCGGTTGGCTTGCGGCTAATTATGCAGCCCCGCACTGTAATGGTTTACCACTATGTAGTTACGGGCAGCCGTTTTCACTCTCAAGTGTGTTTCAACTGCCGCTCGAGCACAGTACCTATGAGTATGGCGTGTTATCTCAACAGGCACGCATGTCTATACATTTGCTACATCGCATATGGGCACTGGTAACGTGTGTGGTGCTTGCGTTGATTATGTGGCGAATCTTTTCGAAATCCTATTCTCGAAAGATCAAGCACTGCACTGTAACAGTACTGGTGGCCTTGTTATGCCAGATTTGCTTGGGTCTTGCCGTCGTGCATTGGCATTTTCCATTAGGCGTCGCACTTGCTCATAACTTAATGGCGGCATTGTTGCTTTTGAGCATGGTTAGACTTTGTTTTCATCTAAAAGCAAGAACTTAGGGGGCTGGGATGGCACTTATTTTAACAACTGAAAAATCAGTAACAGCGCAGATCACTGAATTACTGAAGGACTATCTAGCAATAAGTAAATTTAAAGTTGTTGCGATGTTAGTACTCACGGCTTGGGTAGGATTAGCACTTGCACCTGATATGGGAAGAGATGTATTTGTTCAATTAGCAAGTCTACTAGGCATAGGTTTATTATCTGCAGCTGCGGCAGTAATAAATCATGTCGTTGATAGCGAAATTGATAGCAAAATGGCACGCACACGACATCGTCCTGTGGCAAAAGGCCGCTTAAGTAAGCTGCACGCTCTTAGTTTTGCCGCCACCATTGGCGTACTTGGGTTTATTATGTTGATGATCTGGGCGAATACGCTAACTGCTGTGCTTACGCTGTTTGCTTTGGTTGGCTATGCTTTTATCTATACTTCTTTTTTAAAACGAGCAACCCCACAAAATATTGTCATCGGTGGACTTGCTGGTGCGATGCCACCTTTATTAGGGTGGGTATCAGAAACAGGGCACATGGCAGCTGCGCCCTGGTTATTAGTGATGATTATTTTTACTTGGACACCGCCACACTTCTGGGCGCTGGCTATTGCGCGTAAAAGTGATTATGAGCGGGCAAAAATCCCTATGTTACCTGTCACTCACGGCATTGAGTTTTGCAAAACATGTGTAGTGGCATACTCAATTTTATTGGCCTTAGTATGTGTATTGCCTTACCTAATAGGCATGTCGGGGATTATTTATTTATTTGCTGCAAGTGCCTTAAATGCGGTTTTTATCTATAAAGCGCTAAAACTTAAGTTTGCGCCTAAAGAGGGTACGGCAATGGACTTATTTCGTTTTTCAATCGTACATTTAATGCTACTCTTTATCGCCCTATTTATTGATAAGTGGTTTCTTGTATGAAGCATTTTTTAGCTGTGCTAATGGTATGCCTTAGCCTTATTATCATCGGTTGCGGTAGTGAGAAGTCTGCCCCTGATGTTTCTGCGCTTGTGTATGAGAAGGCAAAGCCAATAAGCCCTTTTTTATTAACTGACCAACATGGAAATCCTGCTGATAATAGTCAATTAAAGGGGCATTGGAATTTACTGTTTTTAGGTTACACCAGCTGTCCTGATATTTGCCCTATGACATTGGCAAAACTTACAAGTGTACAAAAGCAATTGAGCAACAATTATGACGTACAGGTGTGGTTTGTTGCTGTCGATCCAAAGCGAGATACAACGGCTAAACGCAAAGCTTATATTGATTATTTTAATACTGATTTTTTAGCTGTATCAGGGTCGCATAAACAGCTATTTCCTTTTGTGCGGGAGCTTGGCTTAATTTATGCGATTAATGATAGCGATGAGCAAGAGTATGCTGTCGACCATAGTGCTTCGGTGGTGATGGTTGATCAGGCAGGGGCTGTGCGAGCGATTTTTAAACCTGAATTTAAGCAAGGTAGTGTGCCTTTGATTAATGCCAAAACATTAACGCAAGAGTTTAAGGAAATTGCTGACTATTATGCTCTATAACTTGTATAGAGAAGTTAAGTATTTTAAAAGAGAGCAGATGCTCTCTTTTTTTATTTTTCCTCTAACCTACTAAAAAAATTTACTATTTTTTAATTTAAAAAATGGCAATTTTATTAACTCAGTCTAAGCTTTTGTTATGAATTATTAAAAGCTGTGTAAGAGCGCGTTAATGATAAAGCTTCCTACTGAACTCGCAATTACTCATGTTGAGTCACTACACCAAGATTTACTACAAGAATTATCGTCAAATGATGATATATGTCTTGATATCAGTGAAGTAACGAGAGCCGATACTGCGTCAGTACAGCTACTGTGTGCATTGCAAAAACATTTGCTTTCGGTTCAGCATAAAATTATTTGGGTTGGACAAAGCGAGCCGTTGCAACAGGCAATTAATAGTTTGGGATTAAGTCATTACCTTGTGCTTGAAAATGCCAATTAAGAGGTTTTTATGAAAAAAATTTTAGCAGTCGATGACTCAGCATCAATGCGACAAATGGTTGGTTTTACCCTTAAAAAAGCGGGCTTTGATGTGACCGAAGCAAAGGATGGCAGCGAAGCATTGAGTATTGCAAAACAGCAGGGCTTTGATGCGGTTATTTCTGATGTCAACATGCCGGTAATGGATGGTATTACACTGATAAGAGAGTTACGCACTCTACCAAACTACAAATTTACTCCCTTACTTATGCTGACTACAGAATCGGGTCTAGATAAGAAATCAGAGGGTAAAGCTGCTGGCGCAA
This sequence comes from Pseudoalteromonas sp. L1, assembly GCF_021728095.1. Lineage (NCBI taxonomy): Bacteria > Pseudomonadati > Pseudomonadota > Gammaproteobacteria > Alteromonadales > Pseudoalteromonadaceae > Pseudoalteromonas > Pseudoalteromonas sp. L1. The sequence continues at coordinate 74,184 of NZ_JAKKCT010000008.1, read as the reverse complement.
CAGGCTGGATAGTGAAGCCTTTTAACCCAGAGCAATTGTTAGCGGTATTAAAAAAAGTGATTCGCTAACAATAGGAGCGGGGCATGAGTATAGATCTAAGCCAATTTTTTGAAGTGTTCTTCGAAGAAAGCTTTGAAGGACTCGATGCAATGGAAGCTGAGTTATTAAACCTAGTTCCAGGCGAAGAAGACTTAGAAACAATCAATACTATTTTTCGCGCTGCACATTCTATCAAAGGAGGTAGCGGAACATTTGGATTTACATCGGTAGCTGATTTTACCCACGTTCTAGAAACCCTTTTAGACCAAATTCGTGAAGGCTCACGAGACTTAACTGCTGAGCATGTAAACCTACTTTTAAAGTCAGTTGATTGTTTGCGGGCATTATTACGTTCACTGCAGGCTGAGCAACAGCCCGATTTAGCGGAGGCTGATGAACTACGTATAAAATTTGAAGAAATTTTAGGTATGCGTGCAGCAACAAAAGCCGTGGCAAGTGATACAAATAGCGAAGAGCCCGTCACAGAAAGTAGTCGCAATACCTTTCAGATAGACTTTAAGCCTCACCACCATTTATTTAAAACAGGTAACGAACCGCTTTATATGATCAGCGAGCTCGCTGAGCTAGGTGATCTTGAAACTCAGGCATTTCAAGATGATGTGCCAGATATTACTGACTTTGCACCTGAAGAGTGTTTTTTATCTTGGCGCTTCTTTTTAACCACAGATAAAGAGCAAAGCTGCATCGAAGAGATTTTTGAATGGGTCGAAGATGATGCTGACATCACCATTACGCTATGCGGTGGATTATTTGGTGATGAACTAGAAGAAACAAAAGTAGCACAAGCAGCCACAGATACAGAGATCAAAGAGGCAGAAACTGCGGCTAAGCCAACGGCGGAAGTGAAGAAATCAGCTCCTGTTAAATCAGCCGCGGCCAATACAGAGTCTACTTCGATTCGTGTTGGAATCGATAAGGTGGACTCACTAATTAACATGGTCGGTGAGCTCGTTATTACACAAGCCATGCTTAGCCAGTTGGGTGAGCAAGAGATAACTGAAGCAACCATTGCCTCTTTACAAGAAGGGCTTGCTCAACTCGCTCACAACACTCGGGATTTACAAGAAAATGTGATGCGTATAAGAATGTTGCCGATTAGCTTCGTTTTTAGCCGTTTTCCACGTTTGGTGCGTGATATTTCTCAAAAACTCGACAAGCAAGTTGAGCTAAAGCTTTTAGGTGAACAAACCGAGCTGGATAAAACTGTGATGGAGAAAATCTCTGATCCTATGGTGCATCTAGTCAGAAATTCACTTGATCATGGTCTAGAGACAGTCGAAAAACGAGTCGCAGCAGGTAAAGATCCGGTAGGTACCGTTACGTTGAATGCTTTTCATCAAGGCGGCAACATTGTTATTGAGATCATGGATGATGGACAGGGTTTAAATACCACGAAAATCCGTGAGAAAGCGATAAAAAATGGCTTAATTTCCGAGTCTGATGATCTTAGTGATAATGAAATCAACGAACTCATTTTCTTACCTGGCTTTTCGACCGCAGATCAAGTGAGCGATCTATCCGGACGAGGCGTCGGCATGGATGTGGTAAGAAGAAATATTGAAGCACTGAGCGGGTCAGTCGAAGTATCTTCAGCCCCCGGGGTAGGCTCAACCTTTACTATTCGTTTGCCACTGACATTAGCGATTCTTGATGGCCAGTTAGTTCGTATTGCTGAGCATACTTACATCATTCCACTCATTTCGATAATTGAATCTCTCCAAATAGATATCAGTAAAGTAAGTCGGGTAGGCAAGGATTTAGACGTATTGCGCCTACGTGATGAATATATTCCTATCTTACGTTTATACACTATTTTTAATCACCAAGGTGCGATAGAGACGCTTGATAAGACCTTGTTAGTTGTTGTTGAAAGCGACAACCAAAAAGTGGGTCTATTGGTGGATGACTTACTGTCTCAGCAACAAGTGGTTATCAAAAGCTTAGAAGCCAATTATCAAAAAGTAGATGGTGTGTCTGGCGCAACAATATTAGGTGACGGTCGGGTTTCGTTGATTGTTGATATTAGTGGATTGATTAAATTATCAGGCCTGAAAAAACCGGGAAGCCAAGAGCTTATCATCGAGTCTAAAGCTAGTTTGGAGGCGTCATGATTACACCGCAAGACGACCTACATAACAAATTAACTTTAGAACAAGATCAGGATGTGAAACAGTTTCTAACGTTCATTATGGCAGATGAAGAATATGGCGTTGATATTTTAACCGTTCAAGAAATTCGCAGCTGGGAAGAGATAACCGTCATTCCAAATGCGCCAGATTTTGTTAAAGGGGTAATAAATCTGCGAGGAACCATAGTGCCTATTATTGATTTGCGGCGTCGCTTTGCGATTCCTGCTATTGAGTATGGGCCGCTTACGGTGGTGATTGTTCTTAAGGTGAAATTAGAAAGCACAAGTAAAATTATGGGTATCGTTGTCGATGCCGTCTCGGATGTCTATAGCATTGCTGAGCATGAAGCAAAAGCAGTGCCCCACTTATCAGATTCGGAGCATGCGCAATTTGTGGCAGGTTTGGTGAATGTGGGTGAAAAAATGGTCGCATTATTAGACCTACAAAAAACGATGGACATTTAATTGGGTTGATTAACAAGAAGGTGAAGGGTATGGGATGGTTTAGCAGTCCTAAAAGTGTTGAGTCAAATAATGATTTAATTGTTACTGCATTGAATAAATCACTTGCAGTGATTGAATTTCAACCATCGGGAACAATCTTGACAGCCAATGCAAATTTCTTAAGCGTCATGGGTTACCGGCTTGAGGAGATTCAAGGCCAGCATCACGCGATGTTTGTTGCTGAAGAAGAGTCTCAAAGCACCGAATACCAGCAGTTCTGGCAGCGTTTGCGAAGTGGCGAATTTATCTCTGATGAGTTCAAGCGCATCGGCAAAAATGGCCAAGAGATTTGGATCCAAGCGACCTATAACCCAATTATTGATAGTAACGGTCAAGTCGTTAAAGTCATTAAGTTTGCCAGTGATATATCAGCACAAAAAGAACGAGACAAACAATCACAACGTGATGCAGATTTATCTAACGCGTTACGTGTTTGCCAAGCAAACGTGATGATTGCGAACAATGATCTTGAAATTATTTTTGTTAATGAGCAGGTAAAACAAATGCTAAAGGCGCGTGAAAGTGACTTGCAGTCAGTATTACCTAACTTCTCGGTAGCAAATTTAGTGGGTACCTGTGTTGACGATTTTCATAAAAAACCAAGTCATCAGCGTGAATTGTTAAAGGCACTGACAGAGCCTTATAAAACTACCTTGCGACTTGCAGGTTTAATTTTTAGTTTGATTGCTACTCCTTGGGTGAATAGTGCTGGCAAGCGCTTAGGAACCATCGTTGAGTGGCAAGATATTACTGACAGTGTTAATAAAGCTGAGGCTGAAAAGCGTGAAGCTGAAGAAAACCTGCGAGTACGTCGTGCGCTTGATAGGGTCGCAACAAATACCATGATAGCTGATGCGGGTAATAATATTATCTACATGAATGAAGCTGTATTGAACATGATGAAAATTGCTGAAAGTGACTTGCGTAAAGACTTGCCTAACTTTAATAGCAACAACTTAATCGGTCAAAATATCGATGTATTTCATAAAAACCCTGCCCATCAACGCAATATGCTGGCAAAACTTAGCAGTACCTACAGTACGGAGATTGTTGTTGGCGGACGTACCTTTGGTCTTGTGGCAAATCCTATTTTTACACCAGATAATGAGCGCATTGGTACAGTGGTGGAATGGGAAGACAGAACAGCCGAGGTTGCAATTGAAAAAGAAATTGCTGGTTTAGTCGCTGCCGCAGGTAAGGGGGACTTAGAAGCCCGTGTCGAAGAGACAGGTAAAACAGGCTTTTTCCTACGCTTAGCGCAAGGTTTAAATAGCATGGTGGCTATTGTTGACGATGCAGTTAAAGACACTGGTAATATGCTTGATGCTATGGCGAACGGCGACTTATCAAAACGTATTGAACAAGAATACCAAGGGTCATTTGAGAAATTAAAACGTGATGCCAATGCCACGGCTGATAAATTAACGGAAGTGATTAACCGTATTAATAGCTCTGCGACATTAGTTGCTAGTGGTGCTGAAGAAATCTCGCAAGGCAATGCTGACTTGAGTCAACGCACTGAAGAGCAAGCATCTTCACTTGAAGAAACAGCATCAAGTATGGAAGAAATGACCAGTACAGTTCGTCAAAATGCTGATAATGCCAAAGAAGTGAACGAACTTGCCGAGGAAACACGTGCTAAGGCGCAAAAAGGTGGTGAAGTTGTTAATCGCGCAGTAACGAGTATGTCGGCCATTAATGAGTCGAGTAAGAAGATTGCCGATATTATTAGTGTGATTGATGAAATAGCTTTCCAAACGAACTTACTTGCATTAAATGCCGCTGTTGAGGCTGCAAGAGCGGGTGAACAAGGTCGAGGATTTGCTGTGGTTGCAGGGGAAGTGCGTAATCTTGCACAGCGCTCTGCGGCAGCTGCAAAAGAAATTAAAGAGTTGATCCGCGATAGTGTGGGTAAAGTCGAAGACGGTACTCTACTGGTTAATGAATCTGGCTCAACACTACAAGAAATTGTGACTGCCGTACAAAGAGTCACAGCCATGATCTCTGATATTGCCCAAGCATCAGAAGAGCAAAGTTCAGGTATTGAACAAGTCAATAAAGCAATTGCACAAATGGATGAAATGACTCAACAAAATGCAGCATTAGTTGAAGAGGCATCTGCGGCTGGTGAGTCAATGGCTGAGCAAGCAAATGATATGCGACGTTTATTGAACTTCTTCTCGCTCTCAGCGCAAGAAGAAACAGACATAACCAGCCGTGCTTCGAGTGTATCCGTTAAGCGACCAAGCCAATCGGCGACAGTCTCGCCTAAAGGTAATAATTTTGTAGACCCAAGTGACGAGTGGGAAGAGTTTTAAAACTCTTCCCACTCTACATCGCTAATACAATGTGTATTCCCTCTAAGGCTGGTGGGTCAAATTATGAAAGAGTTTTTACTAACGGATAGTGACTTCAAAAACATTTCATCTCAGGTGTACGATGCTTGCGGTATCGTACTTGCTGAGCATAAGCGTGAAATGGTGTATTCACGCTTGGCAAGGCGACTTAGGTTACTTAAGTTAAAGAGCTTTAAGGACTATTTAGCTTTTTTAGAAGAACATAAAGAGCGAGAATTTAGTGAGTTTATCAATGCGATTACCACAAATTTGACGTCATTTTTTCGTGAACCACATCACTTTAACTATCTAAAAAATACTATAGTGCCGAGGCTATTGACTACAAATGCAAAGCAAAAGCGAGTGCGCGTTTGGTCCGCAGGCTGCTCCACAGGGGAAGAACCCTATACAATAGCAATGACCCTAAGTGGTTTGTTCCCGACTAATTGGGATGTAAAAATTCTGGCCACTGACCTTGATTCAAACGTACTTGCTAAGGCGCAAGCTGGTACTTATACAGCGGCCAATGTAAATGGGCTCGATAAAAGTCAGCTAAAACGTTGGTTTTTAAAAAGTCATGATGGTCAGCTCTATAAAGTAAAACCACAGTTACAAGAGAATATCTTTTTTAAGAGATTGAATTTACTTGAGCAGTGGCCGATGAAGGGATCATTTGATGTCATTTTTTGTCGCAACGTGGTTATTTACTTTGACAAGCCGACAAAAGATACGCTTTTTCATCGTTACTTTGACTTATTGAGTAACGCGGGGCATTTGTTTTTAGGGCATTCAGAAACCATGGGCAAAGACCATAAAGAATTTAAAAACTTAGGCCAGACGATTTATCAAAAGGTGGTCAATGAATAGTCATTTCAAACCAGTATTATCAGGGTTTGAGCACGTAAAGCGTTTTTGGGACAGTCACAGACAAAAGGTTGTCGCAAAAGTGTTACCGGGTGAATTCTATGTTTCTAAAAATGATGAACTGATCACCACCGTACTTGGCTCATGTATTGCTGCATGTATCTATGATCAAGGGTTAGGGATTGGTGGTATGAACCACTTTATGCTGCCAATGCAAAAAGGCGTGGATCCGAGTAATGCTCACAGTTTAAATTGCCGTTATGGTAACTGGGCCATGGAGTTTTTAATTAATGAAATCCTTAAAAATGGTGCATCAAAACGTAATTTAAAAGTGAAGCTATTTGGTGGTGGTAAAATTATTCGCTCAATGACAGATATAGGTGTCGGTAATATTCGCTTTGCAAATGCATATGTACTTGAGGAAGGTTTAGATTTAATATCACATGACGTCGGTGGGCCTTGGCCTCGTAAAATAATTTTTAATCCTCAGACGGGTCAAGCACAAGTGAAAAAGCTGCGTGATCTGCATACTGATAAACTAGAGAAACGTGAAGTTAAATACTTACACGAAATCGAGCAGCAAGATGCTGGAACAGACATTGAGCTATTTTAGGAGAGTGTATGATCAAGGTACTTATTGTTGATGATTCTCCCTTGATCCGTGGTTTACTGAAAGAGGTACTTGAGCAAGCGGATGATATGCATGTTGTCGGTGCAGCTGAAGACCCTTACCAAGCACGTGATCTCATTAAGCGTTTAAACCCTGATGTGCTGACGCTTGATATTGAAATGCCAAAAATGGATGGGTTAAGCTTTTTGAAGAATTTAATGCGCTTGCGACCTATGCCGGTTGTTATGGTTTCGACATTGACTCAAAAAGGCTCACCTATTACCCTCGAAGCGCTAGAACTCGGGGCTGTGGATTTTATCGCAAAACCAACGGCTAATGTGTCTGAAAACTTGCAACGCTATGCGCACTTAGTACAACAAAAAGTCCGTACAGCAGCAGGTGCAAGGATCCGAGCATTTAAAGAGCAGAAACTAGAAAAAGATAGCTCACTCGACAGTCTGCAATTTAAAAGTAATGCAGTTATGGCCATAGGTGCTTCAACGGGGGGAACAGAGGCAATCAAAGAAGTGCTTATCCGTATGCCCAAACACTGCCCACCCATTGTCATAACGCAACATATTCCACCTGTGTTTAGCACTTCATTTGCGATGCGGATGGACCGAATCTGTGCGATAAATGTTAAAGAGGCAGAGCAAGGTGACAAGTTAGAAGCCGGCTGGGCTTATATTGCCCCAGGCGATCAGCATTTAAGTGTGGTGAAAAAGGGAGCTGCGCTGTATTGCCAATTAGACTCAGGCGAGCCCGTTAATCGTCATCGACCTGCTGTGGATGTGTTATTTAACTCTTTAGCGGTTTTAAATTGCAAAACAACGGTAGCGTCTTTATTAACCGGCATGGGAAGTGATGGTGCAAAAGGGTTGTTAGCTTTACATCAAGCTGGTGCCTATACCATGGCACAGGATGAGTTATCGTCTGTGGTATGGGGGATGCCAAAAGCCGCAATCGAATTGAATGCGGCTAATGAAATTGTCAGGCTTGATAAAGTAGCAGCACACATGCTTAAACAGGCTGCTAAGGTGTAATTACCCAAGGTTGTGAAAACCAATAATAACTGCCTTTTTTATTGATAGAAGGGGCTGTACAGTTGAACCGAGAGCGGCCTTTTTTCAATTTATTAGGCGAGGTAATGTGTACTGTATCTTTGCTTACCCACTCAAGGTTAGCTTGACCAACACCCGATACATAGCATGCGAACTGACTTTTGTGGAAATCTTGCATATCGAATTGAATGCTTAAACTTGGCGGGTTTTCGCTGGTGACACTATCGGCGTAATTTAATGCTTTAATTGTAAAAGCTTGTGAGTCAAGTTTCGTCGACAGGGTATCAAGTTTAGAATAAAAGCCTGACGCAGGAAAACGCGGTAATCGCGTAAAATCAGAGTGAACTCCTACTGCACCTGAATGTTGACCAATACCAACAAAACCCAATGACTTAATTAATGCTTGTAACTCGTTATTGAACTCACCATAAGGGTAAGCAAGGTATTTATAATCATGACCTATTTCATCTTTAATGCGCTTTTGGGCATTTAAAATATCTTTTTTAGTACGAGACTGCCACTGAGCATCAGTCTCACCTTCTTGTTTTAAATGCATGTAATTGTGCACTTGCGTATGATTGCTTATTAAGGCTCCTTTATTAGCCAGCTCTTTTAATTGCTGCCAAGTCATGACATAGCTTTTACCACTATCAATAAGTTCAGGGTTTACAAAAATAGTATAGGGGTAGCCATACTTTTCGAGGATAGGGGCGGCTTGTTCATAATTATTTTTATAACCATCATCAAACGTGATTGCGACAGTTTTATCGGCTAACTCTTGACCTGTCTGCAGTTGAGAAATCAACTCATTCAATGGGATAACATTAAATTGCTGGTCTTTTAAATATTGCATGTGCTTGGTAAACGTCTCGCTGCTGACGCTTGTAACAGCCGGAAGGGTTTCACTCACGTGGTGATACTGTAAAATAACGGCGCCGTGGGCACGCACTGATAAACCTAACAGGACTGCAAATACTACATGAAACATTTTCTTAAACGTCATAAGGCACACCATAAAAGTTTGCTGTTATTAGCCGGTCCAATGATCTTATCAAATATTACTGTTCCATTGTTAGGATTAGTTGATACTGCTGTCATCGGTCATTTAGGCAGTGCTCACTACTTAGCCGGTATTGCACTGGGCTCAGCAGTTATCTCCCTATTATTTTGGCTAGCAGGATTTTTACGTATGAGCACCACGGGGCTTGTAGCACAAGCTTACGGTCGAGACGATCATACTTTGCTAGCTGAGTTATTAAAGCGCAGTTTATTGTTAGCGACTTTCGTTGCGCTTATATTAATCGCGCTTAGTGTACCTATTCAATCCTTAATGGCATATTTATCGGGCGCAAATCAAGCAGTGTTGGAGCAAGCACATAGCTATTTTTCAATCCGTATTTTTAGTGCGCCAGCTGCTTTGTGTAATTTAGTGCTATTAGGGTGGATGTTGGGGGTACATTACGGCAGAGGGCCGTTCTATTTATTACTCATCACCAATATTACCAATATCGTGCTTGATATCTATTTTGTTGTTTTTCTTGATTGGAAAGTGGCTGGAGCGGCTTGGGCATCGTTAATTGCAGATTACATCGCTTTAGCCTTTGCACTTTGTTTAGTTTATCAGTTGGCTAAAAAGCAGGGCATTAACTTAGCGGTAAAGGCGTGGTTTAACATGGCTAAATTGCTCGAATTAGTTAATTTAAACCGTGATATCTTCATACGTTCACTGGCGTTGCAATTGTGTTTTAGCTTTATGACCTTCTATGGCGCAAGAATTGGCGAAACGACACTCGCAGCGAATGCAGTACTGCTGAACTTTTTAATGCTCGTAAGTTTTGCGCTTGATGGTATTGCATATGCAAGTGAAGCTAAAGTAGGTAAAGCAAAAGGCGAAAAGAGCACTGAGCACATACACCTGTGGGTTAATTTGAGTTTGTTCTGGGGGGGACTTTTTGCATTATTTTACAGCTTAATCTTTTTAATTTTTGGTAATGCAATTATTCGTTTATTAACCGATGTGCCAGAAGTGATTACGATGGCTGCAGATTATTTACCATGGGTGATTATCTTGCCTATTGCAGCAATGGCATGCTTTTTATTCGATGGTGTTTTTGTTGGTTTAACGCGTGCAAAAGATATGCGAAATACGATGCTGATTAGTGCAGCGTTCGGCTTTTTTGGACTGTTTTGGTTGGTAAGTGATTGGCAAAACCATGGCCTTTGGTTCGCAATGACCATTTTTATGCTGATGCGCGGTATAACGTTATGGTTGCGCTATCGTTATATTGTTAAACAAAATGGCTTGTTGAAATAAGCGTTTATTTCCAAAGGTCAGGATCATCATCTTTGGGAGATGCTCGCTCAAGAACCTGTGCAAAACGGTTGGCAAAAATACCTAAATAACCCCAAGCGGCAAAAAATAACGCGATGGCCAAAATAAGTAAGCCAATCAGTTGCAAGATTGCAGGGCCATAATAACCAATGGCAATAAAAATCACGGCCAGCATAAACAGTGCTAGGCCGCAAAGAAAGCGTTTTAAGCTTAATTTGGGGTCGCTACCTAAGCGAAATACCCATTGTTTAAGCATGCTTTAGATACCGATTAGTAGTAAGAGTGCTCACCAGATTGGTGATCGGTAATGTCTCTCACACCATTGATTTCATCAAACTTAGCGATCATTTCTTTCTCGATGCCCTCTTTCAACGTGACATCAATCATCGAACAACCGTTACAGCCACCACCAAATTGCAGAACAGCAATACCGTCAGCGGTAATTTCAACTAAACCAACTTGACCACCGTGGTTTGCAAGTTGTGGATTGACTTCAGTTTCAAGCATGTGTTGTACACGCTCTTGTAACGTCGCGTCGTCGCTAAGCTTACGTGCTTTGGCATTAGGCGCTTTTAGAGTTAACTGAGTGCCCATTTTGTCAGTTACAAAATCGATTTCAGCTTCTTCTAAAAAAGGCGCACTTTCTGCGTCAACAACGGCATCAAAGCCATTAAAAGGTAGACGAATATCAGTCGCTTCAACCGCGTCTTCTGGGCAGTAAGAAACACCACACTCCGCCTGCGAAGTACCTGGATTTACAACAAAAACACGAATGTTTGTTTGTTCAGCTTGGTCTGCTAAAAGTTTAGCAAAATGAGATTGTGCAGATTCAGAAATAGAGATCATAAAACGGACTATACTTGACTAAATTACTCGGATACTGTGTATCATACTCCGCTCATCGTATTGTCGCCAGTGTTGAGCGTAAAAAGTTGCATCTATTTTGTCTAGTGGTAGCGTGAAAACATCAATTAAGTACAGGTGCTATCTATGCGTTTAATAATAACAATATTAACCATGCTAGTGAGCGTTAGCGCATTAGCGAAACCCCTTTCTTATTACTTTGAACAAGATGTGAAATTTGATCCAACCATTCCAACACCTGAACAGGTGTTAGGTTACGAAGTAGGTGAGTGGCATGTTCGCCATGATCAGCTTGTGCAGTATATGCAAATTCTTGCCGATAAAAGTGACCGAATGAACTTTCAAGTGATCGGTCGTACTCATGAACAACGCCCATTGGTTATGTTAACTATCACTGCGCCAGAAAAATTAGGGCAAGTTGAGGCTATTCGTAAAGCCCACCTAGCACGTTTGGACGGTGAATCATCAGACTCAAGCAAACAGCCGGCGGTTGTATGGATGGGGTATAGCGTGCATGGTAATGAGTCATCAGGGAGTAATGCTTCATTATTAGTGGCTTATTACTTAGCTGCTGCGCAAGGCCCAGAAATTGATACTTTACTGAACAATACCGTTATCTTACTGGACCCATCTTTAAATCCTGATGGTTTAGCGCGTTTCGCGAACTGGGCAAACAGTAATCGCGGTATGAATTTATCGTCAGATCCAGAAACTCGCGAGCATCGAGAAAACTGGCCTAGTAGCCGTACTAATCATTATTTATTTGACTTAAACCGCGACTGGTTATTACTACAACACCCTGAATCACGAGCACGTATAGCTCAGTTCCATCAATGGAAGCCGAATATTCTTACTGACTTCCACGAGATGGGACCAAACAGCACTTTCTTTTTTCAACCCGGTATTCCGACACGTAAGCACCCGATTACACCAGAAGAAAATGTGACTTTGACTAAAGCTATTGCTAACTATCATGCGAAGACGCTTGATGAGCATAATGCTTTGTACTTCACCGAAGAAAGTTTTGATGATTTTTACTACGGAAAAGGTTCAACTTACCCTGACGTGAATGGTGGGGTGGGTATTTTATTTGAGCAAGCCAGCTCACGTGGTCATTTACAAGATACAATCAACGGCCCGTTAAGCTTTCCGTTTACGATTAAAAATCAATTACTAACTAGTTTATCTACATTTCAGGCTGCAATTGAAAACCGCCAAGATTTGCTTGATTACCAAGCTGAGTTTTATAACAAAGCGATTGACCTTGCTGGTGATGAAGACTTTAAAGGGTATGTTGTTAAAGGCGGTGCAGATAACAGCCGCATGCAGTACTTTTTAGCGTTATTAAAGCAACACCAAATCAATGCGTATATGCTTGAAGAGCCATTAAAAGTGAATGGTCAAAGCTTCTCTGAAAACAGCTATTTCGTACCATTAGCACAACCACAGTTTCGCTTAGTGAAAGCCGTTTTTAGTGAACAACAACGCTTTGTTGATAACACATTCTATGATGTATCTGGCTGGACACTCGCGCATGCATTTAATTTAGAGTTTGCAAAAGTAAGTAGTAAATGGGGGCTTGATGTTGCAAAAATGCCTTGGCAAAAAGGAGTTAAGTCAAGTTACGCAACATTGCCACAAAGCTATGCTTACGCATTCAAGTGGGATGATTATCTTGCACCAAAAATGTTGAATACTTTGCTAAAGCAAGGTGTTAAAGCGCGTGTTGCATTGAGCCCTCTTACCGCTAAAACGCCCAGTGGTGAGGTTGCATTTGAACCCGGTAGTATTTTGCTCCCCGCAGGTTTGCAAACAGACAGCAATTGGGTTGATTACTTAAATCAAGCACAGACTGAGTTCGGTATTGAAATTACGCCAATTAGCTCAGGTTTAACGGTGAAAGGTGCTGATTTAGGCTCTCGCTCTATGGCAGTTGTAAAAGCGCCTAAAGTTTTACTCGTGGGTGGTGCCGGAACCAGCCAATATGAATTGGGTGAAGTATGGTATTACCTCGACCGTTTTGTAGGCACTGCGCCAACTATTGTTGAAATGCCTCGTCTTAGCAGCCTTGACCTTGAAAATTACAGCCATATTATTTTGGCTCATGGTAATTACAATGCACTTGATGATGCGACCAAGGTTGCGATCAAAGCTTGGGTACGTAAAGGTGGTGTTATTTGGGGTCATAAAGGAGGTGCCAAGTTCCTCGCTGACCAACAATTATTAAAGGCCAGTTACTTATCTCGTCGTGATGTAGCGAGCGCATTTAATACGCAAGGACTTACTTATGCCGATAAAGATCACTTAGCGGGCCGTCAACGTATTGCCGGAGCAATTTTTAATACGTCAGTTGATTTATCACACCCGCTAACATTTTCACTTAACCGTAATACCCTGCCAGTATTTAAAAATAGCACTTGGTTGCTTGAAAAGTCAGATGCACCGTTTGTAAATGTTTTGACATACACAGATAAGCCATTATTAGCGGGCTTTACTGATGATGTTAATGTAGAGCAAGTTGCCGGTGCTGCGGGCTTAATTGCCCACTCATATGGAAAAGGCAGTGTTATTGGTATGACGGATAACCCTGTGTTTCGTGGTTATTGGTATGGTACTAGCCGATTATTGAGCAATGCTTTATTCTTTGGTAATGCCTTTCATGCAGCGGGCGATTAACCTATTTTAAGGTTCTCCTAAAGGGGTCAAACACGTCAGCATTGCCCATACGTGTTTGGCACCTGCTTTTTTTAGCTCATCGGTTGCTGCATTCAATGTTGCCCCTGATGTCATTACATCATCAATAATGGCGACCGACTTACCCTGCAAATTTGCTTGGCACATAAATGCATTACGCATATTTTTAATTCGTTTAGCTTTACTGAGAGAAGATTGTGCAATCGTTGCTTTTTGTTTAACAAGCGGCTCTGTTACAACTAAGTTCATTGCTTTTAACACCGGTAGCCAAGTTTGGCTTACCTGATTGTACCCTCGTTTTATAAAGCGTTTATTATGCAGCGGCATAATAATAAACTCATCAGGCCAAGATTCATTGACTGCTTTAGCGTGCTGTAACTGCAAATAAATAACCTGTTGTAGGGCTATTTTATAGTACTGTTTATCACTAAACTTCAGTTGTTTAAGCCACTGTTTCATAGGGGCTTCATACCATGCACAGGCTATGAGGTGATCAAAATGACAATCGGGGAATGCATCACAAATATCAGGGCGGTGAAGTAAATTAGCATGTTTGCTTAGATCAAATAACCTTAAGTCGTTTAAACAATGCTCGCAAAGTGCATCGTTACTTTTTATATGCGTTTGACACGTAACACAAAAGTTAGGAAACAGCGCATGTAGGCTATGTTTTAATATCTTCGTTAAGTGAGCCATTGCATTCAATCCTTTAAACGCTATCATGAGCCATCAGTGTGCTTGAGAGTTTAAAAATATGCAAAATGAAATGGTGTTATTACATGGCTGGGGAATGAATCAAGGGGTCTGGCAAGTGATTTTACCAGAGCTTGAGTTTTCATATGAGGGCACTATTCGCTGCCTTGATTTACCAGGCTTTGGTGAAGCGCAGTCATTACCCAATACCTATAATTTGCATGAAGCAGCCAAGATGCTGAGTGAACAATTGCATAACGACTCAATACTAGTTGGGTGGTCGCTTGGCGGATTATTTTCACTTTACATTGCCGCTCACTGGCCAGAAAAAGTATCCAAGGTTATTTTAGTGGCATCGAGCCCTTTTTTTGCTCAAGCTGATAATTGGGCGGGTATTAAGCCTGAAGTGCTTGATGCGTTTAAAGAGCAACTAGTGACTCACACAGACAAAACTATCGAGCGATTCCTAGCGATTCAAGCCATGGGCAGCGAATCAGCTCGTGACGATATTAAAGCGTTAAAAAGATTATTAAAACAGTATCCAGCACCGCAAGAGCGAGCCCTCAGTGCAGGCCTAGATATCCTACAGCAAGAAGATTTACGTCAGTTATTTAGCAAAATAACGTTCCCTATTCGCGGTATATTTGGGCGTTTAGATGCGCTAGTTCCTTACCGTGCAATTAAGGGTATGCAGGCTTTGCAGCCTAACTTTGAATATGAGGTGATCGATAAGGCATCTCACGCTCCTTTTATTTCTCATAAAACTGAATTTATAAGCGCTCTGAAATCAATGTGTTAATTAAATATTGCTCTGCAGAGCCCAAAAATAGGGGGATTTTACTTTATTTTGATTGTTTTGTGAGCGATACTTGTAGGGAAGATCTCACTGTTGGAGGATATGATGCCAATCAGTTCTGTATTTAATAATGGCGTAGAAGGTTACAACCGCGCAAGTCAAGGCATTGAAAAAGCAAGTGCGCAAATTAGCCGCGCGTCTATTGACCAGCAAGACGACGCTCAACTTGCTCAGCAAAGACAATTACAAGGTGCAAGACCAGAGGAAGCGGTTACGCCACCTGTGTCTCAGCCTGCTCGTATTGATGAAGCATTGGTGAACCTGAAAGTTGAAGAGTTCAATGCTAAGGCTAACGTTAATACGATTCAAACTGCCGATGAAGTATTAGGCACGCTAATTGATATAAAAGCTTAGCTATGAATATCGTTACTCCCTTTCCCGCAATCAACATTAACACGGCGAACGTACATACCGAAAGTGCACGCCGTGATAACCAGTTGCGTGAAGTCATTCCACCTCCTGTGGCAACTAGTTCGAGTAACGCAGAAAATAAAGCACTGAGTGATGGCGAAAAAGCAAGACAGCCAAGTGGCGATGTAAGTACTTATGATGCTAAAGGTCGTCTTGAAGACGATAGAGCGATTCAAGAGCGAGAGCAAAGCGAACAAGGTAGTGACGAGAAATCAGAGCAGCAGCAACAAGAAGAGCAAAAACAAGAGCAAAAAGTTGCACAGCAAGAACAGTTAGAGCTTGAACAAATTAAAGAGCTGAAAGCGCGAGACACTGAAGTGCGTGTACATGAACAGGCGCATGCTTCGGTGGGGGGTAAATACGCAGGCTCGCCAAGTTATGAGTATCAACGAGGCCCCGACGGCACAAACTACGCGGTTGGTGGGGAAGTACAAATTGATGTGGCTGAGGTAAGTGGTGACCCTCAGGCAACAATCGATAAAATGCAAACGGTAAGAGCGGCAGCGCTTGCACCTCAAGAGCCATCCAGTGCAGACCGTGCTATTGCAGCCGATGCGACACAGAAGCTTGCCGCAGCGCAGGCTGAACTCGCCATGCAGTCGCGCGAAAAAGCACAGGGCGGTGATGAATCGTCGTCATTAAGAATTGACCGTGAAGGTGCTGAAGACGAAAGCGAAGCGGTGAGCACTTCTCAGACCAAGACAGCCAAACGAGATGTGGAAGTTGATGAGCGAGCCACACGAATAGCCAACTTTTATCAAATGGCTACATCTCCTGGGGAACAAAATAATTTTTCGGCGGTTATATAATTATCAGATTTATAAGAGGCGCGGTTCAATTTGAACCGCGTTTTTGTTTTTAAGCTAAAACTATTTTTTTACTTTAGCATTTGCAAATGCATCGGCAAATGCGTTACCCATTGCCGCATTACCAAAGTCACGCTTTTGCTTAGGTGCACTTTTCGCTTTAGCCGCAGGCTTTGATTTGCCTGCAGGTGCTGTTTTATTGCTTGTATCTACATCATCATCTAAACGCATTGTAAAACTAATACGTTTACGCGCTGCATCAACCTCAAGTACTTTTACTTTAACGATATCACCTGCTTTAACCACTTCGCGTGGATCAGAAATGAACTTGTTGGTTATTGCTGAAATATGAACTAAACCATCTTGGTGTACACCCACATCAACGAAGGCACCAAAGTTGGCTACATTGGAAACTACACCTTCTAGAATCATACCTGGTTTTAGATCGTTAATGGTTTCAACGCCCGCTTTAAATTCAGCAGTTTTAAACTCTGGGCGAGGGTCTCGACCTGGTTTATCAAGCTCTTTAATAATGTCGGTAACGGTTGGTAAACCAAATTTTTCATCTGTGTAGTCGTTGGCAACCAATTTATTCAAAATATCAGTGTTACCAATTAAGCTGTTTACATCTAAGCTGTTCTTTTCACAAATACGCTTAACAACAGGGTAGGCTTCAGGGTGAACTGATGAGTTATCAAGAGGATCTGAACCTGTGCTAATACGTAAGAAACCAGCAGCTTGTTCAAAGGCTTTGGGTCCTAGGCGCTCAACTTTTTTCAGCTCAGAGCGTTTGCTAAATGAGCCATTAGCATCACGATAGCTAACAATGTTTTGCGCCAGTGTTTTGTTTAAGCCAGATACACGAGTCAATAACGGCACTGAGGCCATATTTAAGTCAACACCGACTGAGTTTACACAGTCTTCGACAACCGAGGTCAGGGTTTGACCTAATTGGCTTTGTGAAACATCGTGTTGATATTGGCCTACACCAATTGATTTAGGTTCGATTTTTACAAGCTCGGCAAGCGGATCTTGCAAACGACGTGCAATTGACACTGCACCGCGCAATGATACATCAAGATTAGGGAATTCGTTGGCGGCAAATTCAGACGCTGAATAAACAGATGCACCCGCTTCACTGACCATTATTTTATTTAATTTAAGTTCACTGTTGGTTTTAATCAATTCAGCAACTAACTTATCAGACTCACGTGATGCAGTGCCATTACCAATCGCGATTAACTCAACTTTATATTGGCGACAAAGTTGCTCAAGTGTGCGAAGTGATTTTTCCCAATGATTTTGTGGGGCATGTGGGAAAATTGTTTGCGTTGTTAAAAGCTTACCAGTGCTGTCTACAACAGCAATTTTACAACCCGTACGTAAACCAGGATCAAGTCCTAAGGTTGTACGTGGCCCTGCAGGCGCAGCCATTAATAAGTCTTTTAGATTTTTTGCAAATACGTCAATCGCGCCGGTTTCCGCTTTTTCGCGCATTGCACCTAAAAATTCATTTTCTAAGTGTAGACTTAATTTAATCTTCCAAGACCACTGTACAACACTCATTAACCAGCTGCTTGCAGCGCTATTGCTCACATCTAACCGATAATAGTCAGCAATCATTTGTGCACATACCTGTGCTGGGTTTTCAGCACTAGGTTCTGGGTTGATGCTTAATTGTAAAACGCCTTCATTGCGGGCGCGAAGCATGGCTAGAGCACGGTGTGAGGGGACTTTTTTAAGCGGCTCTTGGTGCTCAAAGTAATCACGGTATTTAGCACCTTCATTTTCTTGGCCTGCGATTACTGTACTTTCAATTTGGCCGTGTTGTGCAATATGACTACGGAATTTAGCAAGCAGTTTGGCGTCTTCAGAAAAGCGTTCCATTAAAATAAATTTAGCACCGTCAAGCACCGCTTTTGTATCAGCAAAGCCTGCGTCAGCATTAATATAGTCAGCAGCTTGCTGCTCTGGTTCGAGGCTGTGGTCATTAAATAGCGCATCGGCAAGTGGTTCAATACCCGCTTCAATGGCAATTTGTCCTTTCGTGCGGCGTTTAGGTTTGAATGGTAGGTATAAATCTTCAAGCTCTGTTTTACTGTCAGCGTTATTAATATCACTACTTAGTTCGGCGGTTAGCTTACCTTGTTCTTCAATTGTGGCAAGAATAAAGCTGCGGCGCTCTTCAAGCTCGCGTAAGTACGAAAGGCGCTGTTCAAGTAGTCGTAATTGCGTGTCGTCTAGGCCGCCTGTAACTTCTTTCCGGTAACGTGCGATAAAAGGGACTGTGGCACCTTCATCAAGTAATTTGATTGCAGCAACAACTTGTGGTTGCTGGGCATTTAGCTCGGTCGCTAAGCGTGCAGAGATATTGCTCATGCATAAACCTTTTTAAAAATAGAAAATCAGTAAACTGAAGATTAATTGCCTGAATAATATCACAATAAGAAGGCCTTAAAAGCACTGCTTTTAAGGCCTTCGAAAATTGTTCTACACAACGCAATATTTATGGCTTAGTGAGGGTGATCGATATGCTGCATCACTTCACTGAAGCTGTTTGCAATAGGGTTAATATTGACAGGAATATGTAGCTTTTTAGCAATTTCACGTGCAGAAATTAACCCACAAATTTCATGTTCAGCACTTGTTACTAAAAGAAACATCATACCTTGGTGTTCCATGGTTTGTAGTGCATCCCCAATACATGCATAGCTGATGCTCTGTAAGCTTACACCTGCTAGGTTATTTAGCGGTGTCATTACATCATGCAAAGTCACTTCATCGCGATGTAAGTTCAAACGTTGTGCAAGAATCATTATTTTAGAGCTTTGTAGATCTGCACTCGATGTGATCCCAACTAACTTGTCTGTGTCATCAACGACTAAGATGAAGTCAGAGCAGCGGTTACTTGTTTGTTTTAGCGCATCAACAATGGTGGTGCTTGCGTGAGCACGTAGTGGATCTTTTTGTGTAAAGCTATTTAGTACTTTTAATGCTGGAGATGTTAGATCAAGTGTTGGTTCTACTTCATTAACAGCGTTATATAATGCACCATTAGATACGTCTTGAAGACGTAATTCTTTGAAATTATTCATATTTGTCACCATAAATTTTAATTAAGCATCGATTTTAAAAACGTAGTTAAATTAAAATACAGGTGGCCCTCGCTGGTGCGCACTGTATACAGAGGCCTTAGTCTGAGTAAAAACACGTACACCTAAGCGCACATCAGGCAGTGGTTGGGCTGCGCGAAAGTTGAGTGCTGGAGTATGTTTATCTAAATCAGTATCAAGGTTAGCAAGGTCTGCATTATCACACGCAATAAAATGTGAGGTGGGTGTAACACTATCAGAATGGTTTTCTATGTCGCTGGCGTAAGAAATCAAACTCACACTGATTAAAAGTGCGAATACAATGGCATTACTTAATATGCGATGTATTGCGTTTGACATAGTTACTACCTTCTAAACATCAAGCTTAAAAACGTCTTAAGCTTCTTTAGTTATAGATCACATTTTTAGACTAAACAATCACAAATTAACCTTTTCTGAATTTATTTTATTAATTATGGCGCGTCTGGGTAGCTTATCTCATTGACATACCATTCTTTTTGGCCTTCAGGGGTCGTAACTGAAAAATCGTCATCGACTTGCTTGCCAAGGAGCGCGCGAGCCATTGGCGCATCGATAGAAATATAATCTTTGCGCTCATAAATTTCGTCAGGGCCAACAATTCGAAAGCGTTTGGTTTCTCCTTGCTCGTTTTCTATCTCAACCCAAGCACCAAAAAACACCCTCCCGGCTTGCTGTGGGTTGTAATCAACGATTTTTAGATCAGGCATGCGTTTACGCAAGTAGCGCACTCGACGATCTATTTGTCGTAATACACGCTTATTGAATTGATAGTCGGCATTTTCAGAGCGGTCACCAAGGCTTGCAGCCCACGTCACAATCTTGGTGATTTCAGGGCGTTTCTCATGCCATAGGTAATCATGCTCTTGTTGCAATTGCTGATACCCTTCACGTGTGATTAGGTTGGTTTTTGCCATATCGATTAAACCTTTAAAGAAAACCTGTGCAAGGTATAAAAGTCTTTTGCCTTTGTCGAGATAGTTTTGAAATGTTCAGTAACAATCTAAGCGTTCAATTCGTTTTTTATTCTTAAGTTTTTCATTTATATTAACAAGTAACATATTACAAGAAGAATGAAAGTTATGGGACACGAAACGACAAAAGTATTAGTAGTTGATGACGATATGCGTTTGCGTAGTTTGCTTGAGCGTTACTTGGTAGAACAAGGGTTTATCGTTCGTACAGCGGCAAATTCTGAACAGATGGATCGCTTAATCGAGCGTGAAAATTTTCATCTAATGGTGCTTGATCTTATGCTGCCAGGTGAAGATGGTTTGTCGATTTGTCGTCGCTTACGTCAAAAAGAAAATGATATACCGATTGTTATGTTAACGGCAAAAGGTGATGAGGTAGACCGTATTATCGGTTTAGAACTTGGCGCTGATGATTATATTCCAAAACCATTTAACCCCCGTGAACTGTTAGCACGTATTAAAGCCATTTTACGTCGTCGAGCAAAGGAAGTACCTGGTGCGCCAGCAGCAGAAGAAAACGAAATATCATTTGGCGAATTTACGCTTAACCTTGCTACTCGAGAAATGTCGCATGGTGATAAAACGATGTCGCTGACCAGTGGTGAGTTTGCGGTATTAAAAGCATTAGTGACTCATCCACGTGAGCCGCTTAGTCGCGATAAACTAATGAATCTAGCCCGTGGCCGTGATTACAGTGCACTTGAGCGTAGTATCGATGTGCAGGTGTCGCGCTTGCGACGTATGATTGAAGTGGATGCCGCTAATCCTCGTTATATCCAAACAGTATGGGGCTTAGGCTACGTATTTGTGCCAGATGGTGAAAAGTAGCTGTTATGGGGATGTTTCCACGTAGTGCGTTTGGACAAACCGTATTTTTGGTTGCTGCACTACTTTTAATCAATCAAATAGTGTCCTATATAACGGTTAGTTTTTATGTTGTTAAACCCACCATAGAGCAAGTTAATCTGATCCTCTCGAAACAAGTTAAAACAGTGTTTATTGAGTGGGAAGAAGGCGTTGAAGTAAGTAAAGAAGCGTCTGAAAAGTTTTTTGAAATCACTGGCATTGAAGTCATGACGCAGCGCCAAGCTATGCGTGAAGGTCTGGCGGAGACACGAGAGTATTCAATGCTTTCACGCAGCATGTCGGAGCAACTCAACGGCTCTGCGCGCGTACGTATAAGCCAAACAGATCCACTTGTATACTGGGTTGAAGCACCACAAGCCCCTGGTTATTGGGTGCGCGTGCCATTAACTGGGTTACAAGAGAATAACCTTGAATTCCTCACTTTTTATTTATCTAGTATCGGCTTTTTAAGCGTATTAGGTGGTTGGTTGTTTGCGCGCCATCTAAACCGACCATTAAAAGCGCTACAGCAGGCGGCAGTTAAAGTGGGTGTTGGGGACTTCTCAACAAAGCTTGAAGAGCAAGGTTCAACTGAAGTGATAGAAGTAACCCGTGCGTTTAATCAGATGTCGCGTGGTATTGCGGCATTAGAAAACGATCGTCGTTTACTTATGGCAGGGGTTTCCCATGACTTACGTACACCACTTACACGTATTCGTTTAGCAACAGAAATGATGTCTGACGACGAAGATTATCTGCGTGAAGGAATTATTCATGATATTGAGGATATGAATGCGATTATCGATCAATTTATTGAATATTTGCGTCATCACAAGCGCGAAGAGCTTGCTCTTGAAGATCTTAATGCCATCGTCAATGAAGTGGTTGAGGCTGAGCAAAAGCATCATCGGCAAATTAGCTTTAAAGAAAACCCCAGCATTAGTAATGTACCTGTCAGTACGGTTGCTATAAAGCGTGTTGTTACCAATATGATTGAAAATGCTATTCGTTACTCTGATGGTGATATTGAAGTGGAAACGCGCATGAGCAGTAATAAAAAGTTTGCCATGGTGGTTGTGAATGACCAAGGGCCGGGTATTCCTGAAAGCGAACTTGAAACCGTATTTGAGCCGTTCAAACAAGGTGATGCGGCACGTGGTAGTGAAGGCAGTGGCTTAGGTCTTGCGATAATTAAGCGTATTGTTGATATGCACGGCGGGCGAGTACAACTGCTTAATCGCCCAGAAGGTGGCCTTAGCGCACAGATTTATTTGCCACTGTAGATACTAACTTAGAGAAAAACGCGGCATCCACATGCCGCATTTTTTAGGTTTGTTAAACTCGTCTTACAGTGCTTTAAAACGAATCGCTGTGCCGCCGCTGGTGGCAAGCTTTAACGTTAGCTTATCATCAGCAGTCACTATGCGTTTTTCTACTTTTAAGTCGTAAGGGTTATTTACCCACTGTGCTTTGTCACCATCGCGATAGATTTGCGCTTCAAACTTTTTACCTTTATCTAAGAAGTCTAACTTCACTTCTAAAGTGCGGGCTTTTTCGTCTGTAACAGCACCTAGATACCAGTCGTTACCTGAGTATTGATCACGCTTGCGCTCTTTACGTGCAAATACAACGTAATCGCCAACTTCGCCTTGTAGTGCAATACTTTGTTGCCAATCAGTTGGTACATCTTGAATAAATTGGAATGCATCTGGTTTCGCTAAGTAGTTACGTGGCAAATCTGCGGCCATTTGAATTGGGCTGTACATTACAACATATAGCGCTAATTGCTTCGCTAAGGTTGTTTGTGGGCGGTTGGTATCGGCACCTAAACCGTTAAAGCCCATATCAAAAATACCTGGTGTGAAGTCCATTGGACCTGCCAGCATGCGAGTAAAAGCAAGCATAGGAATGTGCTCTGGTGGGTTTGGAGGGGTTCCCCATGCATTAAACTCTTGTCCGCGCGCACCTTCTCGGGTTATCCAGTTTGGGTATGTACGGCGCAGGCCAGTATCTTTGATTGGCTCATGCGTATTAATGCTAATCTTATGTTGTGCAGCCAGTTTTACGTTATATAGGTATTCGTTTACCATAAACTGACTATCGTGCCATTCTTTACGCACAATACCGTTTTCATCAATACGCTTTATGTTGCCGCCGTCAGCAACGTAACCTGTTTTTACTTGGCTCACATTTGATTTTTCGTACAGCGCAAACGCATCTTCCATTTGATTGCGGTAGTTAGTAACGTTACCTGATGTTTCGTGGTGCCCGATTAATTGCACGCCTTTTTCTTTGCCATAGCGAGTTAATTCCTCAATGTCGAAGTCATCATAAGGCTGTGTGAAGCTAAATACATCACCGTTATAGAACCAGTCGCCATCCCAGCCAATATTCCAGCCTTCGACGAGTACGCCATCGAAGCCATACTTAGCTGCAAAGTCCATATAGTATTTAGTGTTTGCGGTTGTAGCACCATGAATCTTACCGCTACCCCACGTATTTTCATTGATATGCATACCCCACCAAATACCGACGTATTTGCCAGGTTTAACCCACGATACATCACCAAGTTTATTTGGTTCGTTTAGATTTAAGATTATATCTGAGTTAATTAAATCAACAGCTTCATCACCAATTTGAATTGTACGCCAAGGAGTATTGAATGCGCCGTGTTTCTTAACTGCTACGCCATCAGACCAAGGTGTTAAATCGGCTTGAAAAGTACCGTCACGGCGTTGATTTAGAACCATGCCAGCATAGTCAACAAGGGCTGCTTCGTGAATACTAATATGGATGCCATCTTTGTTTTTTAAGGTAAATGGTGTGTGTACCAGTGCCGCTTTATGTAATGGTGTGGTGTTATAAACATATTCATAGCGGTTCCAACCGCGTGCAGGTATCCACCAAGCCGTTGCATCTGATGAATCTGTAATAGCAAATTCAGTGAGTTCTTTTGTGATCTCTATATCTTCAAAGCCTGCTTGCTTTGGTAATTCGTATCGAAAGCCAACCCCGTCGTTAAAAGCACGAAAGCGCACTGTAAATGTGCCGCCTTGAGGTTGTGGCTTTTTAAATGTAACAGCCACTTCATTGTGGTTATCAACAACAATTTGGCGTTCACCCCAAGGTTGCTCCCAGCTGCTTTTTACAGAATCAGTTGTCTGGCTGCTAATTTTGTAGCCTTCGCTCATTGCTGGTTGTTGCTTGAACACCAAGCCCAGCGCAGAGTTTGCAATAATTTGTTTACCTGCAAAGCTAACTTCGTAGCTAGGTGCGTGTTGTTCATCGGAAATTGTGACTTTTATTTGCCCATCAGGAGAGCTGACAGTCGTGGTTTGTGCTAGGCAAGTACCTGAAAAGGCTGCTAACATTAAAGCTGTAAATCGCATTGTTGTTCCTTGGCGGCTTATGATTGTGAATTGTTGTCACAATAAGCATAAATTGACTTGCGTGTTAATACGAGGTATCTGCATACGTATTCAGCAAAGTACGCACTGATTTTAAAAAGCCAAGCATATGAAAAGGTTCATCAAAAATGATAAGAATAATCCTGTTATTACTTACCTTTAGTCCAACACTTATGGCACAGAAAATTCAAGTTGTTGACCAAAACAGTCAGCCTGTTGCTAATGCTGTTGTTTGGTTGAAAGACCATTCTCAAAGTCCATCAACGGAAGCTAGTTACACCATGAGCCAAGAAAATAGAGCTTTTTCTCCTCATGTATTAGTGGTGCCTAAAGGGGCGAATGTTGAGTTTCCGAACTTAGATTCTATCATGCACCATGTGTATTCATTTTCTAAAGCAAAACACTTCGAATTAAAACTTTACCGAGATAAACCTGAAAAGCCGGTTCGTTTTGAGCAGACAGGGGTTGTTGAACTCGGATGTAATATTCATGACTGGATGCTGGGTTATATTGTTGTGGTTGATAGTCCATCATTTGCGCAAACTGATGAACACGGTTTTGTTGATTTAGATCTCCCTGAAGGGACGTTTGAGTTAGCGATATGGCATGATCGGTTGTCTGACATTAGCGAACCAGAAATTACTTCGTTTAATAGCAAAAACAGTGTGTTACGTTATCAATTAAAGCAGGCGCTTTTACCAGCACTTGAATTAAGCAGTGACGAGTTCGATGACTATGAATAAGTGGCAAGTAGTACTGTGCTCTGTGCTTGTTGGTTTACCTAGCTCTGTACTTGCAGAGCATGAAGGATTAATCGCAATATCCGCACTAAAAGGCGATCAATTAGCCAGCTACCAGCGTACCGGTATTGGTTTATATCGCTACGATAATGACCATGATGGTATTCGTCTTTCTCAAGCGATGCTCAGCAGTCGCTTAGAGTTAGATAGAGATTGGTCTGTGCACTCCACTGTTAATGTTCATGCTGACCCTTCTATGACAATCGGTTTTAGCCAAGCTTATCTACAATACCAGCCGTTGACAGAAAGTCGTTATAAGTTAGCTGTTAAAGCGGGTGGTTTTTATCCGAAAATGTCGCTTGAGAACCCACAAAGTGGCTGGATGTCGCCTTATAACTACACCAACTCAGCCATTAATAGTTGGTTAGGTGAAGAAGTACGTACTTTTGGTGTGGAAACAAGTATAAAACGCCCTGGTCGACAGTTTCGTAGTGACCATAGTTTTGAGGCCGTTGCAGCGGTTTTTAAAGGTAACGATCCTGTAGGAACGCTGTTGTCTTGGCGTGGTTTTGCACTTCATGATAGGCAAACAACATTTAATGAGCGTATCGACTTTTCTGTGCCAGCATCTTTTTCTAATTCACAGCTCATCAAGCAGGCCGACTATGTGCAGCCTTTCGAAGAAGTCGATGGTCGGTTTGGTTACTATGTTGGCGCACATTGGGATTATCAAAAGCGCTCACAATTTCGTATCTACTACTATGATAACAATGGTGATCCAAGTGCAATAAATACGCGTACCGGTCAGTATGCTTGGGATACGCGCTTTTTGAGTGCTGCGTGGTTGTACAAGTTTACCAAGCAGACACGCATTATTATGCAGCTCTTAGATGGTAAGACTGCAATGGGTAAAAACCGAGGCGTAAACAATAGTTTTTACAGTCATTTTATTATGTTAAGCCACAAGTTAGACCAGCATCGTCTCACAATTAGGTATGATTACTTTAAGGTTAGTGATCATGATGATTGGGTGTTTGATCCTAACCAAAGCCGAGGAGAAGCTTTAACCGCTAGTTGGCGATATCAGTTGTCAACACAGTGGCAAGTGGGTGCTGAATATTCAGTACTGAGCAGTGACGCTCAAAATAGACCAAGTATGGGATTTAATGAGCGCAATTCACAACAACAATTTATGCTTTCTGCACATTGGCGCTTTTAACTTCATACACTTTTAATGTATTTCAGCTAAGCTCTTACAAATATGCTGATTAAGAATTTGATTAGGAAAATGTATGAAATTACATAGCATACGTGTCAAAAGTTCACTGCCTATCGTTTTACTCGCAATTGCTATTGTGATCTTGATAGCAGGTTACACCTACTTAATAAACTTACAAAGAGTAGCAATAGACGCACAGTCAGAGCGGTTTGTTAATGCTGTGTCAGTAGTGGTAAATGCAGACAGAGACTTATACCAAGCAAAAGTGGCTGAACTTCACTTAGTGACCACAGATAAAGGTGATAAAGCTTATTTAGATGATCATCAAGAAAATGCAAATCAAGTGGCTGATCGTTTCAAACAGTATCTATCTTATATGTCTGCCTATCCTGAGGTAACAAGACAATTTGGTGGTTTTAATAAAGCCTTTGATTCATGGTTTTCAGCATCCACTTCTTACATAAATGATTCATTGAGTAGCGAGAAAAAACAAAACGCTGAGCGCGCATTTTCAGCGCTTCGAGATATCCTTGATAAAGCGGGGGAAGCGGCCGATAAAACCTCACAAGCTGAAACCGAGAAGCTGATGAGCAAAGTGATTAGCTTTAAAGTAATGTTAATGATCATGATCGCCGTTGTATTAGCCATTGCAGGTTGGTTTAGTTATTTTGTACCGCGTCAATTAACTACACAAATTAATTATGTCACCGAGCGCATTAATGAAATCGCTTCTGGAGATGGTGATTTAACGGGGCGAATTAATGTAAAAACACAAGACGAATTTGCTGAGCTTGCGACTGCTTTCAACCGCTTTTTAGATAATTTGCAGCAGTTGATTAAAGACATTTTAGAACAAGCTAAAGAGTTAAATGACTTAGGTAACGACTTAGGCAGTTTTGCTAATCAAAACCATCAAGTTAATCAAAAGCTCAGCCAAGCATCTGAGTCGATTGTCAGCGCAGTACATGAAATGAGTGTCGCTAGCCGTGAAGTGGCAAATGTAGCGCAAAATTCATCCCATGAGGCTGATAACTCACAACAGCTTGCCAAGCAGGGGTTGTCAGCAGTTGATAACTCAAGCAGAAAAATTACCGCATTATCCGAAAATATGGAGCATGCAAGCCAACGCTCTACAGAGTTACAACAAAGCTCAGATAATATTGCCAAAGTACTTGAAGTAATACGTGCCATTGCTGAGCAAACAAATTTACTCGCTTTGAATGCGGCCATTGAGGCTGCTCGAGCAGGCGAACAAGGCCGTGGGTTTGCTGTTGTAGCAGATGAAGTACGTACCCTTGCAACGCGAACGCAAGACAGCACGAATGACATACAAACGATGGTTGAGCAGTTTGCGGCAAGTGTGGAGCAATCACTACAGGCTATCAATAGTGGTAAGCGTTATGCCGATGAAGCGGTTGAATCATTCACGCAAACAAATGATGTATTAAACTTGATGCAAGAATCATCAGTGAAAGTAAACGACATGGCAATGCAGACGGCGCAAGCAACTGAAGAGCAAACCGCAGTGGCTGATGAAATAAGTCAAAACTTGTCAGACTTAAACGATCAAACTCAGCAAGGTGGAGGCTTAGCAAGCTCGACTCAAGAGGTGGCTAATCGTATGAGCCAATTAACTAATGAGCTTAATCATTTAGTTAATCGATTTAAGGTTTAAAACCAATTGGTAACAAAAAAGGGCTCAATGAGCCCTTTTCAATTTAGGTAAAACTACTTTTTCTCAAAAGCACGTTTCATATAATTTGGTGTGGCTAATGCACCGTGGTGAATGCCTGCGTTATAGTATTCTGTGCTTTGTGAAAGAGTATTAGCATCGTTTTCACGAAAACCATTGAAAGCTGCTGATTTACGCGCAAGCGTCACTGACCATAAACCACTTGGGTAGATTGGTTGTGGGAAAGGCAGTGTTTGCAGGTCATTAAAACCAACTTCAGTCATCGCGTCGCGCATTTCTACTAACAGTGGCATGTGCATAAGCGGTGATTCACTTTGTTGAATTAAGATACCACCAGGACGCAAGGCCGTTAAACAGCTAGTATAAAAAGCATGGTTAAATAAACCTTCACCCGGACCAACAGGGTCTGTACCGTCTACAATCACAACATCGATTGACTCAGGTGCAGCTTCACGCATGTATTTGATACCGTCGTCAAACATCACAGTGGCGCGTGGATCTTGGTTTGATTCACATAATTCTGGGAAATATTTTAGTGACATTTGTGTCACGACTTCATCAATATCAATTTGCGTCACGCTTTCAACACCTGGGTGCTTTAATACTTCGCGCAATGTTCCGCAGTCGCCACCACCAATGATAACTACATTTTTAGGAGCGGGGTGTGCAAGCAAGGCTGGATGGCTGATCATTTCGTGATAGAAAAAGTTTTCACGACTACTTACCATAGTGCAGCCATCAATAATCATAAGATTACCAAAGTCAGTCGTTTCATACATTTCTACTTTTTGAAATGGTGACTGCTGTTCATCAAGCTTTTTGTTTATGCGAAGTGAAAAGGCACTACCATCACGGTCACTAATTTCAGTGAACCAGTTGTTTTGATCTAAATTAGCCATCTTGCTTATACACTTTTGGTTAATGGTAAAAAAGGGGTGCAATTCTGCCAGTGCTTGGCCAATTGCTCAATCAAATTTTAATCAGTATAGCGAAAATTTTTCTTCACCTTGTAGTTGGCACCTTTTTAATCGTGATAAAGGTTGTGTCGTTTTATCGAGATAAACAATTAATAATTATTTAAAACAATAAACTACAGGCATTACAAAAATAAACCATTATCCAAATAGTAAGACTAATTAAAATTTAATATTAATGCCAAGAGCCACATTAATATCATCAGCCTTATCAGCATCGAAATAACGTTTTCGAATTTCTACATAAGCGTGTTTTTGCGATGCAAATCGATAGTCGTTACCAATGACAAGGGCGCGTTGCTTCGCTCCTTTTATGTCATTAGCGCCATAAGCATACTCTAGACTGCCATAGATTCGGTGCTGGTCAAATAAACGATAACGAGCGCTAAGTGCGTAGTGTCGAGATTCTGCGGTTTTAGATTTTTGTAAGTCTTTGAGTGAGTGTGTTGCGCCATAAATAGAAACTTGCAAATTTGAGCTTGCTTGCCATTTAGCAGAAGCGATGTGGGTATGATACTTGGCTTGTTCGTAATAGCTGGCTTGATAACCAGCTTCAAGCTCGATATTTTTGAGACCTGTGTAATGAATACCTAGTCCAACCCCGTAATCTAGCTTAGTATCTTTGACCCTCAATCGCTGGCTACCAATTCTCAATTGCGGTCTATTTTCCAGTGTGCGGCTGAAGTTGTATTGACCTGAAAGGCGAAACTCATCAAAGCGAGTGTGATATTGCATGGTATGAGAAGGGCGTTTGGTGTTTAACTCGTCTTTTGTTAAATGAACCGATGCGCCCACACGGTGGCTACGGTCAAAGTTGTCGTAGTTTTTTACAATCGCATTTTGTTGCCCATACTGTAGTTTCCCCCATTGGGTGCGTACACCTAAATAGGCTTGCCGAGTTTTAAAAAAGGGCGTGTCATCAGTATTAGCATTGGTTCCCAATTCATAACGACCGTAGATCTTGCTTTGGGCAACAGGGTAATTAAATTTAACTCCTGCTTTACTGGCATTATCTTTTAATTGCCACTGTTGAGAAGAACGGTTTGACCGTTCATTTGTTTTTTCTTGCTTATTGCTATAAGTCGCGGCAATTTTTAAATTAGCGTAAGGTGAAATATCAAGCTCATTTATTAAGTCTTTTAATTGTATGTCACTGCTGCTGACTTGTGCACTTGTGAGTAGTAGGGTTACAGGGAAAATAGTGTATGAGTAGCGCATGTTTTGTCTCTTATTAAATAAATAAGAGACATAGTAAAAAACCTATCCTGACAAAATACTTAGAGGCGTTGTAAGGTGAGTGTCAGGTTATTAATTGGCTGTGGTTGCGCTATCGTGGTGAGGATCAATAAACCAAACATCAGGTGTTTTTTGGCATAAATTGATAGTGCGCTGCTGTTGTATCGCTTGGCGCTTAAATTGTAATTTAACAATGCGGCACTGCGCTAAGCCAAAAATGTGGTGAATAGGTAATACATAGCCATCGCGTGTCAGGTCGTTATCATATGTTACTTTTAGCTCATACGGACGGCTGTTTAGAAAATCTCGCTTTTTGATTGTATTTTCAAAATCGGCATATTTTGCATAGCCGATGAGCTGGTTATCTCGCTCAATTAATGCCCATTCTTCATTAAGCTCTAAGGCTAGCACTTTCACTAATTCATTCTTGGCAATTTGACCCATTGGTGCTGAATCAGGCGATGGCGCCTGAAAAAGAGATGTTTTATTTTTGCTAATCACCGGTATATCAAGAAACATGAGTTCAAAATTGGTTTTTATACTTTCTTGACCAACACGTTGTAGCTGAAAGGCTTGTAAAGTGGTGTCGTCGATGGTTGCCGTCCAGCGAGTTTTAGTCACTGAGTCTTGATTAACTATTTTACTGTGTGTGGGTTTTTTTAGGCTATGAGCCAACTCACGAAACAGGTGCTGACGACCTTGATCACTTAAAAACAGATCAAGCTCTTCGTTGATCGCCAATGCTGCTAAGGCATGCTGTTTTTTCAGTTGTGTTTCAATTGCCCCAGGATCTTTAACTAATTCAGTGAGCTGGCATCCAGTTAGGGTAAATAAAGCAATTGATAAGATTAATTGTTTCATAAGAACTCCGAGTGTCAATCCATGATTATATGCGTGCCAGGTAGTAGCAAAGTGATAGCTAAACCTGTTTTTGAAAGTGTACTGTCATGCAAGGAAATAGTGCCACCATACAGTAGAACAATATCTTGAACTATATTGAGGCCTAAGCCACTGCCTTGTGTTGTTTCATCTAAGCGCTTGCCAGGAGCAAACACAGTTTGGCGTTCAGTGATTGGAATACCTGGGCCGTCATCTTCTATGCATATTTCTATGCCACGCTCAACATGTGTTGCTTTAATAAATACACGTTGTGTGGCCCATTTACAGGCATTATCGATTAGGTTCCCTAAGACCTCATCAAGATCATGGTTATCGCCATTAAATTGCAGATGAGGGTGACAAGAGAAATCTATTTTCAAGCCTTTTCGCTTATATAAAAGCTCAAGGCTAAAAATCAGCTCACTGAGTGTGTCTGCGACATTGGTTCTTGCAGCCAGTTTTTCAAATGAGCCCGCCAAACGAGCGCGTGCCAAGTGGCTATGCGTGCTTTGACTCAGCTTTTCAGCTTGTTCAAGAATGATTTTTGCGTCGCTTTGAGGTAACTGATTTGCATGATTCTTCAGCACTGAAATTGGATTTTTCAAAGCATGCGCGAGATTTGATGCTTGCAAACGAGCTCGTTCTAATATTTCTTTATTGTTTTGTAGCAAATGATTAAGTTCAGTTTGTACTTCATCAAGCTCATTCGGAAGAGATAAAGTCAAGGAGTCTTGCTGTCCATCTCGAATGGCGCGAATTCCTCGTTGTAACTCTTTTATCGGATGAAGCATTTTTTTTAGTTGCCAGAGTAAAAGGCTGGCAAATACTAAGCCTAAAAGTGCAAACGCGACTATTAAGCGTGTTGCAAAAGCAATTACATCACTATGAATATCATCTTTTGGACCACTGACAATGATGAATACCGTTTGATCGATAGCTTGAAAATGAACACGACGAATGGCCCCTCGTAAGGCTAAGCCTGTTGGCCCTTCAAATTCAATAAAAGTTAGCTGCGGGTTATTATGCTCAGCAATTAAAGGAAACGGGGCGTCGGCATATAACGAAGCTGATTGCTGTTTTACCTCACCTTGATGAATGACTTGCCAATACCAACCAGATAAAGGTTCTTGAAATCGCGCTGCTGCAGAGATGTGATCCAGCTGTAACTCCCCAGATGCGGTGAACTGTGTGGCAGCCAATAACGAGTTTGATTTATTTGTTAGCGTTCGATCAAATCGTCGCTCTATATATGAGTCGAAAAGCATGACTAGTGCCACCGATAACACACTCAGCGCAATTATCATGAAAATGATCATGCGTTGGATTAAACGACCGCGTAACGAGTAAGTTTTATTCGTCGGCATTGAGAAGATATCCTTGTCCGCGTCGGGTTTGAATATGCGTGGTGCCTAGCTTTTTACGTACACGGTTAACCAAAACTTCAATAACATTTGAGTTATGTTCAAAGTCCATTTGATATAAATGCTCTGTCAGTGTTGCTTTGGAGACAACCTGATTCTGTCTATTCATTAAGTAGGCGAGTAAACGATATTCTAATGCGCTTAGATCAAGATGAGTTCCTGCCAGTGTCGCACGTTGAGTTGCGGTATCTAATTCCAAAGAACCGGCACTTAAAACGCTGCTAGCATGGCCATTGCTGCGCCTAACAAGGGCTTCTACGCGTGCGAGTAATTCTTCCATTTCAAATGGTTTGATTAAGTAATCATCTGCGCCAGCTCTTAACCCTGTTACCCGCTCACGCCATGTATCACGGGCGGTTAAGATAATAACGGGCATTTTATTACCATTTCTTCGCCAATCAGATAAGACACTTAAGCCATCACGTTTTGGCAAGCCAATATCTAAAATAGCGATATCATATTCTTCCGTATCACCTATAAACCACGCTTCTTCGCCATCATGACATTGATCGACTGCAAATCCATGTTCAGTTAATGCGTGACTAATTTGCTCGGCAGCTTGAGTATTATCTTCAACGACTAACGCGCGCATATTGCTTCCTTTTATGGTTGTTCCTTGCTGCTACTCTTATCACCAACCAGTTTATCTAACTCTTGAAAAACACGGTTGATGGGATCCCATTGCTTTTTACTATCATCTAATATCAACTCAAAGGTGTCGGTTTGGTAATAACGATGACTGACATCACCACTACGATTAACAATTTTGACCTTAAAGACTGGTTGACAGTCGAGTTGCTGCACATTTGATTTCAAAAGAGTCTCCCCATTTAATAAGTCTTCAGCTTTAAACTTTTTAATAAAGCGATAAAAAACTTTCGCTGAGGGAGTGTTGCTTTGAACTGTGCACTGCTCATTTTGACCATAAGCGAACCCTGTCAGCAAAAATAAAACGATTGCTAAAGGGATAAAATGGCATTGTTTATTGTTGGATAACGACATAGCCCGCCTAAAGAAGAAGATAGCAACAAAGGAGTATACTTAGCCTTAGCTTACAACAACCTTACAGTCACCATTTAGGTTTACTAATTTTTTATTTTAATAAAAAATAAATAGTTAGTTATTTGATTTTTAATGTCTTTTTTGAATATTACAGCAAGCTTACTGGGTATATAACATAGCTGTCAGGGTGATGCTTTTAAGATGCACTCATTGATTGGCAATGAGGCCAATTATAGTCACTTAATGTATAGGAATTATATTATGTCAGCATCATCTTACACTATGTCACAGCGCCTTCAGTCTGCAAAGCGTGCTTTTGTAACACGCCGAGTAGACAGCAATGATTTGCAGGGATTAAACACAAACCAGTCACCTAAAAGTGGTGACCTTGTATTAGCAAGAGTGACAGAGATTGGTCACCATACAAAAATAGAGCGAATTGATGGTCGTAAAGCAACTTTATATGAAGGCGATGAGATTATTCTCGCTTTTGGCAATCGTTATGCTCCAGATCAATTTGAAGCGACCGTACCCAATAACTTAGATGCTTGTCATATGGTTGCTGCTGGTGGTATTGCTGGTTTAGCGCTTGGTTGGCACAGTCGCATTTCAGTACCCACTGCTATTCAACCAATAGGATTAATCACTAATAAACATGATCAGGTTATAAATGTCGCTGATTATAAACTGCCCAGCCATCAATATGGACTCGTAGCCAATAGTGTACCAAGTGTGGTGGTGGTTGGTACTTCGATGAATGCGGGTAAAACAACCACAGCGGCCCATTTAATTCATGGTTTAAATGCTGCTGGTCACACTGTGGGGGCAATGAAAATTACAGGCACTGGAGCAGGTGGTGATCTTTGGCTAATGAAGGATTCAGGTGCCGCGCACGTACTTGACTTTACTGATGCAGGTTATCCAACAAGTTTTAATATTGGTAATGAACAAGCGAAGCAAATTTATCCTGTTCTAGCGGCAGAACTAATACGCAAGGGTTGCACTGCAATTGTGATTGAAGTGGCTGATGGTATCTATCAACAAGAAACAAATGCGATTCTAGAAAGTCCTGACTTTAAACAACATTTTCCAAATGTTTTATTTACTGCACGCGAAGCTATGGGTGCACAAAGTGGTGCCAGTTGGCTGGTGAACCAGGGATACAATGTGCAGGGAATTGGTGGACGTATCTGTGCTTCTCCATTAGCCACACGTGAGGCGGCAAATGCATTAGGGATGACTGTGTATGATTTAGCTGATTTACGCGACCCTACAACAGCTTGTTATATTTTAGGAACTGACGCTTACACATCAGGTACAGCCTAGTATGAACAGTGGATTTCCTACATTTTTGTCGGGGATTGGGCCGTTGCGGCTTATATCCCTCACTCTATTAGCATTGCTAAGTGTAGGAGCGAGTAGCTACAAGTTAATTTGGTTTTCAAATGCTTGGCAAAGCGAGGTGTTCTCGCTAACCATAGCACTTTTGGGTGGCGTTTTAGTTAATCTTGTAGCCAGATTTTGCCTCAGTGTTCTTGCCGAGCAAAATGGACAGAAACTCGTTTTAGCATATCGTAATGCGCTTTTTCAGCGGATGTTGAGTGCAGATATAGAGCATGGGCCCAACCGTCTTGGCGTGGCTATGAACCGCTTAATAAGTGACGCCAATGGTGTTGCTCATTTTGCAGGACGAGGCTTAGCTTACGGACAAATGGGAGGAATAGGGCTAATCGTTTTTGGTTGGCTGCTGTTTATGCAGAATCAAAAACTGGCTTTTGATGTACTACTTGCTGTGATTATAGTGTTTGCTTTTATTGCGTCCATTACGCTGTGGGCTTTGCGGTTCGCGGGTAATATTCGTACTAGTCGTGGTCGCTTAAGTGGGCATTTGAGCGAGCGTTGCTTTGGTTATCTCAATGTTGCTCGGATGAGGAATCAAGGTAAAGAAGTGAAGCGTATTGATCGTCGAGGACGTGATTTAGCATGGCAGCTTGTGTATTGGCGAGGAGGTATTTTAATATGCCGAAGCTTAGCACCACTCACAGTGACCACTTTAATCGTACTGAACTCAAAAGATATGAACATAATGGCGTGGTCAAGTTTAGTTCGCGTACTTATTTTATCTCTATGTTTATTGAGTATCGATTATTTAATTAGAAGCTGGGCCGATTGGGTTAACTTTTATGTTGCTCGAAAGCGTTTAAAATTAGCTCATGATCGCTGCACACTAACAACAAAGCGTGCGGAGCATCGTTTAAAGCGTTTTCAACGCTATGATTTAAAACTACGTCAGTTACGTATTTTGAGTGCAATGCCAGAGTGTAATGCTGTGATTGCTGCTGGCGAGCGTATTTTAATTCGTGGGCAAGCTGGTAAGTCAATGCTATGTCGCGCTCTTGCGCAACAACTAGAACCTGTCTCTGGGTTTTTAGTGTTAGGTCGAAGACGGTTTGAAAACCTAGACTTTAGACGTTTACAGCAGTTGATAGTTGTTATTGATGAATTTTCTCAGCTTTTTAAGGGATCAATTTACAGCAATATTTTATACGGCACGGGAAAAAAGCGCAGTGCAGAGGTTGAAGCATTCATTGCAAAATTAGGATTTAATGAATCTTTACTAGATAGCCAAGTTGCTGAGCTTGGACGCGGTTGTCCACAAAGCTTAGTCGCCAGAATTTTATTAGCCAGAGCACTACTTATACAACCCGCGGTATTGGTAATCGATTTGCCGGTGTTTATTGCTCACCCTGAGATCAGGCAGTTACTGAATGATGTTGCTGAGCAGCACTCTTTCACGCTTTTACTCGTAAGTGAGCCAGAGCTGGCACCCATAGCCTATACAGGTGTTTTGAATGTAGATAGAGGCCAGCTAACGGCGCTCTAATATTATTCATTCTACAGCTGATAGGTTTATTACTTTCGGAATTTTAAAGGGTGACTTAGATAATAAACATCATTTAATTTGACTTGTCTTTGGTCTAATCAGTATTTTTTGTTAGCGTGGTGGCGGGTAGCGTATTAAAATATGCGTTTATATTAAAGAAACTACAGAAGACAATGCCATGACTTGGGGTTTAGATAAAGCACGCAACACGTATAATGTCGCTCATTGGAGTGACGGCTATTTTGACATTAATGCGCAGGGAGAGCTGGTTGCTTACCCTGATGGCGATCAAGCTAAGGCGGCGATTTCCTTATCTGAACTGACTGAACAATTTAAAAAGCAAGGTCTAACATTACCTGTTCTAGTGCGTTTTACCGATATTCTGCAAAATCGTGTTGGCACTTTAACGAGTGCATTTACCAAAGCACGTGATGCACGAGATTATCAAGGTAGTTATACTTGTGTATACCCAATTAAAGTAAACCAACAGCGCTCTGTGGTAACTAAACTTCTGGCTCATCCAAGCGGCTTGGTTGGTTTAGAAGCAGGTTCTAAACCTGAATTAATGGCGATCTTGGGTGTTGCGCAAAACCCTATTACCATTGTTTGTAATGGTTACAAAGACAGTGAGTTTTTGCGCCTAGCCTGCATAGGTCAAGCCCTTGGTCATAAAGTTCACATTGTCGTTGAGAAGCTTTCTGAGTTAACAACGCTATTAACTGAAATTGATGACTTAGGTATTGAACCCTCAATTGGTATTCGTATCCGTTTAAACTCCGTGGGTAAAGGTAAGTGGCAAAACACAGGTGGTGAAAAAGGTAAGTTCGGCTTAACGGCGGGACAGGTGCTTTCGGCTGTTGAGTTATTAAAATCACATAATAAATTACACCTGATGCAGCTAGTGCACTTTCATATCGGTTCACAAATTGCCAATATCCGTGACATTCATAGAGCGTTACGCGAATGTGCCCGCCACTTTGCTGAGCTAACACAACTCGGTGTGCCTCTTAATACCGTTGATGTTGGTGGAGGACTCGGTGTTGACTATGAAGGCTCTGGTTCACGTAGCGCATGTTCAATGAATTATAGTGTTGAAGAGTATGCACGTAATGTTGTGAATGCGTTTGCTGAAGTATGCCAACAGCATGACTTAAAACATCCAGCTATTATTACAGAGTCGGGTCGTGCGTTAACTGCGCACCACGCGGTATTGATTACTGACGTGATTGACGTTGAGCGTGCGCCTAATCATGCTAACCCTACGCCTCCAGAAACAAATAGTGTGTTAGTGCTTGAAGATATGTGGCAATGCTTACAGCGTTTAACACCCCGTATGGCCCTAGAAATCTATCATGATGCTATGCATTTATTTAGTGAAGCTCACGACCAATATGTACACGGCTTACTGAGCATGCTCGAGTGGGCTAAGCTAGAGCAGCTTTATTTTACTATTTTACATCGTGTTCGTGCTTCGCTTAGCGAAAATGCACGTGCGCATCGTGAGGTGCTCGATGATCTCAATGAAAAGTTGGCTGACAAACTGTTTGTTAACTTTTCATTGTTTCAATCATTGCCAGACGTGTGGGGGATTCAACAGTTATTCCCCGTCATGCCTGTTGAAAATTTACATCAGCCACTAACACAACGCGCCATTATTCAAGATATTACCTGTGATTCTGATGGGCAAATCCGTAATTATGTTGAAGGCACGGGAATTGAGAGCAGCCTACCTATCCCTGAATATAAACCAGGACAGCAGTATCATATTGCAATGTTCTTAGTAGGGGCATATCAAGAAATTTTGGGTGATTTACACAACTTGTTTGGTGATACTGACTCGGTTCATGTGGAACTCACCGACAGCGGCTACCAGCTAACGAATGCAATAAAAGGTGATAGCGTTAAGGACGTATTAAAGTTTGTTGATTATGATAGCGAAATTCTTGCTGAAAACTTCGCAAAAAGGGTCAGTGAACTGGCAATTGATGAGCAATATAAGGCACAATATTTGTCCGAACTAAATGCCGGCCTTGCAGGCTACACGTATTTTGAAGATTAAGCGTTAAAGGAATAAGTTGTAATGTCCGTTATTCGTTGTGTGTTAAGTATTTTCTTTTATACCATCAATACACTTTTTTGGTTTGTGCCGATTTTTATTTGCGGTCTGATTAAGTTGATTCCAATCAAGCCATTGCAAAAACTAATGAGCTGGCTTGCCAAGCAGTGTGCGACAGTTTGGGTTTCTGGTAACAGTGTTAATCAAAATATATTTGCCCCTTACAAGCTTAATGTTACAGGGCTTGATCAATTACAAGCAAAAGACTGGTATTTAGTGATTGCAAACCATCAAAGCTGGGTTGATATTTTGGTGATGCAACGCATTTTTAATCGACGCATTCCATTTTTAAATTTTTTCTTAAAAAAAGAATTAATTTATGTGCCTTTTTTAGGACTGTCTTGGTGGGCACTCGATTTTCCATTTATGACTCGTACCAGTAAAAGTCAGTTGAAGAAAAACCCCAAGTTACGTGGTAAAGACTTAGAAACAACACGTAAAGCCTGTGAAAAATTTAAAGAGATGCCAGTAAGTGTTGTTAACTTTGTTGAAGGAACACGGTTTACGGCTGAAAAACATCAACGTCAAAATAGCCCGTTTGAGTATTTACTAAAGCCTAAAGCAGGTGGTGTAGCGTTTGTTATGCAAGCGATGGGAGAGCAAATCTCAAAAGTGGTCAATGTCACCATACATTACCCAGATGGGATCCCGAGCTTTGTTGATTTTGCGAGTGGCCGTGTAAAATGCATTGATGTCCGTGTTGAAGTGATGGATGTAAGCCCTAATTTAATTGGTGATTACACTAACGATGCAGACTTTAGAGTGAACTTTCAGGCTGAATTGAACCAAATCTGGTTACAGAAAAATCAGCAATTAGCGCAATTTGAATCGCAAGTAAAATCATAGTTACTTGCGCCATTGAGAGCACACATATGTTAAAAAAATTTTTACCTAATTGGCTAACAGGGCTACTTGTCAGTATTGTGCTGTTTGCCAATGTCATTCTATGGGGCACGCTTGTGCTGCTATTAGGTGTGCTCAAATTGGTTTTACCGTTTAAGGTGGTTAGCCATACTTTGCATTTAGCTTATAAAGGTTGGTGTAATGGTAACCGTCTTGCACTATGGCTTGGGTGCCCCAGTATAGAAGTTAATATTCAAGGCTCATTAAATCGTAAAGGTTGGTACTTACTCATCTCAAACCATATGAGCTGGCTTG
Source organism: Pseudoalteromonas sp. L1 (assembly GCF_021728095.1). NCBI lineage: Bacteria > Pseudomonadati > Pseudomonadota > Gammaproteobacteria > Alteromonadales > Pseudoalteromonadaceae > Pseudoalteromonas > Pseudoalteromonas sp. L1. The sequence continues at coordinate 34,285 of NZ_JAKKCT010000008.1, read as the reverse complement.
ATATTGTTGTATTGAGTGCGATTGATGCTCTACCAGCACCTAAATTTTTTCTAAAAGATGAATTAAAGTACGTGCCTTTCATCGGCACGGGGGCATGGGCAATGGGCATGCCATTTATGAAGCGTGTAAGTAAGTCGCAGCTGGCTAAAAACCCTAAACTCAAAGGCCTTGACGTTGAGAGAACCAAGCGCAGCTGTCGAGATTTTAGAAATCACCCAACAACCATTATTAACTTTGTCGAAGGCACGCGTTTTACCACTCAAAAGCACCATAGACAAAATAGTCCCTTTACCCACTTACTCAAACCAAAAGCTGGCGGGATTGCTTTTGCCCTTGAAGTATTGGGAGAGCAATTTGATGCACTTTTGAATACATCGATTATTTATCAAGGAGAGGGAGAACATATCTGCCGCAATTTAATTCGTGGTCGTCTTGATGCGATAAAAGTGGATATGCAAGTGCAAGCAATTGCTGCACAAATGATTGGCGACTATCAGCATGACCGTGACTTTAGAACCTCTTTCCAACAACATATTAACGATTTATGGTTGCAAAAAGATGCTCAGCTAATAAGTTATCACCAAACGCAACAAGACAACTATATGGCAACGATGAATGAGGAAGTTGAAACACCATGAAGCAAACTAACCTGCAAAAATTAGTCATGCCTTGGTTTGAAAATATGCCTGATGCACAGCTGCTTAGCGCACTTACTGCAACGGCTATTGGCGTGTGTGCATTACTGTTTGTGTATGTTTTTACACGCAAACTTATGCTTCCTGGTATTCAAAAAGCAGTGACGCGTTTATCACCTGAGCGCATTGGCGCTTTAGCCCCTTTGTTGACTAAGCTTAATGGCCGTTTTGCCGGTACGTTATGTTGTGTATTATTTTTAGCTACCTTTGACAATGTATACCCTGTTACTGATGTTGCAGCCCTTATACTTAAAACGATAGGGCAAATAGTGCTAATTATTTACGGCGGCTTCATCATAAGCAGTATTGTTAGTGTTGCAGGCGGTATTTACAATCAGCTTGATTTCGCAAGAGAAGTGCCGATTCAAGGTCTTATTCAAGTGGTAAAACTTATCACGTTTATGATCTGTGCAATCTTAATTGTCAGTATTTTACTTGAGAAGTCACCGACCTATATTTTGTCTGGCTTTGGTGCAATTGCTGCGGTGACCTTGTTAGTATTTAAAGACACGATTTTAGGTTTTGTTGCCAGTATTCAAATTGCAGCTAATCGGTTAGTTACTTATGGTGATTGGATTCAAGTTGACAGTTATGGCGCGGATGGAGAAGTCATTGATCTAGGCTTAAATACGGTGAAAGTTCGTAACTGGGATAACACAATCACAACGATCCCGACTTACATGCTTGTTGCTGGCTCATTCAAAAACTGGCGAGGAATGCAGGAGTCTGGTGGGCGTCGCATCAAGCGTTCTTTGAACATTGATATGAACAGTATTCGCCTAGTTGATGAAGCATTTCGCGAGCAAATCGACAGTGCGATTCCATTGCATGATTATATTCGTGTTTCTAGTTTACCTGAGCCTGTTACCAATCTTGGTTTGTTTCGTCGTTATGCTGAAGGCTATTTAAAACAGCATGAAAAGATAAACCGTGATCTTACGTTGATGGTGCGTGAGCTACAACCGCTCAACCATGGGTTACCGATTGAATTTTATTGCTTTAGTGAAGATAAGCGTTGGATTTCTTACGAGCATCTTCAAGCTGAAATTATGGACCATTTGCTAGCAGTGATTCCGATTTTTGGACTACGCCCATATCAAAGTGTCACGGGGCAATTTAGCGCTAATGATCAGAGCAGTATCAAACCGAGCATTAAGGTAAATAGCACGGCGAGTTAATAATAGTACTAGCTAATATATTGCTGCCCCAACGCCAGCATAATAAAACCTATCAATAGCCACCAAATTGGTGGCTTTGCAAGTCTGAGCCAAGCAAATGCGACTAACACAATGATGATATGCCACACAGAGTGTATTGCTGATTGCCAAATCGGAGAGTAAAGCGCCGCTGCTAAAAAGCCGACTACCGCGGCATTTAATGCAGCAATACTTCCTGCAAAACGGGGCTTATCAGCAAGCTGCAACCAGCTTTTCAAAAATGCGAACATTAATAAAAAACCAGGTAAGAAAATTAAAAGTGTTGCGATGATTGCGCCTGTCAATGAGGAGTTGGGCATCACTTGTGCGCCTAAGTATGTGGCAATCGTAAACATAGGTCCAGGGATTGCTTGTGCACTAGCATAAGCCGACAAGAATTGCTCGGTCTCAAGAGTTGGTACGCCAGCTTGCAAAATGGGGAGCACTACATGACCACCGCCAAATACCATCGCGCCAGTTTGGTAAAATGGTGCGAACATTTCAAACCATTCACCTAAAGGCAAAAAGCTAAGTAACAGTAAGGTAGCGAATAGCCCAAGGGGGAACCACGCAATAGTCACTTTTTTACTATTATTGGTGAGGGGAAGTTTAATGGGCGGGGAAAACCAGCCAATTACAGCTGCCACAATAAGCACAAAAACTTGGCTTGATAACTGTGAAAAGAATATTAGCGCAAGTGTACTCATCACCGCGATAAGCTTGTGTAAGTGGGTTTTGCAAAAGCTCACTGCCATACTATAGGTTGCATCGGCGACAATCACTACAGCAAAAAGTTTAAGACCTGCAATCACGGCAAAGTAAAGGTTACCAAATTGATGGGCGCTCAACGCGAGGAAAAACATAATTAAAAATGAAGGTAGGGTAAAGCCAATAAATGCGCTAAGGCCACCCAGCAATCCTGCTTTTTCGACCCCAATAGCAAAGCTGACTTGGCTGGACCCCGGTCCTGGTAGAGCTTGGCTAAGGCTAATTAATTGCGCGTACCGTTCGTTGCTTAGCCAGTTCAGGTTGTCAACAAAATGCCTTTTAAAATAACCAAGGTGAGCTGCAGGGCCACCAAAACTCATACAGCCTAGTAATAAAAATTGTTTAAATATAATGAGTAACATTGCTTTTGCCATACAGGTAATCCACTCTATTATGACAACATTGTATGACATTTTTGTGGTTTTTATGACATTAACGTGTCTTTCATTATCAAAAATGAGTGAACTTGGTGTGAGTAGCCCTTTGAAACAATATTTTACTTACCTGCTATTACTACTTAGTACAGAAGCTGCTTTTGCTTCGCCGTTGCCTAAAGTAACGGTCGGGTTAGATCACGCGCCACCTTATAGCGTAGCGACTAAAGATGGAAAATTTAGTGGTGTAGTAGTTGATATTATGCGCGACATGCAAAAAAGCTTACCATTTAGAGTTGATTTTGTTGCTTGTCCATTCCCTCGTTGTGTGAAAATGCTTCAGCAAAATGAAATCGATGTTAAAGGTGGATTAATCCGCACTGCTAAGCGTGAGAAAACAATGCACTTTTTAACGCCTCCTTATATGGTGCTGACGTCTTCATTTGTGTTTTATGCTCGTGTTAGTAGCGTATTTACTGTCAATAAATATCAAGACTTGCGTGGTAAACGCATAGCTGTAACGCGTGGTGCTGTTCACTTTCCTCGCTTTGACCAAGACAAACGATTGATAAAAGTGGAAGCGCTTAGTGAAAATAATGCCTTTGAGATGTTACTTAAAGGACGTGTAGAGTTAGTCATCGGTGTCGAAGATACTGCCGATAATGCGTCAGTGTTTTTACATCGTCCCACAAAACAAATTATTAAAATGCCTTATCGTTTTGATGATGTAATCTATGGGCACCTTGCGCTCAGTAAGCAGTTTGCTAACACTGAATTAGCACGGCAGTTTCAAGAGCACCTGAATGCAATTGTTGAAAGTGGTCGGCTGAGCGAGTTAGTTAAGGTTTATAACCTGCCGGCTGTTACAAAACTAAATGTGAACAATTAACCTAGTCTTCATGGTTTGTTCATTGTTATTTGTTCATAATTGTTAATAATTCAATATTTAGTAATTGCCATGGAGAGACACATGACTTTTAGCAAATCGGTTCTAGCAGTAGGTGTATTCGCTGTTTTATTAACAGGTTGTGAGACAACAAATACAGGTAAAGGCGCAGCTATTGGCGCAGCAACAGGAGCTGTTTTAGGTAAAGCGACAGGCGATCATGATGATAAACGTATTTTCATTGGTGCAGCAATCGGTGCGCTAGCGGGTGCAGCTGTAGGTGATTACATGGACAAGCAAGAAGAGGCTTTCCGTGATGAGCTGGCAGGCTCTGGCGTTGAAGTTGTTCGTGAAGGCGATAATATTCGTCTAGTTATGCCATCGAATATTACATTTGCAACTGACCAATCTTATATTACATCGGGCTTTCATAATACGCTGAATGCTATTGCTCAAGTGATGAATAAGTACGAAAAAACCTATTTAAGTGTTGAAGGTCATACTGATAGCACAGGTCGTGATAGCTATAATATGACGCTTTCTCAACAACGTGCACAAAGTGTTAAAGATTACCTTGTGAATCAGCAGATATTATCTGCCCGTATAAGTACACGAGGTTATGGTGAAACACGTCCAGTAGCAAGTAACGATACGGCAAACGGTCGCGCTCTGAATCGTCGTGTAGAGATTCAAATTGTACCAAACACACAAGGTTAGGCTTAAAGCCTGAGCTTGTGGTCAGGTTTGATTTGCCCTTTCAAACCTGACAATCCCTTTTTATTAATCACGATTAAATTGAAGCTCGCACAACTGCTTATACAAAGGATTAGCAGCTAGTAATTGCGAATGTGTTCCTGTCGCAATCACTTCCCCTTTATCCATTACCACGATTACATCAGCATGTTTAACTGTTGCTAAACGATGTGCAATGATCAGTGTTGTTCTATCTTGCATTAAATGTTCAAGTGCGGCTTGTACATGAAACTCACTTTGCGCATCAAGAGCACTGGTGGCTTCATCAAGTAAAAGAATGGCAGGATCTTTTAATATTGCCCGTGCCAGCACAATGCGTTGTTTTTGCCCACCAGAAAGCCTGACTCCTTGTTCACCTAAAAAGCTTTGATAACCATCCGGTAATTGAGTAATAAACTCATCAGCATGAGCATATTTTGCCGCCGTATAAACTTGTTCATCAGTTGCACAAGGGTTGCCATAGCGAATGTTATGCATCACATCTGAACTAAATAAAATAGGGTTTTGTGCCACCATACCCATTTGCTGACGCAAGCAATTTAGTGAAAGAGCTTTAATATTAACCCCAGCTAGTGAAATACTCCCTGAACTTGGATCGTAAAAGCGCTGTAGTAATTCAAACAGTGTGGTTTTACCCGCCCCTGATGGGCCGACAATCGCCACTGTTTGCCCTTGTTTTACGGTTAAATTAAGCGTATTTAATGCGGCGCTATCTGGCCTTGAAGGGTAATGGAAAGACACATTTTCAAACTGAATTGCAGGGTGTGCTACTTTATTCGCATGAAATTGTGCATCACTGTTTTTGTCTGGGCTTTGGATCATACTTTCAACGGCAAGTAGCTCTAGCAAGCGCGCGGCAGCACCAGCAGCTCTTTGTAATTCACCGTAAACTTCGGCAACCGTTGCCACAGACATCGCCACCATAATGGCATAAAACACGAAAGCACCAAGCTCACCGCCTGTCATCGTGCCCGCAAGTACATCACTGCCACCAATCCAAAGCATAATACTAATAGCTGTAAAGGTGAGGAATATCACTGCTGCAATTAAAAATGAGCGTTGTTTGATGCGGCTTTTAGCCACCTGAAAGGCTTTATTGGTCTCGTTAGCAAAGGCTGCTTTTTCACGCTCTTCGTGACTATAACTTTGCACGACTTTGATATTTTGAATGATCTCACCGGCATAGGTACTGATATCGGCAATGGCATCTTGGCTAGAGCTTGCGAGCTTCCTCACTTTTCGGCCAAAAATCATCATTGGAAGTAGTACCACAGGTACGCAAGCAATAACCACAAGGGTTAGCTTTAAGTTGGTGATAATTAGCATAGCCAAGCCACCAATCAGCATTAAGCTACTGCGTAATGCCATTGAAAAAGAGGAGCCGATGATAGATTGTAATAAGGTGGTGTCGGTGGTCAGGCGTGACATAAGCTCGCCGCTGCGGTTTTCTTCAAAGTAGCTTGGGTGCAAAGTGACGATACGGTCGAACACCGCTTTACGAATATCATTACTGACTCGCTCGCCAATCCACGACATTAAATAAAAGCGGCAGAATGTGCCAACAGCTAATAAGCTAATCAAACCAATGAGTACCATTACAGCTTGTTGAAGCTGGGTTTGTGAGCCAGCAATAAAGCCATGATCAATGACAAATTTAACGCCTTGACCAAGTGATAGGTTAACACCTGCGGTGAGTAACAAAGCTGCAAGGGCGGCTAATACCACCCACTTATAAGGCTTTATAAACGCTAAAATGGGTAATAAGCTTCGAAAAGCGGCCTGCTCTTTGGTTTTTGCCATGCTAGATTCTTTTAAGTGAATAGGGTATAGATATGGTTTCTTTGTTTTAAAAATCAACAGTAAAGTAAGGGATTAGTATGGAATCAATAACTGTTAGTGGTGAATTCACCGTTAAATTAAACCCAATCGGTGGTTATGCGACAGGTCAAGATGGTGTGAATCTTGGACGTATGTCAATAGATAAAGAATTCTCTGGTGCACTTGAGGCATTGAGTCAAGGTGAGATGTTAAGTGCCATGACAGCAACCCAAGGCAGTGCAGGTTATGTTGCAATTGAACAAGTGGTAGGAAAGCTCAATGGCAAGCAGGGCAGTTTTGTTTTGCAACATTTTGGCACGATGGATAAAGGGGCAGATCGTTTGATTTTAGAAGTAGTGCCTGACTCGGGGGCCGGTGAACTTGAAGGTTTAACAGGAAAAATGCACATTCGGGTCGAAGAGGGGATTCATTATTACGATTTTGAGTACCAGCTGTAATGACATTACCTTTATGGCTTAGCTTAGTCGCCGTTTGTATTATGGGCGCAATGTCACCGGGGCCGAGTTTAGCTGTGGTATTAAAGCACAGTCTGCATGGTGGCATGAAAAACGGTATGTTAGCAGCACTTAGCCATGGTATCGGAGTCGGGTTTTACGCCTGTGCTTCGTTGCTAGGGTTAGGGGCATTGATGACTCAACTGCCAACACTTTATCAAGTACTTGTTTATGGCGGTGCAGCATATCTTGCCTATTTAGGGATTCGTATTTTATTAGCTAGGTCCAGCTCGCAAACACTGAATGTTGAGAAAGCGAAGCCAAGCCCTCGTGCAGCTTTGCAAGATGGCTTTGCCATTGCCTTTTTGAACCCAAAGCTTGCGATATTCTTTTTGGCGCTGTTCTCACAATTTATTGACCCAGAAAACCTCACGTTTCAGGTTGGGTTGATCATGTGTTTAACGGTGTTTGTGCTCGATACAGGGTGGTATTTACTTGTTGCACTGTTAACCGAAATATCAAAAAAACGTGTTGGTTTTACCAAGGCAAATCCTTGGTTTGAAAAGCTACTGGGGGTGATTTTTATTGCTCTGGCAGTTCGCGTTGTCGTTACTTTATAAGGAATTCGAAATGACAGAAAGCAATTTATTGAATGCCCGTTTTAGCCCTAAAGTAAAACAGTATTGGCTATTACTGGGTATGTTTACCTGTGTGATTAGTATGGTAGGTATTCCTTTCATTCCCATTGTTGCGTTAATAATCTGGCTGGTGGCAGGGCGTATTTTAGCGGCGATGTCTGCTACATTGTTAACGCGTAAGTTGGTAGTAAAACGTGGTGTATTCTTTAAAGAAGAAAAGTCGATTCCACTTGAAAAAATAACCGATGTGGCACTAAGCCAAGGTCCTTTGATGCGTCAATTTGGCATTTATCGACTTAGCTTTGAAACAGCAGGTCAATCAGGGCAAGGTGCATTAGTATCATTGCTTGGAGTGGTTGATGCAGAGACGTTTCGCGAAGCAATTTTGAAACAAAAAGATGAAATATCTCAAACCAGTGCTAAAGCTGAGCATCAACCAGAAGATAGTCAGTTAGAACTGCTGCGCTCACTAACTTATAGCGTAAAAAACATTGAGCAAATGTTAGTTACGCTACTAGATGAAAAGCGTTAAGCCATTTGTAAAGTAGGGTTACCAGCTTGTACGCTGAGCGCTTTTTGACGCTCGCTAAGCAGTGTGTAATCGGCTGTTTTAACGCTACTTACATAGTGCCACTGGGCAAGCGCTTGCTGTTGAGTAAAGGTGACCGTTAAGTAGCCGCGTTCAACTAAGTTGTTGTAGGCTAAGTCGTTAACCAATAATGCAATGACTTGCTCAATTTGTGCGACAGCTTCGCTCGATTGCGTATTTAACGCTAAGTAGTTTTCAAGGCCCGGAGAAGAAACTGACGATGTGGCAAATTCAACACCAGCTGCAGCTTTAGCTGAAACAGGGTTGCTTGCATCAGTGACTAATTGTCCTGCCCAGCTGTTATGCGTATCACCCGCTAAAACCACCAAGTTCTTTTGCGCTGCAATTGAAGTCCCAAGTATTACCTCACGTTCATAAGCATAGCCATCCCATGCATCAAGATTATAAGGCGCTGTTGTTTCTACGCGTGCTCGCTGCTCACTAGTAACCGTTGGATCGCCAGCTAATATACGTCCTTTAATTTGCGCAAGCTCACTAAATAATGTGTTTGCTTGAGCAAGTAATGCCGATGGGTCAGCACCGTTTGCTTGAGTCACTTGAATATTCATAAGTAACTGTAAAATCTCAAATGGCAAATGCATTTTGGTCATCAGGACTTGTTGCCCAAGCACTTGCCATTGTGTCGTTGCTGTTGTTAAACCATCTGTAAGCCATGTGAGTTGCTCATTACCTAATAGAGCACGAGTAGGTGAGCTGATTGTTGCAACAAAGTCAGTTTGTCCTTGGCTGCTGGTTAAGTCGAAATCGGCATAATTAACTTGTTCATCGCGAGCTAAAACACGGGTATCTAGCATGTGTAATGACACTAAATTACCAAACTCGAAGCGTCGATAAATACGTTCTTTATCGGCTACATTACGGATAGGCATCCATTCAAAGTAGGCTTGTAAGGCATGCATTTTGCGCTCGCTAAATTCACCTTCGCCGTCGTTGTGATTTTCAGCGCCACTGTGCCACGTATCATTAGTTATTTCATGGTCGTCCCAAACCGTAATAAATGCACAATGACCATGAGCAGCTTGCAGGTTTTCGTCTTTACGATAATGGGCGTAACGTTTGCGATAATCCGCTAAAGAAATGATTTCATCGCTATTGTCATCAGGCAATAAACGACCAAGTTCGGCGGCATCTTCAGTCGCATAACCTGTATTACCATATTCATAGATGTAGTCACCAAGGTGTAGTACTGCATCTAAATCGGTTTGTTTTGCGATTTCACCATACACATGGAAGTAGCCAGCAGGGTAGTTAGCGCAAGAGACAACGGCAAATTTTACTTGTTCTATGTTGTCGGTTGGAAGCGTTTTACCTGCTCCCGTAGGTGAGGTTTTACCATTACTTATGAAGCGGTAGTAATAGGTGGTGTTGGCATCGAGACCTTGCAGATCAACTTTTAAGGTGAAGTCGGTTGCATCGCTTACCTGTGTTTCGCCATCGTGGCTAATAGTTGTGAAGTTAGCATCTGTGGAGGCTTGCCAAACTACGTTAACACTCGTGACGTTTTCAAGAGGTGTTATACGAGTCCAAATAATGAGACTGTCAGCGAGCGGGTCGCCACTGGCAACACCATGATCAAAGCTGACAGGGGTCTGCTTTGTGGTTTCGTCATCATCGTCATTGAGACTACAGCCCGTTAAACCAAAAGATAATACGGCGGCTCCAAAACCCGCCGCCGATGCTTTTAAAAAACGTCTCCGTGTAAAAGTCATTGCTCTGTACCTATGAGTAGAAAAGTACGAGCTTATCCGACCAGTGTTACTATTCTATGAAGCTAAAAGACTTGGCAAATTTGTTCTGTATTACAGGTAATTACCGTAACATTTTCGTAGCCAACACGAGTCAGCGCTTCGGCACTGAGTGTGGCACGGGCACTACTTGCACAGTGTAAATAAATGGGTCTTGCAGGATCTTTTTCAATTTCCATTAATTTCATTTCAAGTACACCGCGTGGGATATTAATTGCACCTGTTGCTGCTTTAGTGGCGTGCTCAGCAGGCTCACGTACGTCAATTAATAAACCATGGTTTTCGCTTAATTCTTGTTTTGCTTGGTCAGCGCTAATTCGACGCTGGTTTGGAGCAATAATTTTCATTAAGTCAGGAATTGGGGTCAGCATACTAATCCTCCATGCCAAGTTTGCGTAAAATGGTGATCATTGGGCACCACTTAGTGAATGCCGATTGAATTAAGTTTAGAGCAATAAATACCGTAAACCAAATCCACAGCGGACTGTGAAACTGTTGTAGCAATAATGAAATACAGATCATTACACCAGCAATTAAGCGAAGCGCGTCATTTAGTTTCATAATAAGACCTCGATAACAGAGTGATGTATTTAATATATTAGATAACACTACATTAGTAAATTCTAATATTAGGCTTTTCTAATATATCAATCTATACTTTAGCGGTATTTTAAGAATATAGAGTAGTGTGATTATGAACATCGATTTTGCGGCTATGGCCGACAATGTGGAGCAAGCAGAGCAAATGCTAAAGATATTGGCGAACAAAAATCGCTTGATGATCTTATGTTCGCTGCAAGATGGTGAAATGAGCGTGAGCGAATTAAACGAAGCTGTGCCATTGGCGCAGTCAGCATTATCGCAACACTTAGCGGCGCTGAGAAAAGCTCAGATCGTCGCGACTCGACGCGAAAGCCAAACCATCTATTACCGTGTAATAGATAAGAATGTAGTGGCTATTCTTGCAACCTTATATGGTTTATTTTGCAAAGGTAGTTAGGTAATGAATGCTATCGATAATGCAGTAAAAAACAGCTTGAGCGGTCGCCTCCCTGTCATTATTTTTATTATGTCGGTCCTGCTTGGCTTAATGGCATTAAAGCAAACCCCTCGTGAAGAGGAACCGCAAATTGTGGTTCCTATGCTTGATATATATGTGGCAGCGCCAAACGTTGAAGCGCCAGAAGTAGCTAGGCTGGTAACTGAACCATTGGAGAAGTTATTGGCGCAGTTAACGGGCGTTGAGCATATTTACTCGACCACACAAAGTAATGCTGCTGTTGTTACTCTTCGCTTCGAAGTCGGTCATGATCGTGAGCAAGCCATTCTCGACACTTACGCTAAACTCTATAGCTATCAACACACGATGGCGTCAGTGATCAGCTCATGGCAAATACGTCCGGTTGAAGTGAACGATGTACCCATTGTGATGCTGGGCTTATTTAGTAAAGATCCAAAACTTTACGATGACTATCAACTAACTCGTTTTGCTAACGAAATCGCTAACAGTTTACAGCGCATCGAAAATACCAGCGAAGTGAAAGTGATTGCTGGTAGAACTCGTCAATTAACGATTAACCTTGATGCAAGCGCCCTTGCTGCACATCAAACAACCCTAACCGATGTGTATTATGCGCTTAGCGTATCTAATCAATTGGTGAACGTGGGCAGTGTTGTTGAAGGTAAGCAGCAAATTGCCTTACAAGTGGGTGATGTTTTACGCTCTCAATCTGCGATTGAACGGCTAGTTGTCAACGTGGTAAACGGTAAGAGTGTTTACCTAAGTGATGTCGCCGAGGTGAGTGATGGTCCAAGCGAAGCGCAAAGCTATCAATGGCTGGCTCATTCAGATAACCAGCAACAACTTCCTTTAGTCACCATAAGTGTTGCTAAGCAAGCAGGCACCAATGCGGTCGCTGTAGCCAACGAAGTGCACAGTATGATGGACAGTTTATCGGCTAATCTATTGCCAGATGAAGTGGGCTACACCGTACTGCGTGACTATGGTCAAACCGCGAATGAAAAAGTAAATAACCTTACTTCGAGCTTAGTGTTTGCGGTATTTACCGTGGTTATTTTTGTTGGTGTATTTTTAGGCTGGCGACCAGCAATTGTGGTTGGTTTAGCAGTACCTATTTGCTACGGCATCACCCTGACACTTGATTTTGCCTTTGGCTATACAATTAACCGAGTCACACTGTTTGCACTAATACTTTCTTTAGGTTTATTGGTTGATGATCCTATTACGGGGATAGACAATATAAGTCGCTTTTTAACGAAAAAAGGCGATAAAAAACAACGCATAGTTGATGCTATGAGCGAAATTCGTGTGGCGCTGTTTATGTCTACATTAACCATTATGGTGGCGTTCATCCCACTTGCGTTTATCACTGGCATGATGGGGCCGTACATGGCACCAATGGCATTTAATGTGCCAATTAGTGTAATGGTTTCGACCATAGTGGCATTTTTTGTTACGCCCTGGTTGGCAATGAAACTACTGAAAGCGCCAGTCGATGACAGCGTACAACTTGATGCTAATCAGCATGGCTTATATGAGCGCATATTATCACCATTACTTGAGTCTAAAGGCCGCGCCAAACTCGTTTTATGGACTACATTAGCCTTGTTTGTCGCCAGTGCCATGTTACCCGTAATGCGTGCAGTGCCTTTAAAGCTATTACCGTTTGATAATAAAAACGAGTTGCAAGTTTTAATCGATATGCCAGAAGACACAAGCCTTGAGCAAACCGCCGCTTTCACTAGACAAGTACAAACCATCACTTGGCAATTAAATGAAGTAAGTGAGGCGGCAGCCTATGTTGGTCAGCCATCAAGCATGGATTTTAATGGTATGGTGCGTGGTTATTATCGACGTGAAGCTGCTAATTTAGCTGAACTCAGAGTATTACTGCTCGATAAAACTGAGCGTGATCATCAATCTCATGGCGTGGTCATGCGCTTGCGTGCCGCATTAGCGCCACTGGCAACCGATGGCATTTTAATTAAAGTGGTTGAAGTGCCACCGGGTCCGCCGGTTTTAAGTACCTTAGTGGCTGAAGTTTACAGTGAGCCATTTGTTGATACAGACACGCACTATCAAGCAGCCCTTGCTGTTGCTGCTAGGTTAAAACAAGAGCCGCATGTGGTTGAAGTTGATACTAGTATTGCTGCCAATGCGCCTTTACAGCGTTTTGTTACCGATAAAAGTAAAGCGTCATTGTCGGCGGTGTCTACGCAAGATATTGCCCAGACCTTAGCCATTGCCTCGCATGGGCAAAATGTTGGGGTGTTATATGTTAGCGGCGAAACAGACCCTGTTGATATAAAGTTACAACTGCCATATCAAGATCGTAACCAATTTGCTCAATTGCTGGCATTACAAGTTCGTGGTGATAGGGAGCTTGCAAAAACCAGTGATGAATTTGGGCTACAAAGTGCACCACGTCCGCTGGTGGCGCTATCTGAGTTAGGTGAATTTCAGCATCAAGATGTTGCCAAGCCAATTATGCGTAAAGATCAGCGTAATGTTGTATATGTTATGGCTGAACTAAATGGCCGTACACCCGCTGAAATTATTGCTGACGTCAATGCCGACTTAGGTATTAGCGCTGACGAATTTAGCCAAACTGATTGGCAGAGTAGGCACTTTTTCAATAATGGTGGTAGCCAAGCTTGGCAATTACCTGCTGGCACTGACGTGACCTTTAGTGGTGAAGGCGAATGGCGAATTACCATTGATGTATTCAGAGATATGGGTATTGCCTTTGCGTTTGCGCTCACTGCCATTTTCATCATCTTACGCATTCAAACAAACTCTGCGAGTTTGTCACTGATCATCATGTCGGCTATTCCATTAACCGTAATAGGGATCATGCCGGGCTTTTGGCTATTAAATCAATTTGGAGAGCGCAGCATTGCTGGTGCTCCTGAGCCGGTGTTATTCACTGCAACAGCCATGATTGGCATGATTGCACTTGCTGGTATTGTGGTTCGTAACTCACTTATTTTAGTTGAGTTTATTAATCAAGCTCGCGACCAAGGTATGGTAATTAAACAGGCTTTGATTGCCGCAGGTACGGTGCGTATGCGCCCTGTGTTACTGACCGCGGGAACCACCTTATTAGGTAACTTGGTGATCACCCTAGACCCGGTATTTAGCGGTCTAGCGATCGCAATTATTTTTGGTATTGTGGCATCAACATTGTTCTCATTATTTGTGGTGCCGCTGGTTTATTATTTAGTGTTTGCAAAGGATGCAGCCAAAGAGGAACAAGCTCATGCAGGGTAAATCGAAACTTATTGGTTCAATCATCGCGTTATCAGTGATTATTGTGGCGGTACTTTACATGGCGGGCAGTTTTTCTGATAAGCAAGCTGCAGGCATGAAAAACCCATCAGCAAATGATTACACTGGTCAGTTAGTCACAGTAACATTGGCAGATATTGCGCGTGATGAAGTTGTACCGGGCACTGTGATTGCCAAACAAAATACGCAAATCTCATCACGGGTTATGGCACAAGTTGAGCGTTTAAATGTACGCGCTGGCGATACTGTAAAACAAGGTGACGTGCTAATTACCTTGCAGCAAGGTGACTTTAAAGCAGGGCTTGCTCAAAGCGAAGCACAAATAAATGCAATTAATGCGTCGCTGACTCAAGCAGAGAAACAACTAAAGCGTATTAACGATTTATACAAGCAAGGTTTGGTATCTGTTAGCGAATACGACGATGCAAAAGCAAGGTTCGATAATTTAACGGCGAACCTAGCGATTGCTAAACAGCAGCAAACACAAGCGCAAGTTGCATTGAGTTTTACGCAAATTAAAGCGCCGATTTCAGGTGTTGTGGTTGAGCGTTTTGCAGAGCCTGGCGATACCGCAACTCCTGGTACGCCATTACTCGCACTGTATAACCCACAACAATTGCAATTAGCATTTAATGTCAGAGAACAACAAGCAATTAAATTGAATGTTGGTCAAACTTTAATGGTCAAATTACCTGCTTTATCTACGTCAATGCCTGCCACAGTGACAGAAATTGTGCCCGTTGCTGATAGTGCTGCGCGTAGTATGGAAATCCGTTTAGAAACAGATGCCCAAACTGGCTTAATGCCTGGTCTTTATGCGCAATTACAATTACCGCTCGCCACTGAAAAAGGGGTGTTGATTGAGCCAAGCTGGGTGCAGCAATATGGCCAATTGAGTATGGTTTACTTACTTGAAAATAATCAGATAGTGCGTCGCTACGTTCGCCTTGGCGAAATGCTCGATGGACAGCAGCACATCGTTTCAGGTTTAAACCCGGGTGATGTGCTGGCTGTTGATTTTAAAACTAAATAAAGGTCGCTATTTCGTCCAGCGACTTTTTCACTAAGGCATGCTCAGGGATGGTTGCATCTGTGCTTGGGTAGCCTGCAATTAGCAGCATGTAAGGGCGCTCATTATCTTTATCACGGCCACAAATCTCGGTTAAAAAACTCATTGGTTTTGGTGTATGTGTAAGAGTTGCAAGGCCCGCTCTATGTAGTGCTTGAATTAAAAAGCCGGTCGCTAGGCCAACAGATTCATGAACATAGTAATTGGTATTTTTGTCATCGGCAGAAATACCGCCTTTCTTTTGACTAAACACGGCAATTAGCCAAGGTGCATGTTCAAGGTAGGGCTTACTGGCATCGGTGCCAAGTGGTTTTAACGCATCTAACCATTCTTCACCTGCGCGACCTTCATAAAATGAGCGCTCTAGTTTTTCAGCTGCTTCTCGAATTTGTTTTTTCACATCGCTGCTGTGTATTGCTACAAAGTGCCAAGGTTGATGATTGGCCCCACTTGGTGCAGTGCCAGCCGCTCTAATACAGATTTCGATTATTTCTTTTGGCACTGGGCGGTCGCTAAAGCTGCGAATACTGTGGCGACGCTGACTCACGGCTAAAAACTCTTCGGCGCGTTTAAGCATCTCGTCATGAGGGTACTCAATAAAGTCATTGAGTGGCTTGCTTTTGTGTTCTTGCATGGCTTTTCGCTTCTTGTGTGTTGATGATAAAATAGTGTTATTGTTGTCTATGCTGGTTACGGCGATAGTCTGCCAACTCATTACTTAACCAGTCTTTTGCATTAATTAAAGTACCGTCGCTAAATCTTACCTTGTAAGGCTTACCGCTCCATGAGCTTTTACTCGCCAAATTTTCAATAAACTTTTCGGCAGTTTTTGCATAGCGGGTCGCTTTTCGATACTTCATAGCAAGGTGTTCGGCTGCATCTTGGCTTGAGTGCTCGGTGCCGTTGCGAATAAATACGGCATCGCTTTTAGCGACAAAATCAATGAGGTGATTTATCTCTTGTTCTGGGGTTGCTGCATCACTGAATTGGCTAATGCTCAATAACATTAATGCGATTAACCAATATCCTTTCATTGTTACTTTCACTGTACTTTTTGCTCTATGGTTAGGGTTGCAATTATTGGATTATGATCTGAGCTTACAAGCTCAGGCACTATAGTTGTCTCTATTTTGACACCGCGCACCCATACTTGGTCAAGTGCTAATCCAAATGCTTTTGTACGTTTATCATCTAAATAAATAGCTTCATGTAGCCCTAACTTGTTAAGTGTTTGTTTTAAAAGAGACTGTCTTCGGTCGCTCCAAGTATTAAGATCACCAGCAAATATGATCGGTCCTTGATGCATACGCATGATGCTCGCTGCATCTTCAAGCTGTTGTTTAAAGTCATTCACACCTATTGTGAAGTTAATACCATGTAGATTAATACTTAGTAATAACTGTTGATTAGGCAGGGCATATTCAACAATGTTGGTTGCTTTTGGGCTACGTAACCAAGGCTCTGTATGGGTGAGTGTGCAATGCACCGCGGCGGGCCAGCGGCTGAGTGTCATAACACCAGATTGCACACTGCCACTTTTATACCCTTTAGCAAAACGCCAGTAAGGTTTTAGTTTGGTTAGAGTAGGCTCTTTGATAGCTTCTTGTAGTAACACAATATCAGCATCGGCATTTAGCTTTTGCAAATCTGTGAGTAAGCCATCTATTTGTGCTTTGTAGATATTCCAGCTCAACAATGTGAATTGATAGGGCAAAATATAATGTGCTGCGTAAGTTTGCACACGGCTTTGTGCTAATTGTTGTTGGCAGTTCGCTAGGTTGGCTGCAGTTCTGGTAATGCCTTGTTGCTCATCAGAGTTTGGAGTATTTGCAAGACTTTGCCAAGACAATAAACTTAAGAACAATAAATGTAGATACGACGTCATAATTACCTTTACTTGCAGATCTTCCTGATTAGTCTTTATCCTTTCCAGTTTAGTTCAAACTGAGCCTGTAAGAAACTGTAGCTTTTTTACAATTTAAATACACAGAGTTACTCAATTAGAAAACGATACCCTTTATAATCAAAAGAACTATTTAGTTATTTTTTGAGGTTAATGGCTATACTTTAAGCCTGTTTAACAAGCCCTCTTAAATAAGTTTGTGAGATTTTCTAATGAAGAAAATATTTTATTCTTTTACTTTAATTACGAGTATTTTCTCTCCTCATATTCTAGCTGAAGAGTCTTCTTCATTTAGTGTTGGTGTGACAGGTTGGGCTGTATTTGACAATTTTGATCATTTTGCAATACATCTAGATTATGAGTATGAAGCAATAGAGAGCCTATGGGGTATACAACCTAGAGCGATTATAATTTTAGCTGAACAAAATCAACAATATTTTGGTATTGGTGCAGCCAAAACTTATACCATTAATAAAAACTGGGATTGGGGTATCGCTACTCATATGGGCTATGCTCGAAATATTGATGTCCTTGGATACGACTTAGAGTTCTATAGTTTCATTTTTGCAAAATATAAAATATCAGAAGTTCATCGCCTACGGGGTGAGCTTGGGCATATTTCTAATGCAGGATTTGGTAAAACTAACCCTGGTTCAGAAAGTATCGTTCTGAGTTACTCTTATCATTTTTAGCTTTAAAATGGTCAAGATTCATGCTGGTTGATTATTGCATTTTTTTACAATTCTATATGGTTTTTTACCCATTATAGAAACTTTATGTTGTACACTTCAACTTCAAAAAATATCTGAAGGAAAACACATGAAGCAGTTAGTGTGCGTGTTACTTACATTATCGTTAGTAGCATGTTCATCGGTGACTATAGTGCCTAATAAGGCAGATAAATTAACACGAAATGCCGACTATCAAGATAGTCGACCCTTCTACTTGTGGGGGTTAGTTGGTGAACAGCGTGTTGATGTTAAAGCGGTCTGCCAAGATAAAAAAGTAATGCAAATGCAATCCCAGCAAACATTTACAGATGGTGCACTGGGGTTGGTTACATTGGGTATCTATGCGCCTCATACAGTGAAAGTATGGTGTGAACAATATGGGCAGGAGCAATTATGAAACATGTATGCTTAACTGTAATTCTTGCTGCTTTAAGTGGTTGTACACATATTTATTTTGATAATGGCAGTCCTATCTCAGCAAATAAGGGAGCAGTTACAGAACGTTGGCATCATAATTTTGCTGCTGCGTTATATGAAGGCTCCAAGCCAGTGGACTTATCAACATACTGCCCAAATTCCGAGTGGCAAAGTGTACATACTTACAAGTCATTCCTTAATGTTGTAGCAGGCGAGGCGGTTAATGAAATTGGTGGGCCTATTTGGTACCCAAAAACAGTGGAAGTAAGCTGTGCTCAGGTACCCTATAAAGCCGATTAATTATTCGTATCGCAAAGCATCAATTGGGTTTAAGCGTGCCGCTTTAATGGCGGGCGCTAAGCCAAACACAATACCAATCAATGAAGTAAAGCCAAACGACAGCATAATCGCCCAACCCGGTATGTAGGCATCTGGCATGCTCGGCACTGATAACGAAATCAGTGCCGCAGCACCATAACCCATTAATATCCTGATTTTTGATTCTTTAGCAATTTGTTTTGTAACTGTATGTTAACAGCTGTGATTGGTAAATCTGTGATATGGTTAAAGGATTAATTTGAGTCGTATTTATTAGGAAAAGTAGGTCGTTATGACGAATAACAATAGACGTTGTATTGATGAGTTGGTGTTAGGGTTCTGGCGCTTGTTAGATTGGCAGATAACGCCACAGCAATGCTTAAATTTTTTAGAAAAAGCAATTGATATGGGGGTTTCACATACCGACCACGCTGACATCTATGGTGAATATGGCTGCGAAGCCGAATTTGGTAAAGCGCTCAAGTTGAAACCAAGTATTCGTGATGAAATTAAAATAATTACCAAGTGTGGTATCAAACCTGCATTTGCAAGTTTAGGGTTACAAGGTAAGGCTAACCATTATGATTCAAGTGCAGCGCATATAATTGCCTCAGCACAGCAGTCACTTAAAAACTTCAACACTGATCGTTTAGATGTATTACTTATTCATCGCCCTGATTACTTGATGAACGCTGATGAAATGGCCGAAGCATTCAATACCCTCCAAGCGAATGGTGATGTGATTGACTTTGGTGTATCTAACTTTACGCCATCTCAACTCAGCTTATTACAATCCCGTTTAGATTTTGAATTAGTTACCAATCAGGTTGAGTTTTCGCCTTACGAAATGAAAGCCCTTGATGATGGAACTTTAGATCAATGTCAATTGCTCGATATCAAACCAATGCTTTGGTCACCATTAGCTGGTGGACGTCTGTTCTCAAGTGATGATGAAAAAGCGATACGTTTACGCGCAGTGTTAGAGCAGGTCGGCACTGAAGTTGGTGCAAGTTCTCTTGATCAAGTAGTGTATGCCTGGTTATTGATGCATCCGAGTGCGCCATCTGTAGTGCTAGGTACGGGTAACACTGAACGCGTGAAATCAGCTGTTGCTGCTAAGGCTCTTAAGATAAGCCGTGAGCAGTGGTATCGTATTTGGCAGGGCTCAACAGGCCACAGTGTTCCTTAAGCTTCTAAACTAGAAAAGGGCCTTGCGGCCCTTCGTGTTGCAGCAAGTAACACATTCTTTTTTAAAGTGTAAAATCTACCGCGTAAGCGGCATACACTTTCACATCTGTTCCATCAATGTCAGTATCTGAAACGCCTAATGTAAAGCCGTCTTTAGATACCGAAACACCGTAGTCGATGATATTGTCATCACCAATGAAATCGCCTGAGTAATGGCCGACATGCAGCGCCAGCTCTGTGCCATTACTTCCGATTGGAAAGCTATAATCGGCATTTAAATACAGTGAATCTCCAAAATCGGTGCCATCGCCGCTTGCTGCTGATGAAGCTAATACGGCTGCGCCAAACGTGAAGCTACCCATACTAATGCTACCGTAGATCTCTGAAAAGTCTGCATCGGTAAACGAGGCCGCATCTGGGTATGCATAATAGATGTAGCCTACATCATAGCTAAAGGTTTCATTGATATCGCCGCCAAAACCAGCGTAGAGATCAAGCTCGTAGGTCATATCTTCTGCCCAGCTAGCATTTGATATCCATGTACCCGCATAAAAGCCAGATTCACTTGCGTAATCAATACCACCTTGAATTGCGGCATCTCCGCCTGTCTGTTCTTGACCACGCCATAAGTAGTTTGAGGTTGCTGCCGCGTTAGCTGTTACTTCTGCAAAGCTATACGTCGAGCTTAAAGTAAGTAGCGTGAGGGCGCTGGCCGCGACCACTTTTTTTAGTTTTAGCATGTTTTGTATCCTGTTGTTATGTTGATTTTGCCCATTTCAGATTGCAGTCTGGTTATTTGTCGGGGCATTATTTTTATGTGTTGTCTGGATACGATATAGCACTGGTTGTGCCAAGTTAATTTACGGTGGGAATTTTTATGCTTTATTTCTTTTAAAACAGTCTTGTAAGTATTCTTTTGGTTAAAGTTGACTTGTATTTGAATTATTCATGCGCACTTGCATGGTGCAATAAATTTCCTAGTTGCACAATGAAGACGCAACCAGGTTTTTCTTACTTGATAGAGACTTAGCCGAAAATGGCACGCATTAAACTAATGGTTTCTTCAACGCTACGGCCTTTTTCAACTTCACTGATGATTGAATCGCGCTTAGCTTTGATATGTTCAGGGATATCATCACTTGCTAATGCTCGGTCTACCAGTATTTCAGCCGACTCTTTACCGCGGCGTACAGTCTTTTTACCCGCAGAGCTTGTGCTGCTTTTAGGCTTGTTTAGTAACTTAATATAGTTAGAGTTATCAGCGGTACTTTTATCTGCATAATAAAAGAAGCTAGGCAATAGGGCTTTGATTTCAACTAGAGATTGCTCAAGCTCATTTGCCGCACTAGCCATTTTGAACCAAGGCATACTATGAATGGCTTCGACAACATCTTGCCAGTAGCGCTCGAAATCGCGGTTATTTAGCTTCGTAATGCCAAGGGCTGCACAAAGGGCATCAAGTTTACTATTTACGATTGGTGTAAACACGTCAGGTCGGCGCATTGCAAGTAAGCGAGTAGCAGGAGCAAGCGTTGGCTTTTCATCGCTGCCATTAAATGCCATGAAGTAAGCAACCATAAAATGCTGATAATGTTCTTGAGTTACTTCACCCTCAAGTGGAATGTGTGCAAGAGCCTCATCGAACGCACCAGGTAAATCACTCAACATTTGATGGAAACCTTTGGCGTTTTTAGTAGAAGCAAACCATTCAACGTCAAAGTTATAGCTGCTTGGATCGAGCGAGGCACTGTGCTTACCTGAAAACGCTAAACGGTCTTCTGGGATCATCTCTTTTAGTGATTGCGATTTAATTGCAGCAATGTAATTAGCTAAGCGTAGTTGCTCATCAAGGGCTACAAGCTCTTTATGCTGATCGATGAAACTTGCGATAACTGGCCATGGCGCAACTCTTAACGTTTTTAACTGCAAAAAGCTGATTGCAGAAATTAATAAGTCATGAAGTTTTTTAAGTGTCGGTAATTGCTTATCTTCCAATAGATCGTAATTAATGCGATCACGGCTTGCACTCAATAGCTCATAGCACCAACCTAAAAAGTCTTCAGGGTGGTTTTCTACTTTAACTGCCATTAGATTTAAGCTGATATCAGAGGCTTGCTTGAGGATGTTTTGATAAATTTGACTTTCTTGCTCGCCAAGCGCCATTTTTGACGGTGAAATAAGCAGTTTCTTCATGCTTAATCGATACTCCAGTTTTGACCAAATTAGGTTGTTTAATTTTAGTACACAGGGTGCAAAAACAACAGGGTCGTGCATCATACCGAAGTAATGAAATGATGCAATCTTACTGATAATTTATAAGTAAGATTGCGACTGACGAGGTTAATTAATCATTGTCATCGAGTGTAAATAATTGCTCAACACTGAGTTCAAAGTGAGCAGCAATTTTTAACGCGATAATCACCGAGGGAATAAAGCGGCCTGTTTCAACTGTGCTAATGGTTTTACGTGATACTGCAATGGCATCAGCAAGTTCTTGCTGCGACAACCCCTTTTCTTTTCGGAATTTAGCGATATTATTTTGCACTTTTACACCTAGTCTCTACTTTGCCAAAGAATTGATACGCCATATATTAAACTCATCAAGGCAAGATAAAATGTGGCCATCATGCTATGCGATACATTTAAAGCAAGTTCGTTAGACAATAAAAAAATAGCCCCCATGCTAAAAAGTAATCCAAGCACAACATGTTTATAAGCGATGGTATCAATCGTATTTAAAAATTCATCCTTATATGTAAGGCGATAGCCAAGTTTCCATGTAAATCCACCTCTAATTACAAACATAAAGAAAGATCCTAAAAATGCGCTACCGCCAATAAACAGTAACGGTGCTGATGTTTGCTTGAGCATTGGGTAAACACTAATAATTAATAACGTGACTCCCATGAATATTGAAAACCATGCGTTATGACTCATAAACTTTTCTTCCGTTTTGATATCTTGCTTAGACATAATCGTTTCCTTTTATTTTAAACTCTAATGTAACCTACAGGTATCAATGTAACCCTAGGGTATCATTCAGTCAAGATCTTTTTGTAACCTATAGGTATCAAAATGTTTCAGCGTTGATTCATATTCTTGTACCTAAGCTTGTTTACAAACCTTTTTATGGATTGGGCAATGCAATTGCGCCTAACTCCCGCTATGATATGAACATTGTTTGCCCATGTTTAAGGATGATTATGAAAACCTTACTGAAAATTGTTGGTGTCATTTTCGTATTACTGATTGCATTAGTAGTCGCAGCACCATTCCTCATACCTACAGACGCGATATTTAACAAAGTATCGGAGCAAGTAGAACAAACCACAGGTCGTAGTCTGACTATTAATGGTGATAAAAAGTTGTCGGTATTTCCATCATTAACGCTTGAGCTCAACGATGTACATTTTGCAAATATGCAAACAGGTTCACAAAAAGACATGGCGAGCATGCAGCAGTTGGCTATCCGTATCCCATGGATGTCTTTATTTGGCGGTGAGTTTAAGCTTGATAAATTCGTGATTAATGAACCAACAATTTTGTTAGAAACCGATAAAAATGGTAAAGCAAACTGGCAATTATTTGATGCGGTTGCTGAGCAACCACAGACAGAGCAGCAAAAGAGTTCTGGCGCTGTTAACTTACCAGATAACTTTGATATCGAACTTGGTGAAGTAGCAATCTATGGCGGGAATTTCACCTACCTTGATGGTAAAACTGGGGCAAAGCAACAGATAAGCGATTTAGAGTTAGCCATCTTACTACCCTCTCTTCGTAAGACTCTTGAGTTAAAAGGCGGTATTACCTATATGGGTGAACGTTTTGATTTAGATGTCACCTTAGATACACCGGTAAAAGCGATTGAAGGCGAAACTTTTAATGTCAGCACCGAGGTTGATTCACGTTTAGTGGATGTAAACTTCAAAGGCGCGATCGCCCAAATGGGTAAAGATGTGCAAGGTCAGTTATCAGTAAGTGGTGACTCAGTTAAAGAGATCGCAAGCTGGCAAGGTGTTGAACTTAATGCAAAAGAAAATGCGTTTAATGCCTTTAATGTAAAAGGGTCAATGCACCTAAAAGGGCAGCAGTTTAAGCTTACTGAGTTACTTGCCACCTTAGATGAGCTACAAATTAAAGGTAAAAGCGACATTAACTTAGGGAGTCGCTTAGCTGTGAATGCCGATATTGATTTAGGTATGCTTGATTTGAACCCTTACCTACCAGAGGGTGTGGCTAAAGAAGAGCAAGCAGAACCAGCCACAGATACGCCTGCACAGCCAATTGTTTGGGATGATACACCAATTGATATGAGTGGCTTAAATGCACTTGATGCAAATATTGTTGTGCGTTCAAGTAGTCTAAAAGCAAATGATATTACACTTGGTGAAAACCAGTTAACGGTGAACCTTAAAAATGCACTAGCAAAAATTAGCTTAGATAAATTTGTTGCTTATGAAGGCAGTGGTAAAGGTGTGATCACAGTTAATGCTAAGCAAACACCCTATAAAATTAGCACTAACTTTGCTTTAGATAAAATTGATGCACAACCATTACTGACTGATGCAGCAGGTTTCGATAAGCTTATGGGGAAAGGCTCTTTAAACTGGGATCTAGCGACCACAGGGCAAAGTCAAAAAGACTTTGTTAATGCATTAGATGGTCAGTTAGCATTTGAGTTTGCCGATGGTGCAATTAAAGGTGCGAATGTGGCAGAGATGGTGCGCAAAGGTAAAGAGCTCATTAAAGGAAACTTAAATGCAGTGTCAGAAGGGTTAGATACTGGTTTCGATAACTCTCAGCAAACAGATTTCTCAGCACTTACAGGTCGCTTTAATTTTACAGATGGGGTAGGGACAAACAATGACTTA
Organism: Pseudoalteromonas sp. L1; assembly: GCF_021728095.1. Classification (NCBI taxonomy): domain Bacteria; kingdom Pseudomonadati; phylum Pseudomonadota; class Gammaproteobacteria; order Alteromonadales; family Pseudoalteromonadaceae; genus Pseudoalteromonas; species Pseudoalteromonas sp. L1. The sequence goes on along the minus strand of NZ_JAKKCT010000008.1, from coordinate 9,541 downwards.
TCATTACTTAGCCCATTAATTCGCATTACAGGGGCAGGTAAAGTGAACTTGCCAATGACTAATGTCGATTATCGTTTAGTGACAGGAATTGTTGATTCAATTGAAGGCCAGGGCACGACTGATGACAGTACAGGCTTTAAGATCCCTTTGCGTATAAAAGGTCCTTTCCATGATGTTGGTTTCAAGCTTGACGTTAGTGACACAGCGAAGGAAGAAGTAAAGGAAAAGGCAAAAGATAAAATTAAAGATAAATTAAAAGGCCTATTCGGTAATTAATAAAACTTTAATACGTAAATCAAAATAGGGCGCATTGGCGCCCTGTTTGTTTTATAATCAATAACAAGTGCTGATATTCCATACAGACCCCCTCAACTTAGCAACACTGAATTATAAAATTAATTAAAAAATAACCTACCACTTCACTGTCATTGCTGATACAATTGCCCGCCCTTAAGAGACAACTCGCGTGTTTTTTGAGTGGAATTTAACCGAAATGTCTTGATTTTAAACAAAATTAAGGCGTGTTGTAATTTCTACACCGGAGGTCATTAACATGATCCAAATGCAAACTCAGCTGGACGTTGCTGATAACAGCGGCGCTCGCAAAGTGCAGTGTATTAAAGTCCTTGGCGGTTCGCACCGTCGCTATGCAGCGGTTGGCGATATCATCAAAGTTTCTGTAAAAGAAGCAATTCCTCGCGGTAAAGTGAAGAAAGGTGATGTTAAAAACGCAGTAGTTGTGCGTACTAAAAAAGGCGTTCGTCGTCCGGACGGTTCATTGATCCGTTTCGATAGCAATGCGGCTGTTATCTTAAATGATAACTTACAGCCAATTGGTACTCGTATCTTCGGCCCTGTGACTCGTGAGCTTCGTACTGAAAAGTTCATGAAAATCGTTTCACTAGCCCCAGAAGTACTATAAGGAGTCTATCATGGCAGCAAAAATCCGTCGTGATGACGAAGTAATCGTACTAGCCGGTAAAGACAAAGGTAAGCGCGGTAAAGTGCTTTCAGTTGTTACTGAGTCTGGTCGAGTATTTGTCGAAGGCATCAACTTAATCAAGAAGCACCAAAAGCCTGTTCCTCAGTTGAATCAAGCTGGCGGTATTGTTGAGAAAGAAGCGTCTATCGACGTATCAAACGTTGCGATCTACAACTCGGAAACGGGTAAAGCAGATCGTGTAGGTTTCAAGATTGAAGATGGTAAGAAATTACGTATCTTTAAATCTACTGGTAAAACTATCTAATAGTTGGAGTAGAATGATGGCGAAACTGCATGAAGTATATAAAGACAAAGTAGTTGCTGAGCTTCAAGAGAAGTTTGGTTTCAGCTCTGTCATGCAAGTCCCTCAGATCGAAAAGATCACATTAAACATGGGTGTGGGCGAAGCTCTAGCTGACAAGAAGATCCTAGATAACGCTGTTGCGGATCTAGAAGCAATCTCTGGTCAGAAACCTCTAATCACTAAAGCACGCAAATCAGTTGCAGGCTTCAAAGTGCGTGAAGGTTACCCAATTGGTTGTAAAGTAACCCTACGTGGCGAGCGTATGTGGGACTTTTTTGAGCGTTTGGTTTCAATCGCTATCCCACGTATCCGTGACTTCCGTGGTGTAAGTGCTAAGTCTTTTGATGGACGTGGTAACTACAGCATGGGCGTACGTGAGCAAATCATCTTCCCAGAAATCGATTATGATAAAGTAGACCGTGTACGCGGTATGGATATCACAATCACTACTTCTGCGAAATCTGATGAGGAAGGCCGTGCGTTGTTAGAAGCGTTTAACTTCCCATTCAAGAAATAAGGGTAGGGTTATGGCAAAGAATTCTATGAAAGCGCGCGAAGCAAAGCGCACTAAATTAGTTGCTCAGTATGCTGAAAAGCGTGCGGCACTAAAAGCTATCATCAGTGATGTAAATACATCTGACGATGATCGTTGGGACGCGGTATTAAAGCTACAGTCTTTACCGCGTGATTCTAGCTCTTCACGTCAACGTAATCGTTGTAACGTTACGGGCCGCCCACATGGTTACCTTCGTAAATTCGGCATGAGCCGTATCAAAGTTCGCGAAGCAGCTATGCGCGGTGAAATTCCTGGCCTTAAAAAGGCTAGCTGGTAATAGAATCACGGGAGTAAGACTATGAGCTTGCAAGATCCTATTGCGGATTTGTTTACACGTATCCGTAACGGTCAGTCAGCGAAGAAAGTATCAGTATCGATGCCAACTTCAAAACTGAAAGTAGCAGTAGCTAAAGTACTAAAAGATGAAGGTTATATCGCAGATTACGCTGTAAACAGCGAAGCGAAGCCTGAGCTTTCTATCGAGTTAAAATACTTCGAAGGCAAAGCTGTTATTGAAAATATCCAGCGTGTTAGCCGCCCTGGTTTACGTATCTATAAGAAACGTGACGAATTACCAAAGGTAATGGGTGGTCTTGGTATCGCTATCGTATCAACTTCTAAAGGCCTAATGACAGACCGCGCAGCACGCAGTGCAGGCGTTGGTGGTGAGATCATTGGCTTTGTAGCTTAATCGGAGGGGAACTATGTCTCGCATAGCAAAGGCACCAATCAATGTTCCTGCCGGTGTAGAAGTTACATTAAAAGGCCAGGACATCACAGTTAAAGGCAAAAACGGTGAATTAACTCGTACAATCAACGACGCTGTTGAAGTACAAGTTAACGATAACGTTATTACAACTTTACCTCGTGAAGGCGTAGCAAATGCATGGGCACAAGCAGGTACTGCTCGCGCTCTAATCAACAACATGGTTGTTGGTACGCATGAAGGTTACGAGAAGAAGCTTCAGTTAGTAGGTGTTGGTTACCGTGCAGCAGCTAAGGGCAAAGTATTAGACTTAACTCTTGGTTTCTCACACCCGGTAAACTTCGAAGTACCAGAAGGTATTACGGTTGAAACACCAAGCCAAACAGAAGTTCTAGTTAAGGGCGTAGACAAGCAGTTAGTTGGTCAAACAGCTGCTAACATCCGTGCATACCGTAAACCTGAGCCTTATAAAGGTAAAGGTGTTCGTTACGCGGACGAGAATGTACGCCGTAAAGAGGCTAAGAAGAAGTAAGGTAAGACGATGGATAAAAAAACAGCTCGTCTACGTCGTGCTAAACGCACTCGTAGAAATTATATTGAACAAGGCACAACGCGTCTTGTTATCCACCGCACGCCACGTCACATTTACGCTCAAGTTGTAAACGCTGAGGGTACTGTACTGGCTGCTGCTTCTACTGTTGAAAAAGCAATTAGCGAAACAGTTAAAGGCACAGGTAACGTTGCAGCTGCTCAAGCAGTTGGTAAAGCGGTTGCTGAACGTGCAGCTGACAAAGGCATCGAAAAGATTGCTTTTGATCGCAGTGGCTTTAAATATCACGGCCGTGTGAAGGCGCTTGCTGATGCAGCGCGTGAAGCCGGTCTGCAATTCTAGGAGTAGACAATGGCTAACGTAGAAGCAAAGCAACAACAGCCTGATTTGGCTGAAAAGCTAATCGCGGTAAACCGTGTGTCTAAAGTGGTTAAAGGTGGTCGTATCTTTAGCTTCACTGCACTAACAGTAGTTGGTGACGGCGCAGGTAAAGTAGGTTTCGGTTATGGTAAAGCACGTGAAGTTCCAGCTGCTATTCAAAAAGCAATGGAAAAAGCACGTCGTAACATGATCAGTGTAGACCTAAACGGTAACACGCTACAGCACCCAATCAAGGGTCGCCACGCGGGTTCTAAAGTATACATGCAGCCTGCTTCTGAAGGTACAGGTATCATCGCCGGTGGTGCGATGCGTGCAGTACTAGAAGTAACTGGTGTACAGAACGTATTGTCAAAAGCATACGGTTCAACTAACCCGATCAACATCGTTCGTGCAACGATTGCAGCTCTAGAGAACATGAACTCTCCAGAGTCAATCGCTGCTAAACGTGGTCTTAGCGTTGACGAAATCACGGGGTAAACCATGGCTAATAAAACTGTAAAAGTAACACAAGTAAAGAGCTCTATCGGTCGTTTACCGAAGCATAAAGCTACATTACGCGGTCTTGGTTTACGTCGTATCAATCACACTGTTGAGTTAGAAGACACAGCATGTGTGCGTGGTATGATTAACCAAGTTTCTTACATGGTAAAGGTTGAGGGTTAATTCGATGCGTTTGAATACACTTTCACCTGCTGCAGGTGCAAAAACTGAAAAGAAACGTCTAGGTCGTGGTATCGGTTCTGGTCTTGGTAAGACTGGTGGTCGTGGTCATAAAGGCCAAAAATCACGTTCTGGCGGTAAAGTTCGCGTTGGTTTCGAAGGCGGTCAAATGCCTATGCAACGTCGTCTACCAAAATTTGGTTTCACTTCACGTAAATCACTAGTATCTACTGAAGTTAACCTTTTTGAAATCGCTAAAGTTGAAGGCGATGTAGTAGACGTAAACGCGTTACAAGCAGCTGGTCTAGTTAAAAAGAACATCCAGTTCGTTAAAGTAGTTAAATCTGGCGAAGTTTCACGCGCAGTAACCGTTAAAGGTCTTAAAGTGACTAAAGGTGCTCGCGAAGCTATCGAAGCTGCCGGAGGCAAGGTAGAAGACTAAGGAAGTACTAATGGCTAAACCAGGTCAAGATATGAAAAGTGCACAAAGTGGGCTTTCGGAATTGAAGCGTCGATTACTATTTGTATTAGGTGCTATCATTATTTACCGTCTAGGTTCATTCGTGCCGATCCCTGGGATTGACGCCGCTGTACTTGCCGATTTCTTCGAGCAACAAAAGGGCACCATTGTTGAAATGTTTAACATGTTCAGCGGTGGTGCGCTTGAGCGCGCTTCAGTGTTAGCACTGGGTATTATGCCGTATATCTCGGCTTCGATTATTACGCAACTATTAACGCATATGTATCCGCCGTTTATAGAGCTTAAGAAAGAAGGTGAGCAAGGGCGTAAGAAAATTAGCCAGTACACACGCTACGGCACGCTTGTGCTTGCTACTATCCAATCAATCGGTATTGCTACCAGCTTACCGGGTATGATGGACGGGTTAGTTGTTAACCCTGGTATTGGTTTCTACTTCACTGCTGTAGTGAGTTTAGTAACTGGTACTATGTTCCTGATGTGGTTGGGCGAACAAATTACAGAACGCGGTATCGGTAACGGTATCTCTGTTCTTATTTTTGTTGGTATCGTAGCTAACCTGCCGTCTGCTATTGGTTCGACAGCCGAAATGGCGCGCCAAGGTGATCTGAATGTACTTGTACTGTTATTGATTGCTGTAATCGTATTCGCTGTTACTTACCTCGTTGTATTCTTTGAGCGTGGTCAACGTCGTATCGTCGTTAACTATGCAAAGCGTCAACAGGGTCGTCAGGTATTTGCTGCTCAAAGCACGCACTTACCATTAAAAGTAAACATGGCGGGTGTTATTCCACCAATCTTTGCTAGCAGTATAATTCTGTTCCCTGGTACAATTGCAAGCTGGTTCGGCCAGGGTGAAGGTCCGGTCGCTGATGTGCTACAAGCAATCGCTACAACGTTGACTCCGGGTCAACCTTTATATGCGATGGTTTTAGCTGCGGCTATTATCTTCTTCTGCTTTTTCTACACCGCGTTGGTATTTAACCCGCGTGAAACAGCAGATAACCTGAAAAAATCTGGCGCATTTATCCCAGGTATTCGTCCAGGTGAGCAGACATCTAAATACATTGATAAAGTGATGACACGCCTGACATTGGCAGGTGCTTTGTATATAACCTTTATCTGTCTGGTGCCCGAATTCATGACTATGGCATGGCAAACGCCATTCTATTTCGGCGGTACATCAATTTTGATTATCGTTGTTGTAATCATGGACTTTATGGCACAAGTACAGACGCATCTGATGTCACATCAGTATGATTCTGTGCTGAAAAAAGCAAACCTTAAAGGCTACGGTCGATAAGGTCAGTTTACGGAGTTGAGCAATGAAAGTACGTGCTTCCGTTAAGAAAATATGCCGTAACTGTAAAGTTATTAAACGTGCTGGTGTAGTACGCGTAATTTGCAGTGAGCCTAAGCATAAGCAAAGGCAAGGCTAAGTAAACAGTCGTGCAGGCTGAGTTATTCACTCGGCCTGTGTTTTTAATGTGATTTGGTCTTCGTTTGAGTATCCTTGCGGGCTTTTCAAACAGATGATAACCAAATTCAAATATAGGAGATGTGTTAGTGGCCCGTATCGCTGGCATTAACGTCCCTGATCATAAACATGCAGTTATCGGTTTAACTGCTATTTATGGCATAGGTAAGACTCGCTCTAAGGAAATCTTAGCAGCGACTGGTATCGCCGAGACCACAAAAATCGGTGAACTTTCAGACGAAACACTTGACGTATTGCGTGAAGCAGTTGGCAAGTACACTGTAGAAGGTGACCTTCGTCGTGAAGTTACATTAAATATCAAGCGCCTTATGGACCTTGGTTGTTTCCGTGGCCTACGTCACCGTCGTTCGTTACCACTACGTGGTCAACGTACTAAGACTAACGCGCGTACTCGTAAGGGTCCTCGCAAGCCTATCAAGAAATAAGGTGGGGTAGATTATGGCTAAAGCACCAATTCGTCGTAAGAAGGTTAAAAAGCAAGTTGCTGATGGTATGGCTCACGTTCATGCTTCTTTCAACAACACTATTGTAACAATTACCGACCGTCAAGGTAATGCACTATCTTGGGCAACAGCAGGTGGTTCAGGTTTCCGTGGTTCACGTAAATCTACTCCATTCGCGGCTCAGGTTGCTGCAGAGCGTGCAGGTACTGCTGCTCAAGAATACGGTTTAAAAAATCTAGAAGTTTTCATCAAAGGTCCAGGTCCAGGTCGTGAATCTGCTGTACGTGCTTTGAATGCTGCTGGTTACCGTATCACCAACATCACTGACGTGACGCCAATCCCTCATAATGGTTGTCGTCCACCGAAGAAACGTCGCGTTTAACAATAGGTTAGGAGAAATAACATGGCAAGATATTTGGGCCCTAAGCTCAAGCTGAGTCGTCGTGAAGGTACTGACCTGTTCCTTAAGAGCGGCGTAAGAGCTATCGACTCTAAGTGTAAACTTGAGACTGCACCTGGTCAGCACGGCGCTCGTAAAGGCCGCTTATCTGATTACGGTTTACAGCTACGTGAAAAGCAAAAAGTACGTCGTATTTACGGTGTATTAGAAAAGCAATTCCGTAACTACTACAAAGAAGCTGCTCGCCTTAAAGGTAATACAGGTGAAAACTTGTTACAGCTTTTAGAGCAACGTTTAGACAATGTTGTATATCGCATGGGTTTTGCTAGCACGCGCGCTGAAGCACGTCAGTTAGTAAGCCACAAAGCGATTCTAGTTAATGGTCGTGTAGTGAACATTCCTTCATACGTAATTACTCCAGAAGATACTGTTGTAATTCGTGAGAAGTCAAAAACACAAGCACGTATCATCGCTGCTCTAGAGTTGGCTGAGCAACGTGAAAAGCCGACTTGGGTTGAAGTTGACGGTAAGAAAATGGAAGGTAGCTTCAAGCGCCTACCTGAGCGTTCAGATCTGTCTGCGGACATTAACGAACAACTAATCGTCGAACTTTACTCTAAGTAAAGTTAAGAGTTAAGAGAGGATAAAATGCAGGGTTCTGTTACCGAATTCCTAAAACCAAGGTTAGTCGATATCGACGCTATCAACCCAACGCGTTCTAAAGTAGTTTTAGAACCACTAGAGCGTGGCTTTGGTCACACTTTGGGTAATGCCTTACGCCGTATACTGTTATCATCTATGCCTGGATGTGCAGTAACTGAAGTAGAAATCGACGGTGTATTGCATGAGTACAGCGCGAAAGAGGGCGTACAAGAAGACATCATTGAAATTCTGTTGAACCTTAAAGGTCTAGCAGTAACTTTAGAAGGCAAAGATGAAGTTTTTCTGACCCTGACTAAATCTGGTGTAGGCCCTGTGACTGCGGCTGATATTCAGCACGATGGTGATGTAACTATCGCCAACCCAGATCACGTTATCTGTCACCTTACGACAGATAGCAGCGAGATCAGCATGCGTATTCGTGTTGAGCGCGGTCGCGGTTATGTGCCGGCATCTAGTCGTTTATCCTCTGATGACGATGAGCGTCCAATTGGTCGTCTGCTGCTTGATGCATCATTCAGCCCAGTTGAACGTATTGCGTACTCGGTTGAATCAGCCCGTGTTGAGCAACGTACAGACTTAGACAAGTTAATCATTGATATGGAAACGAACGGCACTTTAGATCCTGAAGAAGCGATCCGCCGTGCGTCTACTATCTTAGCTGAGCAATTAGATGCATTCGTAGATTTACGTGATGTAACTGAGCCAGAAGAGAAAGAAGAGAAGCCAGAATTCGATCCTATTCTACTTCGCCCAGTTGATGATCTTGAACTAACAGTACGTTCAGCAAACTGTTTGAAAGCCGAGCAAATTCAATATATCGGTGATTTAGTTCAGCGCACTGAAGTTGAGCTTCTTAAAACGCCTAACTTAGGTAAGAAGTCTCTAACTGAAATTAAAGACGTGCTAGCTTCACGTGGTCTTTCTCTAGGTATGCGCCTAGAAAATTGGCCGCCTGCAAGCCTAGCTGAATAATCTAAATCACTATATTAGTTTAGTTAGAAGGATAGGGTCATGCGCCATCGTAAGAGTGGTCGTCAATTAAACCGTAACAGCAGCCATCGCAAAGCGATGTTCAGCAACATGGCTGGTTCTTTGGTGAAACATGAAATCATCAAAACAACTTTGCCTAAAGCTAAAGAGTTGCGCCGTGTAATTGAACCTTTAATCACACTGGCTAAGACTGACAGTGTAGCAAACCGCCGTTTAGCGTTTGCTCGCACGCGTGATAATGAAGTAGTTGGTAAATTATTCAGCGAAATCGGTCCACGTAATACAGACCGTCCTGGTGGTTACACTCGTATTCTTAAGTGTGGCTTCCGTGCTGGTGATAATGCACCAATGGCTTATATTGAACTAGTTGGTCGCCCAGCGACAAACGAAGAAGTTCAAGAAGACGCGCAGTCTGCAGAGTAAGTCGTAAAGACACCAAAAAGCCGAGCTTATGCTCGGCTTTTTACTTTCTGAAGTTCACTATCAATAAATTACCTCTATCAATCCCCAAACATCACCATACAATCTTAAAGCAACTAGCAACTAGCAACTAGCAACTAGCAACTAGCAACTAGCAACTAGCAACTAGCAACTAAGAACACATATAAAGATCAATTTGGGTTCTTTAAAAGCTACCTCTTCTTTATATAGAAGTTAAAAATAAGCATATTTATAAAATACACTGCCTAAATAACCATAATACGAGTGATTTAGTGTTATTTTTACGCGTTTCGCCTGTATTTTGCGCGAACAGTTATTTTTTTCATAAAAACTTCAAAAAACAGTTGATCTCAATTCGGATCTCCCTATAATGCGACCCCACTGAGACGGCAGACAGCAACGCTTAGCGAGGCAAGAGCAACTCAGGGTGTCAAGTAAAACTGAATTTTGAAACGTTTCTTAAAAAAGTAACTTTTCTCAAAATTAAGT
>NZ_JAKKCT010000007.1:0-179347 GCF_021728095.1 Pseudoalteromonas sp. L1 | reverse complement strand
CACCACCGTATACTTTTGCAAGTACGTTAGTGATTGCTGCAGTTAGGGTAGTTTTACCGTGGTCAACGTGGCCGATTGTACCTACGTTTACGTGCGGTTTTACGCGTTCAAACTTTTCTTTTGCCATGACGGAACCTATCAGTTTTGTGTATCTAGATTACATATGAAAATAATCCACCGAGGGTAGATTAATTTAATTTTTTCAAATTTCAAATAGTTTTTTCTGACAGATAAAGGAAGAAATTAAGATGAGTTCTCGATACTGGTGCTGATAGGCAGATTTGAACTGCCGACCTCACCCTTACCAAGGGTGCGCTCTACCAACTGAGCTATATCAGCAACACCAGAGTCTGGAGCGGGCAGCGGGAATCGAACCCGCATCATCAGCTTGGAAGGCTGAGGTAATAGCCATTATACGATGCCCGCATAGAAACCTGTTCTTAAACTACCTCTAACCGTCAAGAATAAAGTGGTGGAGGGAGCTGGATTCGAACCAGCGAAGGCTGAGCCGTCAGATTTACAGTCTGATCCCTTTGGCCGCTCGGGAACCCCTCCACGAAAATTCTTTACTAAGTCACTTCCGGTAAAAGGAAAGTGGTGCCGACTATCCGAGTTGAACGGATGACCTACTGATTACAAGTCAGTTGCTCTACCAACTGAGCTAAGTCGGCACTGCTTTAGTACGGGGCGAGATTCTAAGGTAAGGTTTATTGTGATGCAACAATAAAATTAAAAAAAGTGTGATTTTATGTGTTAAACGCTCACTATTCAGGCAAATTACCGCTTTTTTACAGTTTTGCTGTCAGTTCTCGCCAATAATTAAGGCCCTTAAAAACCAATAAGCTATCAAATTGACTGTGAGAAAATGAATCAGCTAGCAATTTTCCATAACCGCCGGCAAACAACAAGGTAACTGATGCATCATTTATATGCTGCTTAGCTTGTTCAATAGCACCTATCGTGGCCACCAGCGCACCATTTTTTAAGCCATTCGGTGTATTACAGCCTAATTCAGAACTAAAAGGTATTTGTGCATCATCAAACACCCGCTTAGTGTTTTGGGTCAACGAGGTCGTCATTAAATCAAGACCTGGTAATATCCATCCCCCTAAATGCGTACCTTCAGAGTTAAGTACATCAATCGTTGTAGCTGTGCCGGCATCAATAATAATGCAGTTTTGCTGAGGATACTCTACAAAAGCAGCAATCACTGCTAACCAACGATCGATCCCTAAATTTTGATACTGCTGATAGGCGCAGCTTAAGGTGGCAAGCTTAGCAGTGACCACCGCTTCAAAGTTAGGAATGGAATGTTGTTGTGCTTGGACTAATAAAGGCTTGAGTAACTCAGCGCTACCCACACACGCATAAACCAGTTCTTGTATTTGTGACCAAGGTATCGCGTTAAGTTCGCATGCCTGATAATGGTTACCATCAAACAAAACCGCTTTAATTGCGGTATTACCTACATCAACTAACAGTTTCATAACTCAGCCTTACGCAATGAAATTTCTCCACCATAATAGCTTTTTACTTCGCCATCTTGACGAATACGAACGCCACCTTGGCTATCAATTCCTTCACAAATACCACGCCAACTCCGATGCCCTGTATTAAGCTCAACGTATTCACCAGCAAATGCATTTAATTGATTCCACTGTAGATACATATCGTTTAAACCCGATTGCTGATACTGGGCTAAGCGTTTTTCTAAATAAAAGCACAAATAGGCCACCAACTTGTTTTTATCCAGCCCCTGTACATGCTGGCTTAAATCAGTCCATGCTTGATCTATGTGTTGGCTAACACTTTCTGGCATATGTAAATTGATACCTATACCTATTACAAGCTGACAAGGCCCCTGCGGCTGACCATCAAGCTCAACTAATACACCCGCTAATTTTTCACGATTTAAGTAGATATCGTTTGGCCACTTAAGCTCTACATTCAATTGATATAAGGCTTTAAGCGTATCGTAAACAGCAAGCCCAACAGCAATAGATACGCCCATAGCCGCTTGCAAGCCATCATCCAAACGCCAAAAATAGCTAAAATATAAATTTGCACCAAACGGAGACTGCCAAACGCGCCCACGGCGACCTCTTCCTGCTTGCTGCATTTCTGCAACGAGTACGGTGCCGGACGTGAGTGGAATATCGCTTTGTAAGCGACGCATGAGCTCACTATTGGTAGAATCTATAATTGGCTGTACTTCGACATTAGCGGTGCCGCCACCCAACTCATTATAATGCTTGCCAATTTTATCTTTGTTCAGTAAGCCCGCACTATTATTAAGGCAATACCCTTTACCCGTGACCTTGAAAATATCGAGTCCCATTTCCTGCAAAGAGTGAATATGTTTACCCACTGCTGCGCGGCTGATACCGAGCTGCTCACCCAATTGCTGACCAGAAATAAAACCACCGGTATTCAGAGCATGTAAAATAGCGAGCTTATTACCATCTGGTGCTTTCATGATGAAGCTCCCAATTCAATATGGCATTCGCGTTCGGCGTTAATCAGTCGCACTTCGTGTTGCAGAGCAATTTGATATTTTTGCCAGACCTGCTGCTGAATATGTTCCACCATTTTAATTAAGTCATCACCATTACTATTACCGTGATTTACTAACACCAATGCTTGCTGCTGATGAACCTCTATCCCTGCAACTTTATAGCCTTTTAACCCTGCCTGCTCAATCAACCAGCCTGCCGCAACTTTATGATGCTCAGAATCGACAAAATAATGAGGCAAGTTTGGGTATTGTTGTAACAATAATGCTAGCTGCTCATTACTGATCACTGGGTTTTTGAAAAAACTGCCCGCATTCGCAAGTTCGTTTGGGTTGGGTAATTTACTGTTTCTAGTCGCAATGATTTGCTCAAACACTTGTTGTGGAGAAGGTTGTGTAAGTTTTTGCAATGGCCCATAACTTAGTACTGGCTGCCATTTTTTAGGTAAGAGTAATCCTACTTGAGTGATCACCGCTTTATTTTTAAGTGCATGCTTAAAAATAGAGTCACGATAGCTAAATTGGCACTCGTCTTTGGCTAAACGTTTAATCGTCTTTGTCGCAATATCAAAGTATTCAACATAGCTAACAAACTTTTCCAGCTCTACACCATACGCACCAATATTTTGCACTGGTGCAGCACCAACAGTCCCAGGTATTAAAGCAAGGTTTTCAAGCCCAGGCATGTCATTAGCAATAGTCATAGCAACTAATTGATGCCAGTTTTCTCCAGCTGCAATGTGCAATAAAAAGCCATCGCTTTGTTGCTCTATATCTATGCCCTTCGTATTCATGTGGATCACAGAGCCTTGGTAGTCAGATAAAAACACCGTATTACTGCCTTCACCTAAAATACAAAATGGCTCAGAAAAGTCTGTGCTTAAAAGCTGATTCACTTCATCGATTTGATAGATGTGCTGGCATTGGCTTGGCAAAGAAAAGGTATGAAAAGATTGCAGGGACTGAGCCACAAAACGCCTCAAAGGTTACCGGTAACTAATCGCATTAGTGTAACCTATCGTCGCAAAATACGCATTAGATTGTAAAAATCACTCAACCCACTGCACTAATCATGTTATAAAACAGGCTCTTTTTCATTACCGTTCTAGGGTTATTATGAAGTTTAAACCATTACTTTTAAGTCTTGCTATGGCCGGAGCTTGCTCTCAAGCAACTGCTGACGCAATCAGCCAGCACACTTACGCAAACTTAGATGACGTAACAACCACTCACCTATTACTAGATTTAGATGTTGATTTTGATGATAAGCAATTAGAAGGTTTTGTTGAGCATACGCTAGATTGGCATAATGCAACCAGCAAAACGCTTGTTCTTGATACCCGCGATTTAGATATCGACAAAGTCATGTATCAGGATGACAAAGGCAGCTGGCACAACGCTGACTTTACCCTTGCTGCACGTGATGACGTAAAGGGCTCAAAATTAACAATTAAATTTAAAAGCCAAGCGGTTAAGGCGCGTATTTACTACAATAGCCGCCCAGAAGCTTCAGGTTTACAGTGGTTAACACCAGAGCAAACAGCCAGTAAGTCACACCCATTTATGTACAGCCAATCACAAGCAATTCATGCTCGTAGTTGGATCCCAGTACAAGATACGCCAGCAATGCGCGTGACGTACTCTGCTCGTATTCACACACCAAAAGATATTCGTGCGGTAATGAGTGCAGACAACAAAGATGCGCTCTATAAAGATGGTGACTATTTATTCAATATGCCACAACCCATTTCGCCATACTTAATCGCAATTGGTGCGGGTAATCTAGAATTTAAAGCCATGTCTAAGCAAACCGGTATTTTTGCTGAGCCAACCATTTTAGATGCATCTGTGGCTGAGTTTGACGACACGCAAGCGATGATCGATAAAACGAACGCGATGTACGGCGAATATGCATGGGGGCGCTATGACTTATTAATGCTACCACCAAGCTTCCCATTTGGTGGCATGGAAAACCCGCGTTTATCATTCATCACTCCAACGGTCGTTGCTGGCGATAAAAGCTTAGTAAATCTAATTGCTCACGAGCTTGCTCACTCTTGGTCGGGTAACTTAGTGACGAATGCAACGTGGGAAGATTTATGGCTAAACGAAGGCTTCACGTCTTACGTTGAAAACCGCATTATGGAAGAAGTATTTGGTCGTGACCGTGCTGTGATGGAGCAAGCGCTCGATGCCGCTGGCTTACGTAAGCTAATTAAAACGTTACCGGCACCAGATACACGCCTTAACTTAAAACTTAATGGCCGTGATCCTGATGACGCATTTAGCTCAGTGCCTTACACCAAAGGCCAGCTTTTCTTAATCTACCTAGAAAACAAGTTTGGTCGTGATAAATTCGATCCATTTGTAAAAGCTTACTTCGATGAGTTCTCATTTAAGTCTTTAACAACAGCTCAGTTTGTTACTTACTTAAAAACCAACTTAATCGAAAAGTATCCAGGTATTGTAAGCATGGATAAAGTAAATGAGTGGATTTTTGAGACTGGTTTACCAAGTGATGCGCCAAACCCAACGTCTGATGCATTCGATAAAGTCGACGCAGTTACAAAAACATGGTTAAACGGTGAAATTAGCGCAGCGGACTTACCAACCGCGGATTGGTCTGTTCATGAGTGGCTACACTTTTTAAATAACCTACCTCGTGATTTAAGCATTGAGAAAATGACTGAGCTTGATAACCAGTTCAATCTAACGCAGTCAACTAATGCTGAGCGTGCTTTCGCATGGTTTATGCTAGCGGTAGGTAATGGTTATCAACCTATCTATCCTGCGCTTGATAAGCACTTATCTGGTATTGGTCGCCGTAAGTTAATTGTGCCACTTTATAAAGCACTCATTAAAAACGGTAAAAAAGACTGGGCGCATGATGTGTACTTAAAAGCCCGTGCGGGTTATCACCCACTTGCACAAGGTACCGTGGACGGCTTATTCGCAAAATAATAAGTCAAACACAAAAAAGGCGCTGAAAATCAGCGCCTTTTAATTTTCCAATTATTATTTCGTCACTTTATCTAAAAATGCACGACGCTCTTCAGGGCTGGCTTGTTGCCACCAAAACTCAAGCATTGCCGCTGCATTTGGGGTATTTTTCAAGCTCGCCTGTCCACCAGGTACTTTTGCTGGCAAAGTTACAGGTGCAGTCGCTGCCGGTTGACTACTTGATGCAGCAACAGGCGCACTCGCCACGGCTTGAGCAGGTGCTGCACGATAGCCAATGATTGATAATGGCATAGCAAGCTCACTGCCTTTTGCTTTTAAACTTACTTTCGGTGATTCAGCAAACACTTCTGCTGCCACTGCATTGCTGGCACGATTAAACACTAAATCATAGTTTTTGCCGCTTTCAACCGTTACTTCAACCCAAAATGGCTCAGACTCAACAACTTGATGATCGTCATAACCTTGTTCATAAAGGTCAGTGTATTTTAACTTTAACTGGTAAGTACCAGGTGCAAGCTCAACATCGTCAACTCGACTAAAAAACGATTGTTCTATTAAACGTTCACCTACCTGTAAAGGCACAAACTCTTCTGGAAAGTGGATAGTTTCAGCTAGACTGCTGGCACTATAAAATAGTGCAAACACACTACCTAGTAATACTGACTTGCGCATGATCACTCCTTGGTTGTTTAACTTGCGGCAGTTTCAGTTTGACACTGCAAATAAAGTTTGTCATTAGTGTGCGGTCAATTAACCACGAATTAAGAGAGCTAAGTATGAGCCAAGAGACTATTTTTACAAAGATAATTAACCGCGAAATCCCTTCTGATATCGTGTATGAGGATGATTTAGCACTCGCCTTTAAAGATATAAACCCACAAGCGCCGTTTCATGTATTAATTATTCCAAAAACGCCTATTGCAACGATTAACGACATCACACAGGAGCATGCCCCTCTTGTTGGTCATTTATATGTAGTGGCTGCAAAACTCGCGAAACAATTTGGTTTTAGTGATGATGGTTTTCGTGTCGTTATGAATTGCAATGACCATGGCGGCCAAACCGTGTACCATATCCACCTACACATGCTTGCAGGTAAAGAGATGGGTTGGCCTCCTTATCAAGATAAGAAGAAACAACAAATCTAATACGTTTTAATGTTAATAATTGTAAAAAACAATACAAATTAACTAATACTGTCTATTATAAATAGATATCAGTGAGTTAACATAAATATTAAGGTTAACCAAGGGTATTTTTTGAAACAAAATAGACACAAACTGTACTTTTCCTGCGCAAGACTCAGAAATTTCTAATACGAAAGGGGTGGATGGCATGGTAGGATGCAAGAGTCAACTTTATTCAAGAGTGTATAAATATGAGTAGTTCAGCCTTTTTACTATTAGATTCGGAACCGGTTAACACAATTGGCATTAATGTCTTAGAACCTTTATTAAAGACTCAAGGCCTTGCGGTTACATCTGGTACTGATATTTCTGAAGTTCCGGAAGGTACACGCTTGTTATTCATTGAAACATCAAGCACCGACGCGTGGGGAAAACTTAAAGAGCAACTGGTGAATCTTCGTATTAAATGCGACATTGTATTGTTTAATCTTGATGAAAACCCAGAACTTGCGAATCGCGCTTTATTAACGGGTATTCGTGGTGTGTTCTACACAACTGATAATGCCGACGTGTTAATGAAAGGCATTCGTTTATTGTTAGAAGACCAACTTTGGTATCGCCGTGAAATAATGTGTAACGCATTAAATCGCATGTTGCAGTTCAACAAAGATGCATTACATAAATTGACTGATGGTGATATTGAACCTGTTAAACTAACGAAACGCGAAAAAGCGATCATTTCGCTAATGAGCAAAGGTTCTAAAAACAAAGAGATTGCTGAGGACTTAAGTATTAGTCCGCACACGGTGAAAACTCATCTATACAGTGCATTTAGAAAAACTAAATGCCGTAACCGTATTGAGCTTTTATCTTGGGCACAGCAAAATATTCCTGACGAAATTCGTTAAGATTTATTCTCTAAAAAAACAGACGCACATTGCGTCTGTTTTTGTTTCTGGTTGCTAAACATAACAATAGACTTTATTCTCAAGCTGTTCATTAATGCCTCGGAAATACAATGCTCGACTCAGCGACCCTCTACTATGCAAGCGCAGCCATGATGGCTGTGATGACATTACTTAGTTATCTCACGTGGCGAACCAACAAAAATACTCCAGGCACCTTACTTTATATTTTTTACCCATTGGTGATGTTTATTTCAGTTATGAGCTTTGCACTGCATGGTCATATCAATAATATCGCGAGTATTTCTATTGCTAACTCATTTATGTTTAGCGCATCAATCATCCACGTTCTCGCAATTTGCCAATTTTTTAATGCGAAATGTATTGGCTTGAGAATCTTTATTGGCATAACTATCACGCTAGCACTAACAATGATTTACCTTGCCACAGACAATACCGAACTGCGTAGTCGAATACTCGTCTCAGATTTACAGCACATTATTGAATCATTATTTTTGCTGGCTCTGTTTATTCGTAATGGTCGTAAAAACTATCCGAATGGCAGCATTGTATACATCATGATTTTAATAATTATTCTTGCGGTATTCACTGGTCGCACGTTAATGATGGGTGATGTCAGTACAGCCAATTTATTATCTGAGAACTGGTTTAGTATCACGCTGTTTATCAATGGTGTCATTGCACCTATGTTTTACGCCACTGGTATGGCTTTACTTTGTAATGAAAGACGCGAGCAGAATTTAAATCAGCTCACTGAAAAAGCGCATAAAGATCTCGAAATCAGAGGGTTATTTTTATCAACTATCAGCCATGAAATTCGTACTCCTTTAAACGGTATCTTAGGCAGTGCGCAGCTAATTATGAACCAATCTAGCGATCCTCGAGATAAACCTTATTGCGAAGCGATTATTAACTCAGCTGAATCCCTTAATTTACTGGTCGATAAGGTACTTGATTATGCAAGTCTCGACCAGCGAGACGAAGCCCTCTACGAAGAAGACGTTGAACTAAAAACATGGCTCAATAACTTGTGCCTATTGCTGAGTCCTCTGGCTGAACAAAAGCACTTAAAGTTTGAACTTATTTATGATCTTCCTGAGCAAGCATGTTACTACTGTGATCAACAAAAGCTCAGACAAGTCATCATCAATCTTGTCGGTAATGCGATTAAATTTACAGATCACGGCTCAGTCAAAATTCATGTAAAACTACTTCAAGAAGGTCAGTTTGAAAACCGACTTCGCATCAGTGTTATTGACTCAGGCCCTGGCATTGAAGATGAAGAAATAGCATATCTAACAGAACCCTATGTACAAAGTAGCGCAGGAAAAGAAAAAGGCGGTACAGGCCTTGGCCTTGCGATTACCAGTCGCTTGCTTGAAAAGCTCGGCAGTAAATTGAATATAGAGAGTGAGCTGTCAAAAGGCAGTACGTTTAGCTTTGATATTAACCTTGCTGTTGGTGAATTAAGCCTTGTAGAACAACGCCATCAATCTAAAGATTATGTCACCGGCTTGGATGTTTTGTTAGTAGAAGACCTCGACTTAAACCAAAAAATTGCGATTGAATTTATGGCTGATGACGAGCATAAAATTAAGCTGGCAAAAGACGGAAATAGCGCTATCGAGCTGATGCAAAAACACCACTTTGATGTCGTACTTCTCGATATGAATTTACCGGATCTCACAGGTCAAGAAGTGCTTAAAAGGCTCAAGGCGATGGACCATCTAAACCAACGTACCCCTGTGCTTGCTTTTACTGCAAGCCTCAGTCCTGATGAAATAAAAGAATACTTGGCTCTAGGTATAAAAGACATCGTTGGCAAACCAATTAAACAGCAAAAGCTGCGCCAAGCGCTTAGTGACTCACAGTCAAATCAAGCAGCGAGCATCGCAGTCGAGCTTCGAGATACTCTTTATGATGAAACAGCTGCCGCAGCACTTATTAGTTCATTCAATGAAGATGAAGTATCCTCTATTTATAATGAATTTGTTTTATCAGCCCGCAACAAGCTAATTCGCTGCCAGCAACTCGTTGAAGATGATAAAGAGCAATGTATAAAGCTATTGCACCGCCAAGCAAGTACTGCATTACAGCTTGGCTTTAACCGCTATGGCTTAGAGTTAAAAAAAGTAGAACGTAAATTACTCGATAATAAGCCCCTAAAGGAATCTCTCACCGGTGCGCTAGGCCTTTGGCAAGAAAGCTTGCAGGCATATTTGGCACATGTAAGAAGTGAGCTGAGCTAAATTAGGTGCCGTTACTCAAGTAATGATAATTTAAAACACTCCAGAACCAAGGATAGGACTTATGCTGATTTTTAAAATTTTAATTTTAGTTGCATTATTAAAGCTGTTAATAAATACCGAACGACCCAGCCTATGTGCGGGTATTTACACAGCTATTGTGTTGTTGTTTAACCTAATGTTCGGCCTTGGTTTCATTACATCCATTGTTGGCGCTGCCATTTCTGGGGTATTAGCGTTAATTTATTTTTGGCTGTTGAACCATTTTAGGGATACCGCTATTTTTTGGCTGGTACTCATTTTAGGGCTCGCTATTGGTTTAGTTTAGCTTGCCCTCTGTGGCTCCCCTTGAGTAAAGAACATAATAACGTTTTCAGTAAGCGCAACTTACTTAAACATCAGAGTTGTGGCCATTTCGGCCATACTCATCTTCAAAACGTTCAATATCACATTCATCTAAAATACCTCCGGTTTGCACCTCAATAACAATAAGTGGCTCATGGTAATAGTTAGCTAAACGATGTATTTGCTTTGCTGCAATATAGCAAGACTGATCGGCACTTAATTCAAATTCATCATCACCTACACGTACACTTGCAATACCTGAAACCACAACCCAATGCTCTGCTCGATGTTGGTGCCGTTGTGTAGACAGCTTAGCGCCACTATTGACACTAATTTTTTTTACTTTAAAGCCAACGCTTTCTACCAATGTGCGATAGTTACCCCACGGCCTAAATACGACCTGATGGTGCGTTAGTTTATCGCTTGCTGATACAGCAAGTTGTTTGAGTAATTCAGGGAGTTTATTAAGGGCATTTTTATCAGCCACTAAAGTCGCATCATGGGTATGTATAATTGCTTTATTAGTCACACCTAACGCGGCAATTGTATGGTCGGCTTCGCTTATTAGTAGATTATTGTTGCTATCAACGCTCACCCCTTGTGAGCTTAAGTAATTACCAAACGAGTCTTTATCTGCAAGTGTAGAAAGCGCAGAAAAGCTCCCTATATCACTCCAATGTAAATCAATCGGGATCACTGCGACATTGTCGCTACGCTCTAAAATAGCATAATCAATTGAATCACTTGGGCATGCACTAAGTACTTTATCATTCGGCCTGAGAAAGCCCAGATCTTCTTTAAATTCAGCAGCTTTAGTGACACTGTGTGCTATTTTTGGTGCAAAGCGATTAAGCTCGTTTAAATACACATTAGGTAGAAACAAAAACATGCCACTATTCCAGTTATAGTCACCACTAAGCACGTATTGCTCAGCCAGCTTTTGGGCCGGCTTTTCTTTAAACTCTGCAACTTTAAAGCATCCTTCACGGCTCAATTCTGCACCTTGGCGGATGTAGCCATAACCGGTATGGGGTACGGTCGGTTTAATTGCAAACGTTATTAGTTGCTGCTGTTCACAAAGAGCAATAGCGTCATCTAATCGCGCTATTAACTTTTCAAAATCACTAATATGGTGGTCAGCGGGCATGACTAATAGCGGATCCATTAAACCATTTTGCACTGCATATTCAGCGGCTAGTGCGATAGCTGGTGCCGTGTTTTTACCTTCTGGCTCAAGTAGCAAAGTAAAGTCATCAACGACCTCTGATACCTGTGACTTCGCAATAAAGCGGTGCTCTTCATTACATACCAAAATAGGCGGATTGAAGTGCGAGCTTGTCACTCGTTTCAATGTACTTTGTAGTAGTGACTCATCACTAAGCAAAGATAAAAATTGCTTAGGCATTGCTTTACGCGACAATGGCCATAGACGAGAGCCTATGCCGCCAGCAAGAATAACAGGCGTGATTTTGTAACTCATGATTGCTTACAGTAAAAAACCAACCATGAGTTTAACAAACTTTTTAGAGTTCGGCTTAGAGTAACTGAAATTGATCAGCATCTAAGTGGGCAGGAAAAGTACGGCGAAAATCCTCCAGTGGTGATTTTTCTAAATGCTGAATAATGATACCCGACTGATTATCATCAAGCTTAGCAAGCGTATCCCCTTTAAAATCATAAATTGCTGTGCCACCACTGTGGGCAACATCATTGCCATCTTCACCGACACGATTGACACCTGCAACATAACAAAGGTTTTCCATCGCTCGTGCTTTTAATAATGTGTCCCATACATGACGTCTGGCTGCTGGCCAGTTTGCGATATTAATCATTACATCATAATCATCATTGTTACGCTGGAACACGGGAAAGCGTAAGTCATAACACACTTGTGGGAGAATACGAAAATCATTGATGGTGAACACCTCACGCTGTTTACCTGCAATAACATAATCGCCTTCGTTACCTAAGCAGAATAAATGGCGTTTATCGTAAAATCTCACTTCACCATTTGGCCAAACCCAATAAAAGCGGTTTGCCTTTTTGTCTCCTTGCGCAACCAGCACAGATCCAGCAATCACGGCATTCTTTTGCTTTGCCATGGCTTGTAACCAATTTAGTACTTCACCCTGCTCTGGCTCACTGCAATCAAGATTAATCGCAAAACCAGTGGCAAAGGTTTCTGGTAATACGATTAAATCAACTTGCTCATTGAAGCTATTAAGCTGCTCAGTAAAGTGTGCAAGGTTAGCGCTTTTATCAAGCCAATGCAGTGATGACTGTACTAAGGCTAAGGTTAAAGTTGACATAAAATCTCCGCGGCACGTTTTAACGTGTCATCATTTTTGGCAAAACATAACCGTATCACTTTATCGTGACTCTGAGTGCTGTAAAACACACTCAATGGAATTGCCGCCACACCTGCTTGCTCAACTAACCAATGACAAAACTCAACATCATCCAAATCAGACACATCACTGTAATCAAGCAATAAGAAATAGGTTCCTTCACTTGGCAAAATAGTGAAACGGCTTTCTTTTAATGCTTCACTTAGTAAGTCACGCTTTTGCTGGTAAAATTCATTTAACTGTTCAACATGCTCAGGTTTTAACTCTAACATATCAGCGAGTGCATGCTGCGCAGGAGTAAAACTAGAAAATGTCACGTATTGATGAATTTTACGAAACTCCTTCATTAACTCACTCGGTGCCACACAGTAACCCATTTTCCACCCCGTACTGTGGAAGGTTTTACCAAAGCTTGAAATAACAAAGCTGCGAGCAAACAATTCTGCGTCAGTGAGTACACTTAAATGAGCTTCTTTATCGAAAATAATATGCTCATAAACTTCATCACTGATGACGTATAAATCATGTTTTTTAACAAGATCCTTAAGTGCTGAAAAGTCTTCAGCTTTAAGCGTTTTGCTACTCGGGTTGTGTGGTGTATTAATGATAATAGCACGGGTTTTTTCACTAATCGCATTTGCAACAACTTGCCAATCAATACAATAATCAGGAGCCTGTAATGCCACATGAACCGAGCGCCCACCAGCCAGCTCAATCGCCGGTTGGTATGAGTCATAAGCGGGATCAAACACCACTACTTCATCACCCTCTTTTACAAGCGTTTGAATGGCAACAAATAATGCTTCGGTTGCGCCTGATGTCACCGTTACTTGTTGCTCATAATTTATGTTGTTATGGTATTTTCTAGCTATCAGTGCCGCAATTTGCTGTTGCAGGCGCACAATGCCACTAGATGGTGCGTATTGATTAAAGCCCTCTAACACATAATGGTTGAGCTGTTTTTTTAGCAGTTCAGGCACATCGAATTCAGGAAAACCCTGAGATAAATTAATAGCTTGATGCTGATTTGCCAAAGCTGTCATTTGACTAAAAATACTGGTGCCTAAGTTTGGCAATTTACTTTCAAACACAGAGATTCCTTAAAGATGGTTTTGCGCCCGAAGCGATGCTATCATTGCTTAAAACAGATGTATAGCCGTCTAAAAAACTTTTAGAATGTCGAGGAATGTATGCATAACAATACCGCTATTTCAGAACTAATTGAAGCTGGTAAGTGGGTAAGCCAACGTGGTTGGGTTCCTGCTACTGGTGGTAACTTCTCAGCACGTACAGAAAGTGGTTATGTGGTCACCGCCAGTGGTTTTGATAAAGGCCAACTTGGTACCCATGCATTTATTGAGTTTGATCATAACGGAAACCGCACTAAGGGCTCAGGTAAACCATCCGCAGAAACAGAGCTTCACTTGAACATGTATAAGCTGATCCCGTCAGCAAAATTTGTTCTTCATACCCACTCAGTAGCTGCAACAGTATTATCTCGCGTAATCAAAGGTCATGCTATTCATTTGCATGGCTATGAAATGCAAAAAGCCTTGAGTGGTGTAAAATCACATCTAGATACACTTAGTATTCCTATTTTTGATAATGACCAAGATATTGACCGTTTAAGCTTATTGGTCAGTGACCATCACTTACACACACCAATTGAACATGCAGTGCTTATTCGTGGTCATGGTTTATACGTTGTAGGCAGAGACGTTAAAGAAGTTTTACGCCACTTAGAAGGGCTAGAGTTTTTATTTAGTTGTGAGCTCGAACGTCTAAAACTAGAAGGCATTCAAGCTGGAGTACAACTATGATCAAAGCAATTTTAACCGATATTGAAGGAACGATTACCCGCATCTCGTTTGTCAAAGATGTGTTATTTCCTTATGCTGCAGGGCAACTCCCTGAGTTTATTAAAACACACAAGAACGACCCTGACGTTGCCGAGCAGATAAGCGCAGTCAAAGCGCACATTGAGCAGCCAGAGGCTGACTTAGAAACAGTAATAAATACCTTGCTACACTGGATTGCAACAGATCAAAAAGTCACACCATTAAAACAATTACAGGGTTTAATTTGGCAAACAGGCTATGAAAATGGCGATTTTACAGGTCATATTTACCCTGATGCTTATGATTTCTTGCAAGCTCAAAAACAAGCAGGAAAAAATCTATATGTGTACTCTTCTGGCTCAGTAAAAGCGCAACACCTTATTTTTGAGTTTTCTGATTACGGCGATATGAGACCTTTGTTCAGCAACTACTTCGACACTAAAGTTGGCGCTAAACAACAACAGCGCTCGTACGAGAATATTATTGCAGAGTTGCCATTTGACGCCGCAGAGGTGTTGTTCTTAAGCGATGTGGAAGCAGAACTTAATGCTGCCAAAGCCGCAGGCCTTCGTACCTTACACCTTGTTCGTGATGGCCAACAAGTGAGCGACGCTCATCCATATATTAATGATTTTACGACATTTAGCGCGGAGCTTTTAGCATGAGTCAATTAACGATTTTTAATCATAACAACGCTGACGATGTATTGTTTTATAGTGAAGACTTAAGTGCCATTGCAAAAGAACTTAAAGCAGTAGGTGTACGTTTCGAGCAATGGAAAGCACCTCAGCATATTGATGAAAGCACCAGTCATGACGCGATTTTAGCTGCCTATGCTAACGATATAGAACAGCTTAAGACTGAAGGGGGCTATCAAACTGTCGATGTTATTTCACTTGCTAAAGGTAACCCTAATGCAGCGGAATTACGTAGCAAGTTTTTATTTGAACATACTCACAGCGAAGATGAAGTGCGCTTTTTTGTAAAAGGCCAAGGGTTATTTTGCTTACATTTAAACGATAAGGTCTATCAAGTGCTTTGCGAGCAAGGTGACTTGATTTCTGTGCCAGAGCTTACCCCCCACTGGTTTGACATGGGAAGTAATCCTGAATTTACAGCAATTCGCTTATTTAATAATACCGAAGGATGGGTTGCTAAAAGTACAGAATCAGCAATCGCTAAAAGTTTCCCGTTACTGGATTAATATGGAAAAGTTGTTTTCATATGGGACGTTGCAATACCCACAAGTTCAGCTAGACACTTTCGGGCGCTTACTCGAAGGTCAGTCAGCCACCTTATTAGGTTATGTCATTGGCGAAATTGAAATTACTGATGCGGCAGTTTTAAAAAGTAGTGGACAGCGTTTTCATCCTGCCCTACTTTACACAGGGAATCAAAACGACGCAGTTAATGGCACAATTTACGCAATTACAAAGCAAGAGCTTGCCCAAGCTGATGAGTATGAGGTTGATGATTATCA
This sequence comes from Pseudoalteromonas sp. L1, assembly GCF_021728095.1. NCBI lineage: Bacteria > Pseudomonadati > Pseudomonadota > Gammaproteobacteria > Alteromonadales > Pseudoalteromonadaceae > Pseudoalteromonas > Pseudoalteromonas sp. L1. The sequence continues at coordinate 163,564 of NZ_JAKKCT010000007.1, read as the reverse complement.
ACGGATTGCACAGCAGTTTCAGTGTGGAGCAAATGCGTGGGTTTATGTGGTGAAAAGCTCCCTTTAAAACCAGTAAAGCGCTTATAAGTAAGCGCTTTCCCAAATCGCTAGCTTAACTCTGTTAATGCTCCACGGGCAATGTCTGCTTGATTATAAACGCCCGTATCAAGTACCCACCCTGTTACTAGCTTAGCCGGCGTGACATCAAAAGCAGGATTATAAACCTGTGCATTATTAGGGGCCCACAAGGCTTCGCCAAAGCTGCCACTCACACCACGCACCTCAATGGGGCTGCGCTGTTCGATTTCAATATCATCACCGCAGGCTGTTTTTGTATCTAACGTAGTGAGAGGCGCAACAACATAAAATGGGATATTATGAAAGTGAGCTAAAACAGCAAGATTGTAGGTGCCTACTTTATTGGCAAAATCCCCATTAGCGGCAATGCGGTCTGCTCCAACAAAGATTTTATCGACTTTACCCGCTGCCATTAGACTTGCAGCCATATTATCGCAAATTAATGTGTACGGTATTTGCCAACGTTCAAGCTCGAATGCAGTAAGACGACCACCTTGTAATAAAGGCCTTGTCTCATCAACCCATACATGAATATCACCGTGGCGTTGCTGTGCTTTATATATCACGCCTAGTGCAGTACCAATGCCCGCAGTAGCTAATGCACCTGTATTACAGTGGGTAAGAATGTTATCGCCTTTTAATACAAGGTTTGCACCATGTTCAGCCATGCTATCGCAAAGCGCTATATCCTCATTAAATAACTGCTCTGCTGTTTTAACTATCTCTTCAACAAAGTCACTTTTTGCTAAAGCCTCTCGCAGCTTAGTCATGCAATGCATCAGGTTCACAGCCGTTGGTCTGGTAGCCTCTAACTCATCAATCGCATCTGCAAGCGATTCTTTACTCATGCCTTGCTCAGCCAAATGAGCTACAAGCAAACTCGCTCCAAGACCAATCAAAGGTGCTCCACGTATTTTCAACGTTAAAATCAGATCTTTCATTACTGCAACATCGTGACATACATGCCAATGTTGTTGATGAGGCAGTAAATACTGGTCAAGCACTGTTAAAGTACCACTTTGATATTTAATGCTATTTGCGATGAGGTCTTTCATAGTAAGTCCAAGTTACTTAATTAGCAGATTGCTATTCTACAGCAGTTTTTACAACTAACAAGCTGGATGTATGGACATCTAAACGCATGAAGGTATAGAATGCTTAAAGTTACTTTTCAATGAGATGAAACCATGGCGAACTACATAGCCTTCACTGCAGAACATGCTATTGATTATATTAAAGAAATCATCAAAAAAGAGTTGATTACTGTTTTCGCTGACAATGCAGAGCTCAACGCTTATGAGTTTGGTGATGGTAATTTAAACCTCGTTTTTCGTATCGCAGATCAAGATGGTAACAGCGTAATTCTCAAACAAGCTTTACCCTACGCCCGCTGTGTTGGTGAGTCGTGGCCATTATCATTAGATAGAGCTCGTATTGAAGCCGAAGTACTTATCAATCATGGTCAATTATGCCCTGAGCATACCGTCACAGTTTTGCATCATAATGCTGATTTAGCATTAACGGTTCTTGAAGACCTGGGGCACCTACAAATATTGCGTGGTGCACAAATCAATGCAGAACAATTTCCAAAGCTGGCAAGCCATGTCGCACTTTACCTCAGCTATACAAGCTTTTATAACTCTGATTTTTATTTATCTGCAGAAGAAAAAAAGACCAAAGTCAGTCAATTTATTAACCCTGACTTGTGCAAAATTACAGAAGATTTGTTCTTTACCGATCCCTATATTGAGCATGAGCGAAATAACTTTCCTATCGAACTTAAAAGTCATGTAGAGAGTATTCGTAATAATCAGGCTCTAAAACTCGCAGCAGCCAAGTTAAAAGCTAAGTTCCTATCGAGCCCACAAACTTTATTACACGGTGACATACACAGCGGCAGTATTTTTGTGGATGCAAACACCACCAAAATGATAGACCCCGAGTTTGGCTTTTTTGGCCCTATTGGCTTCGATATTGGTTCTTTTATGGGGAACCTGTTACTAAACTATTGTGCTCAAAATGGCCGTATTACTGAGCTTGCAAAGCGCCGTCAATATCAAACACATTTATTAACCTGCTTACAAGATTGCTATAACCAGTTTGAACAACACTGGCTACGTCTTGCAAGTAGCGAAACAACTGATATTAGCTTTGCAAGTAACGCATTTACTGAAGATTATTTACACGATGTATTGCGTGACGCGATTGGTTATTGTGGTGCTGAGCTTATTCGCCGTACGATTGGCCTCGCACATGTTGCTGATATTGATGGTATAGAAGATGAGCAAGCTCGACTGGCTGTACAACAACAAACGTTGGTACTGGGTGAACAACTCATGCTCAATGCAACAAGTTGTACCTCTAAAGATGAGTTTTACTCATTACTTGTCAGCTTATTAAATTAAATAAAGGCGCATAGAGCGCCTTTGTTCTTTACTGATAATGTTCGTACATTTTATCAAGCGGCTCTGATAAGCCATTCTCTTGCACCACACGTACATGATGGCGAGCAAGCTCTCTGGCACTTGATACTCCACAAGAATGAGCAATGAGCCCTGCACCGTAGTGAATATATTTATTATAGTTAGCGACGCGCTGTGCTTTGTCCGTTACGTCTAAACCTCGTTGTAAGCGTTCATTGTGCGTTGTTATGCCAGTAGGGCAAGTATCTTTATTACATTGCAGTGCTTGAATACAGCCCAATGAAAACATATGTCCGCGCGCCGAAACAATAAAATCAGCACCCAGTGCAAGAGCCCATGCAACCTTTGAAGGTACAATTAACTTTCCAGAAGCAATCACTTTAACACGCTCTCTCAGACCATGTTTTTTCAATAAATCAACCACTAAAGGTAGGCTTTCCTTAAGCGGCAAACCAACAGAGTCCATTAAAGGTTGTGGTGCAGCACCTGTACCACCATCCGCGCTATCAATTGTTATGAAGTCGGGTGCTGACTCCATCCCACGATTATTAATTTCACTAAATAAAGTTTCCAGCCACGCATATTCACCAATTACAGCCTTAAAGCCTGTTGGTTTACCTGTTGTCGAGCGCACGGTTGCGATCATATCAAGCAAATGAGCGGGTGTTTTAATTTCGGGATGACCATTGGGGCTAATAGAATCATGCCCTTCTGGGATCCCTCGAATTTTAGCAATTTCAGCTGTGACTTTACGGCCAGGCAGCATCCCGCCTTTACCGGGTTTAGCGCCCTGGCTCATCTTTATTTCAAACATCTTCACTTGTTCATGCTCAGCGATGGTCTTTAGCTTTTCGAGACTGAGTTTGCCTTGCTCATCTCGCACACCGTATTTAGCCGTACCAATCTGAAATACTATGTCAGCCCCACCTTCAAGGTGATATGGGCTCAATCCCCCTTCCCCCGTATTCATCCAACAACCAGCCAGTTTAGCGCCTCGCGATAATGCTCGCACAGCAGGTTTAGACAGTGCCCCAAAACTCATGCCAGAAATGTTAAATAACGAATTAGTAGAATATGGCTGTTCACAATATGGGCCTAAAGTGACATGGCTAGGTTCAAGCGCTTCTTCATCCAACGTTGGAAATGCACAGTTCATAAACATTACAGTGCCTGTTGTTTCTAAACTTTGTGTTGATCCAAATGCGGTCGTGCGATCCACATTTTTAGCTGCTCGATACACCCAGCTACGTTCTGCACGGTTAAAAGGAAGCTCCTCCCTGTCCATTGCAAAAAAGTACTGACGAAAGAACTCGCCTTGGCGTTCAAAAAAATAACGAAACCGTCCTATCACAGGATAATTGCGACGAATAGCTTGCTTAGACTGGGTTACATCACTGATGTAAAAACAGATTATCACCAGCAATCCAACGCCAAGTAAAAAGATAAATAAGCTGGCAAATACATCAATACTGAAAATTATAAAATCACTCATTCAAGGCCCCTTTGTAGTGACGATTTCCTGCAAATCATATAAGTAGTTTAAAATACACGCAATAAACAAAAAGGCGTGTTTTAAACACGCCTTTTTTAAACTCTCTGTCTGTTACGCTTTTTTTGCAAGTTCAGCGTTAATATAAAGCTGAATTTGCTCTTCAAGTACAGACATAGGAACCGAGCCATGACGCAAAATTTGATGATGGAACTCTCGCACATCAAAATCCTGCCCCAGTGCTTGTTCCGCTTCATGACGCAAGCGCTTAATTGTTAGCTCACCAATTTTGTAAGAGAGCGCCTGTGCTGGCCAAGAAATATAACGATCGGTTTCCGTTTTAACGTTATGTAATGACAGTGCAGTATTTTCACTCATAAACTTCATAGCCCGCTCACGGCTCCAGCCATACATATGCATGCCAGTATCAACAACTAAACGTGCAGCTCGCCACATTTCGTAAGTTAGGCGACCAAAGTCACTGTAAGGGTCTTGGTAAAAGCCAGCTTCTATGCCTAAAAACTCTGAATAAAGTCCCCAACCTTCACCAAATGCCGACAAATATGCATTTCGACGATAGCTTGGTAATGACTCAAGCTCAGCATTGAGTGATATTTGTAAATGATGACCAGGCACAGCTTCATGGAGTGTTAACGCTTCGAGTACATAGAGTGGACGTTTATCCAGTGCATACGTATTGACCCAATAGTAGCCAGCTTGATCATCACGACGCGAACCCGAGTATCGTCCGGTCGTATACTTAGGAGCAATACTTTCAGGCACTGGCGCAACGCCATAAGGCATTCTTGGTAAGGTATGGAATAACTTAGGCAATTGTGCATCCATTTTTTTCGCAATATAAGATGCTTCTTTCAATAATTCTTTTGGTGTTTTTGCATAAAACTGCGGATCGGTACGCAAGAAATGTACAAATTCAGCAAAACTACCTTCAAAGCCTACCTCTTTGATTATTTCATCCATTTCAGCACGAATACGCGCCACTTCCTTAAGGCCCAACTCATGGATTTCTTTTGGCGTCATATCAGTCGTGGTGTAGTACTTTGCACGGTTTTCGTAAAATGCTTTACCGTTTGGCGTACTAGAAATACCAATATCAGTGCGTGCACCTGGTTGGTATTCATCATTAAAGAAGGTGAGATAATCTTTATAAGCGGGAATAACTTGCTGTTTGATAATTTTTTTTGCTTGCTGTTGTAAGTTCACGAATTTACTATGACTCACACCAGCAGTATTTTTTAAAAATGGTTTGTAGAACTCAGACTGAGTGGCATCATCAACAATATAAGCAGTAATTGAATCTTGATACCCTTCTAAAACCGCTTTGGGCTGTGTTAACCCTACTTCAAGGCCTTTACGCATCCAACCAATGTTTTGTTCAAAAAAGCGTGGTATTTGCTGTAATTTTGCTAGATATAGCTCGTAATCACTTGCTTTTGTGTAGTCTGAGCTTGAAATCATAAACGACAAGCTTGAGTGAAAACCATACTCAGATGTCAGTGGCATATAATGCGTATTAAAGACATATTCATCGACACTATTTTGTACTTGCCCGCGTAAAATCGTTAAATTTATGCGATTTTCTTCCGACAGCTTATCGCGGTCAATTGCATCTAGCTCAGCAAGTAATTCAGTATTTTTTTGATATTTTTTCTCAAGAAATGAGGCTGAAAGGTTCTCTAATAAATAACCATCAACACCTTCGGCCTTACCATATGGATTAATACTCGCTCGATAATCAACAATGTGTTGCGCAACTTGAGTAAACTGCTGATCAGCATCCACTTTTGTTATTTGACATGCGCTTAAGGTACAGGCGAGTGCAACAGCAATCAGTGAATGATTTAATGTTCTAGATAGGGTTTGTCTCATGGGCTTCTTATTCATTTTAATCTTTATCGATAAAGTAGCGTAGCATGTGAAAAAACCCAAACAAATGCGACCAAGCCCACCTAAAGTACGGTCAAATAAACACCATTGCAGAATCAACAATGTACAGTGTTTATACAGCTCTCAGTTACACTTGTTAAAGTTGCTGATAAAATCAACTAATGGACCCAAACGAAACAAATTTATGTTCCAAAGTTAGCGATTTTGCTTTTAAATAGACTCATTACAGATTACTGTAGACTAATATACCCAAATTAATTGAACACAAATTATCAATATAATTTGCGGATTATTGCTTGGAAGCAAAAGAAACCTTACGGAGGAGATGATTTTATGGTTGTTATGCGTATTTAGTGGTATTGAAAATGATGTTCCATGATTCCATGGTAATTGCCCAAGAAAAAATGACGAAGGTGTGTATCTTTTTAGAACATCACGCATTACCGCCGTCGCCGCTAAATTACCAAGTAGTTTACACTTACGTCAGCCAAGTAAACCCTAAACTCAATGCCACTCTCGACCGTGCAATAGCCCAAAAAGTCTCTATCGATTCAGTTTATATAGAACAGCTTTATTTTGATTTCATTGAGCAAGGCCACAAAATGAAAACGGCCATTGTTCGCAACGTTGACTCTGTTATTAATTCCTTATCTCGCGGCGCAAATAATAATGAACAACACATTGTCCGTTTTGCCGAGCATATAAATGATTGTGTTCATGCAATTGATGAGAACAACAAAGAACAAACACGCCACGCGTTAAAAATGCTGAGCAAGCAATCTGAGCAACTACTTGCTCAGCATCGCCAATTTAAACAAGAAATAGCCAAAGCCAAGTCGTTACAAGAGAAAACACAAAAACAACTCACTCAATTACGTAAGCAACACATAACTGATCAGCAAACAGGTTTATACAAGCGTCATTATTTAAACCAACAGACACAGTTATGGCTCGGCCAAAACAAAGCGATATGTGCAATTGCGATTCATATCGAAAACCTTGACCATTTTATTGATAATTATGGTGATGTCATTGGCGAGGTTATTTTGAATAAAGTCGCCAAGCAAGTACAAAAATATGTACTTGAAAGTGGTTTACCTGGCCGTACAGGCAAAGATGAATTTACTATCTTACTTGCCGACATAGAGCCTGAAACGGCCAATGTCATTGCTGAAAAAGTCCGTAATGGCGTTGAGAAGCTTCGTTTTGTTAGTTCAAAGAATGGTACTAAATTACCTCCAATCCACTTAGCCCTTGGTATTGCCAAATATGAAAACGAGGGTGACTTTACCAATCTTGCCCGCAAAGCATCTCATGCAGCAGCGAAAGCTAAATCTCTGGGTCAAAGCAGTTTCATTGCAGGCCAGTAACCCTGCGCTTAATCATAAAAATAATCGCTAATCTGGTGATTTAGTTATAATCAAATTGCACCCTACAGCCACAATCAAGTACACTAGACTTTATTGCCACGATAGAGATTAATCATGAACGAGAATCGAGAAAAGACCACGCATTTTGGCTATAAAACCGTTGCTGAAAACGATAAAGCATCCATGGTTGCAGATGTATTCCACTCAGTTGCAGCAAAATATGATGTAATGAATGATCTCATGTCGTTTGGTATTCATCGTTTATGGAAACGTCAAACCATAGCAAGCTCAGGTGTTCGCAAGGGTCATCGCGTATTAGACCTAGCCGGTGGCACAGGTGATTTAACAGCTAAATTCAGCCAGCTTGTTGGTGATACAGGACAAGTCGTTCTTGGTGATATTAACTCTTCAATGCTTAAAGTTGGCCGTGAAAAGCTAAGAAACCTAGGCCACGTTGGCAATATTGAATATGTGCAAATGAATGCCGAAGCACTGCCATTCCCTAACAATAGCTTTGATTTAATCACTATCGCATTCGGCCTGCGTAATGTGACCGATAAAGATAAAGCACTACGTTCAATGTATAGAATTCTTAAGCCTGGTGGCCGTTTATTAGTACTTGAGTTTTCAAAGCCTGAACAAGAAATTCTCAGCAAAGCTTACGACTTCTACTCGTTTAACATCCTACCTAAAATGGGCCAACTTGTTGCTAATGACAGCGAGTCATATCAATACCTTGCAGAATCTATTCGCATGCATCCAGATCAAGAAACACTCAAAGATATGATGGAAGACGCAGGCTTTGAACAAACGAGTTACCAAAACCTAACAGGTGGCATTGTCGCCCTGCACCGCGGCTTTAAATACTAAAAGGCATAATTATGTTAGCAAATGCTCTATTATCACTGGTAGAACGAGTTGTTAATCATGTCTTGCAGCTAGATACCTCTTTGAAAGATAGATTAGCTGCTATTGCCGATAAGCAATTGCTCATAGAGATCCGCGACTGGCAACAGCGCATTTTGTGCGTTTACAGCAACGAGCAAATCCATTTATACAGCACTGAGGAACTAAGTTTTGATTGTATGATCAGTGCTGATATAAATACACTTTTAGCACTCAAAAACCCCGCAATGCTAACTCAGCTAATTCGCCAAGATAAATTAGACTTACAGGGCGATTTAAATATAGCGCAAGGGTTCAGTAATGCGTTTGCAGAGCTTGATATTGATTGGCCAGAGCATTTCTCACGTTATATTGGTGACGCGCCTGCTCAACAACTATGGCTTTCATTACAAACGCTCAAAACACGTGGCGTGCAAATGAAAGGCAAACTTGAAAAAACACTCACAACGTTATGCCAAGATGAGCTAGCCGTTACAATCCACCCGCTTGAATTAGCAGAGTTTAAACAACAAAACCGTCAATTAAAAAGCCAAGTATCTCAACTGGAGATGCGAGTCAATGCGCTATTGAAATCATGCTAGTTTGCTAAGGATATTGTGTGTCTACTACACGTCTATATTTCATCACTAAAACATTACTTTGCTACGGCCTTGATGAGCTCATCCCACAAAAAAAAGTACCTTGGTTTGCCAAACTTGCCCGCGGTAGTTTATTTTGGTTGCGTAACCAACATAAAGATAAACCTGCAGGGATGCGTTTGCGTTTAGCCTTGCAAAAACTCGGACCTGTATGGATTAAATTTGGACAAATGCTTTCGACCCGTCGTGATTTACTCCCTCACGATGTCGCTCTAGAATTAGCGTTATTACAAGATCAAGTCGAACCTTTTGAAGGTGAGCTTGCTCAACAGCTGATTGAAAAAGCACTTGGCATTAACGATATTAGCGAATTATTTAGCGATTTCTCGCAAACACCACTGGCATCCGCTTCCATTGCACAAGTACATACTGCCACCTTAATTGATGAGCAAGGTGCACCACAAGATGTGGTGATCAAAGTGATCCGTCCTAACATCAAAGAGCAAATTGATGCCGACTTAATGCTCATGCAAAAAGTGGCGAGGCTGGTTGCCAAGCTACTAAAAGAAGCAAAACGCTTACGTCCAATCGAAGTCGTAAACGAATACAAAAAAACACTGCTTGATGAACTTGATTTAATGCGTGAAGGTGCAAATGCGATTCAGCTGCGCCGTAATTTCGAAGAATCTGATTCACTCTATATTCCTTTTGTTTACAGTGACTATAGCCGCAGTAATGTGCTGGTTATGGAGCGCATATATGGTATTCCTGTATCTGATACAGAGGCACTACTTGCACAAAATACCAATATGAAATTACTCGCTGAGCGAGGCGTTGAAGTATTTTTTACACAAGTGTTCCGTGACAGTTTTTTCCATGCAGATATGCACCCAGGTAATATTTTTGTCTCGCGAGAAAACCCGCACAATCCGCAGTATATTGGCATTGACTGCGGTATCGTGGGCACTTTAAACCGTGAAGATAAACGCTATCTTGCAGAAAACTTTATCGCCTTTTTTAACCGTGATTACCGCCAAGTTGCACAGCTGCATGTTGATTCAGGCTGGGTGCCCGCCGATACCTGTATTGAAGAATTTGAGTTTGCTATTCGCACTGTGTGTGAGCCTATTTTTAATAAACCACTGGCTGAAATTTCATTTGGCCATGTGTTGGTCAATTTGTTCAACACAGCTCGTCGCTTTAATATGCAGGTTCAACCACAATTAGTGTTACTGCAAAAAACCCTGTTGTATGTTGAGGGACTTGGTAGACAACTTTATCCTCAACTCGATTTGTGGAAAACCGCTAAACCATTTTTAGAAGACTGGGTCAAAGAGCAAGTGGGCCCGCTGGCTGTCATGAAAAAAATGTACGCAAACCTACCATTTTGGGCTGAAAAAATGCCTGAATTACCAGATTTAATCTATCAAAACTTAAAGCGTCATCAACAACCTGTACAGTTGCCGCCACAGCCCTCGTCAAAACCTTTACTTTTAAGTATTGTTGCGGGTAGTTGCTTTATTGTATCAGGCCTGTGTTATTTGCAGGATGACCTCATTGCTGCGGGTATCACAACAGCGCTTGCAGTTGTTGGTTTTGCTGCTGCATGGCGAAGCGCATAAACTAAGTGCTATTTATGTTTTGGCGAGTATAATCTAAACAAGTAAATTCATTAAATTTGACAATAATTGGAGTAACCCATGGGTTTTGGTGGTATCAGTATTTGGCAATTAGTCATCATTTTAGCAATCATCGTTTTGTTATTTGGCACAAAAAAATTACGTGGCATCGGCGGTGATTTAGGCAGTGCTGTTAAAGGCTTTAAAAAAGCAGTATCTGATGATGAACAAGCAAATTCAAAAAGTGAAAAAATAGAGCAAGCGTCTAATACGCAAAACAAAGAAACCACAGAGAAAAGCAAAGACGACCATAAGGTTTAATCAGCATGGGGATGTGGGAACTCGTTGTTGTAATGATAGTAGGTCTAATTGTTTTAGGGCCTGAGCGTTTGCCTGTGGCGATTCGTACGGTAAACCGCTGGATAAAAACACTAAAGTCAGTGGCTAACTCAGTCAAAGCTGAAGTGAATGAAGAGCTTCGTATCCATGAACTTCATGAAGACTTAAAAAAAGCAGAGCAACAAAACCTACAGGAGCTTTCTCCTGAATTGAAAAGCTCAGTGGACGAGCTTCAAAAAGCAGCCCAATCAGTAACTCATAGTTACAAGAAACGTACATCCGAACAAGTAGAAACGAAGAATAATGATGAAAAAAAGTGAATTTAATTTCTGCTTTTATGGTCAATGATAATGAAGATGAATAATAAACTATGACCGAGCAAGCTCACACAGGCTTTGTTGGCCACTTAATTGAGTTACGAAATCGACTCATGAAAGCGTTGTTAAGCATTTTGCTAATATTTATCGGCTTGGTGTATTTTGCCAATGATATTTATAGCTTTGTTGCAGCGCCATTAATCGCAAATTTGCCTAGCACAGCCACCATGATCGCAACGGATGTAACAGCACCGTTTTTTGCTCCGTTTAAACTCACTTTATTTGTCGCCTTGTTTGCTGCTATTCCAATGATATTGCATCAAGTTTGGAGTTTTATAGCACCGGGCTTATATCAACATGAAAAGCGTATGCTCATGCCTATTCTAGCATCTAGCATTTTGCTGTTTTATAGTGGTATCGCATTTTGCTACTTTGTGGTGTTGCCTATTATTTTAGGATTTTTCACTAGCACGGGCCCTGATATGATGACATTAGCGCCTGACATTAGTAGCTATTTAGGCTTTGCTTTAAAACTGTTTTTTGCATTCGGCATTGCGTTTGAAATACCTGTGGCTATTATGCTGTTATGTTGGAGTGGCGCAACAACAACAAAAAGTTTAAAAGAAAAACGACCTTATATTGTGGTAGGTGTATTCGTGGTTGCCATGTTCTTAACACCGCCTGACGTACTGTCACAAACATTACTAGCATTACCTATGCTGCTATTATTCGAACTAGGCTTAATTTTGGCTGCTTTTTACACTGCCAAGCCTCAACAGGAATCAGAGGAATAAAATGAAAAAACAACTCATTCCCATCGTTGCACTATTAACGATTACTGGCACTGCGCACGCTAACGAAGTAAATATCCAAGCACTTCAAGCCTGTACTTTTGTTGAGAATGATTTTAATCGTTTACTTTGCTACGACAACATCATGGCAGGTAAATCACTGACAAAGCCCGCAGCCAGCAAACAGCTAGAAAAACCTGCCGCAACCAGCTCTTCTGCTACGGATACTAAAGCGGTTGTAGCGGCAGCACCTACTCAACAACCTATCCAAGCGAAAAATGACAACTTTGGTTTAGAGCACAAAGAGGTCACAAAAGAGAACGATGACGAAATCAGCGCGGTTGTTAAAAGTGTTGAACAGGCTGCTTATGGTGAACTCATTATTGAGCTTGATAACGGTCAGCAATGGCGTCAAGTAGGTTCTGATCGTATGCGCTTAAAAGCAAATGACACAGTGATAATTGAACGTGGTGTTTTCAACTCTTTCTTATTGAAAATCAAAGGCCAAAATCGCTCTATTCGCGTAAAACGTACCAACTAATGACTATTGAGCTTGTTGATGCTGGCGTCAACTTAAGCAATCATCAATTTGATGAGCATCATGATGAAGTGTTACAACGTGCAGCTCAAGTCGGAGTAAAACAGATGCTATTGATTGGCTGCGATATACAGAGCAGTCAAGCATCATTACAACTTGCAAAACGCCACTCCCTGCTGTGCACCTCAGGTATTCATCCCCATGATGCAAAAACGGCTGATACATCTTTAGAACAGCAGCTGACCTTACTAGCAAGTCACCCAGAAGTCGTTGCTATTGGCGAGTGTGGACTCGATTATAACCGTGACTTTTCACCACGCGATGTGCAACGTGCCGTATTAAGAAGACAACTCGCTCTTGCTGAAACACTTAATATGCCTGTCTATTTACACGAGCGCGATGCGAACAACGATATGCTCGCAATACTCAATGAGTATAGTGTAAAAGGAGTGCTTCACTGCTTTACGGGTGATAAGTTTGCGCTACAAAGTTACCTAGAGAAAGGTCTTTATATAGGCGTTACTGGCTGGGTGTGTGATGAGCGTAGAGGAGAGCAATTACAGTCATTAATACCAAGCATACCACTAGAGCGTTTATTAATTGAAACAGACGCGCCTTTTTTACTTCCAAGAACAATAAAACCGAAACCAAAATCGCGTCGTAATGAACCCAGTTATTTAACCTATATTTGTCAGCAAATTGCTGATTTAAAAGGCTGCGAATTTACTGAGGTGGCAAAACAAACTACACTCAACTTTCAGCAATTATTTTCCGTTAGGGGATAAAATGACACGCCTATGGTCACTGTGTAGCGTACTCTTTGTTGTTTTATTTAGTCCCTATTTAGTGGCTAATCCTATTAATGTTGGCATTGATTTCAAGTCTCAGCAGCTTTTAAATGTTGAGTACACCCTTGCGCCTAGCACTGAACAACAGATTCTTAATAACAATCAAATAGAGTGGCTAGACAGTGATGGAACATCCCTTAATTTGGGCATGAATTTAACCCCTGTCTGGGTAAAACTCGCAATAAATAATACTTCCCTTACAGATATACCCGTTATTTTATCTATTGATAACCCCCTCTTAGATGAAGTTAACGTACTTCATACTCAAGGCAGTAAAACTATTTTTTTCACAAAGATAGGCGATGCATTACCGCTTGCTAATCGGCAAATAAAGAGTGAATCTTTGCTAGTGTCGCTCACACTCCCCAAAGCAAGCCATACTACGGTCTATTTACAAGTAAAGAATGATGCAGGACTACGTATCCCTTTAAGTTTATGGTCACCAAACGAGTATCTAAAACATAAAACGAAGTTTAACTTACTCTATGGTTTGCTGGTTGGTTTTGTCTTGTCGCTTGCAATAACAAACTTTGTTTTATATGGTTTTTCTAGACGACATTATTTTGCTTATACAGGCATATTGCTCACTTTGCTTTGGCTTACACTCGCTTACCTATACGGCTATGGCTATCGCTACTTACAGCCTGATGGCATATCATTCCAGCAACTCGCCATTCCTAGTTTACTGTTTATAAGTAGCGCTTTATTTGCACCGCTGCAACAAACTATTTTTGGTCCAGCTAAGCGCCGGCTTATACATGGGTTAGGGTATACAATAGTACTACTCAGCCTGTTTTCGTGGTTTGTACCCGTTCATATTGCTCTGTCGTTATGTTTATTGAGTTTACCCATTTTTCTTAGCTTAATTGCTGCCGTGTCAGTTAAACACTATAACTATCATTACAAGCAGCCTTCTATAGCTTACTTAATTGCAATCAGCGCTTTTTTCTGTGCCATTATTTACAGCGCCTTAGGTGTATTTAATCCCTTTGATTTAAACATTGGCGTGTTATCGCTCACTTTTGTGTGCTTTTTAATATGTAGCCTTAGCTTGAGTTACGCCGTGATAAAAATGTTTTTAATGCAGCGAGACGCTGAAGTAAGTGCACAGCAAAATGCCCTTGCAGAAAGTAAAGCGCAAGACACCCTCATGCGTGAGCGTTTAGCGATACAAGAGCAAGCGAGGCAAGACTTAGAAAGCAACATTGAAGAACGTACATTTGAGCTGCAAGTAACATTAAGAGAGCTTGAAGAGAAAAACCGAGCCCTCGAACAGCTCAATATGGAAGATGCATTAACAAAAACAAAAAACCGTCGTTACTTTGATAAAAAGCTATTGATGGATATACGTCGCTCGAGACGCGAGCAAACCCCCTTAAGTATTATAATGTTCGATATTGATCACTTTAAAGCGATTAATGACAACTATGGACATTTAACAGGGGATCAAACAATTCAGGCTGCTGCAAATATTATAAAAACCCACTTAAAACGTCCTCTTGATGATGTAGCAAGATATGGCGGGGAAGAATTTGTTGTACTGTTGCCCAACACCCCTCATCGAGGCGCATTAGAAATTGCCGAGCAAATACGCAAAGCTGCTCAGAACACTGATATAATAGTCGCCGGAACAACGATTAAATTTACATTAAGTGCAGGCGTTTACAGCGCGATTGCTGAAGATATAAATAACCCAAATTTATTCACTGACTATGCCGATAAAGCCCTTTATCATGCCAAGCAATCAGGCCGAAATCGTGTAGTTAGTTATCCTCTACCAGACTAGGAGCATTAAAGAATGGCCCAATCAGGACTCGACCTCTTCCCTTATACCCGCATGCGCCGTATGCGCCGTGATGATTTCTCTCGTCGCCTAATGGCTGAAAACCAACTTACTGTCAATGACCTTATTTTCCCTGTGTTTGTATTAGAGGGTAAAAACCGTCGTGAAGCGGTTGAATCGATGCCTGGTGTTGATCGTCTCTCAATTGACCTATTACTAGAGGAAGCCAAAGAACTAGTGGACCTAGGTATTCCAGCGGTTGCTATTTTCCCTGTAACCCCAAGTGATAAAAAATCTCTGCTAGCTGAAGAAGCTTACAACCCTGATGCACTTGCGCAACGAACGGTACGCGCATTAAAAGAAGCATTCCCAGAGCTCGGCGTTATCACCGATGCTGCGCTTGACCCTTTCACGGTGCATGGACAAGACGGTATTATTGATGAAAATGGCTATGTCATTAATGACGTCACGACTGAGATTTTAGTAAAACAAGCCTTATCTCACGCCGAAGCAGGTGCTGATGTAGTTGCCCCATCAGACATGATGGATGGTCGTATTGGTGCGATTCGTGAAGCACTCGAAGCTGAAGGTCATATCCACACACGTATTATGGCTTACTCTGCGAAATACGCTTCAAGCTACTATGGCCCATTCCGTGACGCTGTTGGTTCTGCAGGGAACCTAAAAGGTGCAGATAAGAAAACATATCAAATGGACCCTGCCAACTCAGACGAAGCAATTCGCGAAGTTGCACTGGACCTTCAAGAAGGTGCAGATATGGTTATGGTAAAACCAGGTATGCCATATTTAGACGTGGTTCGCCGCGTTAAAGATGAATTCGGTGTTCCGACATTTGCTTATCAAGTTAGTGGTGAATATGCGATGCATAAAGCGGCTATCGACAACGGCTGGCTTGCAGAAGAGGCAATCATCATGGAATCGTTACTTGCATTTAAACGAGCAGGTGCAGACGGTATTTTGACTTACTTTGCTAAGCAAGCAGCAACATGGTTAAAGAACAACCAGTAAGATATTTAACCAAGCTGCGATTAGCGTCTGCAGCCTAAAAACAAAAAACCCGCAACGAGTGCGGGTTTTTTTATAAAGGTCAAAAGGCTAAATTATTTAGCAGCTTTTTTCTCTTTTTCTGCAGCGATTACAGTTTCAGCTACGTTCTGTGGACATGGTGCGTAGTGTGCGAACTCCATAGAGAACTGACCACGACCAGACGTGATAGTACGTAAGTGGCCGATATAACCGAACATTTCTGAAAGTGGTACTTCACCCTTGATACGAACGCCCATTGCGCCTGCTTCTTGGTCTTTGATCATACCACGACGACGGTTAAGGTCACCGATTACGTCACCTACGTTGTCTTCCGGAGTGAATACGTCAACTTTCATGATTGGCTCAAGAAGTTGTGCACCCGCTTTAGGGATAGACTGACGGAACGCGCCTTTAGCAGCGATTTCGAACGCGATTGCTGATGAGTCAACTGCGTGGAAAGCACCGTCGAAAAGCTCAACTTCAACGTCTAATACAGGGAAGCCAGCTAGAACACCTTCTTCCATCATAGACTTGAAGCCTTTCTCAACTGCAGGCCAGAATTCCTTAGGAACGTTACCACCAACAACTGAAGATGTGAATGTGAAACCTGAGTTAGGCTCACCTGGCTTGATGCGGTAATCAATCTTACCGAATTGACCAGAACCACCAGATTGTTTCTTATGCGTGTAGCTATCTTCGATTTCTTTCGTGATAGTTTCACGGTAAGCAACCTGAGGTTGACCAACAACTAGCTCAACACCGTAAGTACGCTTAAGGATATCTACTTTGATATCTAAGTGAAGCTCACCCATACCTTTAAGGATGGTTTCGCCTGAATCTTCATCTGTTTCAACTTGGAATGAAGGATCTTCTGCAACCATCTTACCGATCGCAATACCCATCTTCTCGTTACCACCTTTATCTTTAGGTGCAACAGCGATTGAGATTACTGGATCAGGGAAGATCATCGCTTCAAGTGTACATTCGTGCTTAGGATCACAAAGAGTGTGACCAGTTTGAACGTTCTTCATACCAACAACAGCGATGATGTCGCCTGCTTGCGCTTCAGAGATCTCGTTGCGGTCGTCAGCTTGCATCTCAACCATACGGCCGATACGCTCTGTTTTACCTGTTGCTGAGTTAAGTACTGTGTCACCTTTTTTCATGCGACCAGCGTAGATACGGATGAACGTAAGTGCACCGAAACGGTCGTCCATGATTTTGAACGCAAGCGCTTTAAGTGGCTCATCAGCAGAAACTGTAGCAACTTCACCAGTAGGCTCACCTGTTTCTGGATCAGTTAGAGGCTGTGGATCAACTTCTGTAGGCGAAGGTAGGTAATCTACAACAGCATCAAGTACTAATTGCATACCTTTGTTTTTGAATGCAGAACCACAGAACGTTGGGAAGAACGCAAGGTCACGAGTACCTTTACGAATACAACGTTTGATGTCTTCTAAAGAAGGCTCTTCACCTTCCATGTAAGCCATCATTAGGTCTTCGTCTTGCTCAACAGCAGACTCAACAAGCATTTCATGGTATTCATCAACTTTGTCTACCATGTCAGCTGGAACGTCTTGTACTTCGTAGTTTTCAGGAAGACCAGTGTCATCCCAAACGTATGCTTTTTTCTCAAGTACGTCTACAACACCGCAGAATTGGTCTTCGATACCGATTGGTAAAGTCATAACTAGTGGGTTAGCACCAAGTACTTTCTCAACTTGACCTACAACGCGGTAGAAGTCAGCACCCATACGGTCTAGTTTGTTTACGAAGATTACACGTGCAACTTCTGATTCGTTCGCATAACGCCAGTTAGTTTCTGACTGCGGCTCAACACCACCAGAACCACAGAATACACCGATACCACCGTCTAGTACTTTAAGTGAACGGTATACTTCTACTGTGAAGTCAACGTGTCCCGGAGTATCGATAACGTTTAAGCGGTGGCCTTTCCACTCACAAGTTACAGCTGCTGATTGGATTGTAATACCACGCTCAGCTTCTTGTTCCATGAAGTCAGTAGTAGACTCACCGTCGTGTACCTCACCAGTCTTATGAATTTTACCCGTAAGCTTAAGGATACGCTCAGTGGTGGTAGTTTTACCCGCGTCAACGTGGGCGAAAATACCAATATTTCTGTACTTCGATAAATCTGCCATTATTTTACTCTTAATAAAGTCGAAAAATTATTCGGCGGGAGTATAGCATTACTTAAAGCGAACATCACCATCGAAGTCGCTTAAAATGCAATCAATTTTATAAAATTTTTCTATGCTAAAGATAAGTGGGACTTTTTAAAGTATCTTGAAATGATTTTACGCTGTAAAAATCACATAAAATCAGCGAAAACACTAATAAAATGCCGCCATCTAGCCAGTAAGCATTTTATAACAACGTTCAGGTCTACCAATACTGCCATAGCTTTGATCGGCACTGACTTTTTCCGCTTCCAGTAAATATTCAAGGTATCGACGAGCCGTTGAGCGGCTTACCCCAACTAAATCACCCATCTGCTGGGCAGTAAAATCCGTTCCTAGGTTCGCTTCAAATGCTTTTAAAATTTTTTGCAAAGTAAGCTGATCGACACCTTTAGGTAATCTAACAGGCGCTTTTTGCTGCTCTTGTGAGCCAAAGAGGGTATCAACCATAGATTGCGTGACTTCATTTGCATCTGACAAACATTGCTGCCTTGCCTCAAAGCGCGCTAAAGCTTGATCTAAACGATTAAGCATAAGTGGTTTAACTAAAAAATCGCATGCACCAAGTTGCATGGCTTTTTCCAATGTTTCGACTTCTTTTGCCGCAGTTAACAGCATCACTTCACTTTTTAGCTCATTACGACGTAACTCATTTAACAGCTCAAGACCATTACCATCAGGAAGGTGAATATCAAGCAGAATTAAATCTGCATCAACCGCCTGCAATAATGCTTTAGCTGTCGTTAAATTACCAGCAATACCAACCACTTGATATTGTCCTTGGCGCAAAGTTTGACGCGTTCCTTGTTGACCTGCAATACCATGAGGGAGCAATAAGTATTGCGCTAACAGCTGTGCAACCTCGACTTCATCTTCAACTATGACAACCGAATAAGTCATCTTCTTTACCTTTTATATTATAGGCTGATCATTTTTATTATTTTGGAATGTAGACACTTAAGCGTGCCCCCATCAGATCAGACTCACCTATTTCTAAACTACCACGACACGAATCTAAGTTGGTTTTAACTAAATAAAGACCTATGCCATGCTCAGCCCCTGACTTAGAACTGTATTGTGGTGTAAATATCACATCCTTGTCATCGCCTAAACCAAAACCGCTGTCTTCAACATCAAACAACAAGGTTTTACTGGTTTCATCAACCGTAACACGAACCTTAGGGGTACGTGTATCGCTAGCTCGAATAGCGGCTTCAATTGCGTTATCAATCAAATTGCCGAGTATAGAGACAACCCGTTCCAGCATATCCTTACGGGTGATCGATCCTAATAAGCTATCTGGGTTAAGCTCAAGTACTACGTTTAGTTCACGGGCTTTATGGTATTTACCGACCAGTAACCCAGCAAGTACCGGATCTTGGATCCTTTCGAGTAAATGATGGATCTGCGCTTGTGAGCCTTTGCTTTCTTGTCCTATTAACTCAATAGCTTGATCCGTTTGCCCCATTTGAATTAACGCACCAATTAAGTTTAGCTTGTTTGAGTAATCATGCGTTTGCACCCGCAATAACTCTGCAAAGGCTTGCACTTTGGTTAATTGCTGCGATAAATATTCAAGCTCATCAGCAGGGCGCATACTCAACAAAATACCATCAGCCTGACCTTGCACCTGTAGTGCATATCGCGACAACACAATGCGTTTATCGGCAGCAAATAATTCAAAGCCAACAATCGGGCGCTGCTGGTTATGCATTAAAAACTCGGTATGTTCAGGAAGTAAGTCTTCAAGCTTTAATGGTTGATGGATACAGCTAGTCGGTTTGCCAAGAATTTCGCAGGCTCGTTGGTTTAAGTTACGCACATTACCTTCTGGATCAAGGGCGATAATACCGCTACGAACGGTATTCAAAATAGCATCTTGCTCAGAAAAGAGCCGTGCTATTTCATCTGGCTGCAAACCAAAAATAGCATTACGAACCCGTTGACCAATATACACCGCAGCCAAAATGCTCAACCCCACTAACAATAAGCCCCAAAGCATGATTTCGGCGCTTCGAGCACGAATTAGTGGCTCAATCGATTGCACCAAAAACCCCACTGAAACAAGCCCTATTATCTCATCTGATTCAGAATAGACTGGCACTTTTCCGCGAATTGACTCACCCAAGCTGCCTTTCGCAATAGACACATAGCGCTCACCTCTTAGTGCAGCTTGGCTATCACCCCCAACCATGTGCTTACCCAGCTTATTAGCATCAGGATGAACAATACGTGTTGTTTGGCTATCGCCAATAACGATAAAACTTGCTTCCGTTAATTCACGAATTTGCTCTATTTCAATATTAAGCTTTGCGTGGTCTTTTTGTGTTAGTAACGCTTTTTGTACATCATCTCGCGATGCAATGCTCGTTGCTAACGCCAGTGCCTTGTCACCCATGTGACTATGTAGACTCTGCGCTGTGATCTGATACACCAAAGCGCCAAACAACACAGCTTGTAAAACACATAGACCAGTAACCCAAATAATGAGTCGTGTTTCTAAGCGCTTTGGCTTTTTAACCATATGCTGAAATGGGTTTAGCTTATTGGTGTATCTCATCTTATCGCCTTGTGCTACGCATGCTGCTGTGCTTGCGTGGCTGCTTTTTCTTTACGACGTTGGACAATATAATCTTTCAATGGGAACAACAACACTAAGATTGAAATTACGAAAATACTGAGTGTTAATGGGCGGTCCCATAAAAAGCTCAGCGAGCCATCTGAAATCATCATCGCACGACGGAAATTTCGCTCAATCATATCGCCAAGTATAAAGCCAAGTAACAAAGGTGCCATCGGGAAAGCTAGCAACCTAAGTACTAATGCCACCAACGCAAAGCCCACCATCATAAATAAATCAAAGGTATTAAACGACACTAAATACACGCCAATTAAGCTAAAGAACAAAATCATCACGGTAAGCACCGATTTAGGCATAGCCAGCACTTTAGCAAAATATGGGATCAACGGCAGGTTCAGAATAAGCAGTACGATATTGCCAAAATACATACTGACAATGACTGCCCAAAACACGCTTGGGTTTTCTTGCATTAACATAGGACCTGGTTGAATACCGTAGGCGATTAAGGCGCCTAACATAATCGCTGTCGTGCCAGAGCCAGGAATACCTAACGTAAGTAGCGGTACAAATGAGCCGGTACAGGCTGCATTATTAGCCGATTCAGGGGCTGCTAAGCCACGCATCGAGCCCTTACCAAATTTATCTTTCAGTGCCTTTGGAGCAAGGTTACGTTCAGTGGCGTAGGCCATAAAGCTGGCAATCGTCGCCCCTGCCCCAGGTAAAACACCGACAATAAAACCAAGTAAAGATGAGCGGCCAACCACAGGAGCCATGTCTTTTACTTCTTCTTTGGTTAGTTTTGTTGAACCAATTTTTGGCGTATTAGGATCATCCAATTTTTTATCTGGTTCAGCCTCAGGGCGCGCCACATTAATCAGTGCCTCAGCCAACGCAAACGTCGCCATTGCCACTAATAAAAAGCTAATGCCATCTAATAAATCGGCTTGGCCAAAGGTAAAACGTTCAGTACCCGAAGACGGATCAATCCCTACCGTTGCAAGCATTAAACCAAATACCGTCATCATCATAGCTTTTAAAAATTGCCCTTTATTAGAGAATGCGGCAATGGCCGTTAAGCCTAAAAACATTAGTACAACATAATCAGGTGATTGGAAACTTAATGATACTTTCGCTAATAATGGCGCAGCCACCATCAGTAAAATGGCGCCAATGGTCCCGCCAATAAAGGACGCATAGGCTGCAATAGCCAGAGCTTTACCTGCCTTACCTTGTTTTGCTAGCGGGTAACCATCAAACGATGACGCTACCGTCCCCGCAACCCCAGGCGCATTAATCAAAATAGAAGACGTAGAGCCACCAAATATAGCGCCGTAGTAAACACCGGCCATTAAAATCATGCCCGAATCAGCACCAATGCTGTAAGTGATCGGGATCATCAATGCAATCGCAGTAATTGGGCCAAGTCCAGGTAGCATACCGATGAAGGTGCCAACAAAGCAGCCAACAATCACATATAACAAGTTGTTCCAGTCGAGTACGGTCGACAAACCTAACATAATTCCATCAAGCATAACTTAACTCCACAGGTTGCCAGGTACTAAGTAAATGCCCAGTACTTGTGTCATTAAAAACCAAAAAACCACGGCCACAGGCACAGAGGCAAACAACAACACCGTTTTACGGCGTTCGCCCATAATAAAAAAGCCAGCAATTAAAAAGGCACTGGTGGCAATTAAAAAACCAAACGGCTCGAGCATGGCGCTATAGGCAACCATTAACACTAACAGTGCAAAGGTACGTAGTAAGTTGCCCTTACTGAGTAGCTCTGCTTTTTCTGCTGGTGCTTGCTTTAATAAATTGGCACCAATTGATAGTACACACACCACAATACCGAATACGGCATACACTTTAGGTAAGGTTGCAGAAGTAACGCTTTCGTACTCTTCAAATGGCATGAGTGGAATTTGCCAAGCCACAAGGGCGTAAAGGGTAAAGAGGACCAAGAATAAACTTGGTCCAATTAGTTCACGGTTTAACATTAAAAAGTCCCAACTAACCTAGTCTACGAATAAAACCAAGCTCTTCCATGACCACTTTTAGCTGTGCTTCCTGCTGCTCAAGCGCCTTAATAAACGCTTCTTTCTCTTGAAACAGGTTTAACCAACCATTACGCGCACGAACCGCTTCCCACTCAGGTGTTGCTTGTAATTTACGCAACTTTTCTGTGTACTGGGCTAGTTTGTCTGCTGGTAAATCTGGGGTTGCAAAAAAGCCGCGCCAGTTTACGAATTCCATGTCGTAACCTAGCGACTTTAAGGTTGGAATTTCAGGATAATCAGGTAAAGCATCTGCTGAAGTCACTGCTAAAATACGCGCTTGACCGCCATTGGCGACTTCGAGTGCTTCACTTAAGCCCGTTGAAAGTAAGTTGACCTCACCCGACAACAAGCCTGCTTTCGCTTTACCACCCGCATCGTATGGAATGTAACGTAATCGACGACCATCAATACCCGCCGCCTTCACAGCTTGTGCTGCCACTAAGTGATCCATACTGCCGCGCGCTGAACCTCCCGCCACTTTTACAGAGCCTGGATCTTTTTTCATGGCATCAATAACGTCTTGCCATGTTTTATAAGGCGAATCATTACGTACAACAAACGCGCCGTAATCAGCAATCATGCTGGCAACTGGCGTTAAATCACGATAGCTGTAAGGAATTTTGCCTGATAATGCGCGCAGAACGATAGGCGTTGAGTTCACCATCAACATATCGCCTTTTTTAGTGCCCGACTCAATCAAATAAGCAATCGCACGGCCACCGCCGCCACCCGACATATTTTGAAACGACGCATTATCTTCAATCCCCGCTTTTACCATGGCTTCACCCACACCGCGAGCTGTGGTATCCCAACCGCCACCTGGACCACCTGGTACTAAAAAGTGTAAGTCAGCTAACGCCAACGGGCTGGTTACTAATAACGAGGCTGCTAATAAAGAGCTCTTAATTGATTTAAACATAGTCATAATGCACGACTCCTAAAATAAGTACTGCATACGAGCGCTGATGCCCATACCTGAATCTTCATCACCTACCAGCGAAGAAGCGCCTGCACCATCAACATCGCTGTAAATCAGGTTGCCCATAAACTTAATATCGCTGCTTAGGTAATATGATGTGCCTAACGTATAAGTAGTTACGTCTGTGCCTTGGTCTTTACTGCTGGCATTCATTTGTGAAACACGGGCAACCAGCTCCCATGCGTCTTTAATCCCTTTTGGCTGAACAAATAACGCAGAGCCCGCTTTGTAATTGCGCTGCTGACCACCTAAGAAGTAACTGGCAGAAACATGAAAACCATCAAAGCGCTCACCATCTAATACATTGCTACTATCCACCGTATCGAGGTAACGGCTGGCATATTCAGCCTCTAGCGTGAATGCATTCGCTTGGTAGGCAAATTCAAGGCCTGTTTGCGACATACTATCTAGCGCTGCCGTTTCACCGCCTACCGCGTAATCCACTAAGCGCACATTGGTTTCACGCACTTCACCGCGGGCAAAACGAGCGCTTAAATCATTACCGCCCATATCGCGATAAGAGTGCCAAGCACCTAAATGAATCACATCACCAGGCGCCGCACTTGACCACGTTAAGCGACCTGTTACAGCCAATGTCAGTTTGTCGTCTTCGTCATGGCCTGATGCACCAAACGCATCATTTTTGTAAACACCTACGGCATAACGTAAGCCTGAGTCCTTAAAGTATTGATAAGCTGAAATCCCCCAACGGAAGAAAGGTGAGAAGGTATTAGCAAGGGTGCTGCGCTCAATGGTGTTAATGTGCTTAGAGCTGGTTAGCGCATTGAGCGACATATCTTCACGAATTTTACCGGCTTTTACTTTTAAGCCGTTGTCGAATGCATAACGAACACGGGCTAAAACAATTTCAGCCGTGCCTTCTGCAAATTCGAGTAATAGTTTGTGATCCCAGTTACCATGTTCACTTTCAACATAAGTACGGATACGTCGAGGAAAGAAGTCGCTGCCTCCAGCGCCATCATTGTCGGCATTATAAGCGCCGTCGAAATAGTTGTAATCAAGTTGTACGCGACCACCAAATTCTAGGTTAAAGCCGCTAGATGTTTTTAATGAGTCCACTTCTTTTTGAAGTGCATCGAGTTGTTGCTGTAGTTGTTCAGTGTCGCTTTGTGCGAATGCTGATGTACTTGCTAACGCCGCTGCAACGGCTAAAGCGAGCTGTGTGTTACTTGCTTTCATGAATTACTCCACACCAGATTATAATTATTTGTTGTCGTTGATCGGCCGACTGCAAATGGCGATCTGGTTTGGAGCTTAGTGTTAACGATAGATTAACGAAATGTTTAGGAGGTAAGTTGCATTGATGATAATAAATGGCTTTTTGCTCATAAAATTCATGAACAAAAAGCACATTACTAGGGTTTAGTATAAAATTCAGTCAAATTAGGAGCTTAATTGCTAACTAAAGGTCATTTCAGGTACATCTTCAGAGACAATAAGCTTACCTTGTGTCTTGGCTATAATCTCATCGACTGAGACTCCTGGGGCACGCTCTAATAAATGAAATGCACCGTCTTTAATTTCTAACAATGCCAAATCGGTGATCACTTTATTGATACAACCAACCCCAGTTAACGGCAAACTACATTCGGTCAGCAGTTTTGATTCGCCATGCTTGTTGGCATGGGTCATAGTACAAATAATGTTTTTAGCACCGGCCACTAAATCCATTGCTCCGCCCATCCCTTTAACCAACTTTTTCGGGATCATCCAACTGGCAATGTTGCCGTTTTGATCTACTTCAAACGCACCCAGCACGGTTAAATCAACATGCCCACCTCGGATCATGGCAAAGCTTTCTGCAGAGCTAAAAATAGCTGCCCCCGTTGCAGCGGTGACCGTTTCTTTGCCTGCGTTGATCATATCGGCATCAACTTGGTCCGCACTTGGGTATGGCCCCATACCGAGTAAACCATTTTCAGATTGCAGCATCACTTCGATGCCATCAGGGACATAATTAGCGACCAAGGTTGGAATTCCTATACCCAAGTTAACGTAGTAACCATCCTGTAGCTCCATCGCCACGCGTTTAGCGATTTGTTCTCGTGATAATGCCATCAGCGTGCTCCTTATTGATTCTCTTGCTTAGTGGTAACTTTCTCGATGCGTTTTTCAAATTCACCTTTAATTACCCGGTCAATATAGATACCCGGCGTGTGAATTTGGCTTGGTTCTAGCTCCCCTGGCTCAACAATTTCTTCAACTTCAAGAACCGTAATTTTGCCTGCGGTTGCTGCCATTGGGTTAAAGTTCATTGCCGTATGACGATAAATGCAGTTACCATAACGATCTGCTTTCCACGCTTTAACTATCGCAAAGTCGCCAGTAATGCTTGGCTCCAATAAATAGTCACGACCATTAATATTGCGGGTTTCTTTACCGTCAGCCACCGGAGTACCCACGCCAGTTGCGGTATAAAATGCAGGAATGCCCGCGCCGCCAGCTCGCATTTTTTCAGCTAAGGTGCCTTGCGGTGTGAGCTCAACTTCTAGTTCACCATTTAATAGCTGCTGCTCAAATAGCGCGTTTTCACCTACGTAAGAGGCAACCATCTTGCTGATTTGCTTATCTTCAAGCAGCACACCTAAACCAAAACCATCAACACCACAGTTATTCGATACCACGGTTAAACCACGGGTGCCTTGATGTTTAATTTGCGCAATCAGTCCTTCAGGAATACCGCATAAACCAAAACCACCGGCTATCACTGTCATGCCATCTTCAAGGCCAGCCATCGCTTCGCTATAACTTGTAACTACTTTATCAAAACCTGCCATTGGCTCCTCCTATTGTGCAGTCCAACCGCCATCAATGGCGATTGCTTGGGCGGTAATATTGCGTGCTGCATCGGCCATTAAAAAACTAACGGTATGCAGGATCTCATCTAAGCCGATAAATGCTTTTTTCGGCATCGGTGCTAGCATAATTGTGTCGATCACTTGTTGCTCAGAAATGCCATGTTCTTTGGCTTGCGAGGCAATTTGTTGCTCAACAAGCGGCGTTTTTACATACGCTGGGCACACGGTATTAATGGTGATATTGGCATCATTAGTTTCAAGTGCCATGGTTTTAGCAAAGCCGATTAAGCCATGTTTTGCAGCGATATAAGCCGACTTATATTTAGACGCCACCATGGCATGGATTGAACCAATATTAATGATGCGACCAAAATCTTGCTCACGCATGCGAGGGAGTACCGCCTTGGTCATCATCGCCGGGCCAACGAGCATAACTTGCTGTAAGAACTGCCATTTATCAGCCGGGAAATCTTCAAGCTTTGCAACGTGCTGAATACCTGCATTATTAATAAGCACATCAATTGGCTGATTAAGCTCAGTGAAAAACTGCTCTATTGCATCACTATCAGCCACATTAAGTGCATACCCTTCGGCGCTGCCGCCTTGTTCAACAATGCCTGCTGCCGCTTGTTGTGCTGCTTGCTGATTTAAATCAGTCACAATAATAGTGTGACCTTGCATCGCCAGTTGCTGTGCAACATAGAGACCAATACCACTGGCTGCACCGGTAATTAAAACTGTTTTGCTCATCGGGTTACTCCTCTAAAAACTCACTGATAAGCTGCGCTTTCGGGGCAATTGAGAAAAGACCATCAAGGTGTCCCCAGCCCCCTTCAATTTCTGAAATCTCAACGTCTTTACCTGCCGCTTTCATGGTGTCAAACACAGTACGCATGTTTTCAGGACGAAGCAGTAAGTCGTTCGTTGCAGGTAGCAATAATGTTTTGGCAGAGACATTTTTAAGTGCCGTTGTTAAATCGCTTTGCATGCCAGCGGTAAATAGTTGTGATGCCCGTACCAAATAAAGTACATGGTTTGCATCTTGCGTTTTAGCTCGTGCCATTGCCCGCTCAGCTAATACTTGGTTTAGCTTAGGCAAGGTACGAATATCTTTTAACGCACCTTCATCCAAAACGTTAAAGTCAGGGAAGCTCGCGTTATAAATAATGGGATGCATCGCATCTTGGGTAATATTAAGCATGGTTGCCGCTAAACCATCTAGCGGGCGCTCTTTGCCGTAGTAATTACCTTGCTGCCAGTTTTTATCTAGACGAATTGGTAACGCCCATTTTTCAAGTGCAGCGACTGTCCATGCATCCATCGTTGCAGCACCAATCACATGAATTAAGCGCTCTACTTTATCTGGGTAACGTGTTGCCCACTCAAGTGCTTGAAACGACCCCATTGATGCGCCCATCACAGCATGTAATTTAGTGATACCTAGGCTGTCGAGTAAACGCTTTTGCACATTCACAAAGTCAGTAATCGTGACCACAGGAAAATCTAAACCGTAAGGTTTGCCTGTTTTTGGATTAATTGACGCAGGGCCTGTGGTGATTACATTTTCATCATGCCAGTTGGCATTCACTAAGGTATCTGAGCTAATCACATAATATTTATTCGTATCGATAGCTTTACCTGGGCCGATAATCGCATCCCAATAACCCGGTAGGGCGTCATCCGCTTTATATTTACCTGCGGCATGAGACGTACCAGAGAAGTAATGAGTGATTAAAATCACATTATCTTTATTGGCGTTTAGTTTTCCATAGCTTTCCCAGCCAATATCCACTTGCTCTAAGGTCACACCAGACACAGTGGTAAAATCTTTTGTTGTAAAATGCTGTTTTTCCACCAGCATGGTGTCGGCTTTGTTTGCAGCGCCAAACGCAGTGCTACTAAATACAACCAGCCATAGCAAAATTATTAATTTGGTTTTCATTGCTGTTCCTTAAAAGAAAATAAAGAGTCCAAGTGCCAATGCGACACCGATAAGCGGAATAACCGCAGTCAGAGCTGCCATTGACCAATACGCTCGTTGATGCGTTTCTTTACAGATAGCGCGTATCGTTGTAACCACATAACCATTATGTGGCAAGGTATCGAGTGCTCCAGAACTAATCGCCACCACACGGTGTAGTTGTTCTGGATTCACACCCATATCTAAATACCCAGGTGCGACAAGCGGTAATGCAATGGCTTGCCCGCCAGAAGCAGAGCCTGTTAAGCCGGCAATCACACTCACCGCAACCGCAGCACCAACCAGCTCATTGCCCGGCATATGGGTCATCACATCGACAGCGGCGGTAAATGCTGGTGACACTTTCGCCACAGCGCCAAAACCAACCACGGCAGCGGTATTACCGATTGCCACTAAAGCACCGGTTGTACCCACATTAATAGCATTACCCATATCGTGAAAATGCTTAAAGTTGATAATCACAATACTCAATACACCACCAAGTAAAGCGACAATCAGCGCTGTTTGCTGCAGTACATCATGTAACGTAAATGATAAAAGTAGCACCACGATTAGCGGGATCACACCCGTGATTGGATGCGGACGACGACGCTCAATAATGACAGGATCATCATCACGCGCTTCAAAGGTTTCGCCGTTAGCAACGGCCTTTTTGATCATCTTGTTTAACCAAAAATAACCTGCTGTCGCCATGAAAATAGCCACCACTAAGCTGACTTCCCATGCCGCATAGGGTGACGTACCAAGGTGTTTAACCGGGATCCAATTTTGAATTTCTGGCGAGCCTGCCGAAGTCATGGTAAAGGTTACCGAACCAAATGCCAGTGTTGCTGGAATAAAGCGGCGCGGTAAGTTTGCATCTTTAAACAGACTTAATGCCATTGGATAAACAGAAAACGCAACGATAAAGACGCTCACGCCACCATAGGTTAAAACAGCACAGGCAATCACCACCGCAAGAACGGCGTGCTTCATACCTAATTTCCCCACAATGTAGCTTGCAACACTGTCTGCAGCACCGGTGTCTTCCATAAACTTACCGAATAACGAACCCAGTAAGAACATAAAGAACCACGCACTTAAGAAGCCTGCAAAGCCATCCATATAGGCGTTAATAAAGTTTGTATCTGCCGATACAGGGAAAATGGCCATGCCACTACTAAGTGCAACTAACAGTGCACAGATTGGCGCAGCGATAAATAAATTTACCCCACGCAGCGTTAAAATGATCAGCAGTATTAAACCGCCTAACAGTCCTATCATGCTCAGCATAGACATTCCTATAATTATTGTTATTACACAGATGAGGTGACATCGGAATAATGCTTTCAGTCTTACCCTAAGCGCTCAAAAAATACATAACACTAAGGTACTATCTGCTTTAAAAATAGCTTAATTGCTTGATAAATAAAGGGCTGTGGCGGGTATAGCACTATGGTACTAATTCAATTTCTGCAACTATCTTCTACATTAACTGACAGGTGACACGGGCAAATCTTATTCAGTCTTCGGCAACATCAATGTGAGTGGCCATAAGACTAATGACAACAATAACAAGGAATACAACATGATAAAGCTTAACCCAAAAGTCGCGCCACTTACTCTGGCTGTATCACTTTCTTTGGCAGGTGTCAGTGCTCAAGCGGCAGAACAAGCCGAACCTGCAGCAAAAAAAGGTGAACTTGAACGTATTCAGGTAACAGCACGTAAAACTGTTGAAAATCTGCAAGAAGTGCCTGTTGCTGTCACTTCAATTGGTGCTGAAGAACTGGCAGAAAATGGCATTGTCGTCATGACCGAAGTTCAGCAGTTTTCACCCAATACCACCTTGCAAGCTAGTCGTGGTACTAACTCTACCATTACTGCGTTTATTCGTGGTGTAGGTCAACAAGATCCTCTTTGGGGTTATGAACCAGGCGTAGGTATTTATATTGATGATGTCTACCTTGCTCGTCCACAAGGTGCCGTGCTTGATCTACTTGATGTGCAACAAATCGAAGTATTACGCGGCCCACAAGGAACACTTTACGGTAAAAATACCATAGGTGGCGCAATTAAATACGTCACCAAAGAAATGAGCGGTGATGCCACGTTAAATGTACAGGGGACTGTGGGCAGCTATAACCAGAAAGATTTAAAGATTACCGGCCAATTACCGATTGTTGACGAAAAACTTTACGTGGGCTTTGGGTTTGCAACGCTTAACCGTGATGGCTTTGGTGAGTTTTTAACATCGGCTCTTGATAACCAAGACCGCGAAAACTACAACAAAGACGTGACCGCAGCACGTGTAACACTCGAATACACACCGACTGATGACTTATTCTTTCGCTTAGCGTGGGATAAAACAGAAGACAAATCAAACGCAAAAGGTGGCTACCGTTTACTACCAAGCCTACTAACCGATGCGCCAGTTCCAGACAGCGTGTATGACTCATACACCAGCTTACCAACATGGAACAAAGTTGAACTTGAAGGCTACAGCCTGACTGCTCGTTGGGATATGACTGACTACACCAGCATTAAATATGTCGGTTCAAGCCGTGAGAGCTACTCACCAACCAACATCGACTTTGATAATACTTCAATTCAAATTTTCGATGTTCCTGCAATTTACGATGATGAGCAAACCACTCATGAATTACAGCTAAACCATCAAGGCGATAACTACAAACTGGTTTCGGGTCTTTATTACTATGACGGTGAATCATGTGGTCAATTCCAAGCTATCTTGAAAGTATTAGGTCAGGCATTAGGTGGCCCAAGCTTAACCCGTGAAACCGGTGGCTGTAGTAACTCAACAAGTAAGGCGGCTTACATCCAAGGTAGTTATGACTTTAACGAACAATGGTCAATGACATTGGGTGCGCGTTACACCAAAGACAAAAAAGAGGCGAATGTTTATAACGGTTTAATTTTTGATACTGTTTATCCAGAATCAGATTGGATCCCAGGTTACACTCGCCCAGAAGGCCAACTTGTACCGACGGTACTCGATGATGAGGAAGAATGGTCACGCTTCACACCGCGTGCAGGTGTTGAATACCAGTATTCAAACGACATAATGTTCTTTGCAAGTTACGCGCAAGGCTTTAAGTCAGGTACGTTCAACCCTCGGGCAAGCACAGCAGAGCCCGCTGCAAAACCAGAAATTGTTGATTCATTCGAAATCGGCATGAAGAGTGAGTGGAACAATAACTTACGTGCAAACGTCACCTTATTCTCACTCGACCATAAAGATCGTCAATATATTTCTGTGTTACCCGGTGAAACAGATGCAGATCTAAACCAACGCTTAGGTAATATTGGTGAGTCAACATCTGATGGTATTGAGCTTGAGCTTAACTATGTAGCATCTGAATCGCTCAGCTTTGATGCATCAATAGGTTATATTGACAGTAACTTCGATAACGTGATTGATTACGACCCAGTGACTGGTGAGCAGTTTGATAAATCAGATCGCTTTACTGTATCAAACACACCTGATTTAACCTTTAATCTGGGTGCAACGTACCGCATGTACACAGAAATGGGTGACTTTGTTGTCAATGGTAACTACTACCACAGAGGCGACTACGCACTATTCGAAGAAGATAGCCTATTAACGCAAGATGCTTACGGTATCTTTAATATGGGTATTACTTGGTACAGCACAGATGGTCACTGGACTGCGGGTCTTTACGGTAAAAACTTAACGGATGAAGAGTACATGATTGGTGGTTACCAGTTCGTGGCACCTGATCCAACAGACCCAACAGATACCAGCAAATACACCCCAGGTTTAGGTGGTGATAATACGCTAATTGGTTACTACGGCGACCCTCGCACTGTAGCCTTCACTGTTGGTTACCGTTTCTAAAATAGAATCTAGATCCTTGTGTGAGAAAGGTTTGTCTGACACTTCCCCTCAGGCAAACCTTGTTTCAAAAGGCAAAATCACTTATAACATAACGCATTGGAGAATCGAGGGAATGTCTTTAGCTGTGAACACCATAATCGCCGATGATCACCCGTTATTTAGAAGTGCGCTGCGTCAAGCTGCCGCGACATCTGTGCCAGAAGAACATATTAAAGAAACCAGTGACATTGAGGGTTTGTTTACACTGTTAAGCGCTCACCCTGAGATTGAACTGATATTTTTAGACCTTACGATCCCAGGTGCAAATGGCCTACAAGCCCTCTCGCAACTGCGCAACCACTACCCAGATATCTTAGTCATCATGGTCTCTGCCAATGAGACACCAGCTATAATCAAACAAGCTATGAGTCTTGGCGCTGCTGGTTATATTCCGAAGTCATCTTCTTTAGATGTCATCAGTGAAGCAATTAGCCATGTACTCAATGGCGATACGTGGTTACCACCTGAAGTAGATTTAACCGATGTAGTGATCAACGACGAACAAAGCGAATTTGCTCGTAACCTTGAAAAACTAACTCCGCAGCAATACCGCGTACTTGCAATGATTGCCGACGGTTTATTGAATAAACAAATCGCCTTTGAAATGTCGATTCAAGAAACCACAATCAAACAACATGTGTCAGCGATTTTACGCAAACTCAATGTCTATAACCGCACCCAAGCGGGCATTTTGTTTAATCAGCTTTCGCAGGTTGGCAAAATCGAGTAGCTTTTTATATAGCTCTATCACTTAACAAATCAGCTTAATTTTTTAATGGGTTTTAGTTGGCAGCGGCTTCTTATTTCAGTAACTTATCTCATAGATATAATGGAATTAGAAAATAACAATGAAATGGATGCACTTACAACTTAAGGTACTGGCTGTTTTTTTATTCTTTGTGAGCTGTTTTGCAACCGCTGAAGACTATCAGATTGCGCCCGCAGCTAACTGGGTAAAACACCATGAGTTACTTATCCCTGAGATTCCTCGAGACCAAATACGAGACGGGACTTTCTACCTGATGCTCGACACTCAGCTTCAGGTATCTGAGCAAGCCCCACAGCAACGCTTTAATCGCACCGTAATGCAAGCGGTCAATCAGTCTGGGGTTGATTATATAAGCCAGCTGAATATTGATTTTGACCCAAATTATCAATCTCTTACGCTCAATAGCTTAGGCATTATTCGTGACGGTCAATATATAGATAAACTAAATAGTGCCGAGCTACAGGTGTTACAACGTGAGACCGACCTAGCAAGTCGAATATACAATGGCACATTAAGCCTAAATATCATTATTGATGATATGCGGGTAATGGATATATTAGATTACAGCTATACGATTTCGGGCAGCAATCCGGTTTATCAACACTTTAGTACCATGCGCACACTAAACTGGTCGGTGCCGATAGTGCAGCAATTTATGCGGGTAAAGTGGCAAAAGCCTACGCCCTTATATATCAACTTTATGAATGGCGAGTCACCAGTTACTAAAACCAAGCTAGATTTGGGTTTTGACTACCAAATTAGCCAACACAATGAGCCTACAATGATCTCAGCAAGTGAAGTACCTTATTGGTACTCACCTTACAAGGAAGTGTATTTTTCTGAAGTAAATAATTGGCAAGAGGTGATCAATTGGTCGTTACCTTTGTACCAATCAGCCATCGAAGTGAGCCCTGCTATTGAAACAATTGCCCGTCAAATTAAGTTTCAACATGCCGATTTAGAGTCTCAAATTGTGGCAGCCCTACGCTTTAGCCAAGACGAAGTACGTTATTTGGGCCTAGAAATGGGCACCAACTCGCATCAACCTACTCCTGCATCAGAAACCTTGGCACTGCGCTATGGCGATTGTAAAGACAAAACCGTCTTGCTCATCTCTTTACTTAAAGCGCTCGGCGCAGAGGCTCACCCTGCTTTAGTTAACACCGAAGGCAGAAAACGTACTGCCAGCTTACCGGTATCTCCTAGCTTATTTGATCATGTCATTGTCACTTTAGAGCACCAAGGTAAGCGCTATTGGCTCGATCCGACCATTTCTTATCAGCGCGGCAATTTAGAACATTTAGCTCAACCGAACTACGATGTAGCGTTAATAATTAAGCAAGGTGAAACAGGCTTTACAGATATGTTCACAGAGCCTGCCCTAAAACGCATACAGGTTTTTGATAGTTATCAGATCCCAGAAGGTATTGACGAGCCAGTTAGTTTCTCAACTCAATATAAATACGGCGTCTTTGAAGCAATAAATCGTCGTAGTTCAATCGCTAAAAACAGCTTAAAAAGCGTAGAAGATGATTATCGAGAATATTATCAAGATACCTACAAAGGCTTAAAAACAGCCAAACCTATGCTGGTTGAATCTCCAGAGGACACCGGTCAGCTAATTACCAATGAGCACTATACTATTGATAACTTTTGGCGACCTGATGGTAATGATTTTAAAAACAACTTTTACGCCAGTGACATTCGAAGCTCGGTTTATAAACCTGAACAGCGAGAACGTAACAAGGCACCAATGTGGTTTCGTTACCCCAATAATATCGAAACAACAATAGAGGTTACTTTTACGGACTCTAATTGGCAGTTTGATGATGAGCAGGTCACGATCGATAACCCATTTTTTCATCTCGAAAAACGCGTGACATTTAAAGACTCGGTGTTGACCTTATTCTTTGATTACAGTGCTAAGCAGGATCATATTCCAGCCGATCAAATAGACCTTTACCTAAGCGAACGCAAAAAACTCAATAACGCGACCCATTACGGCATCATTAAATACGGCACAAATAGCGCCACAACCACACCAGTGGATGACGAAACCAATTGGTATAGCGTTTTTATTTTAAGTTACTTGGCAGCAATCATCTTTTTCATCGGCGCTTGGCGTATAGAAGCAAGTAACCGCCCATTTTTTGCTGAGCAACAGTTCTACCCTGTCAGTAACAGTAAGTTTGTTATTTACAGCTTATTGAGCTTAGGAATATTCATTAACTACTGGAGCTATCGCAACTGGAAAGCGATAAAAGAGCAGCAACAAAGCCATATAATGCCGATTGCCCGAGGGATATTTGCACCACTGTTTTTTATTCCGTTGTTACTTGAGCTTTGCAAGCATAGCGAGCAAACCTTTGGCAAAAATAAGATCATGCCCGTTGCGGTTGGGTTCGTGTTATGGCTGGCGATTATCATTTCTGAAGTCGTAAGCTATAATTGGGAATATGGTACCTGGCTGTTTTTAGTGACACCTATTTTATGGTTGCCGCTGGTTAATTACATTCAAAACCTCAAGCAACCTGAACAGGCTCTTGAGTACCACTCTCAATGGCGAGCGAGGCAGGTTATCATGTCGATATTCATGTTGCCTTGGTTATTTTATGGCTTAATTTATGAGCTATATTTGTTGCCAAATTCAACCATAGTAACCGGCGATAAGCTATGGTCGTATCAAGTTAACTTTTTAAAACGAAAAGAGATCATCCCAGCAAATGAGAATGTGCAATACTTTTATAGTGATGCCTTTGTTGATTTTAAAACTGATGGAAACGGCATCACAGAAAACACAATTTTTAGTTACTGGGAAAATGAGCAAGGTGTGCTCGAAAAAGATCAGCGCAGCTTTAGTGACATTAAAAAGCTCAACGTCGATTATGCTAAAAGTGCCCTACTAACCACCACGGTAACGGTAATTGACCACAATGGTGATGAAATGATGTTATTTTTAAGTCATGAAGATGGTTTAGATAAAAAATTTGTCGCTGAGGTAGAGCGCTTAATGAAAGCCAATGCCCCATCAACTGAGCAAAACGCTGATTAAGTAAGTCGCTTAATCATGCGTTTTAAGGCAGGCGCTTTCAGAGGCTTATAAAGCAATGGGTAGCCCGCATCGAGCACTAACTCACGTATACCTTCATCATGATTCGCGGTATTAACGATGGCAGGTAAGCGTGTTAGTGCCGCTTGCTCAATCACTTCAAGGCCCGTTACCCCATCATCCAGCTGATAATCGATAATCAGTAATTGCGGTAGTGCTTGGCTTGCCTTTAACTGCTCAAGGTCTGCTAAATTAGTGGCTGTGGAGATCTCGCAGCCCCAATTTTCTAGTAACTGCTTTAATGCCTCTAACACATTTCGGTCATTATCAAGCAGCCAAATACGCAGTTGACCAAGCTCTGTTTCTTGCTGCGCTTCTGCGCTTTGCTCTTTACTCACTTGACGGCTGACCTTACATGGCAGTGTTAAAGTGAACTGCGTTCCTTTTCCAAGCTCAGAGCCCATCACTAAAGGGATTTTTAAGAGGTCGCAAATACGCTTTGTGATTGCAAGCCCTAGCCCTAACCCTTCAGCACTTGGTTTAGCACCAAGCTGTTTAAACTCTTGAAAAATGGTTTGCTGATCACTTGCAGCAATACCTATTCCTGTATCTTCAACAATGAATGACACATGATCATCATCGTCATGATGCATTTTTAAGCGTACTTCGCCTCGCTCAGTGTAACGAATGGCATTACTGAGTAAGTTTCGCAATACTCGGCGTAACAACGCTTTATCTGTGTGCAAACGCACATCACAAGTCTCAATTATAAACTTTAGGCCCTTATCAGTTGCGAGCGCTTCATAATCATTGCGCAGCGGCTCTACAAGTGAGCTGGCTGCAAACTCACTCATTTGTACTTTAAACGAACCTGAGTCGAGCTTCGTTAGTTCTAAAATACTCGATAACAGTTCTTCAGCGCTGCCTAATGAATTTTTAATATTCATCGCTAATTCTTTAAGCTCAGTGCTTTGTGCTTTTTCATTCATTAATGAACAAAACAAACTCGCGGCATTGAAGGGCTGAAGTAAATCATGACTCGCAGCAGCAAAAAAGCGTGTTTTACTGACTGTTGCTTGTTCCGCCACCTGTTTTGCCTTTGATAGCTCTTGATTTGCTTGAGTAAGTGCTAATGTACGTGCTGTTACTTTTTCCTCCAGGCTGACATTGGCTTCTGTCAGCGCTTTCTGTTGCTTAACAAATTCAGTAATATCTGTATAGGTTGTTACAAACCCTCCCCCTGGCAGTGGATTACCTTGCATCTCAAACACACGGCCATCATTGTGCGAACGTTGGTATTTATATGCACTGCCTTGGCGTAAATACGCTAAACGTTTTTCGACTTCGCTGGTCACACTTTCGCCCCTGAACAGGCCACGCTCAGCATTAAAACGAATAATATCAGCCACCGGACGCCCTATATATAGAGCATCGTCAGGGTAAGCAAACATATTCTTATAACCTTGATTCCACGCTACAAGTCGCAGTTCACTGTCGACTACACTGATCCCTTGTTGGATGTTTTCTATGGTTGATTGTAGTAAGTCACGATTAAATTTAAGAACTTGACTTGCTTCATCAACAAACTCAGCAACTTGTTCTAGTGGCTGGCGCTGCTCATTTTTAGCTACATCTAAAATAAGCCGTGCCGATGCCCCGCCAATCACCGCTGACATCTCACGCTCAACCAGTAGCTCTAATTCAACATTAGCAGGGCGTTTCCACTTACCTTTATCATCAGGGAAATAATGGTTTACCAGAGATTGCGCGGCCTCTTTCTCGGCAAATCGCTGCAATAAAGCTCCTAAATCATGATAACTAAGTGGATGTAGGTGGTTGCTGATCCGTGAGTCACTTAATTGAGAAACAAATTTATTACTCTGCAAGCGTTCAGCCAAAGTTGCACGACTAAATAACGGCACCAAAAAATACACTAAACAGTTCGCACCTAACGATAACAGCAAGGCTTGGCTAATGCTTTCCATGCCTAATGAGAATAAATTGGTGGGTGCAAGCCAGCTAATCCCCCAAGGCCCATTCACGAGCCACAAGCTATCGTTACCTAATCCGCCTGCTAGGTTTGGCAGTAATAGCGTGTAACCCCAGATGATAAAGCCACTTAGTATACCAAGCTGCGCACCTCTACAAGAGGCTTGTCGCCACCACAGACCAATAATCATAGCTGGTGAAAATTGTGCAACCAAGGTAAACGACATTAAACCAACATTAGCAAGCGTTGTGCTCTCGCCCAGTACCCGGTGAGTGAAATAGCTAAGTAATAAAATGAGTACGATAACGATTTTACGCGCGTGTAGAAGGTTATTTTTATCGAGTCCACGGCTACTCGATGTAAGCTGCGAGCGGCGTAAAATAAACTGATTTATAAAGTCATTGGTTATCATCACAGAAAGTACAATTGATGACACAATTACCATACTGGTTGCAGCTGAAAAGCCGCCTAAAAATGCCAGTAATGCTACAAAAGCATTGTCAGCTGCCATAGGAAGTGCCAGTACAAAGGTATCGTAGCCAACTTCTTGACCTTGAAAATAAATTAATCCGGCGTATGCAATCGGTAAAATAAACAGATTGATAAGTAATAAGTAAATCGGAAATAGCCAACGTGCCGAAGCCAACTCTTTATCGTTATTTTTTTCGATAAAGCTCATGTGAAACTGCCTTGGCAAACATAGGGTTGCCAAAATACCGAGTAATGTATGGGCAACATACACATAGGTTGGGCTTTGTGTTACAGCTACTTGCTGATCGATATTCAGCGCCTGTGCTTTTTCAAACAGTGCCATAGGGCTGTCAAATAATGCAAAGCACACATATAAACCCACTGCAACAAATGCCAATAACTTAACCACTGATTCAAAAGCAATACTCGCAATAAGGCCAGGGTTATGCTCACTGGGTTTTAGCCGCCTTGCACCAAACAAAATAGCAAATAACGCTAAAACAAGGGTGATGTAAAAAGTGCTATCGGCCCACACTTCATGGCTTTGTGTGACGGCTTTGTCGGTAAGTAAATTCATACTTTGTGCGGTCGCACTAAGCTGTAAAGAGATATAAGGCACAATCGCAATCACAGAAATAAGTGATATTAGCCCTGATAAGCTTGAAGATTGTCCATAGCGGGTGGCAATAAAATCTGCCATCGACGTTATTTTTTGCTGCCGACAAATATGTGCAATGCGACAATATACCTGCCAGCCAAAAATAAACAGTAAAATAGTGCCAGCATAAGTCGGTGCTAACCACCAGCCGTTATATGCTGCTTGTGCCGTGGTGCCAAAAAACGCCCAAGAAGTACAATATACCCCAAGCGATAAACCATAGGTTAAGCCTTTAAAAGGCAGTACTTTTCTTTTATCAGCCCAGCCTGCAACAGCAAATAGAATTGCTAGGTAAACAATCGCAAGTAGGCTTATTGACCAAATTGAGAACATCGCATTTGATTATTTTAATTATTATAGCTTCAGCATAGTTTTTATTAGTCATAATTTACAGCCCAACTTTAGTGCTAATGCATTGTATTTGAGAAGGTTAAAAAACAAACGCAAAGAAATGAGAATTATTTTCAATTAGTTGTTGACACATAGCTAAATCTAATTGATAATCACTATCAACAAGTCAGTGACGCTTTATGACTTGTTCGGAATAAACTGATTTGTTTCTCGACCCTGAAACACGTGTGGCCCACGATAAAGCTAAGATCACCTGTTGCTGATCGCAACGCCCCTTGATGTTGGCAACAGGTGATCACCTACTTGCTACATTGCTCATATCGGTGACGGTAGATATGAAACTAAAAAAGCCCTTGCAGGGCTTTTTTTATGCCTGAAACAAAGTAATCAATGTGTCGAAAAATAAAACACTGAAATGATAATTATTTTTATTTAGATGTTGACAGCTTATTAAATCTAACTGATAATCAATATCAACAAGCCGGAAGAGCATTACGACTTGTACGGGATAACCTGATTGTTTCAAGACCCTGAAACACGTGTCGCCACGTTAAAGCTTAGCTCACATATTGCTAGCCGCAACGCCCCTTGATGTTGGCAATATGTGGGCACCCCTACTTATTTTACTTGCTACATTGCTCATATCGGTGACGGTAGATATGAAACTAAAAAAGCCCTTTCAGGGCTTTTTTTATGTCTAAAAATTAACGTTTTAATTTTAACGACGGTTTTTACGCGCTCGGGCACGGCGCTGCTTTTTCTCTTCTTCTTTAGCAGCTTTTTTTGCCTCTAACGCGGCGCGAAGCTGTGCAACCATTTGCTCTTCTTCTTCACGCATGGCTGGTGTTTCCATAGTAATGCGACCAATAATGCCATCTCGTAATTCATTAATAAGAATTTCAGACATTTTATAAGTATCGATCTGATTTCCACCACGAATACAGCCACGCTTTTTGCCTGCCATTTCTACAAACTCCCAGTCAGACTCTGGTAGCTCATCAATTTTATAGCGACTTTTTAAAAGCTCAGGATATGCATGCAGTAAATATTCGGCGGTGTAACTTGCCACCTCTTCATAATCAATGGCCGTATCACGAATTGCACCCGTTGCCCCTAAACGGTAACCTGAGTTTTCGTTTTCTACTTTTGGCCATAACATGCCTGGCGTGTCGTAAAGCATAATGCCATCATCAAGTTTAATTCGTTGCTGAGCTTTAGTTACCGCAGGTTCATTACCCGTTTTTGCTACAATTCGGCCTGCTAGGGTATTAATTAGTGTTGATTTACCAACATTGGGAATACCCATGATCATGGCTTTAATTTGTTTATCAGCGCCCACTTTATGCGGCACTAATTTTTTACAAAGCTCATTAATACGATGTACTTCACCTGCTTTATCATTCCCAAAATCAATCGCTTTAACGCCACTTTGCTGCTCAAAGTAGTCTTTCCATGCTTGCGTTAATTTAGGATCTGCAAGGTCAGCTTTATTCATGATTTTAATGACCGGCTTATCGCCACGCAGCGCTGTTACCATAGGGTTTTCACTGCTGTAAGGAATACGGGCATCAAGCACCTCAATGATCACATCCATTTGTGGCATAATTTCTTTGATTTCATTACGGGCTTTATTCATGTGCCCTGGGAACCACTGGATGGCCATATTTTACTCCTAAAAAATAAATTGCATGCTATTTTAACTGGCTCAGCTTGGAATTGCGCTATAATGACACAAATTTTTTCAAGTAAGCAGTTATGGCTCTTAAATCAACTATTATCAAAGCGCAAATATCGCTAAGCGATATGGACCGCCACCTTTATCAAGATTTCAATCTAACCCTTGCACAGCACCCATCAGAGACCGAGCAAAGACTGATGATCCGCCTACTCGCTTTTGCGCTAAATGCGTGTGAAGGTTTAGAGTTCACTAAAGGCTTATGCGCTGATGATGAACCCGAACTTTGGCATGTAAACTACAGCGAAGAAATTGAGCTTTGGATTGAGCTCGGCTTACCAGATGAAAAGCGCTTGAAAAAAGCCTGTAATAAAGCCAAACAGGTTGTTTTGTATACTTACGGCGAGAATAACCAAACTATTTGGTGGCAAAAACATCAACCTAAGTTGTATGATTTTAAAAACTTGCGTATTTTTAGTCTCGATTATGCAGCGACTCAAGCATTAGCTGCACTGGCAGATCGCAATATTAAGCTCACAATCACTATTCAAGATGGCGAGGTGTGGGTAAGCTCAGATACAGCAAATATTGAAATTAAACCTCAGCAATTAATGTAAGGTATGCGATGGCAATTAGACAAGTTGTAGTGTTACATGGACTTTATATGTCAGGTTTTGTCATGCGCCCCTTGTGTACACGCCTTGAAAAGTCTGGGTTAAAAATACTTAATTTGACCTACAACACGCTATCCCCTAATAGAGCGGCTATTTTTGATAAAATTGATCACTTCATTGGCGACAAACCAACAGCCATGGTGTGTCACTCTTTGGGGGGGCTCGTTGCACGCGCTTACCTTGAAGCGAATTCTTCGCAAAGCAAGTATGTAGAAAAAGTTATTACGCTCGGCACTCCACACAAAGGCAGCCATATTGCTAAACAGATACAGCAAAAAGGATTCGATATGCTACTTAAAAATAGTGTCGAGTTTTTATTGTCTGAAAACGGCGACTGGCCATTTAAAGCGAAACTTTACAGTATCGCTGGGGATTTACCTATAGGACTCATGCCATTAATTTCTAAAGGCAGTGTCTCCGATGGCACAGTGCTAATAGATGAAACCAAGCTCAATGGCATGGCAGAGCACAAGGTGTTTCATTTAAGTCACACCAGTATGATCTACTCACGCCAAGTAATGGATTACATTATAAAGCTTATCAACAAAGACTAGTTGCGCCTTATTTTTCAGCACTTGCTGCCACTTTGTATGAAATCAGTACGATAATACCCAGAATAAGCGGGATAGGCGCAGCGATATAGCCAAAGGTATCAAAATTTGCAAAGCTAGCACCTGCTAAATGCCCTACTAAACCAATAACAAAAGCAAGTAATGCAATCACTACAACCACTATTTCAGCTTTGTTTTCTTTCGCTGTTTTACCGTCCATTTTTCTTCTCCTAAATAAATGCGGTAAACTCATTATGCGCTTCTGAAATGTTGTTTTTTTGACCTAAATCAATTTCTAAATCAGCCTAGTTGCTTGCCAATCTAAACCTTGTTTTAGATCATGTTATCTGCCTTATTTTAAAATAATCACGCTTTTAGGTAGATTTTTTGCTCTCTCGCCCCAAACCTATGTAATAGGTCGTCCAATCTTATATTGATAGTGTGAAAATTAACTAAAACAGCCACTGATAGGTTTAAACTATCACCATGTTCGAATTAAACCATTTTACAGATTACTGGAAATGGCTAATACTTAATCT
This sequence comes from Pseudoalteromonas sp. L1, assembly GCF_021728095.1. Taxonomy (NCBI): domain Bacteria; kingdom Pseudomonadati; phylum Pseudomonadota; class Gammaproteobacteria; order Alteromonadales; family Pseudoalteromonadaceae; genus Pseudoalteromonas; species Pseudoalteromonas sp. L1. The sequence goes on along the minus strand of NZ_JAKKCT010000007.1, from coordinate 120,284 downwards.
CACGCACTAGCAAGTAAAGTAAAATATTAACAGCTATTTTTAAGGAGCAATCTATGTCACAGGTAAATGCAATTGGTTTAAACAGCGCAAAAAGTGAAGATATCGTAAAGTCACTAAACTCTTTATTAAGCTGCTACCAAATTCAATACATGAACGCACGTGGCTTTCATTGGAATATCAAAGGTCGTAACTTTTTTGAATTACACCTTAAATTTGAAGAAATTTATAACTTATTACTTGAAAAAGTTGATGAAATTGCGGAGCGTATTCTGACTTTAGGCGGCACACCAGTACACGCATTTTCAGAGTACATTGAAGCAAGTAAAATAAGCGAAGCAAAAAATATTACTGAAGGCACTGCTGCAGTAGAAAACTTATTAGCAGGCTACAGTACACTCATCCAAATGCAACGCGATATTTTATCTCAAGCAGGTGATGCTGACGATGAAGGCTCTGCGGCGCTGATGAGTGACTACATTAAAGAGCAAGAGAAACTAGTTTGGATGCTAAAATCTTACTTAGGTTAAATATAAAAGCCCTCTAGGAGGGCTTGCGTAGGAAATATAGTTAAATAACGAATAACTCATTTTCTACATTAGACTCTGAGTATCCATACAACAACGCCACTGTTATTAGTGGCGTTTTTATTGGGCTTAACGGGTTGCATTCATAAAGTGTATTTTAGCCTGCTCGCTATATCCTTTTTTAAATCCAACTGGATGACCAAATAACTTGTAAATATGAATATTTATAGAGTCGAAATGATAAATCTTTGAGCAAATAAAAAGCCCTCAGAAGAGGGCTTTACGTAGGGAAAATCGTTAAACAACAAGCGATTCATGATCTACATTAAAGCCTCTTATTCGATACAACAACGCCACTGTTATCAGTGGCGTTTTTATTGGTATAAGTGGCATTAAATCACTTATTTAAAACTTACTTCTAAAACCTACATAGACAGTTCGACCGATAGGATCATACGTACCTGCATCAGTTTCAGCTCCTGTATCTGAGCCAGTTACACCTGAAATGATACGTGGTGGTTCTTTATCAAATAAGTTATTTGCACCTGCATACAACTCTATTGAGTCAGTTATATGATAACTTGCCTGAACATCATGGTAAGTAACGGAACCAACTCCTACAGACCCTGCAGGAATGTTATCAAACGAATTTAAGAATTGATCATCAAAAGCAGCATCACCAATAAATGTTAAGCTCCAATTAAAGTCAAAATCATTATACTTGTAGCCAAAGTTCCAGTTAGCCTTATGCTCAGAAGAGCCTACTTCACCAGCAAATTCATCTTTATCGGCACCCGGTAGTGGAATTGTGTAACCATCAATTAGGTAAGTATACGCTAAACGCGTTCTGAATTGACCAGGACCGATATCACTAGAGTAAGTTAAGGTTAAATCAACCCCTTCAGTACTTATACCACCACTATTTGATTGTCCACTGTCAATAAACTCAAGTGAGCCAGCACTGTTATTACCTGCTGCTGCACTGCGACGAGTAATAAAGTTACAGAAACTGTCGTCACCGCCACCATAACACTGCGAAAGTATAAATTGGCGTGGTGTTGGAACGATTGCATCGGTTACCTCGATATCAAAATAATCGATTGTGATATCTAAGCCAGAGATTAAGCTTTCTGGTGTAAACACAACACCCACGGTTACGGAATCACCCACTTCTTCTTTTAAATCAGGATTACCACGATTGAAACCACTGATACCCTGTAAATCTGACTGGTTTAGCGTAAACTCACCATTTGTCGCGATGTTATTTGCAATACCAACATCGGCACGACACGCATCACCTAGAGCACCATCACCCGTACTAGAGACACCTACACAAGGGTCATTTAAGCCACTAGGGAAAGTTTGAGAAGGCGGTGAAAATAGTTCATCAATATTAGGAGCACGAGTAGAACGAGCACGTGTTGCACGAAGACGTAAATCCTCAGTAACTTCCCAATCAACACCCACATTCCAACTTTCTGTGTTTCCTACTGTTGAATAATCAGACAAACGAATTGCTGCATTCATGGTAACAGATTCAAGTACTGGAATATTAGCCTCTACATAATACTCTGTTACATCAAACTCACCTTCTGTAGCAGGAATTGCATTACCTGCATTTAGGCCCGCTTGTTGTAGTGCATCAAACTCACTACGTGAGAACTCTTCACGATATTCAAAACCTGCTGCAATACCGACCATACCGGCAGGTAATTCAAATAAATCACCAGTGATATTACCGCCGATAATCTCTTGCTCTACAGAAGTCGACAACATGCTTGGCGCTCGAACAAAGTCTATTGCACTTTGCGACATAGAGTTAAAACCAAAAATATTGACTGGAGCACAATTAAAGCTTCTCGCAGTGGCATCCAAACAAATTGCTTCGTTGGTAATTCCATCATTATCTAAATCTTGGCTATCAATAACAGCCTCTAAACCTCGGCGAAAGCTTTGTACGTTAACTAAACCACTAGAAAGCTGCGCTTCTTTTGTTTTACCGTATACATAGTAGGTGTCATAAAACCAACTATCGTTAATTTCACCTTGGAAACCAACTGCTAGTCTGAAAGTATCACGCTCAGCTCGTGCGCCGCGATTACCAATATCGGAGAGTCGTTTTGCAAAGAATATATCTCTTAAACCATCACCATCAGTGTCTGTTGCTGCGTTATAGATTTCATCCGGTACAAATGCATTGCGCAGTAGCTCATCATTAACCAAAAATTCAATAGGAACACGCCCGTTAGCATAAATATCATCTGAAGCAAAAGGGAAAGGCTCTAGCTCAGATTGAGTTGATGTTGATGCATATGTACCTTCAAAAAAGAAAGTATGTTTATCGGTGATATCGTAGCTGCCGTTAGATGCAAACAAGTAACGCTCTGTAGGAATTGCGAGTGCCCTTACACCATTTCGGTTAAAGCCATTTGCTTCAACACCGTCACCACCATTGGTGCTGAATGAGTCTTGTAAGACGTTGTTACTGTTATACGTAAAGCGCGTGTCACCCGCATCAAATCGTCCCTGTGGAGGAAACGATGAGAAAAATGGACGTACAGCTTCAAAAATATCACTCGCTTGACCTGTTTCGCTATTTTCAAAAGCAATTTGAGCAATTTGGTCAACAGAAGAGCGTGAACGGTCTCGAGCGAAAACACCACCTTGGTCAGAATAACCTAGGTGAAACATCACTTTCCCTTTATCATCCAAGCCACTAAAGCCTGAAGTCACTGAGAATTGTCTAGATTGATCATCCCCTTCTTTAGACTCACCATACTGGCCTTCAAACTCTATTCCTTCAAAATCATCTTTAAGGACAAAGTTAACTACACCCGCTACAGCATCAGAACCATACACCGACGATGCACCACCAGTCATAATTTCAACACGTTCAATAAACTGACTTGGTATGGTATTTAAATCAACGGCTGAGCTACCAGGAACACCGGCGACATAACGTCGGCCATTCACAAGTACAAGCGTTCTGTTCGAGCCTAAGTTACGTAAATCTACCGTCGCAACACCTGCACTTGAAGTATTGAAGTTTGAGTTTGTACGACTAATTGCCGGTGTACCAAATGCTGGGTTTTCAAGTAATAAGTCTTGAATGTTTAATGAACCTGAAGCATCAATAGCCGAGCTATCAACAACTTGAATAGGGGCTGAAGACATAGCTTCTGCAGAGCGAATTCGCGACCCTGTCACTTGAATACGCTCAACCTTTTCTAATTCTTCATCCTGTGCCACCGCATTTACCGACACGCCTCCCATCATTGCCATCGCAATTGCAGAATAGACAAATAATGGACGTGGATTTTTTTCGTTTTTTATCATGGTAATTCCCCTGAAAATTATTTGTAACCACTTAGTTACAGCTCGCCACATTATTGGGCTTTATGCATTTCAGATAGCTGCATTTTGTAAGCGGATTAAAATTAGGGATAAGTGGAATATTTTGAGGGATAACTAAATTGTAAAATAATTTGAATAGAAAATAGGAACAGACACGGTCTTATTGTTTTTAACAGGTACGCTACATTCGGAGCTACAATGCAAAGCATTTTATTTAACAGCATAATAAATATAACTGAGCCGCAATTTGCACAAGTGCTTGAAAGCGCAATAACACGGCATCATAGCTTTAACGCCGTCACTGTTATTAATAACATTAGTAACTTTAATTTTGAAAATACTCACGTTGCGTTTTATCAACTTAACTCGTCACCTATTTCACTTGAGTTGCTACAACTAACGGAGCTAGCCAAGCATTTAAAGCTCGTTATTGTTGCTGACTCAGCGCAATTAGCGAACTTAGCTTATGAAATAGGCGCTATTGACTTTATACTTACGACTGCAAATTCTATGCGTATAAACCAATGTTTTGAAAAGCTTATTCACTTGTGTCCGCTTGTCAACGCACATCATCAAAGGTACTTAGAAGAACAAGAAAACTCTCACTTAATCGTTCGGGATGTAGGCAAAGTGAGGCTCGTAGATATTGAAGAAATCGTATGGATAAATGGGGCTGGTAACTATGTAGAGTTGCATTGCCAAGATAGTCCTCGTCCAATATTACATCGCGAAACGATGAAAAACTTAACAGAGAAGCTGGCAAGTAAAGGGTTTATTCGTATTCATCGCTCTACTTTAGTTCGTAAAAAAGCAATCAGTGAGTTGATACCGACCGACTGTGGTGATTATAAAGTCATTTTAAAAAGCAATGCGATTTTAAATTTATCGCGCCGTTTTAAAATGAATCTTGAAGGTATTTTAGGGATCTGAGCAATAACCCACTAGGTAGTTTGCAAGCTCATTAAATAAAAGCCCAAATAGGCAGGCTTATAGTTTATGTTGCTGACTCTAACCAAGCTCGCATTTTTTCACACTGCGGATTAATTTCAAGGAAGCTATTTATATCTTTATGAAAGGTCACCCTGAGTCCACTGTCTTTCCAAACAGACTCTATCAGACTTTGAGCCACACTATTAGGTGCCACATAATCAACTTGTTTATAGCCACGTGATTTAACCGTTTCAAAATAAGCTTTTGCTATATGAACGCTCTCTGCGGTGGCTAATTCAAACTGCTTAACATTTATTATTAAATGATGAAGGTTTTTTATTGAGTTGCCTGTTATTTCGTCTGCTATTTTATTCGTGAAGTCAACAAACGCCTCTTTATTAACACAGCCTCTAAACTCAATAAATACGCAAGGAGGGCTTATTTTATAAAACCACTCCCCATGGGGCTTAAACATAACCAAACATCACTCTTACTACGTTTAAGGTAATATTAGCTTTAAAATGGTTATTTTCAATCTAATAGAGCCATAAAAAAGGCCATCTCAAGCGCTTTCTCTTCAAGGCTTTTAAAGCGTCCAGAAGCGCCTCCGTGTCCGGCATCCATATCCGTTTTAAACACAACAATATTGTCGTCTGTTTTTATCTCACGCAGTTTCGCAACCCATTTCATCGGCTCCCAGTATTGTACTTGCGAGTCATGAAAACCCGTTGTTACTAATATATTTGGGTAGGCTTGAGCCGTAATATTATCGTATGGGGAATAAGCGTTAATGACCTCGTAAAAGTCGGGATCATTTGGGTTACCCCACTCATCATACTCATTTGTTGTAAGGGGAATACTCTTATCAAGCATGGTTGTCAGCACATCTAAAAAAGGTACGTGACAGCCCACGCCTAAATAAAGCTCTGGTGCTTGATTTACCACAGCCCCCATTAATAAACCGCCAGCACTTCCCCCTGAGGCAAACACCTTCTGTGGATGTGCATAGCCTTGCTCAGTGAGTGAGCGAGTAACATCAATAAAATCGTTAAAGCTATTTTGTTTATGCTGTTTTTTACCTTGTTCATACCAATGACGACCTAGCATTTCACCACCACGAATATGGGCAATGGCATAAACAAAGCCACGGTCAAGCAGGCTCAATGAACTACTAGAAAAACTCGGATCAATGGTAATACCATAAGCTCCATATCCATATTGCAACAAAGGGTTAGAGCCATCTTGATTAAACTTATCAATACGATACACCAATGACACTGGTACTTGCTCACCATCTCTTACGGTGATCATTAATCGTTCTGAACGATAGTGATCTGGGTCAAATTCACCAAGTACTTGCTGTTGTTTTAATAACGTTTTGTTACCCGTTTTTAAATCAACATCATACAATGAACCAGGTGTTGTTAGACTTGAGTAATAAATACGTGCAAAGCAAGTGTTAGGCTCAGGATTCATCGCTATTGCGGCATAATAACAAGGGTCATCAAACTCTAATGTGAGTCGCTCTTCCTGCTTATCAACAACCACAAAGCGGGTTTGACCAAGCTCTCGCTCAGTTAAAATAAGATAATCATTGAATATTTCGACCCCTTCCAATAACACATTATTACGGTGCGCAGTATGCTCTTGCCACTGTTCTTTTGTAGCAATTGTGTCGGTTGTGGCAGTCATTAAACGGAAGTTTTTGGCTTGCCAATTTGTGACTATATAAAAAGTATCGCCAAGCTTATCAACGTCAAACTCATGGCCTTCTTCACGCGGCATTAACGCGCTGAATTCTCCCTCGGGATTGTTAGCATCAAGTACCCAAGTATCGTTCGTTTCAGTCGTAGCCAAATCAATAATAATTAAGCTTTCATCTCGACTCTTACCAAGCCCCAGAAAAAAGCTTTTATCCTGTTCTTCATACACTAAAACATCATCGTCTTGCGGGGTGCCTAACACATGGCGATACACCTGAAAACCCAATAAAGTTTGTAGATCTTTTTTGACATAAAAGACTGTTTTACTGTCATTAGCCCAAACAATTTGCCCTTCCGTGTTTTCAAGTACATCGCTGAAGACTTCGCCACTGGCAATATTTTTAAAACGCGCGGTGTAAATACGGCGGCCTTCGGTATCTTCAGAATAAGCAAGTAATTGCTCATCAGGACTAATTGCGACTTCACCTAATTCATAAAATTCGTAATCACTGGCTAATTGGTTTACATCTAACAATAACTGCTTGTCATGGGCTTCGATTGAACTACTTCGGTAATGGCGCGCATATTCATCATCACCACGAACTTCTGAGTGATACCAGAACAGGCCATCCTTCACAGGAAAGGTATTATCATCCTTAACTATCCGCTCTTTTAGTTCGTTAAATAACGCTTCTCGTAGCGGTTTAATACTGGCAAGCTGTTTTTCACAATATTCATTTTCTGCATGTAAATGTGCCAACACGTCTACATTCTTGCGCTCATCATCACGCATCCAGTAGTAATTATCAGTACGAGTTAATTGATGAGCTGTCAGTTGATGGGGTTGTTTTTTAGCTACAGGAGTAGGCGTTAATAAAGACAGAGAATAAGAGTTTTGCGACACAGGAAAAACCACGATTAAAAACGAATGACCCGAGTCTAACACAGAAATAAAAAAGCCCACTCAAATTGAGTGGGCCAAACAATGCTAAATAGCATTTAGGGGGAAACTATCAATGTGATACTTGCTGCCATGCCATGGGCCAACTTTTACCCACACCAGGTTCATAGAGTGGGTTGTGTGATTCTTTCACACGACAAAACTCTGTATACGGCCAAGGTTTACACATATAAATATGGCCAGTCTTTGGTTGTAGTACTTTTACACCTGAGCTGTAAGCATTGCATGCTTGCGGATAAACATAATCATACTCTTGATTTTTATCCTTTATTTTCTTTTCGCACTTCGCAATACAGTTAAATGCCACTTTTACATGGGTTATACCCGTGCTTTCTAAGGCATAAATCTGATTGAGCCGATATGCAACGATGAGACCCTGCTCTGTTATTTTTCCTGCTCGAATCATGGGCATATGCACATTTATATGCTCAGCAATTGAACGAGGCCAATTATGAGGCTCACCCTCATCAGAGCTAGTGATAGGGTACTGAAATGACAAATCAGCTAACTCACCTTGTGCATCATAAAAAGTCACGACCACCTTATCCCCAACAAAAAGCTGAGTATGATGATTTAAGCAACCTATCGGCAACCACTTTCCAGAAGCCAGTGACATATGCATAAACAAAGTAACACCCTAAGAACAGCTAGTAGGTACTATCCAATAACAGCCGTACAAAATAAATACAATTTTAGTTTGAGGCAATAGATCCAAAGCACGAAGAATGTGCGCTTTTCAGCGGCCCCGCTATCATAGTTTTGTAATCAAAACCTTAGACCGGAAACTTTGCGTCCTAACCTTTCGGTTAGTTTGCCAAAAACTGAAATGAGTATAATCCTCAGTTGAAAACAAATCAAACAAAAGAATGTAACCGAAAGATATGCATAACAAGCAATTACTAGTCACAAATAAGCTATAAAAAAGCCAACCCGAAGGTTGGCTTAGTTATTAATCTCTTACCGCACGTCGATTTGGTATGAGCTCTTTCACTGAACGGAAAAAGCGTAAGAACACATGGCCTACATCACTCATCACGATATACAGACAAGGAACAAGTACCAATGTAATGAGAGTTGCAAACATCACTGCAAAACCAAGGGCCACTGCCATAGGAATAACAAACCTTGCCTGCAAGCTTGTTTCAAACATAATAGGAAGTACGCCAGCAAAGGTTGTAATTGACGTTAAGGTTATTGCTCTAAAGCGTGCACAACCTGCCTCAATAACAGCTTGACGAGTTGACATTCCCTCTCGTCGAGCTTGGTTCACAAAGTCAGTCATAACTAAAGAGTCATTGATCACCACCCCAGCAGCAGCAATTAAGCCAAAGCCTGACATTAAGCTAATATCTAAATCAAACCAATAATGCCCCCAAATAGCACCGGTCAAGCTAAACGGAATCACCGACATAACGATCAATGGTTGTGAATAACTTTTTAGTGGCACCGCAAGTAAGATATACACTAAGAACATCCCCGCAGCGAAAAACATTAATTGCTCATTCGCCTGTGCTTGCTGCTCTTCAATGGCACCGCCTAATTCAGTTTTCACTGATGGAAATTCTTCTTTGAGCTGTGGCAGTAGTACATCGTCGACCTGCTTGACCACTTCACCTGGTTCTATGGTTTCTTCGTCAATGCTGCCGTAAATATACACAGTGCGATAACCACCTTCACGGCGAATATAACTAATCCCTGGCTTTTCAGTTAGTTCAACTACATCACCAAGCAGTACTTCTTTACCAGCAGGTGTCGTCACTACCGCATGTTTTAAAGAAGCAAATGCTTCACGCGTTAATTTAGGATAACGCACCATTACACGTACTTCTTCACCACGACGAATTACACGCTGCGCTTCTCCGCCGTAAAAACTTGCACCAACTTGATTGGCAATTGTGGCAAGGTCTAAGCCTAAATCATAAGCAACAGGTTTTAAGCTAAGTTGGACTTCTTTACTAGCAGGGTCAATTGTCGAGCTAATATCAAATAAGCCTTTTTGCTGTTGCAGCAACTGAATAAAGCGACGACCCGCATCATTTAAAGTATCAACATCGGGCCCATAAAGCAGGTATCCAAACTCGCCATCATTGCCGCCGCCATTTACATCGTCGTAGATTTGCAATGATTTAACACCAGCAATGTTTGGCATCTGCTCACGCCAACGTCGCGAGAGCTCAAAAGCATTATATGGACGCAAGTCCTCATCTACCAATGGTGCTAAAATTTGTGCTTCTGTACGCCCCTGATTAAAGACCAAAATATCACGTAATAATGTGTGACCAAACTCGCGTTCTGTCTCTTGATCAACCTTTTTAACCATGGCTTCAATTTCACGAATTGCTTCAATGGTCTGTATATCAGACGCATTTTCATTCATTTCCAGATTAATTTGCGGAAAGTCATGCGGTACTTTTGGTGTTGGTACAACACGTACTTGATTTGACGAAATTAAAGCGAATGTCAAAATCAAAAGGCCAATAAATGAGAATAACACTAACCAACGCCATTCAACACAACGCTCAATAAAGCGTTTATACGGGCCATTCACAAAATTAAAGAAGCGCTTGTTAAAACGTGCTCGCCAACTCTCAGGATTGATAGGTGGAAAGTGAGTATGTGCAATGTGCGCAGGTAGAATAAGCTTTGATTCTATTAAACTAAATACCAGACATAAAATAACAACGACCGCGATACCGTAGAAAAAAGCACTCTCTGGGCCACTTGATAAAGTAAATGGCGCAAATACAGCAATCGTCGTTAATACCCCAAACGTTGCCGGAGTTGCTACACGTTTGGCACCGTTCACAACGTTAACGACGCCGCCTCCTTTTTTCTCTATCTCAGTGTAGGCACTTTCCCCTATGACAATTGCATCGTCAACGACAATCCCCAGCACCATAATGAACGCAAATAGAGATACAATGTTAATAGTGATACCAAAAACAGGCATCATCATCATTGCACCTAAGAAACAAATTGGTAAACCAATCATTACCCAAAGTGCTAGTTTAAAGCGCAAGAAGATAGACAACATGATAGCCACTAAGATAGCGCCTTGAAAAAGGTTACTTTTCATCATGTCTAAACGCGCATTCAAGTAATATGTCATGTCCATTAGTGGCTCTAGACGTAACCCCACAGGCAGCTCTTTGTTCTTTTTATCTATGTATGCTTTCACGGAGTCCGCAACGGGGATCATATTTTGCTCTTTCGTTGCTTTAACCGATAAATACACTGCATTTTCGCCATTGAATTTAAAGTAACGCTCACCCTCTGTGAACTGATCTTTTATAACAGCAATGTCTTGTAACAAGACTTTTGCACCGTTAGCTCCCACCTTTACAGGGATTTGACGGAACTCATCACCACTGTAATATTGGTTTTCAACACGTACAGAAATAATCCCTGCATCAGTGCGTAATTGACCTGCTGAAATATTCGCTGAGTAGCGGCGTACGGCATTAGCAACATCGCTTAATGTTAAGTTATATTGGCGCAGAGAATCTGGATCAATTTCAATTGCAATTTCATCAAGCGGCACATCATTTTGCACCAAAGACACATTTGATAACTGCAATAACTCATCTTCAATTTGATTAGCTATTGGCTTTAATTCTGTGAGTGGCACATCACCGACTAATGTCATCCCAATAACATCTTGGCGAAACTCAACCTGACTAATAGTCACCGGCTCCATCCCCGCAGGAAAGGTCGCAATTCCGTCAACGCGTAGTTTTACTTTATCAAGAACGTCGGTTAATTCTGCATCGGTATTAATTTCTAAGCTAGCACGCCCATTGTTACGAAATGCACGGTAAACACCACGTTTAATTTCGGTCACATCTTTGAGCGACTCTTCAATTTTAATCAGAATACTTTCTTCAATTTCTTGTGGTGAGGCCCCAGGGTAATTAGCTTGTACCTCAATATAATTGATCTCAATATTCGGAAACATCTGACGCTGAATGGTAAAGTAGCTTAATATCCCCATAGCAAGGATAAAAAACATCATTAAGTTTGCAGCGACCGAGTTATTAGCAAAATAGGCGATTAAACCAGACTGCTTCTGTGTTGTTGTATCACTCATACAGCCACCTTACAGCTTTTCGACAGCAGCAGTTTCACCTGCATCGCTTGTCATTTCTTGCATACCGGCTACTTTTACTTCCATTCCCGCTTGCGGGTACTCAGGCAGTGTCAGTACAAGCTGATCATCAATATTTAAACCATCGCTAATATAAAAATATTCACCTTCTTCGCGAACTACAGTCACTTTACGCGGCTCTAACTTTTGTTCATCGTTAACCACCCAAACGGTTTGATTGTTTACCAATGATTGCGGTAGGCGATAGATATTTTGCAATGTGGCGCCGGCAAAATTAACCTGCACATAAGCGCCAAATTTAATGGGTTGTACATCATGTTTTAAACCATATGGGTCATCGACACGAACAACCAAGTTACTCATACGTGTTGCGTTATCAACGACACCCAAGTCACGGTCCACCACCGCTTCACGGGTAAAGCTATTTAAGCCTTTATTGATAATAGTGGCCTTAATGCCTTTAATACGTTTAGGTAAGAACACGCTGTCGAATCCTGCGATAGGCACAATAATTTCAGCACTTTCAATATTGTTTAGCTCGGCAACCTGATTGCCCACATTAATATATTGACCCACACCAATTTCACGGCTTATCACTAACGCATCATAAGGTGCTTTTACTTCGCATCGAGCTAAGTCTCGCTCTGCACGTTTCAGTGCAGCTTGAGCCGATTTAACCGCAGCTTGCGCACTTAAAACTTGTGGTTTTCGTAGGAATAAGTCAGTACGCTCACGTTCTGGATAACGCTTGGCTTCATCAAGCGCTACCTTCGCTTGCGCTTGCTCTTCAATTAATGCAGCTTGAGCACTCGCCAATGAAGCTTCAGCTTGTAATACGGCCGCCTCGTAATTGTCTTTTTCAATCGTGAATAACACTTCTCCGCGAGCAACAATGCCACCCGCAACAAAATTTGGATGCCAGCTTGTGACTTCACCCGCAACTTGAGATGCAAGCAAAGTACTTTCGAGCGGCCTAACCTCACCATAACTGTTAATAATAACTTGATGGTCATCACTTGAGATAGTTTCCACTCTAACAAGAGGTCTGGAGTCAACCACCTCTTTATCTTGTGGCTCTTGGGCAATAGCATTAATACCTACAAAGCCAGCAATACCAAGGGCTAAAGCAGCAAATGGTAACATCCATTTCAATACATTCGTGCGCATAACTTACACCTTTTAAATTTTTACTGCCCTTATCATACCAAAGCTGACAGAAACATTAATGTGACATTTGTAAGTAACTGTTACAAAAAGAGCCAAATACACCATCAGCAGCTAAAAATAATTTGTTACTAAATAAAAATCTCAACTTTTCATGGTATTAGAGATAGCGCTTTACACTTGTTAACAAACAAACTTCTATCAATTAGCAATTTCATTAAACTCGTGCCTGAAAAAACAAATGGAACGACTAAAAATGAAAATAACCAATATTGCTTTGGCGTTAAGCATTGCTTTTGCCATAAATGGGCATGCACTTGCAGCCAAGAAAGAAGAAAAAAAGCCTGAAACACTGGCTGAAATGATTAAAGATAAAACCGAATACTCAGGTATTTTTACTCTTTATCAAGACGAAAAAACCGGTGAAAACCTAATGGTCATAGACCAATCACAACTTGATACACCCTTTGTCTATTTTGCACATACCGTAGATGGTGTGACCGATGCTGGTCACTTCAGAGGTGCGTACCGTGAAACAAAACTCATTGAATTTAGAAAATATTTTGACCGTATTGATATTATAAGCAAAACCCCTCGTTATAAATTTGATCAACACTCTGCTCTTGCTCGCTCTGCTGATGCAAATATCAGTGAAGCAGTGCTAGCTAGCATCAAAATTGAGAAAGAGGAAAACGATAAAATAGCATTTAATGTTGATAAACTGCTTATAAGTGAAGCATTACACAAGATATCTCCTTGGCCAAATCCAGACGATAAAAATGCTAAAAAGCGTTTCAAATTAGGAAAATTAGACGATAAAAAATCGCGCATTGTTCAGCATCGTCCTTACCCAAACAATTTAGATATCACTGTCGATTATGTGTTTACCAATGCCAATCCTAGTGTACGTGGCTCTGAAGCAATAAGTGACCCTCGTAATGTATCGATTAAAGTACAGCATTCCTTTGTCGCTTTACCAAAAAATAATTATCAGCCGCGCCACGATGATGCACGTATCGGTTACTTCACAAACCAATTTGATAATATGACTTCTGCTGACTGGGCACCTTACGAGGACGTAATCAAACGTTGGGATTTACAAAAGAAAGACCCTACAGCTGCACTTTCTGAGCCAGTCAAACCAATTACTTGGTGGATTGAAAACACCACCCCTATTGAGTGGCGTGATACGATTCGCGACGCAGTGCTTGCATGGAACTCTTCATTTGAAAAAGCGGGCATTAAAAACGCTATTCAAGTAAAAGTTCAACCTGACGATGCAGATTGGGATGCTGGCGATATAAACTACAACGTATTACGCTGGACAGCCTCTCCACGCCCACCTTTTGGTGGCTATGGACCTGCCCTTGCTAACCCATTAACGGGTGAGATCTTAGGCTCTGACATCATGTTAGAGTATGTTTTTATGAAAAATCGCTGGATGTACGAAACCTTATATACGCAAGGCGCAGCCTCATTAACCTCTGACGAAAATAATCCTAACTTACACTGTTCATTAGGTCACACTATTCAAGAAAACATGCTACTTGCAAGAGGGTTAGGTGCTGGAGCCAGTATTGAAGATAAAGAAATTTTACGCCAAGGCTTAACCCAGCTTATTCTCCATGAAGTAGGTCACACATTGGGGTTAAACCACAACATGAAGTCATCGATTTTATGGGATGAAAAAGAAGTTCACGACAAGAGTAAAACACAAGGTATCGTGACAGGCTCGGTGATGGATTATGCACCGGCCAACATTGCGCCTATTGGCATGCAACAAGGCGATATATTCCAAACTAAGCCTGGCCCTTATGATGATTGGGCGATTGAATATGGCTATAGCCAAGCACTAGCCGATGAAGATGCTGAGCAACAACGCCTTGAAAAAATTCTCGCTCGCTCATCAGAGCATGCACTCGCATTTGGTAATGATGCTGACGATATGCGTGCACCGGGTCGCCATATCGACCCTCGCGTGATGATTGGCGATATGTCATCTAACCCTGCCGCTTATGCTGACGATCGCATGGCTCTTATCAATAAGTTATTTACTGAACTTAAAGACAAAGCCACCGTTGAAGGTGAGTCATACCAACAACTTGTTACCTCAGCGAACATTCTATTTGCTAGCTACAGAACACAAGCTGGCGTGGTATCACGTCAAATAGGTGGTGTTTATGTAGAACGCAATGTCGTAGGTGATGATAAAAATGGCGCACCATTGACTCCTGTGTCACTTGAACGCCAACAACAAGCAATGCAGATTTTAGCCGACAAAGTGTTCTCTCCACATGTACTTGCTAACATGCAGCCTCTGTATAACTACCTGCTACAGCAACGTCGTGGTTTCAACCATTATGGTAAAAACGAAGACCCTAAACCACATGGTATGATTTTAGGCATGCAAAAGCTGGTACTTGCTCAGCTATTACACCCTGCTGTGATGCTGCGTATTTCAGACAGTGCTATGTATGGTAATGAGTATTCACTTAACCAATTTATGAATGACTTAACAGCAAGCATTTTTGTCGACGGCAAAAAAGCAAATACATTAAGCCATAACTTACAAGTTGAGTATGTGAATCAACTGATTGCCATTGCCGGTTTAACTAAAGCCAGCAAGCACGATAATCTCGCTAAAGCTGCAGCTCTTTATCAACTTAACCAAATTGCTGATATCAGCACTCCTTGGGGAGCAGATACTGCTGCTAAAGCGCATAAACAATATATTAATCGCTTAATTAGCAAAGCATTAGACGCTTAACCAACAGTAAAAAGGCTGCCAATTGGCAGCCTTTTTACTCATTGTTTCGCCTATGCCATTGCAGGGCGTGACTTGTAATATTGGATACAACCAAGTTGCGCCGCGTTTGTTAGTAAGATCATCACAAACGTTAAAATATGCGATACACTCGGTGCAGCCATCGACAGCTCAGCGCCAAGGCCACAACTACCAGCAACAAATTGCAGACTAAAGTAACGAGCACTTAAATTACTAATATCACCACTTTTAATGGTTTTATAAGTTTGCGGCATAACACGAATCGAACTCATCACCAAGCCAACATAAGTTAACCAGTTAAGCACAGTGGCCATATCAAGCGTCGGACTGAGCAGCAAAGTAAACGGTACAACACACAGTACCAACAATCCTGCTAACTGCATTCGCTGCTGGCGAGCTGCGTTATATCGAACAAAGTAATAGAGAATTAAACCGCTGAGCATGCCCGTTACAATAAACGGCAGTACCATGTAAAAACGTTGAAAATATAAGTTGTAAGTAATGAAGTAAATGCTCTGCGCGACACCAAAACTCATCATCAACAGTGATACGCCCGACACACTACGATTTTTACGAATCTTATTTAATAGCGGATAAAAGCTAAACGCTAGAATAAAGCATGAAATAATCGGCAAAAAGTGCGCCAAAACAACCCCCGTCTCGTTACAATTTAGTTAATAAGTTAGTAATTTATCAACCACTGCCATCAAACATGTAAACAACTGTTTTTTAAGTGATTTAAAGGAGCGCGGCATTTTAATGAGGCCCACAGAGAAAGCAACGAGGTAGAAAAAACAGCCAAGCTGTAAGTGGCAAGATTTACATACAGACTGTAAAGTTAAAGCAGCATATTGCATCTTCGTTTACAGTCTATTTAGAATAAAATACGACTTGAGATATTTAGCGTATGGACAAGCAGTATTTAACTGCGCATCTTGTTAGTATTACAACGAGTAGTAAAAGCTAAGCCAAGCGCGTAAATCATTTTCAAAGTCGTCGCTTTCTACTCGGGCGACGCCAAAATCAATATTTACATCATTCAAACCCGCAGGTCCCAGACCAAAGCTAAAGTCTCCTCGCCACTTGAGGCCGTAGCTTTGCGCATAGACTCGGTTATCAACTTGATGCTGTTGGTAGTAAAGCCAAGGTAATGAATCTTTATAACTAATTCCCCCGCCATAACCTTTATAACGGTTACCAAGCTGGCTAAAAAGTGGCAATTCAGGTGCACTAACAAAGCCACTTTGCGTGTCTTTATTAATTAGGTTTGACTCATAACCGCCAAGCGCAAGGGTACTGTCATCACGATATTGCTGAGCAAAATTAACATAAACGGGAATATCAAAAGCATAACCACTCAATACGGTGGCAAAGTTATAGCCCTGCCAATTATTTGAGTCAGCATCACCGGATAACCATTCAGCTCTCAACGACTGACTAAAACCATAACGCTGTCTGTCATGTTGCCATTGCTGCTTAAGTCCTAGCTTTAGCCATTGATCGTCACCTTTAGCATAATCACTATAGTTGTAACTTAAGGTCGGTGTGATATTTAACTGCTGAAACTGCATCGGGTAACTCATGGCAAAATGTGCCCCTGTGTTACTGACATTTAGCGGCGTGTTTGAATGGTACTGTTTTGCTGATTCAAGGTCGTAATCAAATAGCAGCGCTTTAAGTTTTAAATCAAACGCTGAATATTTAGCTGCCGCGAACACTCCCTCTAGTGCTTTATCATGTAAATCAACACTATAGCCTGCTTGTAAATCGAGCTGCTTTAAAAAGTCGTTACTTTTTATCCCAAGGGTAAGAAGCGAAGATGAAGCCGAATAATACTGAGATGACAGCGAAAAGGTTGGTTTTTGCTGCCATACATCATAATTGGTTGGCTCTGTTGGGCTTTGCTTGTAAATCTTTGCTTCAGGTAACACTTCGCTCGTTACTTGCCCTCGCGGTGGCGCTGTATTACTTGCCAACTCAGCAACCTCTAATCCTTGTGGTTGCTCTGCAAAATGCTTTATATCTGGCCCTTCAGCAGTGATCGATAAATACAAAAGTTCACCATTATTCATTGCCATTGGGTATGCAACGGCTTCTTGCCCTTGTGTTAATTGGCGTAGTGAGTTGCGGCTAAGATCATAATGATACAAATCGAGAGCGGCATTCTTACCAGCGACAAAGTAAAGCCCTTTGCCATCTGCTTGCCAATTAGGTTGTGACACATACTGATAGCCCTCAGGCATAGGCACAGCTATTGATTGCTGGGAGTTCATATCTTGTATATACAACTGCCAATTTGCATTCAGTGCCACTTTTAAATATGCAAGCTTAGTTTTATTAGGACTTAGTAATGGATAGTCATAAACCGTTTCTAGGCTCTTCTCAAATAAAGGCGTAGAGACACCCGTATTGAGATCAAAACGCACCAACTCCGAGAAGCCATGCCTAGTTTGCTCAGCGTAAACAGTTTGTCCGTTATCGCTAATTGTAAAACGACGCAGTCCCGCATGATGGGTCAATGCACTTATCTCACCAGTTTCGATATCATAGCGATATAAGTCCGAGATACCTTGAATTGAGCCTTTACCAACGGTTGTTGTGGCGGTAAAAAACAGTGTATTTTCGTCTAACCACTGCGGATTCTTTATACCCTGCTTATTGATTTGATGAAGCACGTGCTTTTGTTTACGTTTAAACACACTCGGTGCTCTATCGGCAATATCTGCAGGATCGTCATCGAGTAGCTGTTGTTGCTGCTTTGCAAAATCATCTGCTGCTTGTTGATTATCGGCTGTGCTATAAATAACTAGCCGCGTTTCATCATCTTTGTTTCGCTCTACAATAGCGAGTTTACTATTATCTAAACTTAAAGCTGGGTTTGATGCATATAAATCAAGCTCTAACCAAAGCTCACTTGTAAGTGTTTGCTCACTCACCTCTTTAGCCATTGCTTTATAAGTATATTCAGCAATAAAGCGACGATAAAGCCGCTCAGGTGAGTCGCCAAATACACCGCTAAAAGCGTCATTAAAATCGCGCGATTTAACCGCTTGCATGCGTGTCCACACAGCATCAAGGGTCTTTGGAGAATAGTTATCTTCTAACCAAGCGAGAAAGCGAGCGCCCATTAAATACGCCATTGATCCGGCCATATAACGGTCTTCAGTACGATTTAATTGGCCATAGCTTGGCAGTGCGCCTTGCTGTGCAAATTCAACCAGTATCGCTTCTGAAAGATTATCGTATAAACGGCCACGCCCCGTCATTTTTGATTCTAATAGCGTCGCATAACCCTCACCGACCCAGCGAGGCATATCGCTTTGTGATAAATCGTAGAGATCCCAAATATTTCTAATTGCTTGTCGAGGTAAGCTGCGCGTAGGCTGAGCCAAATGAACCAAATGAATGTACTCATGTAAAATGAGTAATTGCTGCCAACTATCTGTATTGGCAATCATCGAATCTGATTGTGGAGGGGTCGTAAATAACGCCATTAAGGGCTTGATTGTAACCGGTAAAGCAAAGCCATTAGATGCGTTAAATGGATCAAAAACAACAACATCAATCACTTCATCCAACGCGCGGTTTTGTTGTTTTAATACCTTATTGCGAACAATTTCCAGCTCGGTTGCCGCTGATTGAGCCCATTGCTGATTTTCTGTACTAAAATGGACATTGAAATGCTCAGTATGAATTGTTTGCCATACTTCTTGACTAAACGCTTGCCCAGCAACAAGTAAAGTACCAATCAACAATGCTTTTATCATCTTAATCCCTGACTTTGTTATTTCAGGATTAGTATGCGTTGCTTTTTGGCAAGTGGGTAGTTAAAAAATGTAAGAAACTATTCAATTTTAATCGGGCGAACCAAGCCTAGTAATTGGTAAACAATAAATATTGTCGCTGCAAACATAATACTGCTTCTAAGTGCACCCAGACCCGCAAGAGCCATCGCGCCTGTTACAAGCAAAGCAATACAAGTCACTGCACAGCTTACGCAAAGACCTTTACACTCCTTCTTGTTGCGAGCATAGCAAAGTAAGCCGACAATACCTGTAATGGCTAAAATAGGCAGAAAATATATCATCGCGCACCTCCTTCTGTAGCTTTTGAGAAAGTATACTCAAAAACCCAAACAGGTCAATGATATTGAGAATTATTTTCATTTAAAACCAATTTCGCTCAACACCTTCTATTTCATATAGGGCGAAATCAGCAAACTGCTCAGCCAGCTCTGCTTTTAAGTAAGGCATTGATACAGAGCCAGAAGCCAGTTGTATATACAAGCTCTTAAGCTGTGATCGGCGCATTAAATAAGTGCTTATTGTGGTGACGCTTTGCGCTTTATAGATTTCAAAAACACGATACTGCACACCCAGTATGCCGGTTTTAAATACGGCAAAAAAACGGCCGTCATGTTGATACATAGCCAGACCCGTTTTTTGATAATTCAAAAACACACCGATCATCAAAACTAAGCCCACGACAATGCTCCACAACATCGTAGCAGCATCAAATAAGGCATTGAAAATTAAAGCAGAAAATACAGTGGGTAGAATTACATATAAAAACGTATTTTTATAAAGTAAAGCTCGCTCAGGCTTAATAAAGTTAAGCTCTGTGAAATCAACAAACCATGGAAATAACCAGCCACATACGGCTTTTACTTGCTCTTTGGTGATTACTGGCATCACTAACGTTTGTTTATTTTTATGTGCCGCAACCCCAGCTGCCACACCACCACTACTCACTTGTGGGCAAATTAAGGTATAGCGATTAAGGAACCTGGCAATAATATTTTGTTTAATTTGCACACTTTGAATTTTCGACACGCTGATCGATAATTGCTGGCGCTCAAAAAAACCTGCCACACGCTTAAACTTACCGTCTTGAAAGTACAGCTGAAAGTTAAAAAAGCGCACTAAGGCCATAACAACAGAAAGTAAAATGGCACATAAAACAATAGCTACAACCATAATTAACACAGCGATTGCAGCAGCACTGCCAATGAACGCAGCTTGCTCATTCAGTATGGCCTCTAGGCGGTTTATGATGGTTTTTTCGAGGTACTCAAAAATCACATTCATAAATGGAGCAAGTGCAGCCAATGCCAATATTGCCATGTTCGACATCAAACCAAACTTAGCAATTTCAGCATTGCTGATCGTTAAGGTTTTCGGTTTATCTGTTACTTCGCCCTGCTCAATAGGTAGCTGCTCTTGCTGTTGTAACTGAGCCTTAAATTCCATAACTTGTTCGCGCACTTGCTCGGCGTAGCTAAGCTTCACTCCCGGGATCACAGCTTCTTGAGCACTACTACCGGCAGCATCGAAAATACAATTAACCAAATTAACCGGCTGAAAATAAAAAGGCTCGGCAATGTTTACGTTCTGTACGCGAGCAAATTTTAGGGTTAGCCGCTCTTTTTTAAATACCCCTTTATTGAGCAGTATTTCGTGACCATCTGTTATGCGGTATTTAAAATTACGATAATAAGCAAAGGCATACAGCACTAAAACTAAAGAGGCTACGGCAACAGCTATTTGCCCCCAAAACAGCTTTTGCTCAACTTGCGTAACAAATAACACCAAAATTGGCAGTAAATTAAGCAGCCCATCTTTTATGAAGCGCAGTGCAAAGTGAACAATAAAATACAGTAGCGCCCATGGCGACACGCGTTGCCATTGTTGATCACTCATCGGCAAGCTCATTTTCTTGAGTTGATGCATTATCACCATAACTTTGCACGAACTGGCGGACATCATTGCATTGCTCGTCAGTTAACCCGCTGATATGTAAATCTGCACTCATGCCACCTGCACTGTAAAGCCTGAGTGTTGCAAGTCCTAACTTTCGCTCAATTGGGCCGCGATGAATTTCGGTGTGTTGCACGCGAGAAATAGGCAATAAAGTGATTTGTTGCCAAATTAGCCCCCGCTTAAAGGCAATATCATGCTCTCTTACTGCCACCCCTTTAGCGCGGACGCTGTAAAGGTTGTAAACCATCGACAGTATTACCAACAATGGTAAAACCAGAAGCCAAGGTGTAGCAATGGCTTCGCTAACGGCAGGATTAAAATGCCTTACAGTAATAATTACGGCCATTAGAGGCACATAAAACAACAACCAATTTAGTTGTACATGCCATATCGCATTATCTGCAAGTGATTGAAATTGTATGCGCTGATGCTGTGGAAGGGTTTCTATTTGTTGATTACTAAACACGATCGTTCCTTGTTAAGGCCAGTCTTAACTGGCCTTACTCATACTCGGTACTTTTTATACCCAGCGAAGAGAGGTAGCAAGTGTATGCTTGTCACCCGGCGCTAACTCAACGCTATCTTCAAGTACATTGGCGGCTTCTAAACATAACATCACGTGATATTCATCATCAGCAAAATTAGATAGCCTTTTTGATTTATCAATCCACGGGTTCCATAACACACATGACCGCGAATTTTCTCGGCTTACTTCAATGATCCCATCTGGCGTAATGATACGTTGTGTATCTTGTGCCTGGGTATAAACCATGTCGGTTTCACGAGCAAATGAAACCAAATCATGTTGCTCAAATGGACCTTCACCGAATTCTATATATTTAGAGCCCTGTAAACCATCAACTTTAGTTTCTTCAATCGCAGGCGTTGGAAAATAAGTATGTAATGCCTGCGTAAAATTAAGTGTTTCATTATCAAGGTTAGTTGTTGTTAAACGCACTTCTAAACTCGTTGATAAAATAAATTCCACCAATAATTTAGTTTTGTGTGGCCAATACTTTTCATCAATTTGATTCATTGGCAATGACAAGCTGATGTAGATCGAGTTTTCCTCTTCTTTCACCTGTTCAGCACGCCAAAGTCCCGTACGAGCAACACCATGAGCAGGCCAGCCTTCATGTTGGCTCACACCAAACCACGGCCAACAAATTGGAATACCACCACGAACGCCCTTACCTTCTTGATAATCTTCCTGCTGAGAAACCCACAGTAATGGCTTTTTACCTGTCGGTGTAAACTCTGTAATTTGCGCACCTTGCAAAAAGATAGTGGCATCACAAAACTCACTGGCTACTTTAATAAACTCAAGGCCAGTCTCACTTTGCTCAATCGTAACTGATGGCGATAGCTTCATAATTCGTCCCATTAAATGAAAGAAAAGAAATAGTTAAATAACCCCACAATACCCAAAGCCATAGTAGTTAGTAAATAATATTTAGTTATTTGATGAAATTGTTTACTACTTTGTGCGTGTGCAGGCGAAAAGCGCTATTTAATTATAAAGAACATCTACATTATTATGTGATACACCAAACGAGATTTAATTACTACTCAAATAAAAATCTCCTCTGAAAATTAGGCTATTTATAGCAAACATAGCCACAAATTATTTGAACTCAATTTATTTGATGTGTAATATTTTGCGGCTTCGGTCGTTCTAGGCCGCCTTTAAAGAGACAAAAACATGCAAAAGTATGACGAACTACTTGTGTCATTACGTAAAGTAATCAGAGCAATCGATCTGCATTCTAAGCAGCTCAACAAAACGTCTGGGTTAACAGGCCCGCAATTACTTATCATGAATGAAGTAGCACAAACAGACGGCATCACAGCAAGTCGTATTGCGCAAAACGTCAACTTAAGCCCTGCAACTGTGACCAATATTCTTGACCGAATTGAAAACAGAGAGCTTATCACCCGTGTGCGCAGTCAAATGGATAAGCGCCGCGTCAGCTTGTATTTAACAGAAAAAGGCAAAGCACTTTTAGAGCAAGCTCCTCAGCCATTGCAAGAGCACTTCATAGAAAAATTTTCAGCCCTCGAAGAGTGGGAGCAAAGCTTATTGCTTTCATCAATGCAACGTATTGCAGCAATGATGGATGCTGATCAGCTTGATGCATCACCACTATTAGAAGTTGGTGCCATAACAAAATCACTCGATCACAATAGTTAATTGCAAAACTGGTTGATTAATATTAATTTTTTGTGGCTACCCTTGGGTTAAGTGTGAATATCAACTATGCTAGTAGTACCCATTCCAACACTAGCGAAAATCATGCTTAAACTTTCAAAGTTAGCCCTCGCAATCGCCTTGGGCACGACTTCTAGTCTTAGTCAGGCATCTGAAATAGATGACCTTCAAAAACAGCTGCAATTACTTAAAGAGCAAATGCAGCAACTCCAGACCAAGCTTGATGCTGCCGAGGAAAAATCGCAGCAACAAGCTGATAAACAAGCGCAGATTGATGCACAGGTTGCAAGGCAACAAAAGCAACTTGAGGAGCAAACTGCTGCTGTTGAAACTGTATCAGACAAAAAAGAATCTGGTATTCATGTTGGTGGAGCTGTGCGAACAAACTACAGCTATACCTCGTATGATGACGGTAACAAAAATCGTGGCGGTGACTTCGACTTCGATATCTTTAGACTGAATTTTTCAGGGGATGTCGGTGATGTGCAACTAAATGCTGAAATTCGTTTCTTTGACTATATGACAGCAGTTAAATATGCCTATGCAGCCTACGACTTTGCCGAAGACTGGCAAGTGCAGGCAGGTATAACCAAAGTTCCTTTTGGTAACTGGCCATATAATTCACACAACTACTTCTTTGGAACAACCTATTATGTAGGTTTGGAAGATGATCACGATTTAGGTGTGCTATTCAAACGAAAAATTGCCGATAACTGGCAGATTGACCTTGGCTTTTTCAAAAATGATGAACTAGGTGGTGTCGACGGTTATGTTGATGATCGCAGCGATCGCTACTCATACGATGTAGTTGGTTTCCGTTCAGCAGACGAAGGCATTTATGCAGAGCCAGGCAATGCTATTGGTGAATACAACACTTTCTCTGGTCGCTACGGCTATCACTTTGAGCATGAAGGTGGCAAAACAGAGCTAGGTGTATCTGCCCTATCAGGTGGCCTACACGATGGTGAAGACCGTGCTGGTGACTACTATGCTTGGGCAGTCCATTTAAATAGCACTATTGGCCCATGGAACTTCCAACTGCAACATGGCGAATATAATTACGATATTGATAATGTAAATCGTATGGCTGTCGGAGCTTATGCTTTTTACGATAGCATCGCAGCTGAAGCAACCATGACTAATGCCAATATTGCCTACAGCCTCCCTGTCGAGTGGGGTCCTGTTACAGACCTACAGTTTTACAATGACTACGGCATTATTTATGACAAGTCAGACAATAGCGCCGATACTTGGATGAATGTAACTGGGGTGTCTGTTGCAGCAGGTGGCTTATTCACCTACTTTGATTTTGTTCAAGCGAAAAATCAGCCATTTGTAGGCGGCTCAGTTGCTGGTGACAGCGACGAAACAGAAACTCGCTTCAATATCAACATAGGTTATTACTTCTAGTAACCACTGATAGTAAATGAAATATTAAAGCCCAGTTTTTAACTGGGCTTTTTTGTCACACCTCAAACCAGTAAAAAATGAAAATAAAAATCATTGCTATTACCCATTTTGGTAACTATTATGCGCATCCTTTTTTAACTATCTAAAAGTGTGTATCTTGGAACGCTATTACGCTGAAGTTTTAAATTATATTTCTCGCTCTATTGGCTGCAGAGAAAAAGCGCAAAATATAGTTCAAGAAGCCTATTTGCGGTTATTGAATCATACGACTAAAAACCCAGATCATAATTCAACCCAACACCGCGCTTTATTTTTTACAACCGCGAAAAATATCGTCATCGATCATTATCGAAAAAATCAAAAGATCTCAAACGATGAAGAACAAGAGTTAATCGCCCCCGTTGACTACGAGCCAGAAAAAAAATTAGCAGCACAACAACAACTCGACTTGCTGTATAAGTCGATAGAGCAACTGCCACAAAAAACGAAACAAGCATTTGTGTTATATAAGTTTAAAAATTTGAGCCAGCCACAAATTGCAGTACAAATGAACATCTCTGTTAGCATGGTAGAAAAACACCTAGCCACAGCCATGATGTTATGCCGTAAAGCAATGAATAGAAAATAGGATTAAGTCAAATGGACCGTCAACAAATACGTTTGCAAGAGCAAGCGAATCAGTGGCTTGAACAGCAAAAAAAGGGCTTCACCGCAGTACAAGAGCAACAGTTTCAGAAGTGGCTTACGGCAAATCCAGAACACTTAACGTGTTTTGAACAAAGCAAACAAATAGATGGCCTATTAAATCAGTTTTCTGATCATCAGATTGATGCACTATCGAATTCAAATAGTGTTAGTTTTACACATTCGCGCATCTGGATTGCAACTGCGGCATGCTTCGCACTATGTATGCTAAGCCTCATTAGTTATACATTATGGCCACAATCTAACGATTACAGTGCGCAATACAATTCTCAGATAGGCGAGCAATTTGACGTTACCCTGCCTGATGGATCGCAACTGAGCTTAGACGCCAAAACAAAGTTAAGCATTAATTTTAATGACGATAGGCGCTTAAATACCTTAGTCAAAGGGCGTGCATTATTTGATGTTTCTAAAGACGCTAAACGCCCTTTTATTATTAACACTGGCACAACTAAAATCACTGTACTCGGTACTAAATTTACTGTCGATAAAAAAACATCGAGTACACATGTTAGTGTTGAGCATGGTCGGGTAAAAGTTCAAACAAACACCCATGCTGTAGAACTGATTCAAGGACAGCAAGCCCAAATAAATAAAGACGGCATCACCGTTGAAAACATTGATTTAAATCGTGTGGATGCTTGGCAACATGGACGCCTCATTTTTAACAACACCCCGCTTGATGAAGTGTTAGCCGAATTTAACCGCTATCATGCAATCAATGTCAAAATTACCGATGATAAAGCAAGTCAACTTCTTGTCTCTGGTACATTTTTAGCTCATGAGTTTGAAAAGTTCTTAGCCTTGTTGCCTCATGTACTTCCAGTAAAAATCAAAAGCTCTTTAGATCAGATAGTTATAGAAAAAGTTTAATTTTTTAATATTTTTGCTGAGGAATTCTCATTCTCATTCGTTTTCAACTTAGTTTCACTTAATGCTTGGAAATATAAAAATGAATAAGTCTCGCCCTTTTGCAATGAGGTTATCTCCTTTAGCGCTAGCACTAGGATTAACCTTAAGCGCCCCGATTGCCGCCCAACAATCCACTGTTTATACATTTAATATTGCAGAGCAGCCACTAAGTAACTCATTAAACCAGCTTGCGCAGCAAGCAAACATGAACTTAATTGCTGACGCTAAACATTTAAAAGGGCTTGCAGCACCGGCCATACACGGTCAAATATCGATATACGATGCGTTAGATCATGCTCTAAAAAACACCACGATGAGTGCTGAGGTTATCGATAACAATATTATTATTAAACCCTCACAAACTACTAAGCACTCCCTCCCACTTTCTGCCGATAATTCTGTATCAACACCGAGTCCAACTAAAGGTAAAGAAGATATTGAAGTTATCGTTGTTAAGGGCACACAGTTACACCTCACCCGTGCAGATATGGACAGAACAAGTGGACTATCTAACTCAGATATTTTTTCTACATTTTCAGGCATTGAAGCTAATAATATTCGAAATGAGGCTGGCGCTTTAGATATAGGTATACGCGGGGTTCAAGGTGAAGGTCGAGTCCCCATTTTTATTGATGGTAGCTTGCAATCGACCCATACCAACCGCGGTTATATGGGTACTTCTGACCGCACTTATATAGATTCTGATTTGATCAGTACTGTGAATGTAGAAAAAGGTCCTGCGGCTAAAGCTTCTCCATTTAGTGCTGGTGCTATTGGTGGTACAGTCACCATGAGTACACTAAACCCTGCAGATATTTTAAAAGAGGGGCAAAGTTTAGGTGCATTGATAAAGTTAAAAACTTACAACAATAACTCAATGCCAAGTGTGAGTGATGACCCTGTAGAACAAGAGTATTACCAAGTATCACAAGGCCATAACACCACAGACTTTGAAAACGGCGCAATGGTTTTTGCTACTGCCTATAAAAGCGATGACTTTAGTGCTGTATTAGCTTTTAGTGACAAAAAAGTGGGCAATTACTTTGCTGGTAGCCATGGTTACAAAGACTTTGTTGAAACTGTTGAGGGTTGGCGAGGTACGTATGAAATCCACCCGCCTGTTAGTCCTGGGGCAGAAGTTGTAAATACAAGCTTTGAAAGCGAGTCATATTTAGCTAAGTTTAGTTATGACTTTTCTGATGAGCACACATTAGAAGTTAATACACGTCACCACCAACAAGCAGCGGGTGAAATGCTTGCTACTTATTGGCATAAGTATAAAGAAGGTGATTACAAACGTTTACCTGATGGTACATGGGTAGAAATTCAAGCTGGTGAAGAAGCCATGCCACAGTGGCAACTTGGCACAGCACATGTAAATAGTGTAAGCGCAGTTTACCATTACTTACCGACCGCTAACCCTGTTATTGATTTAAAGGTAAATGTTTGGAAAACCCATGCAAAGCTGGATCAATATAATGCATTGGCTTCAAATTTAGGCTCAAATGCACTGCAATACACACATCAATACTCAAATGAGCGCGCAGGTTTTAGTGTGCTTAATGTATCAAGTTTTAAAATTGCAGATCAAATCCCTACAACGTTGACTACAGGTTACGCATGGCAATCTGAAGAGTTAAAACCAAAAGAGGGCTATGAGGAAAACTTTCATACTAAGTACCCCACATCAAGAGATGGAAAACGTAGCTCAAACAGTATTTTTGCTAATACACAGTTAGATTTCAATGATCTAGAGCTACTGCTAAATTTGAATCTGCATGACGCTAAGATTGACGACCATCAGGCCACACTCACGCATGACTTTGATGCAAAACTAGACTTAACCTTTCAAGCTTCATACTTGCTAAGCAGCAATACAGTTGTGTCGGCAAAGTACAGTAAGGCATATAGAATGCCGAGCTTGTACGAGGGCACAGTATCGAATGAAGTTTTTTCTTACTCACCTGACTACCCTATTGGTCCAGAGCAAACAAACTCATACGAAATTAACCTCGAAAGTTCTTTTAACGAGGTATTAGTCGCTAATGACAGCTTTTCTTTAAATCTAAGTCTTTTTCATACAGAAATTAAAGATATGCTTGCCACAGCTAACATGCCGAAAACCGATCCTAACGCATATTCATGGCAACGCACCTACGCGTTTACAAACTATGACTCATTCACCCTGCCTGGTTTTGAGTTAAAAATGGATTATAAAAACCAATACTTCTATGCATCAGCATCAATGATCAATTACCAAGATGTTGAAATGTGCTCAAACGCATTAGCAGATATCGGTGATGCACAGCGCTGTAACAGTGAAGGTTTCTTGGGTGGATTAACACCCCTGCGTATCCCACCTAAAAAAAGCTATATCGCCAATATGGGCGTCACCTTACTTGATGACGCCCTTGATATTGGCTTGATTTATAAAAAGCATACAGAGAAGCGCCATCCGGGTGGATTTTTGTCAGCAACGGGGGTGGATGCGCTTGAGTATATTCCTTCTGGACACCAGCTCGATTTTTATCTTGATTATACATTTAATGAAACCCTCAAAGGCTACGCCTCTGTGACTAACTTAACTGATCAATACAAGGTATCAACCGGTTCAATTGTGGCAATGCCAGAGCCTGGGAAGACCATTACTCTTGGTTTAGAAATCAAGCTATAAACATTTTTTATCTCCTGCATTACATTGACATCTCCTATCAATGTAATGCTTTTTTCGTTTACTATTTGGAAAAAACATGACCATTACCGCCTCTCAAGTATCGCGTGCGCATAATTTAAAAATTACTACAGCCGATGTGCATGACAATGTAGATAAAAGCATTATGGCTCAAGATCCTTTTGCTAATACAAAAAGCTATTTAGCATTCTTAACCTTACAGTATTACTTTTTAAAAGATGTAAGTGCTCTTTACACCCATCCTGAACTAAAAAAATACATCGACGATTTATCATCTCGTCAAAGACTAGCGATGTTAGAACAAGATTTTGCTGACTTATCGACACCTTTACCTCAAATCTATTTAGTGCCCTGTATTAATAACAACACTGACTTCGCTACTGCCCTTGGCTGGCTTTATGTTGTAGAGGGGTCAAAAGTAGGCGCTGCAATGCTCGGAAAACAAGTGCAAGCTAAATTAAATTATAACGCCGAACATGGAGGTAGGTACTTAACAGGCCCAGGAGCAGGACGTGGCAGCGCTTGGCGAAACCTTATTCAAGCAATTGATAATATGGAATTAACACAAACACAAGAAACGGCCCTTATTGAGGGGGCTCGCCAAGCATTTTCTCGATTCCAAAACTTTCTAACACACGTCTATCCATAACTAATCTCACCAATCAAAACACTAATTACGTGTTTTGATTGGTGGCTCTTTTATCTTAATTATCAATAACGGCTTGTTAAGAAAGGATAAGCTAAGCTAGAGTTAAATAAGCACTTACGTATTATATTTTGGGCTAAATTCTATCAATGAATGTTAAAACACTATTGGCTGCATCTAAAAACAGCTGCTATCAAGCGGTTGGTCTATTAATGGTAGCGCTTGGTATCATAGGTATTGCTTTGCCTGTCATGCCAACAACAATTTTCTTTATTTTAGCCTTAGCTTGCTTTACACGTTCTTCACCCAAACTCTCTGCTTGGCTCCTAAATCACCCTCGATACGGAGAGTCACTTAGACATTGGCAAGAACATAAAATTGTACCAACCCGTGCTAAGTTTTTAGCCGCTTTTGGTATGGCATTAGGTTATATATTTTTATTACAAAGCGCAGCGCCTGTTTGGGTTATGTATTTAGTTGTCGTGATTGAAGTAGGCGTATTGGGTTATTTAATAAACCGCCCGTCAACTAAAAATAACCCTCCATTTATCCGAGTAAACATGTCTTCACAAGTGCGCTTGACGCTACTTACTTGCTTTCTTTGCACACAAGTCGCCATCATGTTTTACCTCGCTATTCACTTCTAAAACACAAATGTAAAGAACGTAAACTCACTTGTTATCATTAATGCAAATCATTATCATATTTGTATCTTTAACGAATTGCCTGTTTTATGTTTTCTATTAATAAGCGCACGTTTTATAGCGTTAGCCGTGCTTTGCATATATACCTTTCAACTGCATTGTTTTTTTTGCTAATTCTTTTCTGTATTAGCGGTATTATCCTTAACCATGTTGACTGGCTAGAAAACGACAAGCAAAACGGGCAAAACCAACTTCTAGTTTCTGCAGAGTTATTCGAAAAAGCACAAGCAAACCTCGACACGTTACCAAGCCTTTATCCTGAAATAGAGCAATACATGCAACAGCAATTTTCACTCAGCAATGTAAAAAGCATTGAGTGGGAAAAAGAAGATGCCTTAGTAATGCTCGACTACCCGCTTCCGGCAGGCTTTGCCTATGCCGAAATCGATTTTCAAACCGGTGAACTTAATATTGATTATCAAACCGGTGGCTTTATGAGTCTGATTGGTGACTTACACAAAGGCCGCCATACCGGCGAAGCATGGAGCTGGGTCATTGATATTTCAGCTGTTTTGATGATTCTGTTTGCTATTACCGGATTATTTATCCTCTTTCAAAACCGTAAAAAACGTGCCGCAGGCCTGTGGTTAACGCTTCTTGGTGTTGCCACGCCTTTGGTCATTTATCTAGTTTGGGTGCCTCAACTTAAAGGAGTATCTTAATGAAACAAGCCCACTTACTCGTTGCTCTACTAATTGGCTGTTTATTCAGTCCACTGAGCTTTGCAAAAGATCCCAACCTAACCGTTGAGTTCACCTTACCTGAACTGGATGTTTCCCCATATCACCGCCCTTACGTAGCGCTATGGCTAGAAACACCTGAACGTAAACACGTTACCACCATTGCACTTTGGGTCGAAAAAGCTGAATGGTTTAAAGACTTACGTCAGTGGTGGCGAAAAGCCGGTCGTAGCAACGACAACTTTGATGGTGTTACAGGCGCAACAAAACGCCCTGGCACTTACACCATTAAGTGGCAAGGTAAAGATTTAAAAGGTAATCCAGTTAAACCTGGTAGATACCTACTAAATGTTGAAGTTGTACGTGAAGAAGGTGGCCGAGATTACACCCGCGTTGAAATCGACTTAACAAAAGACGGCAAAGTCACTATTAAAGGCGAAAAAGAGTTCGCGACTAGCTTTGTTACCATTACCAGTCATTAAGGACAAACAATGAAATTAAAATTATTAAAGACGGCGCTGATCGGCGCTGTGACCTTCACAGCAATTGCATCTGGCTATGCACAAGCACATGCCCGTTGGTTAATGCCATCTCACACTTCTTTATCTGGTGAGAAAACTCACTATGTGATGATCGATGCCAGTATTTCTAATGAGTTATTTAGCCCAGATAAAGCATACCGCCCGAAAGAAAAAGGCGCTGAGTATGACGACAACCTATTAATTGCTCTTGCTCCAGATGGTAAACCGGTTGAAGAAACGATTCGCGCATACTACTTAAAACGCAAAAATTCTGCGGCAGTAAGTTTAACGCAAGACGGTACTTACCATATTGCTATGCAGCAAAAGCCAATGCTAATGACTTTCTATAAAGATAAAGACGGCAATCGCGGCCGTGTTTTCGCAGGTAAAAAAGAAGCAGACCTACCAGCAGGCGCAACCGACGTGCGCACTGTAAAATCAATCGCAACAGTCGATACTTTCGTTAGCCGTAATGGTACTTCTAAGCCAACATTGCTTGGTCAGGGCTTAGAAATTTCAGGCCCTACTCACCCGAACGATCTATTTGCTGGTGAAGAAGCTAAGTTCCAATTATTAATGGATGGCAAACCAGCTGCTGACGTTGAGCTTGCTATTGTGCGTGGTAGTGCTCGCTACCGTAATGAGCGTGACGAAGTGAAAGTAACAACCGATAAAAAAGGCTTCTTTACGGTGACTTTCGCTCACGCTGATATGTATCTGATTGAAGCCTCTGTTGATCAAAAACCAGTAGAAGCCGATATCGATAACGTTCGTTACTCATTATTCACAACGCTTGAAGTAGCGCCTGAATAATACGCTAATTAGGCCTTAACAAAGGCCTAATTAGACTTTCGAGGAAGACTGTAGTCAACCGTGTGATCGCAGCTACCGTCTTTCTCGCAATCATTAATCCCATCACCATCGACATCCCAGCTTGGGTGCATGCCTTTTAATGTACTTTTTACGACGCTAATATCGGCAGTAAATTCACTTTGCTCATCACGGCGTGCGGCATTGCGCATCAAAAATACCCGAATCACATAATCGCCATTATCAGGAATTGTAAGCTCAGCATGATCACCTTTTGCTGGGCCAACAAACAAAGCGGTTGGGTTGCCTTTCGGTAAAATATTAAAGTAGTTGCTAGAGTTTGAAGGTGTAAAATCAACCGTTAAGATAGCGCCTTTATTAAGGTTAATTTGATATTCCAGCATCTCATAACCTTTAATTGTGTCTTTAACTTGCCAGCTTTGCTGCACCGCAATATCTGATGCTAACAACGCATAATGACGACTATTTGGTAAATTTTGTTCGGCAAACACCAAGCTACTCGTAACCACCGAAAAACAAAACCCTATTAATAACAACAACTTCATATTCAACCTTCCTTTTAAATTCTTTTTTCAAGAATGATAAATACTAATTTTACAATTTTTAATTCTTTTAAAGTGAATCTATAGTTACTCCATCGCAGACACACTGCTTAACTAAACAGGATACCTACTATGAAACTTTTTACTTTAATCTCAGCTCAACCACACTTACAAAATATTAGCACTTTATTGGCACGTATTGGTTTATCAGCGATCTTTTTACTAACCGGCTTTAGCAAAATAGAATTCTTTGATGCCACAGCACAGGGTACCCAAGCAATCTGAAGATACATGCTTCAGCGCTATCTCAGGGGATTCAATACAAGGCGTGACAATGAAGGAATGTAGGTACCTTTCAATTTGTCACAACACAGTAGTGGAGCCCCTGAGAAGCGCCCGAAGGGCAAGGCTAAAACGCATTTATTCTGCGTTATTGATTTTGATAAGGGAATGCCATTACCTGCAATCAATGCCTTGTCTAAATACGTTTTATCTCTTGCTGAATTCTCGTATCTTTAGTTTGCTTGGGTACTGAGCAGTGTCGGCTTACCAGAGTTCTTACTACCGTTTGTGATTGCTTTTGAAATTGTTGGCGGATTATTTATTTTACTCGGCTTTTTAACACAACTAACCGCTGTCGCTTTTGCTGGTTTCAGCCTAGTGAGTGCTTTGTTATTCCACTTTCAACTTGATGATCAAATGCAATTTTTAATGTTCTACAAAAACATTGCAATGGCAGGCGGCTTTTTAGCATTAGCCAGTATTGGTGCAGGCAAAATCAGTCTAGATCAACTAGTGTTAAAACGTAGTCAGGCATAATATTTATCCCAGCCAATAACCTAGGTTGTTGGCTGAATTTGTTTTTAAGGGGGCGTGAATATGGCAACGTTATTAACAGCAACCAGCCACGATATTGGTGGGCTCGATGTAAAACGCATCTTGCCGCATTTTGACAAAAAAATGGTTGGTCCATTTATCTTTTTTGATCACATGGGGCCGAATCACTTTCCTCGCGGTGAAGGCATAAATGTGAGGCCCCACCCTCATATTGGCCTGTCAACGCTCACTTATTTATTTACTGGCAGCATTTACCATCGCGATTCGTTAGGTAATAGCCTGCAAATAGCACCCGGCGATGTAAACTGGATGACCGCAGGTCGCGGGATAGTGCACTCAGAAAGAGAAAGCCTTGAAGTGCGGGCGAGCGAGCACGACATTAATGGTCTGCAATGCTGGGTTGCTTTACCTGAGAGCATGACCGAAATAGCACCACGCTTTGAGCATATCAAAAATCAGCAGCTGCCTGAGAAAATCGAAAAAGGCGTGCTGATGCGTCTCATTGTAGGTGATGCCTATGGTTTAAGCTCCCCGGTGAAAAGCTACTCACCGATGTTTTATGTAGATACGGTAGCCGAGCAAGGTAGCCATATTACTAAACCGCATCCTCATCATGAAACCGCCGTGTATGTTATTTATGGTGAAATTAGTGTGGGTGATACTCGCTATACCCAAGGCGACTTTGTGCTACTTGATGATAGCGAACACGAAATAACGACACTGGTGCACAGCCGCTTTATTTTACTTGGTGGCAGTAAATTCAATAAAGTCCCGTATTTACACTGGAATTTTGTCGCTTACAGCAAAGAGCGCATCGAGCAAGCAAAACAAGATTGGCAAGCACAGCGCTTTGCAAGCATTCCTGGTGATGAGCTTGAGTATATTGAGTTGCCCACTGCTAAAAAGTAAACTTTTTCAGCATTTACAGGTACTATTAGGCAGTTAAGTAAGCAAAGGAACATCATGCTAAGAATTACGCTAGAACAGTGGCGCATGTTTCGTGCTGTTGTTGAATTTGGAGGCTTTAACCAGGCCTCACAAGGCATTCATAAAAGCCAATCGAGTATTCATAATGCGGTTGGTAAAATTGAATCTGCACTCAATGTAAAATTATTCAGCATTCAAGGCCGCAAAACCGTGCTCACTGAAGCCGGCGAAATGATGCTACGCCGTGCCAATTACTTACTCGATGAAGCCGCTAAGGTTGAGGCCATTGGGCAAACCTTGGGTGAAGGTATCGAAAGTAAGTTACGTATTGCCGTTGATGCTATTTTCCCACAACAATTACTTTATAAAGTACTTAACGACACGTCATCGCAATACCCGCAACTGCGTATTGAGTTGCATGAGTCTGTACTAATGGGGGGCAATGAACTGCTTGAAAACGATCAGGTTGATATTGCCATTACCGGCTTTCCAATTGCGGCAAACTTTCATGAAGAATTATGTGATATCGAGTTTATTGCCGTCGCCCATCCAGATCACCCTTTGCATGGGATAGAGCGTGAAATCACCCTCGAAGATTTAAAATCACATCGCCAAATTGTGGTTCGCGATTCAGCGAATAAGCACAAACAAGATGGTGGCTGGTTAGGTGCCGATCAGCGCTGGACCGTCACTCATATGCGCACGTCGATTGATATGATCAGTAATGGACTGGGCTTTGCGTGGTTACCAAAAGTCGCGATAGAAAAACAACTTGCGACTGGGCAAATGAAAGCTCTTAATTTAACCCATAACAGCAGTCGCAGCGCTAAATTACATTTGCTCTTTAAAGACGGTGATAAACTGGGCCCGGCAGCACGCGCATTTCTTGGCGAGTTGCGTTATCAAGTGATGGAAAATCTATAGCTTCAAGGGCGTTTCAGCAATACCTTTAACGCCCGGCTCAAGAATAAACACGCCGCCACTGTGCGGGTAATCAGCGAGTACTGAGTCTTCTAGCCCTACCGCCGCTGTTGTCACCGCGAGATGCGTGAGCTCTTCACCAACAAATGCGACACTCGTAACACGTGGGGCGGGCAAGCGAATAAACTGCACTTGCTCACCGCTTGGCGCAAAACGATACACGCCATAACCATTCCATGCAGCAACCCACAGATGATCTTCGCTATCAACAGTCATACCATCAGGAAAACCCATATTATCAGTAAAGCGAATAAACTCGTGCTTATCAGCAAGCTCGCCATGCTCATTCAGAGTAAAGCGGTAGATTGTTTGTTTATCTGAGTCTGTAGAATATAGAAACTGACCATTTTTACTTACCGCAGGGCCATTACTAATGGTGTAGCCATGATCAACGGCTGTCGGAGCTTGACCATGGCCAAAACGATATAGCTTGCCACTATTGGTTTGCTCTTGAGAGTCCATTGAGCCAAAAAAGCCAAAACCTTGGCGAGACGTTTTACCATCGTTTAAGCGGTTTTGTGAAGGTTCGTGGTCAATTGCATAAAGGAGTTCACGGCTAAAGTCTTTACTATTTAGCGTATAAACGCCTTTGGCAAAGCCTGCAACTAACTCTGCTTGCTCGGTTTCCATCACCCAACAAATAGGTTCTGGCATGGCAAACTGGCTAACGCGCATCGATTGGCAGTCTAAACGAAACAAACGCTGCCCTAAAATATCGACCCAAAATAAACAGTTATGCGCCTTTGCAAAATAGGCACCTTCGCCTAATTGGCATTGGCTAGAAATGATTATTTTAATGGTGTCATCGAGCATTGGCTTCATTACACAAAAAGCTGAACTATTCTCATTCTATCTGTGTATGAAAATAAGTGCTAGACCAGATAAACCAGCCACCAGCAAGATGATGCCGCGAATGGCCTTTTCATTGAGGTTATTATTAATCACAAAAGATAGACCCCAACCAGTTAAAATTGCGGGTAAACATAAGAAAAACAGCTTCACATCGCTGATATCAGCAGAGCCTGTAAGCATTAATACAATAATGCCAAACAGGTTTATGAATACGAAAAAGGCACTCAGATTCGCTTTAATTTTGTCTTTATCTTCAGCTTGATAAAGTAACCCCATCGGCGCGCCACCAGCGGAAGTCGTGGTCCCTAAAAAGCCCGATGACATTGACGCAAGCAAGCTAGTGATTGTGGAGATTTTCGGTTTCATACCTATAACAGATAAAGCTACCACGACCAAAATACTCACCCCGAGCAAGAGTTGATACTGCTTGGCATTGACATACCACATCACCACAGCGGCGAAGATAACCCCCACTGCACCACCGATTATGGATATGCCCGTTTGTTTCATGTCTATTGCACCACGGTGTTTTATCATTAACACCGACGTTAAAAACAGCGCATTCAAAATCATAGGACCTGGTACCAGTTCTGGCATTAGCCAGTAAAGGACAGGCACACATAACATACCTAACCCAAAGCCAATAACACTTTGTAGGCAAGCGCCAATAATCAAAATTAAATAAACAAGAACAAAGTCGGTCAAACTTTCTTACCACCTTCCTAAGTATGAGTTCTGCTGATTCTGTAACCCATATTTTATTATTATAGTACCATTTGAATTACATAAAAAATTTTATCGCAAGTTAGCTATTTTGCAATCGCTTTGAAAGATTAAGTCCAACCTGCATCTACTATCAGTGATTGTGCTGTCATCATGCAGCTGTCATCAGCGGCTAAAAACAACGCGGCATTGACAACATGGTCTGGTTGAATTGTTTCATTAATACATTGACTTAAACGAACATCTTCAATCATTTCTGGGGTTAGCCAATGAGTGATTTGACGCTCTGTCATCACCCAACCTGGCACCAATGAATTTACACGAATATTATCTTTACCATAAGAAGCAGCTAATGAACGGGTTAAACCTTCAATCCCTGCTTTTGCTGTTGTGT
This sequence comes from Pseudoalteromonas sp. L1, assembly GCF_021728095.1. NCBI lineage: Bacteria > Pseudomonadati > Pseudomonadota > Gammaproteobacteria > Alteromonadales > Pseudoalteromonadaceae > Pseudoalteromonas > Pseudoalteromonas sp. L1. The sequence goes on along the minus strand of NZ_JAKKCT010000007.1, from coordinate 82,433 downwards.
AGGCAGGCATGCCAGTTTGCTTAATACGCCAGCTTACCGACCCCATATTGATAATGCTACCACCACCTAAACGCTGCATGTGTTCAACCACTGCTTGTGATGAAAAGAAGCACGGGCGTAAGTTAACGGCAAACTTGTCTTCCCAATATTTCACATCCATATTTTCCGCGGCATGACGGGTGTCATCGGCGGCGTTATTAATTAACACACCAATGTCACCCTGTTGCTGGCGAGTTTGCTCAATGGCCGCTTTTAAGGCTTCGACATCACGTATGTCACAATGAATAAATTGTGGATCAAACTCATATTTACCAGCTAATTTTGCGCATAAAGCATCACTTTGCTCGGTTGCAATATCAACAAAGGTGACTTTCGCGCCCTGCTCACAGAACCGCGTTACCATTACTTCACCAATTCCCGATGCACCACCAGTAATAAACACACTCTTACCAGCGAGGCTTGGGTAAACTGTTTTTAGCTCGTTTGAATTTGGCATGATAACCTTTTGTTTTAAAGTAATTACAACGTCAAGAAGCGATACTTATTGAGCCGCTTCTTTATCAGCGATTTCTTTTTCAATAAACGCCATTGCTTCATCAATCATGTACGTCATCATGTTTTTAGCACGCTCAGGGTCACCGCTTGCAATTGCGTTATACACTTTAAAGTGTTCTTCAGCGATAGCCTTCTTATTGCCTTTAGCGGGTGTAGTATGTTGAATACTCACATGTAATGCGGTGCGAATAAAGTCACGTAATTGATAGAAAAAACGGTTACCACTGGCGTGTAAAATTGCCGTGTGGAAGGCAAGGTCTGGCTCATGCATTACGCCTTCAGGCTCTTCTGCTGCCGCTTGCATTTTATCGAGTGCAATTTTAATTTCTGCGATGGCTGCTTGATCGCCTTTTCTTGCAGCAAGTGCCGCTGCTTGTGGTTCAATCGCCAAGCGAACCTGCAAAAACTCTTTTAATACATATAATGATGGGCTGCTCTCAAGCAACCATTTCAATACGCTTGTGTCGTATAAGTTCCAGTTCTCCGCTGACTCCACACGAATACCTTGTCGTGGACGAGAAGAAATCAGTCCTTTTGCAGCGAGCATTTTCACTGCTTCACGAACAGCTGTGCGACTAATACCATACACTTCACATAATTGTGCTTCGGTTGGTAGCCCCGTTTCAGTATTGTAATCACCAACAATGATTGCTTTACCAAGCTCATTGGTAACTTGTTGTGATAGGTTTAAATTCTCTAAACGCGCCATAAGTGTTCCTCAAAAGATCTGGGTATATGATACATTTATATACTGCTTCCGTCATCCTGCAAATTATTCTTTATAATCAATAATAAAGATAAAAACACCCAGAATAAATGAACAAAAACCGAGCTTTTAAGTCACTATTTTCTGTACTGGCTGTCACCTTATTTTGACAAATCTCTTTAACTCAACCTATTTATAATATAATATTTTTATTTGACAAATATAAAACAATATTCACTTTTCATAATTAGGTGGAACACACAATGGTCGAACTGAGTACCTTAGACTGGACAGTGCTGGCAGGATTTTTTGTCCTGTTACTAGGCGTTGTCGTGATGTCTATGCGACAAAAAGAAGAAGACACCGCTGATTACTTTTTAGCGGGCCGTAATGCAAGTTGGTTAGTAATTGGTGCCTCTATTTTCGCATCAAACATTGGCTCGGAACATTTAGTGGGCCTTTCAGGTTCAGGTGCACAATCGGGTATGGCACTGGCTCACTGGGAGATGCAATCGTGGATCATTCTACTACTCGGTTGGATTTTCGTGCCTTTCTATTGGAGTAGTAAAGTCTACACCATGCCAGAATTCTTAGAGCGCCGCTTTAACTCTAAATCACGTACTTTCTTATCTGTAATCTCATTGATTAGTTATGTATTAACTAAGGTAGCGGTGACGGTTTATGCCGGCGGTATTGCATTTAAAACAATCTTAGGTATCGAGAGCATTTGGGGTATAGACTTCTTCTGGATCTCAGCTATTGGCCTTGTGGTGATCACCGGTATTTATACGGTGCTTGGTGGTATGAAAGCCATTATGTGGACTTCAGTGCTGCAAACTCCAGTGCTCATTATTGGCTCCTTAGTCATATTAGTGGTTGGTCTAGATAAAGTTGGAGGCTGGGCAGAAGTTGAGCGTATCAACGATGCTAATATGCACCTTATACGTAGTGCTTCAGATGCTGAATTCCCATGGCCAGGCATTGTATTTGGTTCATTCATTATTGGTTTTTGGTATTGGTGTACAGACCAATACATCGTACAACGTGTTTTATCTGCAAAAGGCATTAAAGAAGCCCGTCGCGGTACCATGTTCGCAGGTTACTTAAAGCTACTTCCTGTATTTATCTTCTTAGTACCAGGCATGATTGCATACGCATTGAATGTTAAGGGTATTATTAGCTATGAAAGTGCTGATCAAGCCTTCCCTACTCTCGTTGCTGAGCTATTACCAGCCGGCGTTAAAGGAATTGTAATTGGTGGTTTAGTCGCGGCGCTTATGAGCTCGTTAGCATCATTATTTAACTCATCAGCGACCTTATTTACCATTGATTTTTATAAGAAATTCAAACCTGAATCATCTGAGAAGCACCTTCTTAAAGTAGGCCGTATTGCCACTATCGTAATTGTTATATTAGGCCTATTGTGGATACCCGTCATGAGCTTAATTGCCGATGTGCTGTATGAATATCTGCAAAGTGTGCAGTCGCTTATTGCACCAGGTATTGCAGCAGTATTCTTACTCGGTTTATGTAGTAAACGCATCACTCCAACAGCGGGTTTTGTGGGCTTAGTGTCGGGTTTTGTACTTGGTATGATCCGCTTAGTGTTACTGCCATTTAAAGATGATTTAACAGGTTCATCATTTGCGTGGATCACCACAATGAACTGGTTATATTACTGTATTCTGCTATTTGTCGTGGTCGTTGCGATTATGATTGTGGTGAGTATTTTCACCAAGCAAGCAGACGAAGAACAATTGAAAGGTCTGACTTTCTCAAGCCTAGATAAAGCAACCATGAAAGAAGTGGCTGCTGGCTTAGATAAGTGGGATTACATTCATACCGCAGGTATTATTGGTATTACTGCCTTTATTTACTACCGCTTCTGGTAATCGTTCGTTCCCAAAGTTGTAGGGCGCCAATTGGCGCCTTTTTTTAATCAGCGAGTTCTGGTGAAAACACTGGAAAGCCGTTTTTATCCCACGTAATAATGCGTGCTCGCGCATGGCGATTTGGATCTGTAAGCGGTGTGCCTTTCAGCTCTTTATAATCACGACTGTGATAAATCATTAAATCAGTTACACCATCTTCAGCTTTTACAAAACTGTTGTGCCCAGGGCCAAAACGCCCTAGCTCAGCATGGGTGGTAAACACCGGCTCAGCTTTCTTATGCCAACTAGCAGGGTCAAGTAAATCAGCATTCACATCTGCCCATAGCAAACCCATCGCATACCGATGATCGGTGGCACTGGCTGAATAAGTGACAAATATTTTATCGCCATGGGTGATGACTGCAGCACCTTCGTTTACCTTGTAGCCTTGCACTTCCCAATCAAGGGTTGGCTCTGTAATCGCGATAATGGGCTCTTTAATTGATGTTGGTGAGTCCATTTCAGCTAACCATAAAGCTGAGTTATAAGTTGCAGGCTGGTTCTGCTGCGCCCAAATCATGTAACGCTTCCCCTTGTGCGTAAAACTTGTGGCATCAAGCGAAAAGCTATCAAGGTGGCTGGTGACTTGCCCCATTTCTTGCCACTCACCTTGCATCGGGTTAGCACTGTCGTTTTTAAGTGCATACATGCGAATACTGAATGGCTTTTCGATATCACCTGCGGCAAAGTAGATATACCAACTGCCATCAATCTGATGTAGCTCTGGAGCCCAAATATTGACACTCATTGGGCCTTTATCACGCTTTTGCCAAATAACCTTTGGCTCAGCTAATTTTAAATCGTTTAAACGACAAGCTTGGCGCAGCTCAATTTCATCAAATTTCGGCGAACTACCAATAAACGTGTAACAGCCACTTTTATCATCACGAACTAACCAAGGATCAGCACGTTTGAGTACTATGGGGTTGTCAATTGGCGCTAAAGTCTTGCTACTATTAGCATCAGCAAGGGCTAACAATGGTGAGGCGCTTAACGCACTAAGAAGCGTTAGCCGAGATAATTTTTTGAGCATAATGTGTCCTGTATTTCGTCTCGATTTTATTGTTAATATTGTATTACATATTATATAGTAGCTGAATGAACACAAGAGTTAAAACAACAAAAGGTATTCAAGCATGAGACCCGTAAGTAACGTGACACAAGTAATGAAGTGGCTTTCAACAGGGCTACTTTTTTCTGCCGCAGCCGTATCTGCAAAGCAAGTTGAAGTACACGATCCGGTGATGACCAAAGAAGGCGACACGTACTATGTATTTAGCACAGGCCCAGGCATTACCTATTATGAATCGAAAGATTTAACCAACTGGAAACTCACAGGCCGCGTTTTTAAAGATGAGCCGAGTTGGGCAAAGCGTATTTCACCAAGCTTTGATGGCCACTTATGGGCACCCGATGTGTATGAGAAAAATGGTAAGTTTTACCTTTATTACTCAGTCTCTGCATTTGGCAAAAACACCTCAGCAATTGGTGTAACGGTTAACGAAACCCTTGACCCATCATCACCTGATTACAAGTGGATTGACTACGGCATAGTGGTTGAATCAGTGCCAGATCGTGACGATTGGAACGCTATCGACCCTGCGATTATCGAAGATGACAATGGCACACCATGGATGAGCTTTGGTTCGTTCTGGGGCGGCCTTAAACTAGTAAAACTTGATGATGACATGGTGCGCTTAGCAAAACCAGAAAAGTGGCATCACATTGCGAGTCGTCCAAACACGGAACATGGCCCGATTGAAGCACCTTATATCTTTAAAAAGAACGGCTATTACTACCTATTTGTTTCGTTTGATAAATGCTGCCGTGGCGTAGAGAGTACTTACAACGTACGCGTAGGTCGAAGCAAAAACATCGAAGGCCCATATTTAGATCAACAAGGTCGCTCTATGGTTGATGGCGGTGGCAGTTTAGTTATTGAAGGTAATAAAGACTGGGCTGCTCTTGGTCATAATGCTGCGTACACTTTTGATGGTAAAGACTATTTAGTATTACACGCCTACGAAACAGCCGATAACGGCGTGCAAAAGCTACGTATTTTACCTATGAGTTGGAAAAACAATTGGCCGGTTGTTAACCCAGCCGACCTAAATAAGCTTAAAACCAAGCTTAAGAAGTAATTATTCAACACACAAAAAACCTGCAAAATTGCAGGTTTTTTATTTGCTTTAATGACCTCGTTTGAGGTTGAGAGTAGGTGTTATCAACTAAAATCAATCAAAGTAATATCAACGAGCATGGGGCTTTGGCAGCCTTGTTGATGCTTTTCTTCAATAAATACGCTATACACATCGCGTGCCAGATGCGCAGGGATTAAAACTTCAAAGCGACTGCCTTTATTCATTAATTGCAGTGCTTCTTGCAAGCCCACTATCGCCTCTGCAATTTCGTACTCTACAGCAGCACCTTGCTTGCGAGTGTCGAACAACACCCGACCATTTTTAAGGGTAACCCGTTGATGTACAGTCACTGTGGCATCCCAACTAGGTTTATCCCCCTGACCTTGCTCAATTATTCGATAACCAAGCCCTGTGGGTGTTTGGTAAAAACTGTGTTGCTCGGCGCTGTTATCTAAAAGCGACGGTAAAACATGCTCTGTAGCCGTCGCAAACGCATTGTTGCTTAACATAGCCAACTCTTTATTGTGCGTTGATTAAACGAATACCATAGATACCACCGGCAACAGAGTCTTTGTCGGCAGCAAAACGTAAGGTCAGCGTTGTCGACTTTTTCATTGCCTCTGTTAATGGGTAATCAATGGTGTAGAACTCATCCGTTGGTCTACCTACAGGCAAACTAACTGCAGCTAATTGCTCACCATTTAAATTAATAGAGAAGTGACGATTCACATCGCCAATAAAATAGCGAACACGCAAAGCAACCGCTTTTTGTTCTGGGTTACTAAGCTGATACTCAAACCAACCTGTTGCATCACGCCAATGGTGGCCATTATTAACACCTGCGCGGGTTCCTTCACCTTTAAAATCGTGTTCAACTTCAGGTTGTTGCTCACCCGGCGTAATTTGATCAACGGTTAATAAACGAAGCTGTTCTTTCGCTTGCTCAGCCGCTTTTGCATCGGCAACAAATTGCGTGAACTCAGCTTCGCTTTGCTGCGGCCAATACACTTGATAACGACTATCGTGTAAGCGAAAGAACGGAATTAACTCTATGCTTTTGGTGTTATCGATACCTTGTTTAGCAATCGCCACATTTTTATCGGCGATAAATGCGAGCTCTTGGCCTGGCTTACGAGTGAGATCGGCAATAAACTTTTCTGGCTCACTCAGCATAATTGGCAGAGCTTCTGGCGGACAAGTCGGCCCTGCGGCAATGTGGCCCATACGGCTATTATCGGCAACAAAGTTAAGCTTTTCATTTGCAAAAGCGTGTACTTTGGTAGCCATGACAACAGGTCCGTACATCACCGAATAATAATGCTGACCATCAGGTAGCTGCTCAGTATAAAGCTTAGGGCTAAGTTCAAAGGCAAGTTTGTCACCGCTTTGCCAAGCATGGCTGATGCTGTAATAACCGTCTTTTTCGGTTGCGCTTACAGCTTGTCCATTTAGAGTAAAGCTCAGCTCACCTTGTTGCCAAGACGGTTTACGAATGTGAATTACCGACTCAGTACTTTGCCCCTCAGACAAACGATTTACGGTCAGTGAGACCTTGTTATCATCTGGGAATTGGCTGTCTTGGGTGATCTGTAAACCCTGTTGTTGCCAATTTAACGTGCTCGGAATAAATAAGTTCACCCATAACTCTTTACCGGTATTGCTATAAATCAGCTCACCATATTTGCTGTGATTTTCAATACCTGAGCCTACGCAACACCACATTGAATCTTGCACTGATGAATACATGCGGTAATGACCAGGACGCATCGAGGTAAAGTAAACAAGACCACCATGCTCTGGGTGTTGTGACGATAAAATATGGTTATATGTGGCGCGCTCATAATAGTCTAAGTAACGCGTATCACCGGTTTTTAAGAACAGTAACTTACTCAGTTTCATCATGTTGTAAGTGTTGCAGGTTTCTGGGCCTTCAACATCTTCAACCATTGGCGTGAAGTCACTTTTATCGTGAAAATGTTCACGTACAGAGTTACCGCCAATTGATACTGAGCGCTCTTGGCTGACTGTTTTCCAGAAAAAGTCAGCACCTTGCTGCCATGCTTTATCATCGCTGGCATTAGCCACTTTCAACATACCAATAATTTTTGGAATTTGCGTATTGGCATGCAGGCCCGTTAACTTATCTTCTTTGTGTAATAAGGGTTCAATAATGATGTTATGAGAGAACTGGCGAGCTAGTTTTAAGTAACGCTCATCGTCACTAATAAAGTACATATCAGCAAACACATCATTTAAGCCACCATGCTCTGAGTACAGCATTTGTTGAACTTGCTCATCAGTTAGCTTAGCAGTGGTCGCTAAGAACCATTCGCCTAACTTAAATAACATTTGTTTTGCTTTATCACTGCCGGCTACGTCGTATGCATCGCGCAAGCCATGAAAGATTTTATCGATGTTATAAAGCGGCACCCAGCGGTCGTTTAAGCTGAATAAATCAGCTTTGATTTCACCCTTTTCGATCTGCTGCCACATTTCATCGCCATTTGGGATACCGCCTAAGTAACCACCTGTGGCTTGTTGAGCGCGATCCAGCTCGCTTAGCATGTAATCTAAACGCTGCTTTAATTCTTCGTCACCCGTGGCTGCCCATGCAAGGCTCAGGGCTGAAAGATAGTGACCACCAATATGGCCATCAAGGCCTGTGCTTTCCCAGTTACCATAGTTAGGCGCTTTTGGTTCAAGACCGGCTTCACGCAGGTAAGGAGCAAGTAGCTGATCAGGATGAAGTGCTAATAAATAACGCACATTAATTTGCTGCGCATGTAAAAACGGGCTGGCACTTAAACTGACTTGGTTTAGGGCAAATAAATGTTGTTCGCTGGTATATTCAGCATGCTCTACAGAAACCGCTTGTTTACTGTCTATTGGCAGCTCACTGCAACCGCTCACAGTTAATATTGCAGCGCAAACGCTTGCTAAATAGCTAACTTTGAATGTGTTCATACTGTTGTCTCCCAGCGAATTGTTATTTTAAAGAGCAAAGCGCACACACTTATTTAGTGTGTGCGTTTAAAGAGTGGTTAGTTTGGTAGGCGCTTATGAATAACCATATCCGTATAGTACTCATCGGTAATTTTGTATTTTTTCAAAATCAGACCTAGTAAGGCGTGGAATACACCAGGAATGATAGTTAACATCAGTGCTAAGCCCATTAGGGTGAATTCGGTTTGCTCAACGTTAGGCTTGTACTCAAAAAATGCCAGTAATAAACCACCCGCTAAGCCAGCTAAGCCCCCCCCTGCTTTTTGACAGAATGAAATACCACCAAACGATAGGCCTGATGCACGAACACCGTCTTTAATTTCACCGTAATCGACGGCTTCTGCAATCGCAGACCAGAATACTGGCGCGTGTAAATCAACCACAAATGACAAGATGATATACAGCACAAACGCCATCATTACATCACCCGGCTGCACCACAAAATACATTAGCAATGAGATGAATAGCACAGCAATTTGTGATTGACGGAATAACTTCATTTTACAGTAGCGCTGGGTGATCCAAGTGCTTGCTACCATAGAGACAATAGATGCTGCAATACCCGCACTAGTAAAGGCACCTGCTAAATCAGGCACGCCTAAATAATAGGTTGCGTAATACATAGCAACACTGCCGCGAATCGCATAACCAAGCGTACCAAGTACACATGCCGCACACAGTAGTAACCATTGATCGTTTTTAAGTAGCACTTTTAATTGCGTAAGCACACTTTCTTTTTGCGGCTCGTGAGTAATACGTTCGCGCGTTGTAAAAAAACAAAATAAAAACAGTGCAACGGCACATGCCGATACCAACGCCATTGCCAGTTTATAACCATACGACAAGCTGCCATCTCCCCAATATGATGCAAGCAGCGGCACTGAAAATACAATCACTACATTGGCAATCTTAGCGAAAAACATACGGTAGCCGTTGGCTGACAAACGCTCTTTTGGATCGGCGGTTAAGACACCAATGTAAGAAATATAAGGAATAGCAACACCGGTAAACATTAAGGTTGCGAAAAGGTAAGTCGCATAGGCCCAAGCTAGTTTCATGTTGTAGTCAAAATCAGGCGTAGTAAAGAGTAAAATCACCGACAGACCATAGGGCACAGATAAAAATAAGAACCAGTGACGGAACTGACCCCAACGCGTTTTCACTTTATCGGTGATCACTCCCATTAAAGGATCGGTAAAGGCATCAACAAAACGCGCCACTAAAAACAACACACCCATATCAACCGGATCAAGTCCGTAAATATCGGTGTAAAAGAAAGACATAAAATAAAATAACGCTGCTACCATGACATTCACTGCCATGTCACCGGCACCAAAGCCGACCTTTTCTACAACGGATAATTTTTGAGATTCCATACAACAACACCCTAAATGGTCAATAATGAGCCACGCTCACTATTTCGAGCAATGATGACAAGCCTTCAACACTGCGTATTAAATAAATTTACAGCCTTAGATAGTACACAGCTTGGCCATTGCGTTCGTTATTTTTGTAAATTTAATGCTAATTTAATTAATAGTATTATCATACTAATTAAATCGCAACTCTTTTCGACCGATAGCAAATACTCGCTTTACGAATAAAAAACCCCAGCAGAGCTGGGGCTTTTGGGTCTAATTAAGAATTAGAAAGAATAACGTGCACCCAATGCAAATGTGCGTGAGTAAATACCATTACCAAAGTTAAATAACGTGTCATTATTTTCACCATAATGGCTTTGATATACATCATCAAGAATATTTGTTGCATCAAAGGTCACAACAAAATCTTCATTCACATTGTAGCTAAATTGAAAATCTAAGCTTTGCTCTGGACGATTCCAGAACTGTAAAGGATTAGCAAAGATTGCAGCTTCATTACCGGTGTAAAACTCTGAACGCCATACATAAGATAAACGCATATCGAACGCATCACGCTCGTAGATACCCACGATACTGTAAGACTCGTCAGAAACACCGGCCATTTGTGAATCAACATAGCCTGAAATTTCACCTAGCTGATTGAATTCAGGTGTATCTTGTGATGAATCAAGCATGGTGAAACTAGCTTGCACACCTAAGCCATTTAAGTATTCAGGTAACGCTTCAGGGAAGTAAACTAAACCAACTTCTAAACCAGACAGCTCACCATTAGAAGCGTTAACGGGTGCACTTAATACGTATGGACGTGTTACGCCATCATCACCTTCGCGTACAACCTGCTTACGACCCGCAACAACCAAACCTTCAATTTCACGCTTAAAATAAGCGGCATAAAGCGAGCTTGTATCTGCAAAGTACCATTCAAGTGATACATCGTAGTTCTTTGATTCTGTTGGTTTAAGATCTGGGTTACCACCGTTACCAGTGCCATATGTCGCCCCTTCAGTAAGTGGATCAAACCAGTACTGTAATGCATTTAAATCAGCGAAATTAGGCATACGCAGCGTTTCCGTATACGCCACACGACCCACTAAATCATCTGTGATATTCCAGTTAAGTACCAAGCTTGGTAATAAGGCATCGGTATCTGCGTTTGCTGAACTTTCTTCGAATACATTTGAGTTCATCCCACCGACTTCAGCAACAAAATCCATATCTTGCTCATAGCTGACATAACGTAGCCCGAATTCACCGCTGATATCTTCTGTAATGAAAAAGTTAGTCGTAGCATAAAGTGCGTATGAGTTTTCTTCGATATCAAATGTTTTGTATACGTCTTCTGCTTCCATGCCATATACACTACGAACAGCACTACCATTATCTAGCATGTAACCGCCATCAGCTGTGACGAAGCTGTCAAACACATCAGCACGACCATCAAAGTAGTCATCAACTTGGAATACAATGCCTGAACCATCGCCAGCTCCACCTGCTGCTGCAATTTGCTCAATTAAACTCGCAACAGAAGTAATAATAGGCATTCCATTTTCATCTCGAATAATGGCATCTTGAGCACGAGTGTACTCTTGTGCCGTACGTTTTTCGTAACGACCACCAAATTTAACTTTATCGAAATATGTGCCACCAATTAGGTATTCTGCATCAAAGGTAAAAGTCAGCGCATCACCAGCATTACCGCCGCCGTTATCGTAAACAGTACCTGCATTCCAGTTAGCAATTGCAGCCATATCAGCTTCATTCACCGCAGTGTTTGGATCGTCCCAAAATGAAATACCAGGTACACCATCTTTATCATTAAAATCAACATCAAGACCCGTCGCTACGCGGTCAAAGCGCATTGCGAAGAAATCTGTTTCGTATTCACTGTCTTGGTAAACAACTTCAGTATTAATTGTTAAATAATCACTTGCTTGCCACTGGGCACCAAGTGCATATAAGTAACTGTCTGTCTTACCGTATGAGAAGTCACCACTTTGGAAGCCACCTGCGCCAATTGCCTGCTTCTCTTTAATCACATTAGTGCCATCGAAAACAATTGGCGTATCAATATTACCATTGCCATTTTCAAAGGTGTTTGAGAACCACATCGCATTTTGTGACTCATTTTCGTAACCGGTATAAAAGCCTTCTGCAGTAATTTCAAGTGTATCGACTGGTGCCCATTGCAAAGACACTGAAGCCGCTGGTCGCTTACGAAGGCCTGTGAATGAAGTACCAAATATTGCATCACGTGCTAATAGGTATTCGGTCGGTTCTCCATTAACATCTAATGTCGATCCTGAAGCTGTAGGAAGACCAGACTCTGTACCTTGTGGCCAAAACTCATTTGGTACGCGTGAATAGGGTGAGTAATTGAATTGAGGTTTGTCAGTAAAAAATGGAAATGCAGCACCCGCCGTCATTGTGTCGTCGCGATAATGAGTCTCTGCATAAGAGATATTAACGAGTGCTCCAACCTCACCCACACCGTCGATTTCCCAACGGTTAGATAATAAAGCACTAATATTTGGATCAACTTCATCAGGCTGATCAGAATAAATTGCACGCGCTGCTAAAACGACTTTTTCGCCTTCAAAGTTAAAAGGACGGTGCGTTTTAATGTCAATAGCCCCAGCAATACCACGTTCAATCTGATCTGCTGAACGCGTTTTATAAACAGTGACGCCTGATAAAAGGCTCGCAGGAATGTCTTGTAGTGATACGTCACGGCCCGCCCCTGTAAAAATAGCACGGCCATTAACGGTTGTATTTACATCGGTTAAGCCACGAATTGAAACTTGACTCACTTCACCCGCACCACGGCCAGTTGTTTGTACACCTGTTACACGTTGTAATGCTTCAACTACGTTATTATCAGGAAACTTACCAATATCTTCAGCAACAATAGCATCGACTATCTGAACGCTTGCACGTTTTTCATCTAGCGCTTTGTTTAAACTGCCGCGAATACCAGATACCTGAATCACTTCCATTTCATCAGCGCTATTCTCAGGAGTGTTTGGTGCTTCCTCTTGAGCAAAAGCAAATTGACAAGTAAATGCCATAACTACAGCACTGGCTATGTGTGTTCTTTTAAACATAAGCGGTGTTCTCCAAATTATAGTTATATCGGTCCGCTGAACTTTCCCCATTCAGTTACCGAAGCGAGATCACTGTGTTGTGCATCGTGTGTTGTCAAAACGGTGCGCGAGTGAATCTACGTTTTTATGTTAATACTTTGCTGCCTGAACTTTAATCATATTGTATGACTATTTAACAGTCAACTCAAAATGACAAATTAAAATAAGTGTCGCTATGTTTACAAAAACGCTTTAATTATAGCACGTTACAAATATATGAAAGACTGTTCGCCAATATAAACAGCTACATAAAGGTCATAATAATCATTAAGATATAGATAAAAGACACATTACCTCAATTCAATTTTAATTTATAAGAAACAACAAAAAGAGCTAACAAGTTATTTACCCAGCATATTTTGATGCTACTATTATTGAAATACAATAATACAATATTAACTTGCTTTTTGCTGCACTTAGCTGAATTGTTGCGATGTAAACAATCAGTTACCCAGTATAATTTAACGTACAGTGCGTATTACTTGGGCCGTTTAGATTAGATTTTAGTGTGGACAAAGCAATAGCTCGAACAACAATTATTAGTCAAAGAGGACACTCATGAAGAAACTCAAAGCTTTAGCACTGCCTTTACTTTTCTCAAGCAGTTTAGCCGTTGCACAGAACCCATTATTTACTGATGTATTTACTGCCGATCCTGCCGCACTTGTACACAATGACACTGTATACCTTTATACAGGTCATGATGAAGCCCCTAATAATGATGTCTTTTTTGAAATGCATGACTGGCTGGCTTTTTCTTCTACCGATATGGTGAATTGGAAAAAACACGGCCCAATTATGAAAGCCACTGACTTTAAATGGGCTAAAGGCGAAGCATGGGCTTCACACATGATTGAGCGTGATGGCACTTTCTATTTCTTTACCACAGTGCGCCACAATGATACAAAACCCGGTTTTGCAATTGGTGTTGCAACCTCTAAATCACCAACAGGTCCATTTAAAGATGCCATTGGCCATGCGCTTGTGACCGATGACATGACCAAACATACGCCAAATGATTGGGACGACATCGACCCTGCTATTTATACAGAGGAAAACGGCGATACTTACATGTTCTTTGGTAACTTAATGCCAAAATACGTTAAGCTAAGCGACGACTTACTGTCTCTTGATGGTGAAATTAAAACGCTAGACCTGCCTAACTTTACCGAAGCGCTATGGGTTCATAAGAAAAACGACAACTACTATGTTTCGTACGCGTGTGAGTTCCCTGAGAAGATCTGTTATGCCATGAGTAAAAGTATTCACGGACCTTGGGAGTATAAAGGAATCTTGAATGAAATAGCGGGTAACAGCGAAACAAATCACCAATCAATCATCGAATACAAAGGTAAAGACTACTTTATTTATCATACTGGTGCAGTGCCACCGATTGATGGCAAACCAAGTGGCGGACGTTTTCGTCGTTCGGTCGCTATTGAGCCACTTTACTACAACGAAGATGGCACGCTTAAGCGCATTATTATGACCACTGAAGGCCTCAGTAAACAAGACAAATAATTTCAAAAAAGGGCTCTTTAAGAGCCCTTTTTTATTGTTTAAATGTAATACAAATAAACACATTCCTCGCCTTCTTTTAGCTTAATATTAAATTTAAAAAACTAAATATAGCTCATAAAACATCAAAATCAGCCTCTCAAAAAATTAAAAATACGCCTGTAAACATTGTAAAACATGAAACCCTGCGTTTACATCTTAATTACCTTTGCAAAAGTATTTGCACATTTCAAATCATACTATAAAATTACAATACTACGTTCTTATTAGTTTGATATAGGCACGCGGCAATTTTATTGACAACAATCGAATAAAAATAATCCCAGTTTCAAGAGGACACATAAAATGAAATTAAATAAATTAGCCATGCTCATAGCTTGCTCTTTGGCTGTTACAGGTTGTGGTAAAGAAGAGGGTACTAAGCTTGACTCATCCCCTGCGGTTGCCGAGCCACAAAGCGCAAAACCAAGTGTAAGCAGCAGTGTTCAATACACTGAATCTGGTAGCGTCATGGTGGCTAATGTAAGTGTGCACGATCCTTCAGTCGTTAAAGTTGACGACACCTATTATATTTTTGGCTCTCACCTTGCATCTGCTAAATCTACAGATCTCTTGAACTGGGAAATGATTTCAAGCCTTTCATCTAATGCAGCAGTTAATGAGAGTCCACTATTTGATTTCAACTACACCGCTGAAATTGCCGAAGGTATTGAGTGGACAGATGGCTTCACAGGTAACTGGGCAGCAGATGTAATCAAAGCGCCAAATGGCAAATTTTGGTTTTACTATAACCACTGCGCACAAGATAACCCTGATACACCGGATGTTGTTGATGAAGTGTGCTGGAACCGCTCTTACCTTGGCTTAGCCGAAGCTGACAGTATTGAAGGCCCTTATAAAAACAAAGGTATTTTCTTACGCAGCGGTTATCGCTCTGATGCTGAATTTACAGCTTATCCACTTGATAACGGCCAAACGACATGGAATGGTGCCGTTGATCCGAATGCTATTGATCCAGCGGCATTCTATGATGCTGATGGCAAACTTTGGATGGTTTATGGCTCTTACTCTGGCGGTATTTTCGTGCTAGCAATGAATGAAGAGACCGGTATGCCAGAAGCAGGTCAAGGCTATGGTAAAAAACTAGTAGGCGGTGACTTCCGAGCAATGGAAGGTGCATTTGTGATGTACAGCCCCGAAAGTGAATACTACTACTTATTCTACTCAGTAGCTGGTTTTGCGCTAAACGATGGTTACAACATCCGTGTCGCTCGCTCAAAAACACCTGATGGTCCATACCTAGATAACGCAGGTAACGACATTGCTGCAATGGGCGGACTGGAAGTGGGCGAAAAACTAATGGGTGGCTTTGAGTACACGCAAGAACTTGGCGAAACAGCACCAGCATGGGGCTACCAATCACCTGGTCATAACTCAGCTTACTACGATGAGACGACAGGTCGTCATATTTTAGTAACGCATACACGTTTCCCGCAAACATCGACTGAGTTCCCAACCATTTCAGAAGCGCACCAAGTTCGCGTACATGAAATGTTTATTAATTCATTAGGTTGGCCAATGGCTTCACCACAACGCTATGTGCCGCTTGAAGGCGACAACATGGTTGTGGCAGATGAACTTTACGGTTATTACAAGTTTATCAACCACGGTAATGAGGTTAACACCGACGCTATTCGTTCAACGCATATTGCGCTTAACGAAGATCATTCTGTTACCGGTGATGATCCAGGTATCTGGTACATGATTGATGACTCAAATATTAAACTTGAGTTAGATTCTGGTACTTACTTTGGTGTGGCTAAATGGCAATGGGATGATGCAACTAAAGCAATGGCCGTTACTGTATCGGCAACATCAAGCGAAGGTGCAACCATTTGGGCAAGTAAACGTGATGAAATCACAGATACTGCAAATGTGCTTGATACTGTTCAAGAAGCGCTTGATATTAAAACTGAATTATCGATTGCAGACGAAGGCTACTCATTACCGACAAAAGGTAAAGACGGTGCAGCAATTAACTGGGAGAGTAGCGATGAATACTACATCACCAGCGAGGGTTCGGTATTTATTCCAACGCCAGATCGCGGCGATAAAGCCGTTACTTTAACTGCGAATATTTCGCTCAACGGCGAAAGTACAACCAAAACTTTCAATGTAAACCTTGAAGCCCGCCCAGAATTTAAAAACGCGATTGCACACTACGCATTCGAAGATTCACTCAGCGACGGCTTAAACAACCTTGAGGATGCCCATGTAACTGATAACAACATGCTCAATGTTGGCGTAGGTACAGCCACATATGCACAAGGCCAAACAGGTAAAGCCTTTAACTTCGATGGTGCAACGGGTGTTCGTTTACCTGATGATCTTGTCACTGGCGATGAGTACACCATTTCATACTGGCTAAAACCAACGGTTTTAACTGACTTCTCACCAACGTTTTTTGCGGCAACATCGGATGCTCGCTGGATGAGTCTAATTCCGGGTAATACACACTTTACCTCAACACCCATGCTATGGAGCCGTTATCAAGAAGAAGACGGCACAGATAACTGGAATCAAATAATCTCAGCAACACCAGCAATGATGGATTGGAACCATATCGCCATTACCTATGCAAATGGTACAGCAACACTATACCGTGATGGTGAGCTTGCAGGTAGCATGCCACGCCCTGACTTTTTTAGTACACAAACGGGCAACTTTGCGCTAGGTGTAAACTATGGCTGGGACTTACCGTTCCAAGGTCAAATTGATGAGTTTATTGTGTATGACTACGCACTCAATAGCTTAGACATTAACGGCGCAGCGATTAACAACTTAACTGATTCAACTCAGTTTGAAGGCTTTATCACAAATGCCCTTGATTTAGGTGACTTATCTGCAGTACGAGAAAGCTTCGAATTACCTCGCGTTGGTCCGTTTGTATCAGGTATTAGCTGGACATCCAACAACGAACAGTATTTAAAACCTGTCAATGGCACAGCTATTGTCACCCAGCCAAGTGCGACAGCTGGCGACCAAGTTGTGACATTAACGGCCACTATTCGATATAAAGACTTCACTGATACCAAGTCATTCGATGTAACCTTAAAATCACTTGCACCAGCTGAATACAGCTTTGAAGGTGACTTAAGTGCGCTAAATGATGCCTACGCAGCTGGCAAACCAACTGGTGGTTTAATTAATAATACTGGCGGCAATGTTACTTATGTAGATGGTATTATAGGCCAAGCCGTATTTCTTGACGGTTCGGGGGTTCGTTTACCGGATAATCTAATAACCACCAATGACTACTCTGTATCTATGTGGCTTAAACCAGAAACCTTCACTGATTACACGACAGCATTCTTTGCAGGAGCAAGTGCAAATTCATGGCTAAGTTATGTTCCATCAATGTCTGGAACTGCACTTACCCGCTTATGGGCAAATAACGGCGCATTCTTCGATAATGCTGAGTTAGATAGTCGCATTCCTCTTAGAGAATGGACACATGTTGCATTCACAGTCGATGGTACGAATGGTAATGCTTTAAAAATGTACGTGAATGGTGAACTGCAACTAGAAACAAATGGTTTTCCACGTGTATTTACAGTCCCTGGTGAAACCAACGAGTTTGCACTCGGTGTTAACTACTGGGATACCCCCTACAACGGGGCTATTGATGAACTGAAAATTTTCAACGGTGCAATCAGTGCTGAAGAAATAAAAGCACTCTTTGACGCAGCTTCTGCACAAGAAGAGTAACGGATAAGGTGAGCTGTCTCACCTTACTTATGTGTTGTCAGGAAAGGCCGAGTGAAAACTCGGCTTTTTTCTTACCTAAAACAAAATAATCATTCATTATTAAGCAGATCTGCCGATAAGTAGATTACCAATACATTGGCATTTTATGGGTTAATAACTAACTTATACACAATGCTACTATTTAAAGGGCGTACTATGAACTTTCGGAACTGGCCTATAGCAAAACAAATTGGTGCACTCGCATTTATATTATCCTTATGTGTATTCTCCATCGTTGGTGCCTCATCTTATTTCAGTGCTAAAACAATTTTAACTAATAAAAGTGAACATACGATCAAGGCTAACCTTAACCAAATATCATCTCTGCTCGAACTTCAATATAACAGCTTACTTGCCATTGCACGGCGAAATGCAAATGTATTTAGCGATATGTACTCTGGTTCAATTACGTTAAGTGAACAAAAAACACAAGTCGGTCAATATCAGGTTCCGTCATTAGCGCATAACGGCGAATTAATTAATAACAATATGAATACGGTCGATCGTTATGCAGATCTGACAAAAGGCAATGCAACAGTTTTTGTAAGAGATGGTGATGATTTTTTCCGTATTGCCACATCATTAAAAAAAGACAATGGCGAACGCGCTGTAGGTACTTACCTAGGGAACAAGCACCCGGGTTACGAAAAGCTCATTGCGGGAGAAGAATATGAAGGGTACGCTAAACTCTTCGGGAATGAATACATGACCGTTTATAAGCCCATTAAAAATAGTACTAACCGAGTCATAGGTATACTTTATATTGGCTTTAATATAAACGACTCTCTTAATGCCCTCAGAGAGTCTGTTGCAAGTCTAACAATAGAAGAATCAGGAAAGCTGTTACTATTCAATAATGCCAATAACACAATTATTGTAGGTCCGCATAGTCAATCAGGAGAACAGTTAACAAAACAAACCTTGCAAGGATTGCCGATTGAGCAAACCGACTCAAACGAACATGTCTATTATACCAGCCAACAAGGTGAAACGATGTTTGCACTTGCAAAAAAGGTAAAAGGCTGGAACTGGACACTACTCGCTCGCGTAAAAGCACATGAGCTAAATGACGAAAGCTGGCAATTAATGCGTGTAAATGCACTGGCCTCTCTCGCCGGCATAATCATGATTACCCTTCTATTATTTTGGGGGCTAGTAAAGACGCTCGCACCACTAAAAAAACTAACCAAAACAGTTGATGCTCTGGGTAAAGGTGACTTATTGCAGTATATTGAAGCCACTAACCAGCCTAGTGATAATGAAGTTGTAACGATTACGGCAAGTGTGAGTAAAATGTCTGTGGAGCTTAAAAAGCTAATACTGGCTTTACAAACATCAATAGTACAACTTGAAACGCAAGCATCTGCGGCTCACCACTTAGCACAACAAAATGGTCAAGAAGCCCATGAAATGATGGCACAAACCGCACAGATTGCAACGGCAATAGAGCAAATGTCGTGCTCGATAAAAGATGTTGCACATAATGCCACTGAAGGCGCGAACCAGACACTTCAAGTTGATAAAGATGCCCAATCAGGACAAAGCCAATTAACGCAAGTCATCAATGATTTAATGCTGCTTAGTCAGCAACTTAATAACAGTCATGATGCGGTAGAAAAAGTGAATGATGCTAGCAATGAAATAAGTAAAGTGACTGAAGTTATTAATGCCATTGCTGAGCAAACTAATTTATTAGCGCTAAATGCAGCAATTGAAGCGGCCAGAGCAGGTGAACAAGGACGAGGCTTCGCAGTTGTTGCCGATGAGGTCAGAACTTTAGCTCAGCGCACACAAAAATCGATTGTCGAAATAAGCCAAACTATCGAGCAACTACAAAGCCAAGTTACCATGGCGGCAGAAAAGATGAAACAAAGCCAGCAGCTAGGGCTTAAGTCTTCAGAAGAAGGCAAAAAAACAGGAGAGCAATTAGAGTCTATTACCATCAGTATTGGGGAATTAACCCGCTCCTCAAGTAACATTGCTGAAGCAACCGATCAGCAAAGCACGGTTGCACAAGAGATAACACAAAACCTTCATCAAATAAGTCAACTTGCAAAAGACAGTGAATCTCGTACCCAAGGCACAATAAGCTCTGCTGACGACTTAAAAACCCTTGCCGAAGGGCTCAAACGGCAAATTAGTTTCTTTAAAGCAGATTAATCAAAACCTCGATACCAGTTTGTCGGTATCGAGGTAACAGCTCCAGTGCTACATTAAATAAAAGCTAAAGAAATAGTACCCATTGCCGATACTAATTTATCCTTCACTTATACTTAACCGCGATGAATATTAACTCGTTAGCGCATGCCCTGAACATAGATAACCAAAAATCGACGGCAAAAGACGATACTACATCCGACTATCGTTTCTCTATTGCTGAGAGAGCAACTCTTTCTGGACAACAAACAGCAGAAACAAAAGCGCAAGAAAAAAAGAGTGAACTGCCAGCTGCAATTCAAAAAATGCTCGCCCAGTTAGAACTTTTAAAAGAACAACTTGAGCAAGCAAAAGAGCAACTTGCAAAACTACAAGCCTCAGAAAACCAGCAAGATGATGCAGTTAAAACACAAATCGAAATACAACTTGAAATAGTCATGGGGCTACAAAACCAAGTTATGTCACTAAGCCAAGCTATCGCAGATGCAATGAAAGAAGCCGGTATCAGCGATCCAGGGGTATTAATTAGTGCGCTGGTGTGAAAATAAGCGCAAAAAAGCCACTCATAAATGAAGTGGCTTTGGTTGAGTCGATTTATTACTTATAACTTAATTTGGTTCACGCAGGTGGAACACTTGGCACTTGTTACCTAAATCAGGTTGTTGTGCGAAGTTAGTGTTTTCAGCTAAACCACAGTTACTTAAACCAAGTGCTTGTTTTGTGTAGCGGTTGATAAGCATAACACCACCACCTTCTACTGGCGCAATGCGCCACTGTGCTGTTTTCGCTGCACAGGAAGCCATTTCTACGTTGGCACCTGGTACTAAGGCATTATCAGCTACCGCAGCACAGAACTCGCTGTCAGCACTTTGTTTAAGGCTTACATAGCCTGTATCTGTTGGTGTGAAGAACCATTGCTGTGCATCTTTATGCGTATAAGCTTGTTGCTCAACATTAGTACCTGCTTTAACTGTATCTGCCACGCTAAGTGCTTTACCACTTTGTTGACTTAATACAACAACACTGCCCATTGGGCGTAATTGCCAGTCACCACACGCTGTTGCGTCGCTTTGCTGTAAAACCGCTTGGTTTTGTGCGGCAGAACAACCAGCAACCGCTAATGGCTTGCCTGTGTAACGGTTAGTAATAGATACATTACCATCTGTGCTTGGTGCTACTTTCCATTGCTGGCAGAAGTTATTACGCCATGCTGCAGATTGTACTTTGGCGTTATTTGCGTCATTACAGCTTTCAAGCTCTAAGAACTTGCTGTCTTCACGGTTAGCTAAACGAACAAAACCATCTGTTGTTGCATCAATAACCCATTGACCATTGGTGCTTGCACACTGACGTTGAACTGCACGTGCATCTTGCGGATCAGCTGCAATGTCTAAACATAAGCCGCTTGTTGCATTCACTAATTGATAACGTTGACCTTGTACTCGCGTTACCAGTGGACCGTATTCACCTGATGGCGGAGCTACTTCAACGCCTGGTGTTAATGGTTTACCAAAGCTTGGCGTGCCATCGTCGTTCCAAGTAAATTTTTGCGCACGTAATGAACGAGTCGCACTACAACCGTGCTCTACCGAATCATTACCGTGATAAACTAACCAGTCTTCTGTACCGTCTGGCGATGTGAAAAAGCCGTTGTGGCCTGGGCCAAACACTTCTTCTGTACGCTCAAATACTGGCTTGTCGTATTTTTTCCAGCTACTCGCTTTAAGTGGGTCGTCACCAACAAGCTCAAGCATACCTAGTTTGTAATCAGGAGTATTACAGAAGCTTGCTGAGTACGTCATAAACGTACGACCATTGTGCTGTAAAATTTCAGCACCTTCAGTTACTTTACGACCACTGATTTCCCAATCTAGCTCAGGACGCGTGATCACTGTATGCGGTGAGTTCTCTTTCAGTGTCCACGGATCTTCCATTTCAGCAATAATGTTTAATTGCTGATCGCCTTGCCATTGTGAGTAGATCACATAGAGCTTGTCTTTGTATGTTAAGTAGTTACCGTCGATGTTCCATACGTTAGGCATTAATGCGCCCTTGTATTCGTATGGACCCATAGGATCGTCACCGGCACTTTCTAATACATTTAAGTGTTGATTATCTAAAGTGCCATCAGTACCAGCTGTGTACATCATGTACCAACGGTAGCCGTTTGGTCCTTTTAGGCGATGGAACTCAAACGCCCAGAAGTTACAACAACGCTCAGGGGTTGAATCAGACCAAACATTGACAGGTGTTGCATCAGCAAGGCCGGCGAGTGTTGGTGATTTACGCATCACTAACTCAGATGTCCATGTTGTTGTGGTTAGGTAATAGTTACCATCCCAGTACTCAAGCCATGGATCGGCACCATTAGGAAAAAGTGGGTTGGTAAAAATACCATTATCTTGGATTGGCGCTTTTTCTGTGGCTGCCACGTCAGTTTTCTTAGCTGTGTTGTCTTCAGCTGTAGTCTGACAGCCCGTCAGAGCGCCAAACGACAAGGCAAATAGGCTAGCTAAACCGGCCTTTTGCATTGCGCTTTTAAGCTTTGTTGTTTTCACGATTGTGTTCCTTTATTTTGTACCAAATTCGTACACGATGCGTGTTGAATACACGTCACCTGGCAGTAATGTTGTGCTTGGGAACGTCGGCTGATTTGGTGCATCAGGGAAATGCTGTGGCTCTAAACAAAAACCACTTCTCATGTTATGCACTAAGCCAGACGCTTGCACAGTACTACCGTCTAAGAAGTTACCTGAATAAAACTGTACTGCAGGCTCTTCTGTGTAAACAGTTAACGTACGGCCAGAATTTGCTTCGTAAACCGTCGCTGCTTCAATAAGTTCATTGCTTGGCGTATCTTTAAGCACAAAGTTATGGTCATAACCTTTACCAAGTTTCAGTTGTTCGTTGCTTGCTTTGATATCTTGACCGATTGCTTTAGCAGTACGGAAGTCAAACGGTGTGCCAGCCACATCCATCAACTCACCAGTTGGGATCAAGCCGCCATCCACAGGGGTAATTGCTTTTGCGTTAATTTGCATTTGGTGATCAAGAATGTCGCCTTTACCCGCTAGGTTGAAGTAGCTGTGTTGCGTCATATTGATGATGGTAGGCTTGCTTGTTGTAGCAATAAACTGCATATCTAGCGTGTTGTTGTTCGTTAGCGTGTAAGTCACTTCTGTGGTTACTTCACCTGGGTAACCTTGGTCACCATCAGGGCTCACTAAACTTAGGGTAACACCGGCGCTGTTTTGCGTCGTGAACGGTGTCATGTTCCATACTTTCTTATCGAAACCTTGCACACCACCATGTAAGTGGTTGTCACCATCGTTAGTCGCTAATTGATATTCAGTGCCATTTAACATGAATTTACCGTTTGCGATACGGTTACCAAAACGACCGATGATTGCACCGTAGTAAGTTGTCGCTTTTGTGTACGCTTCTAGATTATCTAAACCCAGTACAATATTACCCATTTCGCCTTTTGCATCCGGTGTTTCAATACGCGTGATAATGCCGCCGTAGTTGATCACATCAACGCTAATACCATTGCTGTTAGTCAACGTTACTTGATTAACCGGCGTTTGATCAGCCAGTACGCCATAGGCCGTCATTGATGCTGAAGGGGAAGTAGTCATGTTATCTCCTTGATGAGCACACGCTGGTGTAAGGGCAATCCCGCATGTCACCAACAATGCATAAAGCCCGCGCGACTTTTTCGTGTTCGAACTGGCTGTTTGATGAGTTGTTTTTAAACCTTGGAAAACACATTGCAATGACATATGAATAACCTTTTTGTAATTGTATTTATAGTTTTATAATACAAATAAGGGTGTCATTGCAACTTTAATCGCTAAAGTTGGATTTTTCCGTTTTTCACCATGATGCAATCCATCCCCGCACTTTTGGCAGCTTGGTAGCCAATTTGCGTGTCTTCAAACACCACACATTGGCTTGGCTCAACACCTAATTGCTCTGCCACTTTTAAGAATGTTTCTGGGTTTGGCTTGCCTTTACTTACATCACTTGCAGTGACTAACGCACCAATTTTATTAATTAAATTCGTATCTGTTAGATGATCAATTGCATGCTCGCGGTCAGCCCCCGTGCCCACACCCATTGGCAATACACCATGGTACTTTTCAAGTACTGCGACGGTTTCGTCAATCACCAGCGGTTGGTGCTGTAAATCAACCCAAAACTGGTGTTTATCTTTTGCCACAACCAGAGGGTCGTGTTCTAAACCAAATTTTTCGTTAAGCATTTCAATTGTTTTAACGGTCGGAATGCCACCTAAGCTGTACATGTAGTCGTAATCGAATGGGTAGCCATAGGCTTCGCAAGCTTTTTGCCATGCCTGTAAGTGACTGCCCATTGAGTCAATTAAGGTGCCATCCATATCAAAAATAATGCCTTGGTAGGCGCTTAAATCGATCATATCTACTCCTAAAATGTTTCGCTTCACAATAGCATAAGCCAGCGAAGAGCGAGGCTCATCACTGGCTTAATCGACAACAAAATTTGGGGTGAACGTGCTCAAACACAGCACGTTCTAGTACATAAAGTACTAATTCTTACACGCCACGTTTTAGCATGTAGTAAGCTGCGTTATGACGAAGCTCTGTTTTGAAACCACGGATCGTCGTATCGTTATCGATGATCATCGTTTCAACGCCAGCCATTTCAGCAAAATCGATAATCATATCGGTTGTTACTGCTTGGCTGTATGCAGTGTGGTGTGCACCACCGGCGTGGATCCATGCAGCTGATGCCACAGATAGATTTGGTTTTGGTTCCCAAAGCGCAGAAGCAACAGGTAAGTGAGGTAAATCAGCTGGCGGAGCCACTGTATCTACTTCGTTGATCAGAATTCGGAAACGGTTACCCATATCAATTGGTGATACGTTGATTGCAGCACCCGGTTTTGCAGTAAACAATAAACGACCTACATCACATTTAACACCGATAGTGTGCTGGTGAACTTCAAGACGTGGTTTTTGCGCTGCAATTGAAGGACACACTTCTAACATGTGCGCGCCAAGTACTTGGTCAGTCTCACCCATGTTGTAAGTGTAATCTTCCATGAATGAACAACCGCCGTCACGGCCTTCACCCATTACTTTCATGATGCGAACCATAGCAGCTGTTTTCCAGTCACCCTCACCACCGTAACCATAGCCTTTCGACATTAGGCGCTGTGTAGCAAGACCCGGAAGACCAGAAAGACCTGATAAGTCTTCAAAACAGTTTGTGAATGCTTTAAAGCCGCCTTTCTCTAAGAAACGCTCCATACCAAGCTCTAAACGTGCTTCGTTACGTAGCATTTTCACTGCGTAATCGTCTTGTAGAGTTTCGTCAGCAATTACGTAGTCTTGCTTATATAGCTCTAACTGTGCATCGATTTCGTCTTCTGTGATTGTATCAACCACTTTTACAAGCTCAGCGACACCAAAGGCATGTACTTCATAACCAAAGGTAATTTGCGCTGAAACTTTGTTACCTTCAGTCACCGCAACTTGACGCATGTTGTCGCCAAAACGCGCAACTTTAAGTGTTTGGCTTTCTGCCCAACCTTTTGCCGCACGACACCAGTCATCTAACTGCTGTTGTACGTCAGCACGTTGCCAGTGACCTGCAACAACTTTACGCTCTTTACGCATTACAGTACCGATGAAACCGAACTCACGGTCACCGTGTGCACTTTGGTGCGTATTCATGTAGTTCATGTTGATATCAGACCAAGGAAGGGCTGCATTGAACTGAGTATGAAGGTGTAACCAAGGCTTACGTAATTCGCTTAGGCCAGCAATCCACATTTTCGCAGGTGAGAAAGTGTGCATCCATAAAACTAAACCAACACAGTTAGGATCCGTATTTGCCGCTTGGCAAACAGCGTGAATTTCTTCAGGTGACTTAACGGTAGGCTTACATACCAAGTTTACTGGTAGGTTCGCTTCGCTGTTTAAGCCCGCTACAATTGCTTCGCTGTCTTTGGCAACCGTTTCTAACACCTTAGGACCATAAAGATGTTGTGAGCCGGTAACAAACCAGACTTCTTTCGTCATCGTCGTCATGTTAATAATCCTCTAAATTCTTGCTATTTGCTCTGACCGTAATACGCGTTTTTACCGTGCTTACGTAGATAATGTTTATCCATCACTGCTTTTTTAAGTTCAACTGCGTGTGGATCTAAAGTGCGTGTTAAATACGCCATGCGTGCAATCTCTTCGAGTAGTGCGGCATGGTATACAGACTGAGCGGCATCTTTACCCCACGTGAAAGGCGCATGACCCGCAACAATCACCATAGGTGCAGCTTTCGGATCGCGGTCTTGATACGCATCAGTAATTTGAATACCGGTTTCTAATTCATAATCGCCATTCACTTGCTCATCGGTTAACTCACGAGTACAGGTGATGTCACCGTGTACATAGTCAGCGTGAGTTGTGCCAAGGCAAGGAATGCTTTGTTTTGCTTGCGCCCATGCAGTTGCATAGGTCGAATGCGTGTGTGTTACACCGCCAATTGCATCGAAGTGGCGATATAAATGAACATGCGTTTTAGTGTCAGAAGACGGACGCATAGACCCTTCAACAATGTTGTTTTCAAGGTCGACGATCACCATGTCGTCGGCCTTCATTTGGTCGTACGATACACCACTTGGTTTAATCGCAATCACGCCTTTGTCGCGGTCGATTTGCGATACGTTACCAAAGGTATAAATTACTAAGCCACGACGTTGCAGCTCCATGTTCGCTTCATAAACTTCACGTTTTAGTTCTGTAAAACTCATGCTTTGTCTCCGTTTACATAGCTTGCAAGTGCTTGGTAGTTGGCATAAAGCTCGTCATACACAGCAACGCGCTCAGGGTTTGGTAAGTACTGATGACATACTGACGACGCCATTACTTTTTGAGCATCTGCCACTGTTACGTGCTCACCCGCAGCAACCGCAGCCATAATTGCCGCACCCAATGCACAGCTTTGCTCACTTTCTAAAACGTCGATTGGGCAGTTCCAAACATCAGCACAGGTTTGCATTACGTAGTCTGATTTTTTAGAAATACCGCCGATAACGACCACTGACTCGATTGGCACGCCTTCACTACGGAAGCGCTCAGTGATAGCACGTGCGCCAAACGCAGTTGCTTCAACAAGCGCTTTGAAGAACTTAGGTGCATCAGTGCCCATTTTTAAGCCTGTTAATGCCATGGCAACGCTTTGGTCAGCATCTGGCGTACGACGACCATTTACCCAATCAAGCGCCGTTACATCGTTGCTTGTTACAGGCAATGCAGCTGCCGCTTTTGATAACTCAACTAAGATTGAGTCTTCTAGCTTGTTAACTAACGCTTGCTCAGCGTCAGATAAATTTGTAAGTTGGCGAGTTGGCCAAAGTACTAGGTTTTTGAACCATGCGTATAAGTCACCGAATGCAGATTGACCGGCTTCTAAGCCAACCATTCCAGGGATCACTGAGCCGTCAACTTGACCACAAATACCTTTAACGCAAGTATCACCTAGCTGCTCTTGAGACGTTACAGTGATGTCACAGGTTGAAGTACCCATTACTTTGGTTAGAACACCAGGGCGAACATTGGCAGCGACAGCACCCATGTGACAGTCAAATGCACCGTAACCAACAACAATACCTTGTGGTAAACCTAGCTTCTCGGCCCACTCAGCAGTTAAGTTGCCAGCAACTTGGTCGCTTGGCTCTGTGGTTGCATTTAACGTATCAACAACACCATCTAATAGTGGATCGATATTGCTGAAGAAGCTGTTTGGTGGGAAGCCGCCCCACTGCTCGTTCCACATTTGTTTGTGGCCCGTTGCACAACGCCCTAGCTTTAATACTTCAGGGTGAGTTGTGCCGCACATTAGCGCGGTCATCCAATCGCAGTGT
Organism: Pseudoalteromonas sp. L1; assembly: GCF_021728095.1. Taxonomy (NCBI): domain Bacteria; kingdom Pseudomonadati; phylum Pseudomonadota; class Gammaproteobacteria; order Alteromonadales; family Pseudoalteromonadaceae; genus Pseudoalteromonas; species Pseudoalteromonas sp. L1. The sequence continues at coordinate 54,187 of NZ_JAKKCT010000007.1, read as the reverse complement.
TCAACCCATGAATAAGTGGCTGCTTTTACACTGCTATCAACGCGGAAAATATGTAATGCTTTGGCCCAGTACCACTCAGAAGAGTAGATACCGCCCATGTGTGAAAGGTAGTTCACATCGTTGTTAGTGGCAGCTGCAGTGATTTCATTTGCTTCTTTAATAGACGTGTGGTCTTTCCACAAAATGAACATCGCATTTGGATTTTCTGCAAATTCTTCAGTTAATGCCAGTGGTGTACCTTGGCTATTAATTGCCACAGGCGTTGAACCAGTTGTATCAAAGCTCATACCCACTACTTTGTCTGCAGTACCTGCTGGAACTTGTGACCATAGACCATTTACTACTTCTACAAGGCTATCAATATAGTCTTGTGGATGCTGACGAAACTGATCCTTACTTGGGTCACAATATAAGCCTTGTGCCCAGCGCGGGTAGTTTACTAAATGGCTGGCAAGTTCTTCACCAGTCGCAACATCAACGAGTAATGCTCTTACCGAGTCTGACCCGTAGTCTAATCCCAACGTATAACGAGACATAATTACCTTTCACTAATTGCTTACTAACATTGTTAGTCATTATCTTTATTTGTATGATAATATCAACAATACCAGATTGTAAAGGTATTATAAAAATATTATTAACAGGATTATTTGCTGCTGGCGGGCGATTTATTGCGCAGTTTCTCTGGAAGATTAGATTGTTTTTTCAGCACAAATAATAGGTTAAAGCCACTACATTAACTTTTGTATGATAAGAATGGGATAACTATGTCTAGTCAATTAGAACAACTTAAAGCAGTGACAACCGTTGTTGCTGACACGGGTGATTTTGAAGCAATTAACGAATATAAACCGCAAGATGCAACAACAAACCCATCACTAATCTTAAACGCGATTCAAATTGAGAAATATCGCCCACTTGCTGCCGAAGCCGTATCATGGGCAAAAGCACAAAGCAGTGACGCAGCTGAAGTTGTAACAAAAGCAGCCGACAAGCTAGCGGTATTAATTGGCTCTAAATTAATGGAGCAAGTACCAGGTTTAGTTTCAACAGAAGTGGATGCGCGTTTATCATTTGATACTCAAGCAACCATTGATAAAGCACTTGAGCTTGTTGCTCTATATAAAGAGCAAGGTATCGACACATCGCGCGTGTTAATCAAAATTGCTTCAACATGGGAAGGTATTCAAGCGGCTAAAGTACTTGAAGCGCAAGGTATCCGTTGTAACCTAACGCTGGTATTTGCATTTGCTCAAGCACGCGCTTGTGCCGAAGTAGGTGCTTACCTAATTTCACCATTCGTTGGTCGTATTCTTGACTGGTACAAAGCACAAGATGCAAGTGCTGATTTCGACGGCGCAAACGATCCGGGCGTTAAGTCAGTCACGCATATCTACAACTACTTCAAAAAGCACGGCTACGACACGATTGTAATGGGCGCAAGCTTCCGTAACATCGGTGAAATCCAAGAACTAGCAGGTTGTGACCGTTTAACTATCAGCCCTAAGTTACTTGCTGAACTAGCTGCAACTGACGCACCTTTAACTCAAAAACTATTACCAGCAACTGAAAAAGCAGACGCGCCAGCGGCGATGACTGAACAGGCTTTCCGCTGGGAAATGAATGAAGATGCTATGGCAACTGAAAAGCTAAGCCAAGGTATTCGTCAGTTCGCAATTGACCAAGACAAACTAGAGTCAATCTTAAGCGAACTAGTTTAAACCGATTGTTTAAGCAGCAAAAAGCCCGCAAACCAAGGTTTGCGGGCTTTTTTATTACCTACACATCATCACAAATGTAGGTTTATCGTGTTGCGATTACGATAATTTTTCGCCAGTCACATTATTCAGCAAGTAATGCGTTTGCTTTTGCAACTAGGTTTGCCACTGTGAATCCAAAGTGCTCAAGCAATACGGCACCAGGCGCTGACTCACCAAATGTGTCCATACCTAGTACATCACCATCTTGGCCAACATACTTGAACCAGAAGTCACGGTGTGCCGCTTCAACAGCAATCTTTGGTGTACCCGCTGGTAGCACGCTTTGACGGTATGCTTTGTCTTGGCTGTCAAACTGATTCGTTGATGGCATAGATACCACGCGAACTTGCTTGCCTTGTGCTGTTAATTCAGCAGCAGCATTCACCGCTAGTTCAACCTCAGAACCCGTTGCAATAAGAATAAGTTCTGCAGCTTGTTCGCTATCAACAAGTACATAACCCCCTTTAGCAATGTCAGCAACTTGCTGTGCATCACGTGCCATCGCTTTTGTGCCCTGACGGCTGAAGATCAGTGAACTTGGACCGGTTTCTTTTAATAACGCTTGGCGCCAAGCTACCGCAGTTTCAGTTTCATCACACGGACGCCATGCAGTCATATTTGGTGTCATGCGAAGGTTAGCGATTTGCTCGATTGGTTGGTGAGTTGGGCCATCTTCACCTTGACCGATTGAATCATGGGTATACACAAAAATGCTCTGTGCTTTCATTAATGCTGCCATACGTACAGCATTACGTGCGTATTCCATAAACATTAAGAAGGTTGCGCCAAATGGAATGAAACCACCATGTAATGCAATACCATTCATGATTGCGCTCATACCAAACTCACGTACGCCATAGAACACGTAGTTACCATCAGCAGCATCTTGTAAACCTTTTGCTTCTGGCCATAAGGTTAAGTTAGAACCAGCAAGGTCGGCAGAGCCACCCATTAGTTCAGGAAGCTGGTTAGCAAAGAAAGTGATCGCATTTTGTGATGCTTTACGTGTCGCAATGTTTTGCATGTCGGCTTGGCATTTAACAATGTACTCATCAGCTAATTCAGCGAAGTTAGCTGGTAATGCTTTTTCAAGAACACGACGTGTATATTCTTTTGCAAGTTCAGGATGTGCTTTGCTATAAGCTGCAAACTTTTGCTGCCATGCACCTTCAAGCTCTTGGCCTTTCGCTTGGGTATTCCACTCGTTATAAACCTCTTGTGGAACTTCAAATGCTGGGTGTGGCCAGTTTAGCTGCTCACGTACAGCGGCGATTTCGTCGTGACCCAGTGGTGCACCGTGACAGTCGTGGCTACCTGATTTATTTGGCGAGCCAAAACCAATCACTGTTTTACAACAGATTAGTGTTGGTTGAGTAGTGTTGCTTTGTGCCGCTTCGATTGCACCCGCAATTGCATTCATATCGTGACCATCAACATCACGAATAACTTGCCAACCGTAAGATTCAAAACGTGCAGGTGTATCGTCGGTGAACCAACCTTCTACTTCACCATCGATAGAGATGCCATTGTCATCCCAAAATGCGATTAGCTTGCCAAGACCTAATGTACCTGCCAGCGAACATGCTTCGTGCGAGATACCTTCCATTAGGCAACCATCACCCATAAAGCAGTAAGTAAAGTGATCAACAATATCAAATTGTGGCTTATTGAATTGCGCGGCTAAGGTTTTTTCAGCGATGGCCATACCAACTGCGTTAGCAATACCAGAACCTAATGGGCCTGTCGTTGTTTCAACACCTGGTGTGTAACCATATTCTGGGTGACCCGGTGTTTTAGAGTGAAGCTGACGGAATTGCTTAATATCTTCGATGCTTACGTCATAACCGCTTAGGTGTAACAATGCATATTGAAGCATTGAACCATGGCCATTTGATAACACAAAGCGGTCACGGTTAGACCAGTCAGGATTTAATGGGTTATGGCGGTGAAAGTTTTGCCACAATACAGCTGCAATATCAGCCATACCCATAGGCGCACCAGGGTGGCCAGAGTTGGCTTGTTGAACGGCATCGACAGCAAGTATGCGAATAGCATTTGCAGATTGAGAACTAGGCAGAGTCATCTTTTAGCTTCCTGTTAATATTATAATATAAATAATATCGCAAAAAGTGACTGATAAGGCAACTTAATAAACGCTTTATTGTATAAGTGAATACTAAATAGGCTGGTACAAGCCAGCCTATTGAATCGATCCGTAAGATTTAAGTTTTAACGACCATCTTCAAAAGAAGCTGTCGCCGACACTTTGCTCCAGCGGCCATCTGCATACAGAATTGTCGCTTCCGCTTTACTTGGTCGAAATGCTCGGATTTGGTATGAACAAGACGTACCTGATGTTCCACACGATGATGCATCATTAGACCAAATAACACTATCAATCGTTGAACCATCTCCTACTACACGAAACACTGCCGTTGCATATGTTTGACCATACACTAGTGCAAAACAACGATTTGGTGTGTATTGATCATATGCTTGCGTATCGACATAACATTCCATTGTATCTGCGCTTGCATGAACTGAAAAAACACTAGCGGCGAGTAATCCTATTGATGTTAATACTTTTTTCATTTTACTATCCTTATTTTTCTACCAAAAGTGGTACAAATAACATACAGTAGTGAAGAAGTATTAAAAATACGAATTTAATATTAATTTAACTTTATTTTTACTTTTTGATAACCCTTTGTGATTTTGACTTTAAACAATTTTAATCAACAGTTCCTAAAAAATGCCAACATGCATAGGCATGTCGGCATTGATGAGTTTATAAATATTTAAGCCAAGGTTTGTTAGCCTTACGCTTATATTCACTAAACTTCTTAGTTGGCCAATAAAGCCCAACGGCTAATACGATAGTGATAAGCCAAATACCTGATATATCAGTAACACCTAAATATTGCCCTTGGTTTGCCCCCCACACCTGAATACCTATTTGATACATCACTAGCAATACATAGAGGTGTAAAATATAAAAGAACATAGGTACAGAGCCATACACACGGAGTGCATTGGTGATGCGATTAAGTGGTCTTTCAAATACCCATAAACCAACAAACATACCTGCTAAAGTGATAAGCAAAAAGCTCAGTGACGGCGGATATTTAGTGACATTGAATACCGACATCATGGTTTGTGTTGCGGTGCTAAAGGTTTGCCAAGGTAGGGTTTCACCATAGATATTAAAGCCACGCAGCAGCGCAAATAAGCCTACACATAATACTGCTAACAGCAGCAGTGCTCGTTTACGAGACTGCGCTTTTTGCGTATGTGCATATAGTGGCCCTGCGCAATAACCCAGTAAAATCACACCAATCCAAGGCAGCACTGGGTAGCTAATTTTTATATCGATTAAGCCACCTTGTGATAGATAGCCTCGATCATGCAAAATCGTCCACAGCGAATAACCAAACTCATCAGGCGTAAAACTGATTGGGGTAAGTAAGTTATGACCAAACACAATAGCTAAACCAAGTACTAATAACACATTACGTGGCAGTTTTATTAATAACGCTAAGACCAGCATGCATAGACCAATCGCCCACATCACTTGCAGCCAAATAGTGTGGTAGTAACCCATCCACGAAAAACAAATGAGAGTCACTTCTAAGGCGATTAAAAACAGCCCTCGCTTAACCAAGAAGCTTTGCGCTGAGCGCGCTACACCACTTGCAGGGTGACTATAAAGCCACGCCGATAAACCGGTTAAAAAGATAAAAGTTGGCGCACAAAAATGTGCGGCAAAACGACTCCAAAAAAGTCCTGGTGACGTGGTATCAACTACCATAGGATCGGCTACCTGCATGTGCAAGAAAAACCGCTCTCGCACATGATCAAGTAACATCAATAGAATAACGACACCACGCATGATGTCGATACTGTGAATACGGCTTTTAACTTGCTCAGAAGTCATAGCTCACACCCAGTTTAAATTGCGTAGGCGCACCAGGGTAGGCCCATAAGGCATTGTATGAGCTTGCAATGTACTTTTCATCAAACACATTATCAACATTCAGTGATACCGTTGTGCGTTCTGTTGCTCGCCATTTGGCAAACAAGCCTACCGTTTGATAACTCGGCAAACGGAAGCTTAAATCAGCAGGGTCACCTAAACGGTCAGACACATATTGATAATGACCACCAATCTTTATGTCTTGTGCAAATACACTTAGGTCATGATTTAAACCAATCGAAAGATTATTCTTTGGTACGTTCACAAGAGGGCTGCCTTTAGGAATTGGCACTAGCCAATCAACATTTAAGCTGTCTGTTGCAGTCTCGGCATCCACATAGGCATAAGATAGGTTGTACTCAGTGTTATCGCCCAATGAGCCTGCTAGGTCTAACTCAAAACCTGTACTATTTGCTTTACCTACAGGCGTTGAATAACCGACATTTACAGGGTCCGCCACCAGCATATTGCTCTTACTCGCATCAAAGTAAGCAAGGGTACCGCTGATATTGGCATAGCTAAATTTAACTCCCACCTCAAACGAGTCGCTTTCTTCAAAACCAAATGGCTTACCCTCAGCATCGGTACCACTTAGTGGTAAGAACCCTTCTGAGTAGCTTGTGTAAACGTTAATATCGTTATTAATTGTATATACAACTCCAAAACGAGGGCTAATGCGGTTCTCTTTACTATTTGAAGCTATAGCCGACTTAGTTTCGAAAATGTCTTGCTCAATTTCATCGAAACGCAGACCTAGCATAACTTTTAAGTTATCGGTTAGGTCGAGCTGATCTTGCACATAGATACCGAAAGCTTTTTGCTCTTCGTTATTTTCGTATTGCATAGCCACCTCTGGACCTTCACCAGTGCTGTAATCAGGCTCATGGATATCAATTGTATAAGTGCCATAACCTCCACGGTAACGGTATAACCCCGTACGTAGCTTATAATCATACGCATCAGCACCTATGAGTACGTGATTAGTAATACCCGCGATATCAAAATGACCACTTAATTCGAAACGCACCGAGGTATCTTTAGACTCATAATCACGGTATCGGTGTTGGCGAGTTAAGGTTCTGCCATCATCAAACAATGACTGACGAGAAGGTGATAATTCAGCGTCTGAAGACTGCCCTGTTAGCGTTGCAGCACGATAGTTAGCCCCTGCCAGCAATGACCACTGACGATTAAAATCGTAGTTATAGTTAATTTGATGACCGCGAGAATGTACCTTGGTTGGTGCATCATTTGGGTTACCTAAGAAGCGCGACTCTGGCACGGTATCAAAGTCACCATTTAACACCACAATGCCACGGTCATACATTTGCTGTTGGTCAACATATTCAAATTCATACGTCAGCGATGATTTGTCATTAACTTGATAATAGAGTGATGGGGTGATCACAAATTTATCGTGATGCACATGATCTCTGAAGCTATCGCTGTCTTGCCAAGCACCATTTATGCGAAACGCTAAATCATCAGTCAGGCCATTGGTGTAATCGCCTTGAATACGTTTGTGGTCATCGCTACCCAACTCGGCTTGAAGTTGCCCTTGCTGATAAAACTGTGGCTTTTTAGTAATAATGTTTACGGTACCACCGGGCTCTGAGCGGCCATACAACGCAGAGCCAGGCCCTTTTAATACTTCAATATATTCAATGTTTGAAACATCACGAGGGCCTGCAAATCCTTTACCACCACTAAAGCCATTGATTAAGTAGCCTGATGGCATATTCTCATTACCCGACAAACCACGAATTGAGTAGCTGTCCCACAGCGCCCCACCATTATTTTTTCGGCTAATGCTGGCAGAAAAGTCCAGCGCATCACGAAACTTGGTAATACCATTATCAATCATCATGTCTTTACTTAATGTGGTGATCGACTGCGGTAAATCTTTTGTTGGTATATCACCACGAAAGGCTTGCTTGTGTTCAATTGTGATTGTTTCGATATCGCTGTTAGAAGCGTGTGTAGTTGTAGCAAACGCCGCTGCTAAGGCAAGAAATAGAGTTGAATACTTCATAAGGTGATTAGCTAAAAATATTGATTAAAATGATTTGTTATAAAATAACACAATAGGTAAATTTGATATAGTATAACAAATCATTAAATTCTATTTTCTGGCTACTTATTTTAGTGTAGCTACCGCAAAAGTATTGAGTTTTGAAAGAGTGCTGCGAATTAAAGTGCACTTAATAACAGCACTATCGTAGGTTCAAACCTCGGCACAAAACAAATTTGCACTGTTCTTACTTGAGCCCATGCTTGGGATTGCCTACAATGGCGCACAATTTATTCAATACAGTATTGCAATCATGACAGATACAAATAAACCAGAGTTACCAAATCAATTATCGATTAACCCTCGTAGCAAGTTCTACGTAGAAGAAGTATTCGAGCATGAAATTGGTGTAAAACTTAACGGCAAAGAGCGTTTTGACGTTGAAGAATATAATATCAGCGAAGGCTGGATCAAAATCGCTTCTCCAAAAGCGCTTGATCGCCGCGGCCAACCTTTACTATTAAAAGTAAAAGGTACTGTAGAAGTTTTCTACAAATAAGCGAAACCAATACCGGTCAAAAGATATGTGGCCGGTATCACCTCTTATTCAAACAGTCTGCTGGCATGATTGATGTTTACCGTCTATTGTTTTGCATGAGCGAAAGTTAAGCCAGTGACCTAAAATAATAAAACTTGATCCTAATATTGTTAAAGCCGTTTCACCAACTTCTCCTAGTCTTCCTGCACCAAAATAAACGGCTATCACAAGCAGTAAGAGACCAACCACACCAAACATAAAAAACCGATACTTTTTATGCTTTTTGCAACCCAGAACTAATGCAAGTAAGCTACTAGGAAGTACCGCGGCAAGCATCCAAAAATGAAACTGCTCGTTACCTAAACCAAGCACAGCAGTGCTCGGTAATAACACGAGTAACACAGGCACAGCTAAGCAGTGAATAGCACACATAGCTGATAACCCGATAGCAAACTTGTCCATCATTAATTGTAATTTCATTGAATAATCCCTACAAAATAGAACACATGAATAATAAAAGTGCATCAAGCAATTTTTGCTTGGCACTCATTGCATACTCCCATCATTTCAAATTGCGTTGTTTGTGAGGTAAAACCCACCTCAGCAAAATGAGGGAATAGCGTTGCAACATCGCTCTGTGAAACAGTAAGTGTTTCAACCTTTTGGCAATGACGGCAAATTAAAAACAAAGAAAGATCATCGTTGAAACTCTCACTGCCAGCATCGTAAGCGATGTATTTGTTAGCACTATTAAGCCTGCGAACAAGGTTTACCGACTCTAAAAAGCTCAAGATGCGATAAACAGACATAACAGAGACACTCGAGCTTGTACGCAGCTTGTAGCAACTGGCCAGTTCATAGGCTGATAGCGGCACGTCAGTGGTTAGCAATATTTGCAGTATCTGTTTGCGTTGAATAGTGAATTTTCTGCCATGTTCAAGGCAAACCTGCTTTGCTTTATTAAGTGTGCTGGTTAATCGCTGCTTATTCATAGCGGCCACTCAATATAAGGTTTAGCTGCCGTCAGCTCTTCGATTCCTTGTGCTTGCTCTGTGATCCACTGCGCTTCGATAACAGATATCGTTTTAGCCCATTCAAATAAAGTGACTGTGACTTTAGAGACGGACTTTTCACAGCTAAACGAATACTCAACTTCAAGATCGTTATGTGAATGATGTGTGTGTTGTGCAAATGGGTTTTCAACGTTTGAATCAATAAGCTCGCACTGGGTGTTAAATGTCACTAACTGCTTTGAATTTTCTAATTTGGCTAATGTTTTTTTAATGACCTGCTTTTGCAGGGCTGTTTCGGGCTGATGTTCAAAACCAAAAATATCTCCAGCTGGCAAAATAAACTTAACCTGCCATTTATCTTGATCATGAACCACAAAAAGCACTCCCTCACCATGTGAATGGTGATGCTGTTGATGCCCTTGAGCTGAAAAAACGCATCCAACTATAAAGCCTATCACTGCTAATTTTGCTGCTTTGATCACCCCACCCACTTCATTACCCCGCTATCAACATACTGTTACAAAAAAGAATGAAACTCATTCATCGATTCACACTTGATACATTATAACATTTAAAGCACAATTGATACATTATAACGTACTAAAGAGTGGTAACTAATGAATAACATCTCAAAAATAGCTGTCGTCATAGCGACGTTATTACCTGCCAGTGTCTTGGCGCAATCAATCAAAGGCGTTGTGTTAAATAACCAAGGTAAAGCGATTGCTAATGCAACAGTTGACCTTGAAGGGTCTGATCAAAAAGTAACAACTAACGATAAAGGCGAGTTTGAAATCAGCGGCTTAAATAACGGCTTAAAAGAGCTGCATATTTCAGCGCCAGGTTATGCTCACCTACACCGTGATATTACGCTTGCCAATGACCAAGACCACAGCGCAACGTTTAATTTAAAACGCTCGCCAATTGAAGTGATTGATGTTGAAGCAACGCCGATTCATATGTCTGCAATGGAGTCAGCTTCTCCTGTTAGTGTGTTATCTGGCGAACAATTAAGACGCCAACAAGCATCAACTCTAGGTGATAGCCTTGAAAAGCTACCAGGCGTTAACACAAACTTTCATGCCAAGGTTGCCAGTACTCCTGTGATCCGTGGTTTAAGCGGCCCACGTGTGTTGATCACACAAAATGGCTTAGATGTAAGTGATGTATCACGCGTCGGTCCTGATCACTCAGTGGCCTCTGAAGCGTCAACCGCAAAACAAATTGAAGTATTACGTGGTCCCGCCACTCTTTTTTATGGTAGCGGAGCCATTGGTGGTGTGGTCAACGTGGTTGATAGCCGCGTACCAACAGACAGCACAACCCGTGGTGAATGGAATTTAGAACACAACTCAGTTGATGAACAAAAAACAGCTTCATTTAATGCCACTACTGGTACTGACTCATTTGCCTTTTATGCTGATGCTTTTTGGCGAGAGTCTGATGACTACCGTGTACCTGTCGCTGCAAATATTGAAGATATTGAGCACAATGATGATGATATCGTAGCCAACAGTAACGAAGACTCTGACGGCTTCACACTTGGTACCAGCTACTTATTCGAACAAGGCTACATTGGCGTTGCGGTTGAGCAATTTAACCGCCAATACGGTATTCCTGGCCATACTCATGGTGAAGAAGAGCATGACCACGAAGAGGAACACAGCGAAGAAGAAGCCGTATTTGCTGATCTTGACCAAACCAAAGTGCAATTACTTGGCGAATACAATATCGACAGTGAATGGCTAAGCAAAATTAACTTACGTGCAGGCCACACAGACTACGAACATGCTGAAATCGAACACGGTGCAGTAGGTACAACCTTCAAAAACGAAACCAATGAGTTGCGCGTTGACATTCTGCATAGTCAATTTGATGAGTGGAATGGTGGCATCAGCTTTCATTATAAAAAAAGTGATGTAGAAGCACAGGGCTCTGAAGCCTTCACTCCTCCTTCTATTACTGAAAGTATTGCTTTTGCAATGATGGAAGAAAAGCATTTTGGTGATTTTTTAGTGCAATTAGGTGGTCGTGTTGAACGAGTAACAATTGATGCTAACAATGTGCTTTTACCAGAAATCGACGCCCATACACATGACGAGGGCGGCGATGAGCACGACCATGGTCATGAACACGAAGAATCAAACTACACACGTGTATTTGATGTAGCCCAAGAGTTTACACCGGTCAGCTTATCAACAGGTGTGGTGTGGGATTTTACTTCAGGTTATAACCTTGGTTTATCGGTATCGCGTTCTGAGCGTGCCCCGTCTGCTTCTGAGCTTTTATCTTTCGGTCCACACATAGGTACTGGAACCTATGAAGTTGGCGCGCTATTCGATACTCATGATGGTCATTTTGAACTTTCAAACAAAGCTATCGATTTAGAAACGGCAAATAATATCGATCTTACATTTCGTAAAACCGAGGGCGATATTGGCTTTATCTTCAATGCGTTCTATAACCAAGTAGATAACTATTATTACCAGATCAACACAGGCCTATACGCTGAAAGTGGTCATGATCACGACCATGGCGATGAACATAATCACGAAGGTGAGCACGATCATTCATCTGAACTGCCTGTTTATTTATTTAAAACAGACGACGTGGTTTTACATGGTTTTGAAGCGCAAGTTGCTTGGCAGCTAACCGACGAATTTAAAGTCGATTTATTCTCAGATTATGTACGCGCGCGTCTAAAAGACGGCGGAGATTTACCGCGCACTCCTCCACTGCGTTTTGGTACCGAGTTTAGCTATCAAACCGAAAACCTAACAGCAAATATTCATGTAACACGCTATCAAGAACAAGACCGCGTAGCGCAAGAAGAAACCACAACAGATGGCTATACCCTCGTTGATGCCAGCATTTCATATGACTTATCGGTATTGAACCAAGACCTATCGCTTTATTTAAAAGGCACAAACTTAACGGACACAGAAGCACGCGTACACAGCTCGTTCTTAAAGAATATCGCGCCACGTCCGGGGCGCAGTTTTGCAGTGGGTATTCGCGGCTATTTCTAAACAAAATTACAATTAAGGAAAATCAATATGACACACTTATTTAGACTAAAACTACTCGCTCTTGCAATTAGTAGCACCTTGATCACCGCGTGTGGTGATGCAGAAACAAACATTGTTGAAAAAGATCCAATTGAAACACCTGACGACGGTCATGATCATGGCGATGATCATGATCACGGTGATGACCATGCTATTGATTCTATGGGTCGCTTAGCGGTGTTAGCTGCGAACAGTAACGAAGCAAATATTTTTGACTTAGATGATAACTCGCTACTCGAGTCGTTTACACTGACTCATGATTCAAATTCATTAAATGTATCACCTAGCTATCGCTATGCGGTAATTGCAAATCGCAATCAAGACTACTTGGGCTTTATTGATAGTGGCTTATGGCGTGAAGATCATGGCGATCACCTACACGACTATAAACAAAGTCCAGCTTTTAGTGACTACGAATTAACAACCGGTAGCCGCCCAACTCACATCGTTAAGCACGACGGCCAAATGGCTGTATTTTATGATGGCAATGCCGATGCAGGTACGGCTGCTTCTGTTGAAGTATTAACCGATAACGACATTGCAAACAAAACCGCCACACTTGCTGGTATTCAGTACGACATTAATATGCATGGTGTTGCAGAACCACGTGGCGAGCACCTAATTGCAACCTTGCGTCGCGATGATAGCGAGAGCACTTCAAATGCTAAAGTTTTGCCTGATCAAGTTGGCGTTTACCACCTTCATGATGGTGAATATGAGCTTGAACAAACATTTGAACTAACCTGCCCCGATTTACACGGTGCAGCACAAAACCATGATTATGTAGCGTTTGGTTGTGGCGACGGTGTGTTAATTGCCCACCAGCACGACGATGAATACCATGCAGAAAAAATCGTCAATATTGATGCTTTAGGTGATACACGCATTGGTACACTATACGGCCATGAAGGTAGTGAAAGCTTCATGGCTATTGCATCAGGTGTATTTGTAAGTATTAACCCAAGCGAAGCTGAAATGGAAGTGCTTGAGTGGCAACTTGATGAAGGTGCAAGTGCCGTATCTTACTCATTCTCAGGAAGCGGAGCGCACTTTTTAGTACTTGATAGCTTAGGCTTTTTAAACGTGCTTGAAGCCCATGAGCACGACGGCCACATGCATTGGGAGCTTGCAGGTAAAGTAGATATTACTGAAGAAGATGTAACAACTATGCCAGAGGGCATGAGCTTCAGCATGACTGTATCACAAAATAGTGAGTTTGCTTACGTTGCCGATCCTATCGCTCAGCACGTACTAAAAGTGCACATTGAAGATCTCGAAATTGAAGGTGATTTAGAATTAGCCTTCGCACCAAGCGCAATTACGTGGTTAGGTATTGCAGAGCAAAGTGAAGAGCATAATCATGAACATTAGGTTTTAAAGTTCAACGAATAGCGATTAAAGGTTGGCATTTAATGCCAACCTTTTTTATTCATATTTTGTAACAGTGCTTTCATCGCATCTGCATCGCTATTTTTAAGCGAATTGTTATGCTGTTACAGTTCCCAAAATAGGATGTAATCCCATGAAAAAACTAACAACGTTGGCACTGGCCATGGCTGCGACACTGGCACCTTGGGCATCAGCTTACGAAACTAAAGACACGCGCTTACTGCGTTTTCCTGATATTCATAACCAAAACGTTACCTTTGTGTACGGTGGCGATATTTACATTGCTAATACGCAAACAGGCGAGAGCAAACGCTTAACCGACCATATTGGCTTTGAAACCTTCCCTAAGTTTTCACCTGATGGTAAACGCATTGCCTTTGCAGCCGAGTACAATGGCAGCCGCCAAATTTATGTCATTAACAGCGATGGTTCTGGCTTAAAGCAACTGACTTATTACAACGATGTTGGCCCAATGCCACCACGCGGCGGTTTTGATTATCGTGTTCTCGATTGGACAGCGGATGGCAAAAATGTGGTATTTCGTGCTAACCGCACACCGTGGGGTAAACGTATGGGTCGTCCATACATAGTGCCTGCTGACGGTGGCCTTGAACAGCCTCTTGCTATTCCTGAAACCGGCGGCGGCATGCTTTCGCCAGACGGTAGTAAATATGTTTACACGCCAATTGACCGTGAGTTTCGTACTTGGAAGCGCACCCGTGGCGGTCGCGCACAAGATGTCTGGGTTTACGATTTAAAAAACAATACCTCAGAGCAACTGACCAGTAACCGCGCTACCGATCAGCAACCGACTTGGGTTGGCGACAACATTTACTTTGTATCTGACCGTGATTACACCCTTAACCTGTATCAATACCAAAAAGACGCTGAGCCGAAAAAGCTAACCAACCATAAAGACTTTGACGTACTGTGGCCATCAGCAGGGCCAACTGCGGTTGTCTATGAAAACGGTGGTTACCTTTATCGCTTTGATCCAAAAACTCAAAAAAGCACTAAGCTGAGCATTAACATTGCTGGTGTGCGTCAGTATGCGATGCCGTACACAAAAAATGTCAGTGACTTTATCGACTCAATGTCGATTTCTCATGATGGTAAGCGTGCACTCTTTACTGCCCGCGGTGAGTTATTTAGCGTGCCAGTTAAACAAGGCCCTACACGTAACTTATCTTACACAGCTAAAGGTCGCGAAATTGATGCAAGTTGGTCGCCAAATGGACGTTATATTGCTTATATGAGCGATGAAAGTGGCGAATACGAAATTTACTTAAAAGATCGCAGCGACAACAATGCCACTAAACAGCTAACCAGCAACGGCACTATTTGGCGTTTTACACCAATTTGGTCTCCAGATAGCTCAAAACTGTTATTTGCAGATAAAAACCACACACTCTGGTGGATAGATGCAAAATCAGGAAAACAACACAAAATTGATACCAGCATCTACGATGAAGAAGGCATCCGCCAATATACTTGGTCGCCAAATAGCGAAGACATTGTGTATGTGAAAAACAATGAAAACCGCTATGCCTCATTGTGGCACTACAATATTGATAAAAAGAAAGTGACTCGCTTAACGGATGAAATGACCAATGAGCAAAATCCAACTTTCTCTCCTGATGGTCAATACCTGTACTTTAGTTCTGAGCGCGACTTTAACTTAGCCTTTAGTAGCTATGAGTTTGACTATATGTTTAATCGTGCAACGCGTATTTATGCCGCTGCCGTAAATGACAGTATCAAGCCACTTATCGCACTACAAAGTGACGAAACAGCGATCGTCAGTGATAAACAAAAAGATGACGACAAGAAAGCGAAAAATACCCTGCAAAGCAGCGACTTTATGCAGCGTGTAACCGCTTTAAATGCACCAGCAGGTGATTATCGTGGCTTAACCGCAGTCAAAGATGGTGTGCTAACACTGGCTAATGGCGGTTTGCAACTGATTGGCACAGCTCACGATAGTGAGCTTGAAACCGTGGCTGAAGGAGTCAGTAATTACACAATTTCGAGTAACGGTGAGCACCTGCTTGTTCATGCAGGCAAGGATTACAGCTTAATTGAGCCAAAAGCCAAACAAGACTTAGCGGCGAATAAACTCGATCTCAGTAAAATGACCTTAAAAATTGAGCCACAAATTGAATGGCAGCAAATGTATGTTGAAGGCTGGCGTACATTACGTGATTGGTTCTATGATGAAAACCATCACGGCCAGGATTGGGACGCAATTTTAGCTAAGTATCAACCTATGGCTGATGCTATCTCACACCGTAGTGACCTAGATTACATTCTCAGTGAAATCGCCGGTGAAATTAACGCAGGCCACATTTATGTGCAGTCGGGTGATATGCCAAAAGCAGAGCGTAAAAAGCATGGTTTATTGGGTGCAAAACTTGCCAGCGATCCATCAGGATACGTAAAAATTGAGCAAATTTTCCAAGGTGAAAACTGGCATGAAGACTTCCGCTCACCACTTGGCACAACAGGGGTAAAAGCACATAACGGCGACTACATCATTGCCGTAAATGGCCGCTCAGTAAAAGACGTCGCTAACTTCTACGAATTACTAGAGAACACCCAAGGTGAACAAGTTGAGCTGGTACTTAACAGTAAACCGCGCAGCAAAGGTGCATGGCAAGTTACCGTTAAGCCTGTAGCGAGCGAACAAGGTTTGCGTTATTTAGACTGGGTTAACTCTCGTGCAGCCTACGTTGATAAGCTATCAAATGGCCGTATTGGTTATGTTCACTTACCCAATACAGCGTTTGAGGGTAACCGCGCCATGTTCAAAAACTACATGCCGCAAACTACCAAAGACGCCATGATTATTGATGACCGATACAATGGCGGCGGCTTTATTCCTGAGCACATGATCACGTGGCTTGCCCGTAAACCGCTTAACTATTGGAAGCGCCGCGGTGTTGAGCCAACGAAAACACCACAATTTGCTCATGATGGTCCAAAAGCCATGCTGATCAATGGTTACTCAAGTTCAGGCGGTGACGCTATTCCTTACTACTTCCGCCAAGCAGGGTTAGGTAAGCTCATTGGTACCCGCACTTGGGGTGGTTTAATTGGTATTTCAGGTAACCCAAGCCTTGTCGACGGCGGCCAAGTTATCGCGGCAACATTCCGCATTTTAGATAACGATGGCAACTGGATCATCGAAAACGAAGGTGTCACCCCAGATATCAAGGTTGTTGACCGCCCAGAGCTTATCTATCAAGGTAAAGATCCGTCGATTGAACGTGCCGTAGAAGAGCTTTTAAAAGAGCTAAAAGACAACCCGAAAAAGCCACTCACCGTGCCACCCGCACCGACTGACTTTTAATTTTTAACTCTTTGTAAAAAAGCAAAAAACCCCGCAGCAATGCGGGGTATTAAACACTGCACAGCGATTCAACCTATCCTTCAGCCCCTAGCCCTTTATTAATAGGCCATAATAACAAATTATAATTTGCCATGAGCTGTATTATGAAAAGTACGCTTTGACTAAAAAATCATAACCCCCTACTATGCATGGTAAAAAAGGAACAAATGAGAATGGATACCTCTTTACTACTAATAAACGCATTGCTGTACTTTTTCTTACCGCTATGGGGAATAGCTGGATTTGTTGACTGGTGCTGTCACCGTGCAACTAAGATAGAACACACTACAGGCATTAAAGAAACATTAATGCATTCCGTCATGGGAATTCAGATGGGGCTACCCATCGTGCTCTGCCTTATATTTGATGTCAATGCACTCATTTTACTTATTTGTATCATAACTTGGGTTTTGCACGAGCTCGTTGCCCATATGGATGTTGCCTATGCATCCCCCATAAGAGAAATCTCTATTTGGGAAATGCACGCCCACACCTATTTAGGATCCTTGCCCCTGTATATGCTAACCAGCATTATTGTCATCAATTGGGATCATTTTTTAAAATTAATTACCTTAGATCTCAATGGAGAAATGACATTTACATTACTTGAAAACCCATATGGCACATCTAGCTACTTACCTGCTTATTTAACATTTATGGCTATTGTGTGTGTGTTTCCCTACATGGAAGAAAACCTTCGCTGTATTTATGCTTACTTTAAAGGAAGAAAAGCGTGAACGTATATATAAATAGTACTGGTCGCTACTTGCCAGGAAACCCAATCGATAATGACGAAATCGAAGCTGTACTGGGCTTAATAAATAACAAACCCAGCCGCTTAAAAAATAAAATTTTAAAGTCGAATGGTATAAAAACACGCCACTACGCCATAAACACAAAGCAGCAAACAGTTGAAAGCAACTGTGACCTAGCTAAGAAGGCAGCTATAAGCTGCATTGAAAACAGTTTTCTACCGCGCAGTAAAATCAAGCTGTTAAGTACTGCAACCAGTCAAGGTGATATGGTTTTACCTGGGTTTAGTAGCATGTTACAAACCGAGCTTAATATCCCTGAAGTAGAAATAAACACCAGCCATGGTATTTGCTCAAGTAGTATGATGGCGCTCAAATACGCATTCGCTAATATCAAAGCAGAATTAAGCGATAACGCATTAGTGGTAGCAAGCGAGCTTGCCTCTCGACTATTCAAACACTCGCGCTATGAAGTAATTACAGATAATGCCGTAGATTTTAATGCCGAGTTTTTGCGCTGGATGCTCTCAGACGGGGCCGGCGCCCTACTGCTCGAAAATATCCCTAGACCTAACACCACAAGTTTAAAAATCGAATGGATAAAAAGCTTTTCTCACGCTGACGTATACGATACCTGCATGTCATTAGGCAAAAGTAAAAATGAGGATATAAAAACCTGGCAAGACTACCCAACCTACGCTGCAGCAGAAAAAGCTGGCGCATTATTGCTCAGGCAAGATGTTAGGCTATTAGATAATATCGTTACCGTTGGTGTTAATGGATTTTTAAAACTCATAAATGCAGGTGATGTCGACGTTGATAAAATCGATCATGTACTTTGCCATTTTTCATCACACTATTTCAAAGGCAAAATTTTTGAAATGCTAGAACAAGCTGGCACTTTTATTCCTGAAGAAAAATGGTACACAAATCTCTATGACAGAGGAAATACCGGCTGCGCTTCATTATTTATCATGCTGGATGAGTTTATAAAAACGCATACTTTAAACTCAGGCGACACGATTCTGTGTATGGTTCCTGAGTCAGGCCGATTTAACTGCGCATATATGCTGCTAACAATAGAGAAATAACATGGAACATTACATTCAAACTGAGCTTGGTAAGAAATGCCTACAACAGTTACTACAAGTATGGCTTGATTTTGATCTCAATTTATCAAAAGTGCCAATAGTAAAACGATTAGAAACGGGTAAATTAAGCCAACAAGATTACCGTCATTTACTGCTCAATATGCGTCAACAAGTGATTGAAGGTTCAAGGTGGATAAGCCGCAGCGCGTCCAGTTTTGACCGTGATTACAGTGATGTTCGCTCTAGCGTTATCCATCATGCCCACGAAGAACACCGCGACTATTTGATGATCGAGAAAGACTACCTAGCAGCCGGTGGCAACCTTGATGATATACAAACAGCCGACAGAAATTTAGGCTCAGAGGCACTGCATGGTTACCTAATGTACAGCGCCAGTAAACCTAACCCTGTTGCGCTCATTGGTGCTATGTGGATTATTGAAGGGTTAGGAAACAAAATGTCACTCAAGTGGGCCAAGCTGATTAAAGAACACTTACAACCCACAGCAAACATCACTCGTTTTTTAGAATATCATGGCAAAAATGATGCTGAGCACCTAAAAGAACTTTATCAACTCATTGATCGCGTCGCATCCTCAAACGAAAAAGTGGCCACCATCGTTAAAACAGCTAAGGTTGTAGGGCGTTTGTATTGCTTGCAACTAGAGGAGATTGATAATGAGCAATAACCAAAGCGCCTACCTAAGGGCACTAAAAAATGATGACTCTCTGCCTATTGAGCAACAAGCATTAACACTTTGGCACAAAGATTTAGAAAATAGCTTTCGCTGGACACTTAGGCCCATTTTGCAGTTTGTATTTGCTATTTTATTGCATCTGATTTGGTTTTTAAAAAGGCTGCCATTACCACAATTTAGTGCGCATACATTTTTACAAAAAACCATTTGCTGGTTTTGTAAGTACTTTGTTTCGCCAGAGGCGAATATGCTTATTCTTAGGCACTTTGCCACAGAATCAAATATTTTAAACTTCCTTTCAGAAAACACAGATCACAGTTATAGAGTGAATCTATACCCTAAAACAATAGACGACATGCTACACAATAGCTTTGTTGATCACGACCAAGAATTGTTTGAGTCCTTCGCACAACTCGGCAATGCTCAAACACACATTAATAAATCCAATCAATTTGATTGGAAAAGTTGGCAACCAATTAATATGAAAGATTTTTTCATCGAAAAAAAAGCCACACAAGTCATTGATTTTGAAACCGCACATGCCTTATTTATGTGCTTGTTTTGCTTATTATTAAAACGTGATGAATATCGCGATGCCATTAATGGATTCAACCTAGATCACAGCATCGCAATTAGAATAGGAAAAATAATCAACGATAGCTCATTAACCGAGTACGCATATAATAAATACCCGCATTACCTCGTAGGCCCGTGGAATTTAGGGCAACGATTTTTAATGCACGGCTTTTTTACAGAACATATGTACGCCAAACTCGAAGCAATGAGAAAACAGCAAATCGCTTAATGTGTTGGAAATAAAGGCTAAGTTATAACTCTTACTGCCTTAATTAACTTACATACACTCATTACAACGCCGTGCAGTTGTAGAGACAACAGGGCTTGGCCGCAGGGACTTTCATAGGTGGACCACAGTGACTGCAAGTGTCAGCATTGCTATTGCCATGGCCCTGTTATATGGGTGATTCTTTAGAACAACTTATATCTGGCGCTATGTATGATTTAACTTCAAGTGTTGACAGGTTTTAATATGTATATAATACCCGAGTTCACTTTTTTTATAATTTCACTCCCGGTCGTGATAGCATTCTTGGTTTCAACCCTGTGCTTCACTCGCATTTCGATGAAGCATATTGAGAAGAAAATGCGTGACGAAGGAATATACGAGCCTCTATGGGATAAAGGAATAGGCATAAGAGTGACTATGTATGGAAAAGTTATTAGGCGACAAAAACCTGCAAAAGCTACTGTTGTTAATGATGAAGCAATTTTACGGCACGCCAGACCTATTGATTTAATTTTAGCTCGCGTAATGCATGTATCATTTTTAGGTTTGATGCTAATAATTGCCTATGGTTATTTTGCGTATGATTTAGGGGAAGGCGCTCACTAAACAAGGTTACTTTT
The DNA here is from genome assembly GCF_021728095.1 of Pseudoalteromonas sp. L1. NCBI lineage: Bacteria > Pseudomonadati > Pseudomonadota > Gammaproteobacteria > Alteromonadales > Pseudoalteromonadaceae > Pseudoalteromonas > Pseudoalteromonas sp. L1. Next base: position 33,082 of record NZ_JAKKCT010000007.1, on the reverse strand, counting down.
AAATGTTTACTATACCTGAAAATATTTTCTGGATTTTAGCTGGACCATCATTTATTGCTTTTTTAATCTCAACTCTATGCTTCACTCGCATTTCGATGAAGCATATTGAGAAGAAAATGCGTGACGAAGGAATACACGAGCCTCTATGGGATAAAGGAATAGGCATAAGAGTGACCATGTATGGCAAAGTAATTCGTCGTCAAAAACCTGCCAAAGCAACTATTGTTAACGATGAAGCAATACTTCGCCACGCACGCCCTATCGATCTTACACTCGCTCGAGCGATGCATTACTCATTAGTTGCTATGATGATCTTTGCGACCTATGGTTATTTTGCTTATGACTTAGGGGAGCGAGCTTACTAAATAAGGTTAGTTTTAATGTTCATTATGCCTGAGAATGTTTACTGGCTGCTAGCTGGTCCTTCAATAGTTACATTTCTCATTTCAGCATTGTGTTTCACTCGCATTTCAATGAAACACATTGAGAAGAAAATGCGTGACGAAGGAATACACGAGCCTCTATGGGACAAAGGACTAGGTATCAGGATTAATATGTACGCGATAGTAATTCGTCGTCAAAAGCCTGCAAAAGCAACTATCGTTAACGATGAGGCAATACTTCGTCACGCACGCCCTATTGACCTTGTACTCGCTCGAGTGATGCATTACTCCTTCACTATAGCCATGATCCTATCTGTATATGGTTATTTTGCATATGACTTTGGAGAACGTGCTTATTAAATTTGTATTGAATTATAAGGAATAGGCGTAACACTGATGAATCATCATGCACTTTAATATGCCTACAACTCTTAAATAAATTGAATTAAAACGATGTTAATTATCCCCGAGTTCATTTTTTTTATAATATCACTTCCTGCATTTGTCTCTTTTCTCATTTCAGCCTTGTGTTTCACTCGCATTTCGATGAAGCATATTGAGAGAAAAATGCGCGAAGAAGGAATACATGAGCCTCTTTGGGACAAAGGACTAGGTATCAGGATTAATATGTACGCGATAGTAATTCGTCGTCAAAAACCCGCCAAAGCAACCATCGTTAACGACGAAGCAATACTTCGCCATGCACGCCCTATTGACCTTTTATTAGCTCGAGTGATGCATTACTCCTTTACGATTACGATGATCTTAGCTGTATATGGTTATTTTGCTTATGACTTAGGGGAGCGAGCCTATTGATCATAACAACCCTTGCAACCTCGTTTTTGTCTCTTTTAAGTAATTAAGGTAAGGGTAAGCGTCATCGGCAACGGCTATTGCAGCCTCAATGTGGACTAATGCTTGGCGTGTATTACCTTGCATTTCATAGCCATAAGACAAAGCTGACAGGGCATACGCTGATTTAGGGTAGTTTTTGATATTGTACTTAAACACCTCAATCGCCCGCTCAAATTGCTGGTTATCCGTTAAGCTGTAACCAAGTAACCTAACAGCACGGTCTGGTGGCGCTATTTGCTCACCCCATTGCTGAGATAAACCTTGATAATAGGCATCAATCGATGAAACATCATCGCCCAGCGCACTCAAAGGCATATGTTTAGATAAAAATAAGCCATGGTACGCATTAAATGCCCCTGCAGCTGAGGTTAGGTTATGCGAAACGCCTGCAAAGGCGTCACTCTTAAAGCGCAGATTTTGCACCTTACTATTTTGCATCGTTTGCTGCATATCATCGTACCTTTCGCGCATAATGCCAGCTTCTTCGCCGATATTCATATATACATAGCTGTTAATAGTTTTGGCTTTAGTAACAAAGGTTTTTAGGCTCTTAGCCGGGGCGCCATAGTTCCACCATACCGCAGGACTATAAGCAATATGCGCTTGAAATAGCTCGGGGTTAGCCTGCATTGCGTAAAGAGCAAATACACCAGCCGCGGAAGCTCCTGCGATAATTCTATAATCATGAGTGCGATACTGCTTATTAACCAAAGGCATCAGTTCTTGCTCTACGAAAGCTAAAAACTTTGCTGCACCACCGCCTTCACCAACAGGCCCTTGTGGTTCTTTGTTCACTGTGGGATAAAAATCTCTAAGTCGATTAGTGCTTTCAATTGCAACTACAATCACCTCTGGCGCCTGATCATTTTGTTGTAAGCGCTCAAGCACAGCATTAATCAATGGTAAATTACCAGCCCCATCTAAACGATAGATAACAGGGTATTTCTTATTAGGATGGGCCTGATAGCTTTTTGGTAATTGCACAACGACAGTGCGTTGCTCACTAAGATTACTTGATTCGATAGTATGCGTATGTTGGCTGTAATTTGTAACCGCCTCACCTGCGGCTGGTTGAGCCATTACATAACTAGTACAGAGTAAAAAACCACTAATACAGAGTAACTTAAATAGTCGCACGACTTATCCTTAAGAGATGTTGGTAATTTTTTAAGCTAACAGAATTACAAGTACAAAAAAAGGCGCATATTGCGCCTTAATAAATATAAAACTCTAAACTTATTCAACCGTTACCGATTTTGCTAGGTTTCGAGGTTGATCTACGTCGGTGCCTTTAATAACCGCAACGTAGTATGAAAGTAGCTGCAATGGGATTGTATATACAACTGGGGCAATCACGTCATCCACATGGTTTACGTTAATTACACGCATTGTTTCATCAGATTCAAAGTGTGAGTCTTTATCTGCGAATACATAAATAATACCGCCGCGGGCACGTACTTCTTCTACGTTTGATTTAAGCTTTTCAAGTAGTTCATTGTTTGGCGCTACAACAATGATTGGCATGTCAGCATCAATCAACGCTAAAGGACCATGTTTAAGCTCACCCGCCGCGTATGCTTCAGCGTGAATGTATGAAATTTCTTTCAGCTTAAGTGCACCTTCCATCGCGATTGGGTATTGTGAGCCACGACCTAAGAATAGTGAGTGGTGTTTATCAGCAAACTCTTCAGCTAAATCTTCAATGCCTTCTGCAAGCAGTAATGCTTCTTCTAACTTGTTAGGCAGTGTTTTAATTGCATTGACAATCGCACTTTGATCTAAGCCTTTTTCTTGCGCAATAGATGCAGTTAGCATTAATAAACCAACAAGTTGTGTGGTGAAAGCTTTAGTAGATGCAACACCAATTTCAGCACCTGCTTTAGTCATAAAGGCTAAGTCAGATTCACGCACCAGTGATGAACCAGGTACGTTACAAATGGTCATTGACGCCATATAACCTTGCTGTTTTGCAAGACGCAGTGCAGCAAGTGTATCGGCTGTTTCACCAGACTGTGAAATGGTCACAAGTAAGCTGTTTTCATGTACAAATGATTCACGGTAACGAAACTCAGAGGCAATCTCTACGTTACAGCTCACGCCTGCAAACTGCTCAAGCCAGTAACGCGCAACCATACCCGAGTGATATGAAGTACCACAGGCAATAATTTGTACGTGCTTTACGTCTTTAAAGATTTGCTGAGCACTGTCACCAAAGGCATCAATTGCCACAGTATCATTGTGAAGGCGGCCATCAAGTGTGTTACGTACAGCAAGAGGCTGTTCGTAAATTTCTTTCAGCATATAGTGACGATATTCGCCTTTACCTGATGCATCTTGCGTGATGTTTGATTCAATCACTTCGCGCTCGACTACCTCACCGTTTGCATCAAATATTTCCACACTGTCACGGGTAATACGAGCTACATCACCTTCTTCAAGGTAAATAAAGCTACGAGTAACAGGTAATAGAGCAAGTTGGTCAGATGCAATAAAGTTTTCGCCAAGACCTAACCCAACAACCAACGGGCTACCTGAGCGCGCTACAATAATTTCATTGTCGTTCGCTTTATCAAAAACAACGGTACCAAATGCGCCTTCAAACTGCTTAACAGCCGCTTGTACTGCAGCCAATAAAGAAGTGTGTTGCTGACGAAGTTGGTGGATAAGGTGCACCATTACTTCAGTATCAGTTTCTGATAAAAACTCATAACCATCACCTTTTAGCGCATCACGCAGGCTAGCATGGTTTTCAATAATACCATTATGAACGAGTGCAATTTCGCTATTCGAAATATGCGGATGTGCATTCGCTTCAGTCACACCGCCATGTGTTGCCCAGCGCGTATGTGCGATACCTGTCGTGCCTTTTACATTTGCCGCATTAAGGGCTGATTCTAAATTAGCAACTTTACCTACAGCTTTTACTGTATTTAATACATTGTCTTCAACGAGGGCTACACCTGCTGAGTCATAGCCACGGTATTCAAGACGCTTTAAGCCTTCTACAAGAATTTTATTTACTGGGCGTTCTGCAACAACCCCTACGATTCCACACATAATCTCTCCTTTTGCACATGCCAAAGTGTTTTACTTTGGGCGGTATGTGTTGTCATAAATGATGCGTAATAAGGTGTTGTCGGTCTTATTACGGGTTATTCAATTTCTGCACAGATCAGCTGTACACCACATGCTGTTATCGCCTCACGCTTATCTACGCTTAGGTTGTTGTCTGTTATAACAGTGGTAACACGCTGCCAAGGCAGTTCTAAATTCGGTATTTTTCGGCCAATTTTTTCTGATTCAACCAGTACTACCACTTCACGGGCAGCTTCAGCCATCACTTGGCTAAGCCCTACTAATTCATTGAAGGTTGTAGTACCTCTATCAATATCAATGCCATCGGCACCAATAAAGAGTTGGTCAAAGTCGTAAGAGCGTAGAACATTCTCTGCAACTTGGCCCTGAAACGATTCTGAATGCGGATCCCAAGTCCCACCGGTCATCAAAAGTGTTGGCTCATTTTCTAATGAAAGCAGTCGGTTAGCGACATTAATAGCATTGGTCATCACCACTAAACCACGCTTATTGGCAAGTTCAGGGATCATTGCTGCTGTAGTGCGGCCGCTATCAATAATGATGCGGTTATGGTCTTTAATAAGCTTTGCAGCCGCCTGTGCGATTGCCATTTTGCGAAGCGAGTCGCTTTTCTCGTTGCTATTTGCAACGATTTCTTGCGGCAATGCAATGGCACCACCGTAACGGCGCAGTAATAAACCACTTTTCTCAAGTGCCGTGAGGTCTTTACGAATCGTTACTTCTGAAGTTTGAAACTGCTCAGCCAGCGCCTCTACAGCGACCTCGCCGTACTCATTAACTTGACTTAAGATTGTATGGCGACGTTGTTGAGTGTTTCGTTTTGTCATTTATATGATCACATAAGTTTCGTTTCGAAAGTTTTGAGATTTTAAACGAAACAATATAAATGGCAAGTGAATGTTTTAAATTAAAGTGAGGGAGAAAACTTATCATTCTATTAAGTTCACTCTAGGTACAAATAAACCACCATAAAAGGTGGCTCTTGCTGGTGTTAAGCAAGCAATTCTCCGTTTAAGATACACTTCACAATAGCTTGCTGTCGATTAGTACTACTCGTTTTTTTTATGCAGTTAGACAAATGAAAATCAACCGTTCTTTGACTGATATTAAGTATTTGACTAATTTCCCAGGATGTTTTGCCTATTGATGCCCATTTAATACACTCTTTTTCTCGCCGTGTAATTTTTACTGCTTCTATACGTGTTGAACGTCGATAGGCTTCAAACATTTCGATTAAAAAGATTCGCCAATAGTCTCCTAGCATTTTTGCTTTGTGCGGTTCAGTACTTAAATTAGGCAACTCAAGTACCAAACAAGCAAATTTATTCTTATGTAAACCTGTAGGAACAATTAATACTGAATCATAATTGCCATTTATTTCACTAAGCATCAGCGCTTTTGTTTCATTAAGACAATAATGAATTAATTTTTTACAGGAATGAACCTCATCTAAAAAAGAGCGCTCAAGTTCTCCAAAGTAATTAGTATCAAATCTAAATAAGTCAGAGAAATCAAAAGTAATAAACCCTACCTGCGTATAACTATAAGTATTTTTTATATCTGTAAAAAATTTATTAAAGCTATCTATTGAATTAATACACTCAATCCTAGAATGAAGTTCATTTATATTTACCATAAAAAACGCTCTCTTATAAGATTATTCTTTACATAGATCTGGAGCGAGAATACAAATGCTTTTCACTGATGACTCGTCAGTATTAATTTTAATAGTATCATTTATATACAGTTCACCGGTATTAGCTACTGTTAATAATATAAAGGTAGTCACATAGATGAATGTTTTTTTAAAAGTGTTTTTCATAGTGGTATAGCCCCTAACTTATGTTGTAGTTATTTTGTTCACATTAAATTTGGGCTAAGAGGGCTATTTTATCAATAATTATGTGGTGACTTTTTTATAACTTTAAAGCAAAAAATTTAACTCATTGAATTTCAAATAAAATTATATCGCTATATTTATTACCTAAGCTTTCAACTACAATCAAGTTATTCATTTTATCTACATAAAAACTAGGCCTAATCACGTTAAAGTCAAACGTTTTTGACTTTAAGCTAGAGGCATCAACATCGTATAAGTCCATTTCATAGAAGGTGGTGTTTATCAAGTTATGATCACTCCATAGTAATGTGCTCTCTATAATCGTCCAGTTTGTATTATGCTCAGTAGACACACTTATGGGCATTGGGATCATCGATTCTTTTAACGTTTCAAAGCGTGATAACCTTCCGTTGTCATCACCTAAAACATACCCATCATTGAATGGACGAATAAAGCGGTAACCTTTAAAGATTTTTTCCTTTGTTTTTTCTTTAATCATATGCTTAAAAGCTTGCCATTCACCATTGCTCTTACGCGTATATAGAATAGACTTTTCGTCTAGTGAAAAAGTAATATCGCCAATCAACTCATCAGCTTTAGAGAGGTAGGTAAGGCTATTATCAAGTGTATTAAGAATCGTTATGCGCTCTTGAAGCTTCAGTAATACATATTGCCCAGATGTTGAGGTACTGATTAACTTAAGTGGCTTTTCAGTACTCATTAAAGTCACTTTTTTATCAGCCTTTGTTTTTTCATAAAAAGTCAAAGAGTTTACTCCGCCCTCTTTTATAACCATCCAGATTTTATTATCAACGGGCTGGTAAGCTTTAATGTAACCTTGCTTTGCTTGTTTCTCTTGGATTAACTCAACATTTTTAAAATCACTTAATGGTAGTTTCTTCTCTATCAGCGTATTGGTTAACACATTATCTCTAATCGCCAATAGAGAACTAGAACTTAAAACTTTGGCAGCAATCAAGCCTGTTTCTGAATTAGTTATGATCTCTAAATCACCTGTTTTAACGTTCAATTTAGTTAATTTTTTATCATCGACTAAGATGATGTGCTCATTATCTAGCCATTGAACATCATAAATAACAACATTTTGGTCATGCTGGAAAAGTGTGTTACCAATTTTTAAATCAAGTACCCGAATAGAGTTACGTTTACTATCTAAAAAAACTCGAAGTACGACAACTTTGCTAGAATCTGGAGAAATATCGGCTTGGCTGTCATGTGCACCTTTTTGAGCAACGGATGTAACTTCCTCTAGCAAATTATTTTTAGAGTTATACTTATAGATAAGCATTGCACTTTGCTGGCTTTTTTGCCCAGAAAAGTAAATTAGGCCATCTTCATTTTTATCCGCAAAAACATCGGCGATAAAGTAAAAGTCGGATACTAATATCTCTGGTTTATGTGCTTCACTTTCTAAGGCAACCTGTTTTAATAAAGCAATACCATCTAAATTATCAGAATAATACAAGTGTTTTGCATCATTGGAAAAAGTTAAACCCCTGGGTAGGGTCGTATCATCAATTAGCATTTTTACAGTTTGGCTTTCTCTATCTTTTAAATAGATGTGGTCATTTTCCTCATGACTTACTTTACTTGTAAATGCTATATATTTGCCATCATTTGAAACAGCTAACGCCCTTTTGTCCGAAATAACAGAATCAATCACTTTTGTAACGACATGTACTTCTTTATCAGTATTTTTATAGATGAAGTAGGTCAATGAAAACAAAAATAGTGTGGCAATTACAATGAATAAAAAACGCCTATTTTTCTTTGCATCGGTATTCTTTACATCTATTGGTTTTTCGGTGTCCTCAGATGTAGATGTTTCTGAAATTTGAGATACTAGGCAAATTAATTTATAGCCACGCTTTGGAAGAGATTGAAGGTAAGTAGGTTCTTTGTGGTCATCGTTCAAAACAATACGTATTTTACTTATAATTCGCCTAACAGCTGCATCTGAGACACATCGACCTTGCCATAGGTTTTCATGGAGCTCTTCCATCGAAATATAGCGGTCATTATGCTCAATAAAATACATTAAGACAGCAAATACTTTTGGTTCTAATAAAATTGATTGCTCATTTATGCGAAGAGACATCTCTTGCGTATCTAAATAACACTCACCAATCTTAAAAAACATACTGTTTAGTCACTCACAAACTTAACACTCCCTTAACAACAACTATAGTACCGCACTGTAATTAGAATTACCACACAATCATAACCTACTGATTTATAATGAAGTCACAACTTGGTTACAGATAAATCAGCGTTAAATCATTGCAAATCAGCTGGCTTATTTTAGGTTTACCTTCAAGTCCGAAAAACTAATAAGACAAGTTAAATGAGAAACAATATGAAATCAGAAAAACACTCGGTAGCAGCTCGAAGAACAAATGATGGCTTTATTGAAATTACTAACCTCGAATTGCTTGACGCACTCGTCGGTGGTTATATCGACCCTGAAGAGGTCTATTGCCATGTAAGTGATAATCAGGAGCAACACACCTCCTTCTCAGATTCCGAGGGCATTAGCTAATGCCAGAAAATATCTCGACAAGCTACAAACCTCATTTAAAACGTTTAACCGAAAAGCGAGATTTAAAAGCTTTATATAATATTGAACAATGGTGTGAAAACATGTGCATTGCTTTTGATAGGGATGTAGCAGGTAAAGAGATAAAGTCTAACAGAACATTACTATGGCTAATCAATGCATATCCATTAGTTTTGGCCTACCAAGGAAAAACTAATGAAAGTGAGCTGTTTTTAAAGAGAGCAATCAACTTTTGGAGTGAATTATATAGCAATGACAAAGATAATCAAAATCTCGTAAACCTTATAGACCCTACAATAAACTTGCTCAGGCTCTATAAATTAACGAAAAGAAAAACCGAGTTTGACTCATTACTAAATAATATATCTCCTTTTTATGGAAACTCAAACGTTTTCTTAGGAGGAATAGCTGTAAAAAAGCAGCTCTGGGTGACAGGTGGGAGACTCTATGTCGTGCAACACTTGACGAATGCTTAAAAAATTACACTTTAAATTCCGATTTCGATAAAGTTATCTCACTTAAAAGTAAGATACCAGAGAAGTATATTAATCATGATATATACATTGAATCAAAAATAATATCACTAATTAACTTAAAAAAATTTGATGACGCTTTAAAAGTTTGCTTACAACAAATCGAAAAGTACACATGCATAAAAAATGGAATATATAGCTACCGACTTTATGAAATTTTTAAGTGCACAGGCAATGAAAACAAATCAAAAACAGTAATGAACCATCTTATATCTTGCTTAAAAAAAACAAAACTAGAATCGCTATTATCTTTAAACTTTGCTTCGCAAATTATTATAGAAAGCAAAGCACCATGCAATTCATCACTTGTCATAAATACACTAAGAGAATACAAAAAAATAGATGATGAATTTAATTATGGAATGACAGCTCTAAATGTTTATCGAAACAATCCATGCAGAGAAATAGAAAATGAAATTTTAAAAATATATGAAAAAACTGAGTACTTCATCTTAAAAGAAAAAATTTCAAAAAATTTAAAACCACTTGAAATAAAAAAAGATAGAAGTAGCAACAAAAAAATAGAAGAAAGATTAAATAAAATAATAAAACCCAGTAAATTTAACAGTTAAAAAAAACTAAAACACAGCCATAATTATAAAACCCATCAAGGGTTAATAAAATAAATTTAAGGAAAAAAAATGAGCAAGAAATTTGAAAATATTAAAGATGAAGAAATTAAACTTAATGAATTAGGTGAGGTTGAGTTAAGTGAAGAGCTAACTGACGCTGTAGCAGGCGGTTTCTCACCGGAAGAGGAAGATGAAGAAGGCAATGGTATCTGTGATATCAACCTTAGTTGCGGCGCTGAAAAAGAGCTTTAATCACGTTGTCGCAGACTTGCTTTTAGGAAGTCTGCGCCATTAACTTAGCGGGGTATAAAATGACAGATTCAGAAAATAAAATAAAAGGGTTTTCTAAAAAGCAGCTATTGAACAGTCTTAGTAATGAAAAGTTTCAACTTATTATCTTTCCAACTGAACAATGCAACTTCCGATGCGTGTATTGTTATGAAGATTTTGAAATTGGCAAAATGCCTCGTTGGCTAGTTGATGCAACTAAAGTTCTTATCAAAAATAAAATGCCTAAATTAAAGTACCTATCTTTAAGTTGGTTTGGTGGGGAGCCTTTACTAGCAAAAGACATTTTATTTGAAATTTCTGAATACGCACAGTCATTAGCAAAAGAAAATGGCTGCAAAGTATATGGAAATCTGACTACAAATGGTTCTCTTCTCGATATAAAAACACTCACAAAACTTGTGGAGTTAAAACAAAATAGCTTTCAAATCTCTATTGACGGTGACAAAGAGTCACACGACACAACTCGATTAACACGTAACGGAAGAGGCAGTTTTGATAAAATATGGGGTCGCTTATTAGCAGCATCAGCAACTGATCTTGATTTTCATATAACTCTCAGAGTACATATTACAGACTTAAACCATGAAAGTGTTTTAGCTTTTTGTGAACGCTATGATGAAGAGTTAAAAAATGATAGTAGATTCCAGTTATTCTTTAAAGAAATATCTAACTTAGGGGGTGATAATCAAGAAAAAATAAACCGCCTAATATCAAAAAAATCAGCCAAGCAATTAGCTCAAGAACTAACAGAACGCTATTCAGGCAATAGCAAAAAAATAAATGAACGCGGTCATTACATCTGTTATGCCGGAAAGCCAAATTCTTTAGGAATTAGAGCAAATGGTAATATCAATAAGTGTACCGTAGCTTTAGATGATGACAGAAACAATATTGGCAAGATTAACCCTGACGGCACTCTCACTTTAAATAATGAAAAATTTAGCACCTGGATAAAAGGCTTTACGACTCTTGATAGCTGGCAAATGGGATGCCCGCTTAGTTATATGAACAGCAACACTGTTGTTGGTGACATTCCAATAAAGAAAGTTAGCTAACTCATGTCTATTGTTAATATGTTTAGAAAGGAAGCTCTTAGGAACCAATATAAATCAAGTGATATTGGCAAGTCGCTTATAAAGCAACCTAAAGTGATAAATAACTCTATATTATTTCTTATCTTCATATTTATTGCTTTCTTCCTTTTAATAAAAATAATCTCGATCCCATCAAGTAAGAGTCTTGCGATTAAGATATCTGCTGAAAATTATACACCTCTAATTTATAGTGAAGTTGCCATTATAAAAAGTTACTTATCTAAAAATGGTGGGCATGTAAGAAAAGACCAGGCTTTAATCTCTATCTCTAAACTAAATAATAAAAGCAATTTAGAAAGTGATGTTATCCGCTCTCCCAGTGACGGTTTTTTCTTTCACTCTAAAATTGATAAAAATATAACTCAGCCATACAAGCCTCTTGGTTATCTTTTGACACCACCAGCCGATGGTGAATTATCTTTTTGGGTATCAAACACCAAGAAAATCAATTTAAATGTAAATGATAAAGCAACTCTACATATTAACGATGAAAAAATAACAGCGACAGTCACTATGGTTATTAATGGAATATCAAGTGAAAAAGAACAAAAAGTTCATTTGAAAATTAAAGAAAATGATATACAAAAATTATCACCTAACGCTGAAATAAAAATAGTACTTAACAAGCAAGATGAAAAGATTATAAATTTAATTAAATAGTGAAAACTAAATGCGACTCACCGATTATATAGACTTCAAATCATCTAAATTGCCTACTTTTTTACAAAGTGAAGTAGCTGAATGTGGGATTACTTGCCTTGCAATGATCGCATTTTATCATGGCTACAAAGTTAATATGCTTGCCATGCGACAGCGCTATCCGGTAGGAACACAAGGCATTACCGTTAAACATATTTTAAAAATAGCTGATGATATTGGCTTGTCTGGGCGTGTACTAAAACTAGAGCTTGGACAGCTATCAAAACTAAAAGGGCCAGCAATCCTTCATTGGAACTTTAATCATTTTGTAACCTTAGCGTCGGTCAGTAGAACGGGGATCGTTATTCATGATCCTGCCAAAGGGAAAGTTAAACTTGATTGGAAACAAGTTTCTGAAGCTTTCACTGGTATTGCAATAGAGTTAACTCCTTCATCGACATTTACGGTTGCAGATGAAAGAGTAAAAATGCCACTTAGAACGTTTATAGGTAATATTGATGGGTTAGGCTCATCGCTGTTTAAAATTTTCGTTATTGCATTGATATTGCAATGCTTTTTACTCATATCCCCATACTATATAAGAATCGTCATTGACCATGGTATTCCACTTTCAGATAGCGGTGTGTTGGTCTGGCTACTGGCTGCATTTTTAGCAATCACACTATTAACTACGTTTAGTAATATTATTCGCTCAGCGGCAATATTATACCTAGATAAGAACTTAGGTTTTCAGGTAAAGGCTAATATACAACGCCACTTACTACATTTACCTCTATCATTCTTTGAGTCTCGCCATGTTGGAGATATCAAATCAAGATTCGAGGCCTTTAATGAAGTTCAGCGTATGATTAGCCGAGGCTTTATTGCCGCGATTGTCGAAGGCCTTCTTGGTATTACGACTTTAATCATAATGTATACCTATTCACCTACCCTTGCCTTGATATCACTTATATTTTTATCTATCACGTTAATGGTAAGGCTTTACTTAACAAAAAAAGAAAATAAACACTTAGAACAAGTTTTAGCGAAACAAGCAAAAGAAAATAGCCACTTTCTCGAAACAATTCGAGCGATAATGCCCATAAAGTGCTACGTCAAAGAAAGTACACGATTATCATCGTGGCTTAACTTATTTGCCGATACAACCAATGAAAATATTAAGCGAGAGAAAATATCTATTTCGGCTGAAATAAGCCAAGAATTAATAAGTAAAGTAGAGTATTTAACCGTTATATTTTTTGGTGCGACATTAATCATAAACAATGCATTTACGATTGGTATGTTCATTGCCTTCTTAGCCTATCGTCAACAATTTTCAAGCAGCACTCAAACCTTAGTTGACCATATATTTCGATTTAAGTTGGCATCCACTTACCTTCGAAGAATGTCAGATATCGTCATGCAAAGCCAAGAACAAGAGAGTAATTCATTGGTCGTTGCAAAAGAGCAAACTAAGGGACATATCGAAGTACGCGATTTACATTTTAGATATTCTCCTTCATCTCCTTGGTTATTTAGAGGTATCAACTTTGAAATAAATGCTGGAGAGTCTGTCGCTATTATTGGCCGCTCAGGATTAGGCAAATCAACCTTACTTAAGCTAATGACAGGCCTAATTAAAGCCGAGCAAGGTGATTATTTATTAGATGGACACTCAATCAATATGCTAGGGATGCGAAACTTTCGATCTATGTGCGCCACGGTTATGCAAAATGATCAATTACTGAATGGCTCTTTAATTGAAAATATCTCCTTTTTTGAACCCAAGCCAGATATCAATCAAGTGATTGAAGCTACAAAAGGCGCAGCAATTTGGCAAGAGATTCAAGCCATGCCAATGGGGCTGCATACACAGGTGGGCGACTTAGGCAGTTCATTGTCTGGCGGTCAAAAACAACGCTTACTTTTAGCTAGGGCCCTTTACAGCCAACCTATTGTTTTATTTTTAGATGAAGCAACGAGTCACTTAGATGCTGCTACAGAATTAAAAGTGAATCAGCATTTAAAATCAAAAAGAATAACCAGAATTAGTGTCGCCCACAGGCAAGAAACGATAAAAGCAGCAGACAGAGTCATAGACTTAGAAAAGTTAATTAATGGTCAAGCCCTGTCAGAGGTGATCTAACTAAAGGTTGCTCATAAGCAAAGGAAAAAATAATGAAACTCACATCTAAACTTGTTTATCAGGGGTTAATTGGTTTGTCAGCCATTATGCTTTTATCTGGTTGGCGGTTAGGGTTTGCAGATAATGCAGAAGTAATCTCACTTGAGTCTGTAACGATGGCAAAAGTAGAACGAGGTGACTTTTCTATTAAGGTTGAAGGTTATGGCTCGCTACAATCAATTAATAAAAGACTACTCACAGCCACCAGCAATGCGGTTGTCGACGAAATAAAGCTAAAAGCAGGTGCTGTTGTAGAGCCTGATACAGTGATTCTGACATTAAACAACCCTGAGCTTGAGAGTAAGCTGCGCTTAGCTTTAGCGAAGCTCAAAAATGCAAAGACACAGAAACGTCAAACTTTGTTAGTGCAACAACGAGAGCTGTTAAACAATGAATCAAGTATCTCTGAGTTAAAAGCACAAGCAGAAATTGCCATGCTCCAAGTAGAAGCCGAACGCTCTTTAGCTAAATCAGGAATTGTCTCTGGGATTAGTGCTAAAAAAAACGAATTGGAAGCGAAGCAGTTACTCAAACGTATCAGCCTCGAAGAATCAAAATTAGACAAGCTCACTGAAATGCAAAAAGAAGCACTTTCGATTCAAGATGATCTTATTTCTCAAGCTGAAGATGAGTTCAACGTCGCAAAACTTATGGTCGAGCAATTATCTGTAAAAGCAGGAATGAAAGGGGTCATACAGCGTCTTCCTCTCAGTTTAGGGCAAAGTGTAACAGCAGGCTCTGAGCTTGCGCTCATTGGCAGCCTCTCGCCATTAGTTGGGGAAATAAAAGTTCCGCAAATTCAAGCGCACTTAATTCAAATGGGCATGAAAGCCGACATTACAACACTCAATGAGCAAGTGCATGGACGAGTCGTTCGTGTTGACCCTGTGATCAATGATGGTGCTGTACAGGTTGATATTGAACTTGAAGCAATTGAGCACGGCAGCATGAAACCGATGCAACAGGTTGATGCAACCATCTACGCCGACGTGCAAAAAGATATGAATTACATAAAGCAACCCAGTGATGCTAAAGAAGGTGGTTATGGTTCACTATTCAAGCTAACGAGTGATAACAAGGCTGTTAGAGTTGATGTGCAATATGGCAAAACATCAGGACAGTTAATTCAGGTGTTATCAGGCTTAGAGCCTGGCGAGCAAGTTATTATTTCCACCTTAGACATTCCTGCTGAAACAAAAGTTATAAAAATAGAGAGCTAGAAGTATGAACACTGAAATTTTAAGGGTTAATAACTTAACTAAATCCTTTACCAATGGCGATCAGGTCAGTCAAATTTTAAAAGGAATTAGCTTCACTGTTTATGATGGCGAATTTATTTCTATTTCAGGCCCATCAGGGTGCGGAAAATCAACACTACTGAATATTATGGGATTACTCGACACCCCACAAAGCGGTGAATATTACATCGACGGCTTACTGGTTTCTGATATGGACTCAACGCAACGCTCTAAAGTTCGTGGAAATAGAATCGGCTTTGTATTTCAATCTTTTAATCTGATAGATGAAATGACCGTCTTAGAAAATGTAGCACTGCCTTTAAAATACAGAGGGGATTCGCTTTCAACGCGCCATGCACGTGCTTTAGATTGCTTAGAAAAAGTAGGCCTTGCAGATAAAGCTGATTTATACCCTAACCAAATATCAGGGGGTCAACAGCAACGCGTTTCCATTGCTCGCGCTTTAGCTGGTGATTCAGGAATTATGCTTGTCGATGAGCCAACAGGTAACTTAGATTCTAAAAACGGTGATGCCATCATGGCATTGATCAAAGACCTTAATCAGCAAGGCACAACAATCGTTTTAGTCACCCATGACCCGCGTTATGCCAACATGGCATCTCGTAATATTCAATTAAAAGATGGCTCTGTAATAGCTGAAAATGATGATATCAATACGCCAATAGAGGCAAATCGAGTTGCTCAGCCATGTTAAAAGTAGCCTACAATACCTTCAAACGTGCTAAACAGTACTATTTAACAACCGTATTTACATTAGCGCTTACTCTTTGCATGGTACTAAGTGCATTTAGCTTAGTGGATTTAGTCTTTTTCTCCCCCTTGCCTTATCAACAAAGTGATAATTTATATTTACTAGAAGGCACCGTAAACTCAAAAAGCTACTCAGGCCCTGCTAGTAATTCAAAAGTAATAAGTTATATAGAGAGTGAAAATACGCTCTTTACTGACATGGCTACCTACCATAAGTGGACCAGTTATAAATTATTAGACAGGCCAACTAGACCCGCTGTAGACGTTATTCTTGCATCTAATAACTTGTTTGATCTGCTTGGTGTAAAACCTGAACTTGGCAGATTATTTAATAAGACCGAGGCGCTCGGCAGTAAGCACATGTCTGTCGTTTTAGGCTATAGGGCATGGCAAGAACTTTTCCAAGGGCGAGGTGATATTATTGGTCAAAAAATACAGTTAAATCAACGCCGATTCACTATAGTTGGTGTAGCTCCAGATGATCTTGTTTTGCCCCACTACAAAAATATAAACGATGCAATATGGTTACCTATTGATGTCGATGAGGTATTTGATCCCAAAACAGCAAATGGATTTATGGGTGCATACAAAAGTATTGTTAGATTAAAAAATACAGTATCAGAATCTGCAATCACACAACAGTTATCAGACCTATCACTGAAAGGCGCTCAGCTCCATGCTCCTAATATTCTGAAGGACTTTACTGTTAACGCACGTATCACGATATTTAGTGACGCATTAAAAGGTGATAGCGGAAAAATAGTACTCATGCTGCTTTTAGGTGTTTGTTTGTTATTACTCATCGCACTTATCAACCTCTCTAGTATGCAACTTGCAAAAGCCATTACTCGTATAAAACCAATTGCTATTAGCTTTGCATTTGGGGCAAGTACAAAACAGCTCATTGTTGAAACACTAAAACACAACTTACTACTGATTAGCATTGCAGTCATACTGGCATTAACGCTCACCCAAATAGGGTTTATCGTTATTCAAAACTTAGCCGAAAATTCTATACAGCGACTAGATACTCTTTCGTTAAGTATTAATACGCTCCTGTTTTCAGCATTTTTGATTATTACTATTGCAGCACTCTATTCATTTATAGAATTAAGTGTCGTAAAAGAAAAAAACTTAATAAGTAGCTTACAAAGTAGCGGTAAAGGCACAGGAAAACAAATGAGCGCAGCGACCAGTCATTTATTGGTTGGCTTACAGATTTTGTTCTCATTTTTAGTATTAACCGCAGCAAGTCACGTCGTGTTAGTAACACTCTCTGAAGCGCTCAGAGATAATGGCATAAACTCTCAGGGTAAATACTCACTTACAATAAATTACAGTAATATCGATAAGCCAAGTGAACGAATCAACCTTCATAAAGCCATTACGCAACAGTTATTAAACCTCGATAACGTGAGCAGTTTAGCACTATCATCAGAGCAACGCTTACCCGATACGGTTAATGTTAACCAAATATATGATGAATCTGGCCAGTATATTGCCCAAGCGCGTAATAGCTTAGTTTCCAACAATTATTTTGCAGAATTAGATCTTAAAGTAACAGGCAAGGGCTTTAGCAAAGGTGATGAAAAACTTAAAAACCCGCCCATTATTGTTAATCAACGCCTTGCGGATATGTTGGATAAAAACACACAGAATGTACTGAACAGTAAAGTCAGCTTTGACAGCAAAACGTTTTATTCTATCGTAGGCGTAGTCAGTAATACCTACGTACCAGGAAGGCCTGAAAGTGAAAACTTTGAAGTGTTCACACCCAAAGATTACCCAGGCTGGAGTCAATATACCTACCTTCTAACAATGAAAGATTCCGCATCAACATCGCAAATTCAGCAACTGATCTACGGGATTGATAAACGCCTAGATATACATACATTAGCGTCATTAACCACTCAATTTGATGACCAACGACAGCGTCATTTAAACGCTGCTTGGCTCGCTATTGTACTTGCATCAACATCATTACTCATGGTCTGCATAGGCATCAATGGCATTGTTAACTACTTAATTAAAGTACGCAGATATAGCTTGGGCGTTAAGCTCTCAATGGGCGCGGATAACCTAAGATTATTAAAAGAAAGTTTACTTGAGCTTATGCAACCCATAACGATGAGCTTGGTGCTCGCTTTTTCATTAGCATTTTTAATTATTGGTTATTGCTTTTCACTACCCAACGTCACCTTAACTATAAACTGGTGGTTAACATTATCTATCTGGCTTGGGCTGTTAGTTATGGCGCTTATCACAAGCTTTTTCCCCATCAGTAAAACACTAAGACAAGATCCAATAAAGGCATTACGCAATGAATAGATTTCTTATATTTATAGTATTGCTCTTATCTTTCGCGATACACGCAAACACAGATGAGAATAAACCCCAATGGGAAAGTTATATAGATTCCACAACACAAGAGAATGTATCACTATCACCTAATGGGAAACAGGCTCTATTTTTACATCAGATACGCTATCCATCGATTCACTATGTATCACAAGCACGCGTGCAATTAGCGGGCTTGGATTTTTATAGCAATCTATATAGCCGATTTGACACACCTTTATATAGCCATACAACACTTTTTGATATCAGCAATAGAACGAGCATAGACCTAACCCCTGATAACGGCGTCATTATCGACTATAACTGGTCTCCTGACGTTAAAAAAATTGCTTATTTAATTCAAAATGACAACACAATTAATTTATGGGTGTATGACGTTGAAACTCAGGTTTTCAAACGCCTTTCTCAGGCCAATTTATCAGCGACATTAGGTGGCAGACACCTCAGATGGCTACCTAATAGCACAGCACTAATCGTTAAAAAAAGAAATACTAAAGTACACTCACCCATTAACGAATTAAAACAACCAAACTCTCTCTCATCTGAGCGACAAGTAGAGCAAGGGCGAACATATCAAAGCCTTCTAAAAAATAACAAACTTAAAGAGCAATTTAAAACTCTAGCACTTTCAAGCTTAGTTAAAATCGATTTAAAAGGTAATGTGACCTCTCTAACTGATAACATGCTATTTGATGATTTCTCTTTGTCTCCTGACGGAGAGTATGTGTTGTCGTCAACTCTACCCAAAGAGCTCTCCTCCTTTTTACCATACAAAAAGTGGGGCAGAGACTATCAAATTACTAACTTAAAAACCCACCACCAGCTAAATGTCTTACCCTCTTTAAATAACAAGGTTAACTTAAAGAAAGCCAAAGATAGCGTCCCTAATGGTGCAAGATTAGTAAAATGGCTTCCCTCTGAAGGCTCAACTCTCACTTGGACCGAAGCAATTGATAATGGTGATATGTCAGTAGATAAAAAATATCATGACAATACATATAAACTTGCCAGCCCGTTCAATCAAAACAAACAACTCATCCATCAGGCTAAGTGGAGAGTACATAATATTATATGGGGGAAGTCAGGTGCCGGAGTCGCTCAAGAATGGCTTTATGCTAGCAAACAAGCAAAAGCTTCTTTAATTAGTGCAAATACCTCAGCAAGTGTCTTAATTGAACAACGAGACTATAGAGATAAATTTAATGACTTTGGCGATCCGCAAACCCTGAGACTACCTGAAGGGTATGAAGTGCTTGTTGAAGATGATTCAAATCTTTTCTTTTTATCTAATGGCCTTAGCGAAGAGGGCATCAGGCCCACTATAAAGACACTAAACAAAACCAATAACACACGAAAAGAGTACTTTATCAGCAGTGAAGAAAGCATTGAACTCCCTTTAAGAGTTGCAAATAATACGCTTATTATACAAACACAAAATGTACAAACAGCTCCTCAATATTTTGCAATTTCAAGCACTGATATGAATGAGCGAATCCCCTTATTAACGAACAAAAATAAGCAATATTTTGACAAGCCTCCTACATTTATAAATTATAAAAGAAGTGATGGGTTAAATTTAAGTGGTACGCTACATTTACCGAGTAACTACGATAAAGCACAAGGCAAAATACCTGCAGTCCTATGGATCTATCCGGATGAATTTAATAATAAAAAACTAAGCCAACAAAATACTGTAAAAACAAATATATTTAGGCAATTTGATCCATTAAGCCCTTTGGTTTTTCTTCATGACGGCATCGCAGTTTTTGAGTCACCATCCATGCCAATCACTGCATTTGACGGTCAAGAACCCAATGATGACTTTATCAATCAAATAAATCTTAATGCACAAGCAGCTATCAATGCACTCGAAGGTACAGGGTTGATTGATATCGACTCTTTAGCTGTCATGGGTCATTCATATGGCGCATTTACCGTAGCAAACTTGCTCGCACATACTGACTTTTTTAAAGCTGGTATTGCTCGAAGCGGTGCTTATAACAGAACATTAACGCCTTTTGGTTTTCAAGGTGAAAAGCGTACTCTATGGCAAGCAAAAGAGACCTATATTGACTTATCACCAATCATGTTCGCAGATAAAATTGATGCGCCATTGCTACTTATTCACGGTGAAAATGATCAAAATTCAGGGACTTACCCCCTACAATCAACAAGAATGTATCAAGCGCTAATTGCGAATAAAAAAACAACCCAGCTCATTATGCTCCCCTATGAAGGCCACTCTTATAGAGCGAAAGAAAACTTAACATATTTACTTAAAGAGCAATCAGCTTGGCTTAATAAGTGGTTAAAATCATCCCGAGCACAATTATGACGTAATACCATATGCTCTTTAGTAACCGCTATAGAGCATAAAATGCATTATTCTTATATGATCTCCTAAATTATTTACACTCAAAGTCCCTATACCATTTCACTTGTCATCATTGCGACACAAGGCTAGCCGTAACTGAGTCAACTTTGGGCTTGCATGGGTATCTGAATTACTTCACTATAAATAGCTTAAGCTATAAAAAACAATAAATTAAAGGATTAATAATGAAGTTACTTATTACACTGTGCTTAACTGTTTTAAGTTTTTGTAGCCACGCGGCGGTCACGCCTTGGCTGGATTTTCACTTAGAAAATGGTCACATCAAAGTGCCTGCAACGGTATCTGGTATACCGAGTAAAATTTTATTGGATACAGGCGCACAAATGAATGGCATTAATCCTCACTTTATTAACAAAAATAAGCTTAAGCTAAATAAAGGAAGCAAAACGCGAATTAAAGGCGTATATGGCACTGAAGATAAAACAACTTACCATAATGTGCCTATCAATTTTTTTGGTATGAACACTGAAGTTGATGATGCGGTAGAAATCAACCTTGGCTTTCATGATAACGCACTCCTATTTGGTGCCGGCTTCTTTCGCCAATTTGTTATACAACTGGATTACCCAAATCAAAAAATGCGTCTTATTACCCATGACTCAGTCAATTTAAATGACACCGAAAACATTAAAATGCTAAAACAAAGAGGCTCAGGTATGCCTATTGTAGAAGTGATGTTAAGTAATGAAAAATCAATATGGTTGGTGCTCGACACGGGTAACAATGGCGGTATGGTTGTTAAACGAAGTGTCGCTCAAAGCATGGGGTGGCTTGATGAGATAGAGCGCGAATCGGGAATAAGCACAGGCGTGAATACAAGTGGTATGACTGAAAGCTTTCGTATCCCATGGCTAAAATTTGGCCCTTTTGAAATGGAAAATGTACTGGTGAGTATCCCTGCAAAAGGGGAATCTGCGAATCTTGAATCTCAATATAAAACAACGGGTACACATATAAGAGGAAAAAAAGTACAAGGCTTGATAGGCTACGATGTTCTCAAACATTTTTTAATCACTATTGACTATAAAAGTGGTCATGCACATATTGGGTTACCTGAATAAACGATGAGCATTTCATTTAACAGCCTAGAAAAGTCACTTATAGAACAACGAAAAAACACCCATGAAATTTGTCGTTTATTTGCCAAAAGCCCAAGTAAAGGCAATTTAAAACGATTAAAAGATACGTTTGCTCAGTGTGGTGAACAGGTTGTTATTGAAGCGGGTTTTCATTGTGATTATGGCAGTGGTATTAAAATAGGTGATCGCACCTTCATAAACATTAACTGTACCATGCTCGATGCGCCGTTATCTGATGCACAAATTACGATAGGCGATGACTGCTTATTAGGCCCAAATGTGCAAATACTCGCGGTATCGCATGCAGTAAACCCAACCGAGCGTTTAGCAAAAGCTAATTTTGCAGCGCCGATTAGCATTGGTAACAATGTATGGATTGGTGCAGGCGCTATTATACTTGCAGGTATTAAAGTTGCTGATAATGCCGTGATTGGCGCAGGGGCAATAGTTACCAAAGATGTCGCGGCAAATACCCTAGTAGCAGGTAACCCCGCGGTGAAGGTTAAAGACCTTTAGCTCTCATACCAACGCGCTAAAGCATGCCCTACGTAGGCGACAACCATCCTCAATAAGCATTTAAAACTAAAAAAGCCCAGCTGTATTGCTGGGCTTATAGTTGAGAGTTAGTTAACTGTTATTCATATCGCAAGATAAGCGATGGTCTGGTGCTTGCGGCCTTAAAGGCTAAGCTTGCAACGGTAACCCAGGTAATCGCGGCCACCGCGACGGCGGCAACTAAATACACCCATACAGCTTGTTCAATGCGGTCATTAAAGTTCGCTAACCAATCACCTACCAACAAGTAAGTCACTGGATACGCAATAGCAATACTGAGCGCCACCAGCACTAAGAACTCTTTAGCAATGATATTGACGATACTGATGCGTGATGCACCTAGCACTTTTCGAACGGCCACTTCTTTTTGACGACGCACTGTTGCAAACGAAGCCAAACCAAAGGTACCTAAACAAGTTAAGAACACAGCAAGACCGGTAAAGATTAAAACTACATTCGAAATTCGCTCATCACCTTTTAACAGAGTTTTGTAGTTGTCTGCGAGTAAGTTAATTTTTGGCTCATAGATATTGGCTGTGCTTGCTAATACTTCAGCGATCTGAGCTTTAATGTTAGGCAAGTTTTGCTGATCAATCGTTAAAATTAGTTCTGATACTGGTGATAAAAAGTTAAAGCCACATAAGAACATAATATTTGAGTTGGCATCTTTAGCATTACCTACCTTTACATCCTCAACCACACCCACAACACGCATATCTACGCCGCGACCTGAGTCTTTAATTACCTTACCGATAATGTCACTCATGTTAGTGTAACCCGCTTGCCTTGCGACAGATTCAGTCACAATGGTGCCCGTACTTGTTACTCCATTTTCACGGCTTGCCCAATCACCAGCAAACTCACGACTAAAGTCACGACCAGCAACGAGTTTTAATCCTAGCGTTTTTACAACATCGTAACTTGCACCTACAACAGGCGTTAAGCTGCCAGACGCTTCACCATTTGGCCACGTTGGCATAAGTGTATTATTGATTGAAACGGTTAAACGGGTATCAATAACTGTTGTTTGCTGTACGCCTTGAATTGCACTAATACGGTTAACTAAGGCATTTTTTTCTTTCGTGAATACTTCGCCTACTGGTAGCTCTGAAATAACCAATCTTTGTGTCGTTTCATAGCCTAAAGGTAAGCTTTGTAAGTAAGTTAATTGCTTTAACAAGGTAATAGAGGCAATAATTAAACCTATTGCTAGTGAAGCCTGTAAGGTTAGTAAGCTCTTACGAACCCATATTGCAGTATTACCTCGTTGTAAGTCTCCACTTAAAACGCGTTTTGCACTGAATGACGAAATAAAGAATGCAGGATAAAGCCCAGCTAATATGCCCACAGCAATTGCGACCACAATAATGGCAATGCCAAATTCAGAAGCATAATTCACGACCAATTCGCGGTCTACTAGTTGGTTAAAGCTTGGTAAAAATAGTTCCACTAAAGCACATGCAATCACCATTGAAAGCATTGATACCAATACAGATTCAGATAAAAACTGTGTTACTAATTGGCCTTTACTTGCGCCAAGCGCTTTACGCACACCCACTTCTTTTGCACGTTTAGTCGATTGAGCGACGGTCATATTGATAAAGTTAAAACCTGCAATAAGAATAAGTAACACACTTAAACCAACACAGATCATCACCACTTGTTTAGCACCACCCGCTTTCATCTCAAACGGTGATTTAGCCGTTAAGTGCAAATCAAGTAATGGATGCAGCTCTAATCTAACTTGCTCCAGCATCGAACCGCTAAAAAAGCGCTCTGTTAAGGTTTTAGCTAATGCATCTGTATCGGTGCCCTCTGCTAAACGCATATAAACATAACTACTGTTGATGTTTATATCGCTTGGATCATGCTTAACATAAACAAGGTTTTTAAAGGCAAAGTGAGTGTTATCTGCTAAGTCTGCAAACACAGCACGCACTGTGTACTGTCCTTGTTCATGCGTAAGTGTTTCCCCAATCACATCGGTGCGACCAAAAATGCGCAGTGCTTCTGACTCACTTAAAGCGAGGCTGTCTGGTGTACTCATTGCTGTTGTTAAGTCACCCGCAATCGTCTCCATAGCAATGAAATTTTCAATATTTGCAGTAGCACCATATAAGGCATTTAACTTATAGCCTTGATTGCGGTAACTCACATCCACCATGGCTTCACGGGTCAGCTCGACCATAGTTAATCCGAATACTTCTTCAACTTGGCTATAATCTTCGGCCTGCTTTGACTGCACATAATTAAAAATAGGCACCACAGATAAACCGAGTTTTGAGAAGTCTTGGCCAACGCGATAAACACGCTCAGCATGAGGCTGTTGGCTATCGTACGAAAGCTCATTTTTTGCAAACAAAGCAACTAGAATTGCCGCAGCTAAGCCCACACTTAAACCCAGAACATTTAAAATAAAATGCTGTTTTTGGTTTTTAAACGCACGCAGCGCGGTGATCAAATAACTTAAAATCATGTTATGCCACCTCTGCTGTTTGTTGAACACGGTTAGCTTTATCAACCATCACTTGGCCATCAAGTAAGCGCACTAAACGGTCAGCATAATTGCCTTCTTTTTCTGAGTGGGTAACCACAATTACCGTGGTACCTTCGCGATTTAGCTCACGCAGCATCGCCATGACTTCATCACCATTTTTTGAATCAAGGTTACCCGTAGGCTCATCCGCTAAAATAAGTTTTGGGTTGATCACAAGTGCTCTGGCTACTGCTACACGTTGCTGCTGACCACCCGATAGCTGCTGCGGTAAGTGATCTGCTCTATGGTCGATTGCAACACGTTTTAAGATTGCGTCTACTCGCTGCTTACGTTCACTTTTTGAGATGTTTTGATACTGTAATGGCAGCTCAACGTTTTCAAATACTGTTAATTCATCAATTAAGTTAAAGCTTTGAAAAACAAAACCAATCGACGCTTTTCTAAGTGTCGCTAATTGCTTTTCACCAAACCCTGCGATGTCTTCACCTAAAAATTCAAAACTGCCTGCCGATGGCGAATCCAACATACCTAAAATAGAGAGTAATGTTGATTTACCACAGCCAGATGGCCCCATAATGGCAAGAAACTCGCCTTCGTTTACATGTAAGTTAATGTTATTAAGTGCTGTTGTTTCAACATCTTGAGTACGGAATACGCGTGATAAGTTAGTTAATTTAATCATTGTTATTATCCTTAAAATTGTAGTTGTTGTGCTTTATCAAAGTTGCTGTAGCTAGAGGTGATCACGCGATCTCCGGCGCTTAGGCCACTTAACACTTCATAATAGTTTTGATTCTTTTTGCCAAGACGAATGTCTTTTCGTACTGCACGATTGCCATCTTTTTCCATGACATAAACCCAGTTACCTCCTGAGCTGGTGAAAAATGCGCCGCGCTCAAGTAATAAAGCAGTACCTTTGCTATCACCTAGCATCAGCTGCACATCAAGACTTTGTCCGCGTTTTATGTTGCTCGTGCCGTTTGGTAAATCGACTTCAACCTGAAACTGTGATTGCTGAACACGACTATCAATTTTGCTAACTGTTGCCGCAATTTCGCCTTGCTCGTGTTCAATAAGCACTTGCATACCTGTTTGAACTTGGCTTAGGTAAAACTCATCTAGTCGCACAACTAGCTTGTATTCATTAGGAATATCAATTTGCCCTAGGCGAGCACCACGGCTTTTTGATTCACCAATTTCAACATCAAGCTCACTTAAATAGCCATCGGCAGGTGCTGTTACGAGTAGGTTTTCAAGGTTCTTACGCGCAAACTGTAGGTTTTTCTCTAGCATGTCGGCACTGTCTTTTAACTGAGCTACCTGAACTTCACGAATGCTGTTTTCTTGCTTTTGACGCTCAAGGGTTAGTTCTTTACGCGCTTTGTAATACGCTAAATCTTCTTGAATCTCAGATAATTGCTCTTGTGCTAACACACCGGTTTTCACTAGCGGCTGAGTCTGTTTTAAGCGACGCGATAAATGCGTAATTTTAAGATCGATTTCAAGCAAATCACGGCGTAAGTTTAAACGGCTGGTTTCCATATTCATTTGCGTGTTACGTAAAAAGTTAAGCTGCTCAGTCACCTGTGCTTCACGGCTCATTACATCAAGCTGCAAATTGGTATTGCTTAAACGCACAAGTGGTTGGCCTTTTTTAACAAACTCACCTTGTTCAACAAGTCGCTCTTCGACTTGGCCTCCGGCAATGGTGTCGAGGTAAATAGTCGTGCGAGGCATAACCTGACCACGAAGACTTAAAGCATCAACAAATTCACCTTGTTGTACTGTGCTAATCGTTAAGCTTGTCGCGGTTACTTGCTGACTACGACCTGTTTGCTCAGTTTGTGTGAAACCATAAGCTGCTGCAACAGCTAAACATGCTGCTGCAATTACTGATTTTTTAAAAAATGCTTTGTTATTTGAGCGTGTAATTTTCTTATCCATGTTGACGCCTTTAAGTTATCTAGGTGCTAATTACCTATAGATAAAACAACTCTTGTGCCAACTTTTATTTTCATTAAGTTACAATAGCTTATATAAAAACCAATAAAAGTGCATATAATCAAGTGTCCGCTTATAGAACACTTCGAAAATCATATATCGTCCATAAATGGACACTGTTCCTCTTTTCAATTAGTCTTAGTGTTCTTAAAAAGGAATAATAATAAACAGCTATGAAACAAGCAGGATCAATTCTTATCGTCGATGATAACGCCGACGTACTTATCGCCGCACGACTACTTCTAAAACAACATTATCAGGTTGTAAAAACCACAGATAATCCCTTTGATATCGAAGGTATCATTAGCGCACAGCATGAGGCGGATCAGGCCATAGATGTTGTGTTACTCGATATGAACTTCACGCAAGACTCAATTAGTGGCAAAGAAGGGTTCTACTGGCTAAAAAAAATAATGAGCCAAGACGCTAACATTGCGGTACTGCTTATGACGGCCTATAGCGATATTCAGCTAGCTGTAGAAGCAATTAAAGCAGGTGCCTCTGACTTTATTGCCAAGCCTTGGCAGAATGAGCAATTACTCGGTGCTGTAGCGGCGGCATTTTCACACGCTAAAGACAAGCAGCAAGTTGGTAAGCTCACAAAACAAAAGCAAGCCTTGCAGCAATCCATTGGCAATCAACCATTTGAGTTTTTAGGCCAAAGCGATGCAATGCAGCAGGTTTTTTCGGTTATCGACAAAGCAGCCAACACGGATGCCAACATATTGATTAGTGGCGAAAGTGGCACAGGTAAAGAACTCACAGCACATGCAATCCACAATGCTAGCCAGCGCCAAAACCAGCCCTTCATAAGCCTAGACATGGGCTCACTGGCCGAAAGCCTGTTTGAAAGCGAACTATTTGGCCATAAAAAAGGGGCGTTTACTGGCGCGAAAGAAGATCGCATTGGCCGATTCGAACTTGCCCATGGTGGTAGTTTATTTTTAGATGAACTAGGTAACTTACCGCTTAACCAACAAGTTAAACTGCTTGCAGCACTACAAAACAGGCAAATAACACCGGTTGGTGGCTCTAAAGTCATCGATATTGATATTCGTTTGATCTGTGCAACCAATGAAAACCTCGAACAAGCAGTTACTGAAGGTAAATTTAGGCAAGACTTACTGTATCGTGTTAATACCGTAGAGATCCGTTTGCCAGCTCTGCGTGAGCGCATTGAAGACATTCCATTACTGTGTAACTACTACTTGCAGCACTTTGCTCATAAATACAAACGTGAGCTCTCGATTGCGGCATCTGATATGACACGTTTAAGTCAGTATCATTGGCCAGGCAATGTCCGTGAACTTGCACATGCAATTGAGCGAGCAGTCATCCTATCAGAAGGCTCAGAGCTCGATATTAGCTCAGTGATAAGCTCACCCAGTACCACTGTTAGCACAAATGAGCTCCCTACAAGCGCCACAGACTACGACACTTTTGATCTTGAAATCATCGAACAGAGAACCGTTCGTGCCGCTTTAAAGCATTTTCAAGGGAACGTGAGTCATGCAGCAAAAGCGCTCGGCCTAACACGCGGAGCCATGTATCGTCGTTTAGAAAAATACGGACTTTAATCGATGCGAAATTTCATTAGCTTAGCCAGCCTATTAGCTGCATTAATAGGTTTATCAATTACTTTGTTTTGGCAAGTAGAGCAAAGCGGGTTTTCTGCAATTTCGGCACTTTTAGTAATTTTAAATTTGGTATGTGCCGCGCAAATTTTTAATTTATTTAAACGCCAAACAAGGCGTGCAGATATTGTTTTTCGCGCTTTAGCGAATGGAGACAGCACATTAGGCTTTGGCGACCAACACCCTATGCAGCAGCAATTTGAGCAGGTTAAACAACAAATTCAGGCTGCGCGTTTTAATGCAGAGCAACAAGCCCAGTTCTTACAAGCGCTATTAATTCATATCGATTTAGCAGTATTAGTATGTGACGAACAAGGCACTATTATTGAAAGCAATCCGGCGGTCAGCCGTTTACTTGGACAAGCTGTAAAGCACATCGATGATTTAGGTGTAATAGCAAACCTTGTCCAAGGCGCTAAACAAAATAGCCGTAATACCGTGCCATGGCAAAATGGTGAGCAGCACGATACGTTATCTGTGCAGATCAGTATTGCCGAAATCCAAGGTAAAGTTCGTAAAGTGATCAGTTTGCAATCGATTCATGATCAGCTGCAATTAAAAGAGCAACAAGCTTATAAGCGCCTTACCAAAGTACTAACCCATGAAATTGCTAATTCGATTACGCCACTCTCTTCATTAGCACAAACTTGTACGGCACTGCTGCCAACTGAGCTTAGTTTTGATGATCAGGAAGATAAACAAGACTTGCAACTCGCCCTAACAACACTCGCATCACGAACCGAGCATTTAGGGGAATTTATAGCGCAATTTAAAAAGGTTAGTAGCTTACCCGCCCCACACTTACAACCACATATTCTGGCAGATCTTGCCAAGCAAGTTGTCGCTCTACACTCACAACAGGCTAAACAACTTAATATTACGTTGAATTTATCGGTGCAAAGCCAGCAGTTAGTAATGATAGATAGAGGCCAAGTTGAACAAGTAATAATAAACCTACTTAAAAATGCCCTTGATGTACTAAAGCAGTTAAATAATCCAGAGTCAGCAAAGTGCATTGAGGTAAACATTGCGCAAAATGCTAATCAGCAACTGTATTTAGAGGTCAGCGACAATGGAACTGGCATTAGCGATCATGTGATCGAGATGATTTTTGTGCCATTTTTTACTACCAAGCAACAAGGCTCAGGAATAGGCTTAAGTTTATCGCGCCAAATCATGCTCAATCATGGTGGCGATTTGGTATATATCAAACGCCAACAAGGAGCCTGCTTTCGCTGTGTGTTCGGTTAACTTACATCGTTAGAACAATTACTTACAATTTGCTAAGGCGCTGTTTGGTATCATCTACCCATTAAAGTTTAATGGATTAACTAATATGAAACCTACCCTCTTGGCGCTCTTCGCATCACTTGCCTTTGTTCCTGCTACAAGCTTTGCTGGCATTTATGACAGCCCAGATATGAACTTGTTTGTTAAATCAGAGCATAATAGTACTGATTCAATCACCTCAGCCGGCATCGAATTTATGACTAAAGCTAACCGCAGCAATTTCGGCGCAGCATTTACAACTGCATTAGGCTCAGCTGAAGTGTTCACTAAAAAAGGTGATCGGGAAACATTTCTAACCTTAGACACAGGCATAAAATTTGGCTATTTCAGTGATTTTTTTGCCTATGGCGAAGTGGGCATAGATTTAATAGAGCTTGCTGTTTACGACGACCGAGATGACCATGATTACAGCGACCGCTTTGATGACGACCACAATAATATTGATGGCTATGTGGGGGTTGGCTTGGGAGTGGATTCAAAGCCGTTCAGAATAGAGATCTATGCTAGAGCCCGAGAAATAGACAGCCGCTATTGGGAAGCACAAAACCATGGCTACGTTGGGTTACAAGTTAGTATTTCGTTTTAATTTCAATTGGGTGAGTAAGTTAGCGAGCTGTTAATCTAATGGTCATATTTAACTCACCTTATGTTAAGCTTAGGCGCTTTAGTTTACCCGCACCTAAGTTAATGGAGTATTTTAATACGTGTTTTTAAATCGATTTTTAGGCCTTGTTGTTGTTTCTCTCATTGTAACAGGCTGTCAGACTGCCCCTGAGTCTCTTCCCGAAAAGAAGCCTACCATCAAAGCCAATCCAGGTACTGTGGTTGCAAACACTAAAACAGCACAAGTAGACGCGGTTACACCGCTAAAACCGAGTGAACTTGATGACGTATGGCAGCGTATTCGCATTCAATTGCAGTTTAGCGATTCAAGCCACCCAGATGTGCAAAAACGCATAGCTTGGTACCTTACTCATCCGAACTACATGGAAGAAATAAGCCGCCGTGCAGCGCCGTATTTGTATCATATCGTTACAGAAGTAGAAAACCGTGACTTACCAATAGAACTCGCCCTGATGCCACTTATAGAGAGTGATTTTGATGCCAGTGCCTATTCACATAAACATGCTTCAGGTTTGTGGCAGTTAACACCCTCTCTTGCTAAATATTTCAAAGTAAAAATTACCCCTTGGTATGATGGTCGCCAAGATGTAATTGACAGCACCCGTGCAGCCCTCGATTTTATGGAATACCTTTATAAACGCTTTGATGGTAATTGGTATCATGCCATTGCTGCCTACAACATTGGTGAAGGACGAGTGCTACAAGCTATTGCTCGTAATAAAAAGCAAGGTAAATCGACTGATTTCTTTAGCTTGAAACTGCCATCACAAACTAAACACTACGTGCCTAAGTTACTGGCCGCAGCACAATTATTAAAGCATCAAAAAATGGTATTTCCTGCCATTAAAAATGAGCAGGCTATTGCGACCTTACCCGTGACAGGTGCTGTGATCTTGGCAGATAAAGCAAAGTGGCAAGAGCTTGAAGAGCTAAACCATGGTGTTATCCGTTACCCTGCTGTAATTGATGCGCCGCATATTGTGGTCCCGAAAGAGCAGCAAGCACATTATCAAACCCTATTAGCTAACCAAAAGAGTAATGACTTTAGCCAGTGGCAACATTACACAGTCAAACGCGGTGATAGCTTAAGTGTGATCGCAAAGAACCATAAAGTAACCGTTAGCCAACTCAAAGCTTTCAATAACTTAAAAACAAATACGATTCGTATAGGCCAAAAGCTTATATTACCGCAACTAGCTGATCAACAAATCGAATACAAAGTGAAATCTGGCGACAGCCTTTGGAAGATAGCTAAACAATACAAGGTCAGTATCACTAAGCTTAAACAATGGAATAACCTTTCAAGAGATAGCTTAAAAGTTGGTGAAAAGCTCACCGTATTTATTTCAAACAGCTAATAGCTCAAACAGGGAGAAATACTCCCTGTTTCTTTTTGTATGCAATTTAATCTGCATGTTTTATAGTCTATAAAAAACAACAAATACAAGACTATGGACAATCAAAAGCAGGATATCATTAAATCAAATAATAACTCAGATATAGTATCCACAAATTTGAGCGCACAACCAAGCAACACAAATAAGTCCGAAGTTTGGTTGACCAACGAGCGGCTAAACCTTTTTCTCGCATTGTGCGCTATTATAATTTCAGCAGCCTCCTTTTATGCCACTTACTTACAAGCCAACGCCGCAGAACGGCAAGTAAAAGCCGCAACCTGGCCGTGGATAGAAGTTATGACTGGGAACTTTGATGAGGAAAAAAATTCGCAAGAAATCACTTTTTACATTAAAAATTCAGGCTCAGGCCCAGCCATTATTAAATACGTTAAATTCTTCCATGATGAAAAATCGTATAGCAATGTATTCAAATTAATAGAAGACTGCTGCTTTGATATTTATGCTTATGAAGCACAGTTAAATGAACTGCAAAAAGAGTCAACTGACATCAATTTCTTTGAAACATTTGGTTGGTTATACACCGGCGTTAGTAATAACCGATTATTAGCCTCAGGCGCTGAACTTAATCTTTTTGGTTTTAAGAAAACAGGTTTCAATACAACTCAGTGGGACAAGGTGAATAAGCAACGCAGGAGTATTAAAACCGAGATCTGTTATTGCTCGTTGTTAGAACAATGCTACTTAAGCGACGGCCGCGGCGATGTGAGAGAAATACAGCAGTGTGAGTGACAACGAGC
The DNA here is from genome assembly GCF_021728095.1 of Pseudoalteromonas sp. L1. Lineage (NCBI taxonomy): Bacteria > Pseudomonadati > Pseudomonadota > Gammaproteobacteria > Alteromonadales > Pseudoalteromonadaceae > Pseudoalteromonas > Pseudoalteromonas sp. L1. The sequence goes on along the minus strand of NZ_JAKKCT010000007.1, from coordinate 419 downwards.
TATCAGCTTTCAGCGCGGTGAAGGTGTTTGATGCTGTGCCTTCCTCTGCCGGAGGCTCTAGGCAAAGTGTACTTGTAGGAATGGCTTTAGCCATGAATGTGTTTGTTTAATTTATTCGGCACTGAAGTGCCTCCTACGGGGGGTTGCTGAGGGTGACTCTATTACCAAATTCCCCCGTAGTTCAACTGTTCTCTAATATCTGACGTCTGATATCTCTGTGTTTCAGCTGATGTCTGAAAGCTGTCAGCTCCAAACGCAAAAAAGCCCGACTCTTTCGAATCGGGCTTTCTTTAATTAGGAGCCTGGCGATGTCCTACTTTCACATGGCAAATGCCACACTATCATCGGCGCTGTTTCGTTTCACTACTGAGTTCGGCATGGGGTCAGGTGGGTCCAAAACGCTATTGTCACCAAGCGTA
>NZ_JAKKCT010000006.1:0-185812 GCF_021728095.1 Pseudoalteromonas sp. L1 | reverse complement strand
TTTGCTAAATCAATAGCAATTAAATTAGACTGTGTCATGTATGGACTCCTTAATTGGTAAAAGATGTTTTGCAATTTCTTTATACCGTACTCTCCCGTTAATGGGGAGGAGTCCATACATCTGCTACAAGCAGGTTTATTTCGTATTTTTGCAATTCACCATCTGGTCTGACCATTTCTTTTTTATTTATTTTTCCTTCCGAAATAGTCACTTTATTCCATACTGTTTAATCTTTAGGCTAATTAAGTTAGGGTGTAACTAGTCGCTAAGGGTGTGAAATTGACAGAAATACGGCTTTTTGATACCGTATGCATCAAATTTGGTATGACCAATTTACCTTTTGGTCAAGGCGCAAGGCTAAACACCCTGTATTTAGTGGGCTTAGCATTAAACAATGCGGACGTTGATAAATGTCTTTAAAAATTAAAGCTGCAAAATTATCTGATGTAATTTTACAACAACTTGAGAATATGATTCTTGAGGGGTCGTTAGCACCAGGCGAAAAGTTGCCTCCTGAGCGTGAGTTAGCGAAACAGTTTGAAGTGTCGCGTCCCTCTTTGCGCGAAGCGATTCAAAAGCTAGAAGCGAAAGGTTTGGTAACACGCCGTCAGGGTGGCGGGACATTTGTAAAAAATCAGCTTGAAGAAGGGCTTACTGATCCACTCTTTGATTTGATTAGTAAACATCCCGAGTCACAATTTGATTTACTTGAATTTCGTCATGCACTAGAGGGGATTGCTGCTTATTATGCAGCGATGCGCGGCACGACGAATGATTTCAAAAAAGTAAAGCAGAGTTTTGACAATATTGCGCTTGTGAATGATGACATTGTACAAAAAGCGAAAGCAATTAATGTTTTTCATTTTAGTGTCGCTGAAGCATCACACAATGTTGTATTACTGCATTTAGTACGTGGTATGCAGGCATTGCTTGAACAAAATGTATTACAGAATTTAACTGTATTGTTAAAAAAACCACATATTAGTCAAAAGCTTGCTGAGCACAGACAGTTTTTGATGGATGCGGTTATAGAAGGAAACCCAGAGCAAGCACGTCTTGCTAGTAATGCTCACTTAGCCTTTATCGAAGAAGCCTTACTTGAGGCTGGCAAAGAGCATTCGCGGATTGAACGTAGTTTAAGACGCACCAAACAACATTAAGCAAGTGATTAGCTAAGTTTAGTTAACTACTTAATTTAAGATTTATTAAAATAATTAGTATTTTAAACATAAGGAAACCTCCATATGTCTGAAGTCAATAAAATTGACGTAGACGCGCTAGAAACACAAGAGTGGTTACAAGCCCTTGAATCTGTTGTGCGTGAAGAAGGTGTAGAACGTGCTCAATTTTTACTTGAGCAAGTGTTAGAGCAAGCCCGTTTAGACGGTGTTGATATGCCTACTGGCACAACTACTAACTACGTTAATACCATTCCAGTAGATCAAGAACCGGCGTATCCGGGCGATGTAAATGTTGAACGCCGTATTCGTTCAATCATCCGTTGGAATGCGATCATGATCGTATTACGTGCGTCGAAAAAAGATCTAGACTTAGGCGGCCATATGGCTTCTTACCAGTCTTCAGCGGCATTCTATGAAGTATGTTTTAACCACTTCTTCAAAGCACCAAACGATGTAGATGGCGGTGACTTAGTTTATTATCAAGGCCACATTTCTCCTGGTATTTATGCCCGTGCATTTGTTGAAGGTCGTTTAACGGCTGAGCAGCTTGATAACTTCCGTCAAGAAGTTGATGGTAAAGGTCTTCCTTCATACCCACATCCTAAATTAATGCCTGAATTCTGGCAGTTCCCTACGGTATCAATGGGTCTTGGTCCAATTGCCTCAATCTACCAAGCGCGTTTCTTAAAATACCTCGATGGTCGTGGCTTAAAAGACACTAAAAACCAACGTGTGTACGCTTTCTTAGGCGACGGTGAGATGGATGAGCCAGAATCACGTGGTGCAATCTCATTCGCTGCGCGTGAGAAGCTAGATAACCTATGCTACCTAATCAACTGTAACTTACAGCGTTTAGATGGCCCAGTAATGGGTAATGGTAAGATCATTCAAGAGCTTGAAGGCCTATTCAAAGGTGCAGGCTGGAATGTAATTAAAGTTGTATGGGGTAGTGGTTGGGATATCCTACTTGCTAAAGATACAACAGGTAAATTACTACAGTTAATGAACGAAACCATTGACGGTGATTACCAAACATATAAAGCGAAAGACGGTGCATACGTTCGTGAGCACTTCTTCGGTCGTTACCCAGAAACAGCAGCACTTGTTGCTGATATGACTGATGAAGAAATCTTCGCACTTAAGCGTGGTGGTCATGAGCCATCAAAACTTTACGCTGCATTCAAAAAAGCGGAAGAAACCAAAGACCGTCCAACGGTTATCCTTGCTAAAACTGTAAAAGGTTACGGCATGGGTGAAGCGGCTGAAGGTAAAAACATCGCGCACCAAGTTAAGAAAATGGATATGACCCATGTTGAGCACCTACGTTCACGTTTAGGTCTACAAGACTTAGTTTCTGATGAAGAAATTAAAGACTTACCATATCTAACACTTGAAGAAGGCTCTGAAGAGTACAAGTATCTTCACGCTCGTCGTGATGCGCTACAAGGTTACACACCTAAGCGTATTCCTAAGTTTTCTGAAAGCTTAACATTGCCAGAAGTTGATGCGTTCAAGCCACTACTTGAAGAGCAAAAACGTGACATCTCTACAACAATGGGCTTTGTGCGTGCACTTAACGTGTTACTAAAAGACAAAGGCATTGGTAAAAACATCGTGCCTATCATCGCTGATGAAGCGCGTACATTTGGTATGGAAGGTTTATTCCGTCAAATCGGTATTTACAACCCGCATGGTCAAAACTATACGCCGCAAGACCGTGACATCGTTTCTTACTACAAAGAAGCAACATCAGGTCAGGTACTACAAGAAGGTATCAACGAATTAGGTGCAATGTCATCATGGGTTGCTGCTGCAACATCATACAGCACTAACGATTTACCAATGATCCCATTCTACATCTACTACTCAATGTTTGGTTTCCAACGTGTAGGTGATATGGCGTGGATGGCTGGTGATCAACAAGCACGTGGTTTCTTACTCGGTGCTACGGCAGGTCGTACTACATTAAACGGTGAAGGTTTACAGCATGAAGATGGTCACAGCCACATTCTTGCTAACACAGTACCTAACTGTATTTCTTATGACCCAACGTTCGCATACGAAGTAGCGGTCATCATGCAAGACGGTATCCGTCGCATGTACGGTGAAGACCAAGAAAACGTGTTCTACTACCTAACGCTGATGAACGAAAACTACCATCAACCAGCAATGCCAGAAGGCGCTGAAGAAGGTATTCGTAAAGGTATTTACAAACTTGAAACTGTCGCTGGCGATAAAGCAAAAGTGCAGTTACTAGGTTCAGGTACTATCATGATTGAAGTACGTAAAGCGGCACAGATCCTGAGCGAAGAGTATGGCATTGGTTCAGATGTATTCTCTGTAACCTCATTCAATGAGTTAACACGTGATGGCCAAGACGCTGAGCGTTTCAACATGCTTAACCCTGAAGCAGAGCAAAAAACGGCTTACATCACCAATGTATTAGGTGACTCTGTGACTGTTGCAGCAACAGACTACATGAAGAACTATGCTGAGCAAGTTCGTTCATTTGTACCGAGCAGCAACTATAAAGTATTGGGTACAGATGGCTACGGTCGTTCGGATAGCCGTGAAAACCTACGTCGTCACTTTGAAGTTAATGCGGGCTATGTTGTGGTTGCAACATTATCTGAGCTTGCTAAACGTGGTGAAGTTGAAAAATCTGTGGTTGTTGAAGCAATCAAGAAATTCGACATCGACACAAACAAAGTAAACCCGCTATACGCATAAGAGGTTCCAATGAGTATTGAAATTAATGTACCAGATATCGGTGGCGATGAAGTTGAAGTAACCGAAATCCTTGTTAGCGTTGGCGATAAGGTTGAGGTTGACCAATCGTTATTAACGGTTGAAGGAGACAAAGCATCTATGGAAGTACCTGCTGCACAAGCAGGTACGGTTAAAGAGATTAAAGTTGCTGAAGGTGACACGGTGACAACCGGTTCACTTATTATGATCTTCGAAGGTGAAGAGCAAGCTTCTGCATCTTCTGAAACAAAAGAAGAAGCTAAAGCAGAGCCTGCTAAGCAATCTTCAGGTTCAGCGTCACAAGAAGTAACTGTGCCAGATATCGGCGATGATGAAGTTGAAGTAACGGAAATCATGGTTGCGGTAGGTGACACAGTTGAAGAAGAGCAATCTTTACTAAGCGTTGAAGGCGATAAAGCATCAATGGAAGTACCAGCACCATTTGCAGGTACCGTTAAAGAGATCAAAATCGCGACAGGCGATAAAGTAAAAACTGGCTCTTTAATCTTCGTTTTTGAAACTGCATCAAGTGGCTCTGAGGCGCCTGCTGCTGAGTCTGCACCAGCAGAAGAAGCGCCAGCTGAAACGGCATCAAGCACTAAAGAAGTGAATGTGCCTGATATCGGCGGTGATGAAGTTGAAGTTACCGAAGTGATGGTGTCTGTAGGCGATAAGGTTGAAGAAGATCAATCAATCTTAAACGTTGAAGGCGATAAAGCATCAATGGAAGTACCTGCGCCATTTGCTGGTACGGTTAAAGAAATTAAAGTAGCAGCGGGCGATAAAGTATCAACTGGCTCACTTATCTTTGTATTTGAAGTTGCTGGTAGTGCTAAAGCAGCGCCAGAAGCTAAAAAAGAGTCAGCACCTGCACCAGCGGCAAAGGCTGAATCTGCACCTGCTGCAAAACCAGCTGCAGCTAAAGCAAGCAAAGAAGAGTTTGCTGATAACAAAGCGTATGCTCATGCATCGCCTGTTGTACGTCGTTTAGCGCGTGAATTTGGTATTAACCTAGCAAACGTAAAAGGCACAGGTCGTAAAAATCGTGTTGTCAAAGAAGACGTGCAAAACTATGTGAAAGAGCTAGTTAAGCAAGTTGAATCAGGTAATGCTGGCAAAGGCAATGCGGGTGGCGGTGAGTTAGGTCTTATCCCGTGGCCGAAAGTTGATTTTGCTAAATTTGGTGAAATCGAAGAGAAGAAGCTTTCTCGTATTCAAAAACTTTCAGGTGCTAACTTACACCGTAACTGGGTGCAAATCCCGCACGTTACACAGTTTGATGAAGCGGATATCACAAGCTTAGAAGCATTCCGTAAAGAGCAAAACGCCCTTGCTGAGAAGAAAAAGCTCGGTGTTAAAATCACGCCACTGGTATTTGTGATGAAAGCGGCGGCTAAAGCCCTTGCTGAATTCCCAACGTTTAACTCTTCACTGTCTGAAGATGGTGAAAGCTTAATCTTGAAGAAATACATCAACATCGGTGTTGCCGTTGATACGCCAAACGGTTTAGTTGTTCCGGTATTCAAAGATGTTGATAAGAAAGGCATCATTGAACTTTCTCGTGAGTTGATGGAAGTGTCGGCTAAAGCACGTGATGGCAAGCTAACGTCATCTGATATGCAAGGCGGTTGTTTCACAATTTCAAGCCTTGGTGGTATCGGTGGTACAGCATTTACACCTATCGTGAATGCACCTGAGGTCGCAATTTTAGGTGTCTCTAAATCAGAGATGAAGCCTAAGTGGAATGGCAAAGAATTTGAGCCTAAGTTAATGGTTCCATTATCAATGTCATACGACCATAGGGTAATTGACGGTGCCTTAGCAGCACGCTTTACTGTGACGCTAGCAAGCTACATGAGCGATATTCGCCAGCTTGTGATGTAATCGCTTCATAATTTATAAGAATCAAATCCCAGCAAGTTGTTTTTTGCTGGGATTTTTACCATTGGCAATGATACAATCTTTGCTATAGAACAATCTTGGTATAGATATCTGCTCTCCCTTTCTGCCTTGCAGAAACATGGCAGTTAAACTTAGGGCAGTGTCCCGTTCAAACATTTAAGGTAATAGCATGAGCAACGAATTAAAAACTCAAGTTGTTGTACTAGGCGGTGGTCCTGGTGGTTATTCTGCGGCTTTCCGCGCTGCTGACTTGGGCTTAGAAGTTACATTGGTAGAATCTCGCAACACATTAGGTGGTGTTTGTCTTAATGTGGGTTGTATTCCTTCAAAAGCACTTTTACACGTAGCTAAAGTGATTGATGACGCGGCAGAAATGTCATCTCACGGCGTTACTTTTGGTAAGCCTGAAATCGACCTAGATAAAATCCGTGATTGGAAAGAGTCTGTAATTGGTCAGTTAACTGGCGGCCTAGACGGCATGGCTAAAATGCGTAAAGTGAAAGTAGTAAGTGGCTACGGTAAGTTCACTGGTAGCAACACACTTGCTGTTGAAGGTGAAGACGGTACAACAACTATCACATTCGATAATGCTATTATTGCAGCGGGTTCTCAGCCTGTTAACTTACCTTTCATCCCTGAAGATGACCGTGTAATCGATTCAACTGGCGCGCTTGAGCTTAAAGACGTACCTGAGAAACTACTTGTTTTAGGTGGTGGTATCATCGGTCTTGAAATGGGTACTGTATACCGTGCACTAGGTTCTGAAATCGATGTCGTTGAGTTTGCTGATCAATTAGTTCCAGCTGCTGATAAAGACGTTATCAAGATTTACCAAAAATACGTTAAGAACAAGTTTAACGTAATGCTATCTACTAAAGTAACTGGCGTTGAAGCAAAAGACGACGGTTTATACGTAACATTTGAAGGTAAAAATGCTCCGGCTGAACCTGTACGTTACGACAAAGTACTTGTTGCTGTTGGCCGTACACCAAACGGTAAATTACTTGATGCTGACAAAGCAGGTGTTAATGTTGATGAGCGTGGTTTCATCAATGTTGATAAGCAGCTTAAAACAAACGTTGATCACATCTTTGCTATCGGTGACATCGTTGGTCAACCTATGCTTGCGCACAAAGCGGTTCACGAAGCTCACGTTGCTGCAGAAGTTATTTCTGGTCAGAAACACTTCTTCGATCCTAAGTGCATCCCTTCAATCGCATACACAGATCCAGAAATCGCATGGGTTGGTGTAACTGAGAAAGAAGCGAAAGAGCAAGGCTTAAGCATCGAAACAGCTGTATTCCCTTGGGCTGCTTCTGGTCGTGCAATCGCTTCAGCACGTACCGAAGGTCAAACTAAGCTAATCTTCGATAAAGACTCAGGTCGTGTTATCGGTGGTGCTATGGTTGGTATCAACGCAGGTGAAATGCTAGGTGAAATCGGCTTAGCAGTTGAAATGGGCGCAGACGGTGAAGACCTAGCGTTAACTATTCACGCTCACCCAACGTTAAACGAATCAATCGGTCTAGCTGCTGAAATCTTCGAAGGTTCAATCACTGACCTTCCAAACAAAAAAGCAGTTAAAAAGAAGTAAGTTCTTTTGACTAATCGTTTTAAAAACCCAGCTTTGGCTGGGTTTTTGTTTTTTAATCACTGATTTCTATTCCCCATATTTTTAGCTACAATACGCGCCGTTCAACTTTCTGGTAAATGCAGTGGCTACAATCTCAACTAACTCTGTTTTAGAACTTCGCGCAAAACAAATGGCTGAGTCGCGTCGTGAATTTAAAGCTCGTGGCGCAAAGCTAACACGGTGTGAGCGCTGTCTGCTTGCTGAGCATTATTGTATTTGTGAAGGTGTTGAACAGGCCGAGTGTAATGCGGCAGTCTGCTTACTTATGTACCACAATGAGAGTTTTAAACCGTCAAATACTGGCCGTTTAATTGCTGAAATCGTGCCAGACAACCATGCCTTTAAATGGGATAGAACAAATCCAGATGAAGCCTTACTGAGCTTGTTGGCAGACTCACAATATCAGCCTATGGTTATTTTTCCTGCCAGTGATGTAGATGATGAAGAGCGCGTGATCACCGAAGTAACCCCTGTGGATGGCAAGCGCCCATTGTTTATCTTCTTAGATGGTACTTGGCGCGAAGCGAAGAAGATGATCCGTAAAAGTCCTTATTTAGATAATTTGCCTGTGCTTTCGATTACCCCAGAGAAACTTTCTGATTATCGACTGCGTGTTGCCCCACATGAACATCAGCTTGGTACCGCAGAGGTTGCTATTATGGTGCTTGCGCTTGCAGGTGAAGTGGCTGCTACGCAAAAGCTAGAAGAACATTTTATTAAGTTCAGAGATGCGTATTTACTTGGTAAGCGAAATAAGGGACGCCCAGAGTAATAACTCTTTACTAAATTGTAGGCAAAAGAAAAGCGCGTACTATCGCTAGTCGCGCTTGCGGAATCTTCTTAATTTTTTGCATCCTGCAATTGAACCTAATCAACTCCATAAACTTTGCCAATCCATGCTATTGCACTTTACTTATTGGTTCTGTGCAATTTAAGGCGATCCAGCCTTACTTCCTTTTTAGTCCTTTACATCCTTGCTGGTAAATTCTTTACCTGTCCTTTACGCGTCATCCTAACGCTATCCTTTTATTAGCAACTCCGTTGCGATGCCCTTACAGCCTGTCCCTTGTTCCACTTTTTAACGTCCTGTATAACAACATCCTGTTGTTATGCCTTTCCACATCATCCTGATGCTGTCCGTAGGTTGTCATTCCATTGCGTTACTCTTCCTGAGCCTGTCCTTGTTTCCTTTATTTCCTTATGAACCTAAATCCTCGGTTATGAGTAATGTATTTTCTTCCGTTTACTCATTAAGCGTCTTGCTTAGTTGATGTAAGTAATTATAGAGAGTTAGCCAAGGCTTGGTAGGTTAAAGTCATGCATAAATAGAGCGTTATTTTATTGCAATAAATGTAAATTCCTTTATTTTCAATTGGTTGCTTTTTTATTTGCAGTGTTAACCTGCGCTTTTTACTCAATAACTGTCATGCAGGTGAGATATGTCTTACAGGTAAATTCCTAAATAGCGATAGGCATAACTTGATTGTGAGTAAAACAGGTGTAATTTCGCTTCAGTCTAGGTAAAATACTTGAGAATCGTTATTATTTAGGTGCTATAAAATGAGAAAGAAAGCCTTAGTATTATTAACAGCTTTGATAAGCACACCCGTGTTTGCAGCTGATGTTGTAAATATATATTCGTTTCGTCAGCCTTTTTTGATTAAACCTATTTTAGATGATTTTACCAAGCAAACAGGTATCAAAACGAATGTCGTGTTTGCGAAAAAAGGACTCATCGAGCGTGTGAAGCGCGAGGGCAAGCATAGTAAGGCTGATCTTGTGCTCACTTCAAATTTTAGTGCGCTTATTCAGTTAGAAGATCTTAACTTAACCCAAAAGATTCAAAGCGATGTTGTCAGTGCTAATGTGCCAAGTACATTTCGCGATAGTGATGGACAATGGGTTGCGCTTACAAAGCGTGTTCGTAATGTTTATTCATCTAAAGAACGTGTTGGGGCATTACCTGAGCTAACTTATGAAGACCTTGCTGATCCTAAATACAAAGGTAAGCTATGCACACGTTCGGGTAAACATCCCTATAATTTAGGCTTAGTAGCTTCTATGATTGCTCATCATGGAGAGGCAGAAGCAAAGCAGTGGCTGGAAGGTGTAAAGGCGAATCTTGCTCGTAAGCCTCAGGGTAATGACCGTGCTCAAGTAAAAGCCGTAAAAGAAGGTTTGTGTGACATCGCTTTAGGTAACAGTTACTACTTTGGCAAAATGATGCAAGATGAACAGCAAAAATCATGGGCAGAAGCCGTTCATATTAACTTTCCTAACCAAACTAATCGTGGCTCACATATTAATGTCTCGGGTGTGGTAATGACGAAATACGCCAAAAACCCTGAAAATGCCTTGAAACTGATTGAGTATATGACCGACAATAAGGCACAAAATATGTATGCCTCAGTCAATATGGAATACCCAGTAAAAAATGGGGTTGAATTATCTGAGATGGTTGCATCATGGGGTGAGTTTAAAGAAGATAGTCTTCCACTCGATGAAATTAGTAAATATCGTCCAGCGGCACTGAAGCTGATTGATGAAGTGAAGTTTGATTTATAACGAGGATATTTCTCGTAACACATTTTTATAAAAGCTGTTTTTTAACAGCTTTTATTTTATCTGGTATTAATCCACTTATGCATGTGAAGTTTTCGCTGTCGCGTTGGCAGCTTTTAGCTTGGCTAATTGGCCTGCTGCTTGTTACACCTTTAGGTTTTTTGTTATTTGAATCTCTACAGGGGGATTCGGATGTATTTCAGCATCTTTTCGATACGGTGCTGTGGGATTATACCCGTAATACGTTATTGCTCATCCTAGGAGTGGGGCTTTTAAGTTGTGTTATTGCGTTGCCGCTAGCGTGGTTAACGGCTTATTGTGACTTTCCTGGGCGAAAGCAGTTTGAGTGGGCGCTAATGCTGCCCTTAGCAATGCCTACCTATTTAATTGCTTATGTTTACACTGACCTACTTGATTACGCAGGGCCTGTGCAAATAGCCTTAAGAGAGTGGTTTGGTTGGCAATCACCGGATGATTACTGGTTTTTTGATATTCGTACATTAACTGGGGCTATTATTATGATTGCCTTGGTACTCTATCCTTACTTATTCCTTATTTTTAAAACGGCACTCAGAGAGCAGTCTTTTAAACTAGTACAAGCAAGTCAGCTTATGGGGCTTTCGCCAATACAAAGCTTTTTAAGAGTGAGCTTACCGCTTGGACGCGGTGCGATTGTCGCGGGTATTACCTTGATCAGTATGGAAGCAATGGCTGACTTTGCTACAGTTAACTACTTTGCCGTGAGCACACTCACGACTGCTGTTTACGATACGTGGCTTGGTTATTACTCTTTAACCGCTGCAGCGAAAATCTCGGGTATTATGCTGCTCATTTTATTTTTAACTATCATGGTTGAGCGCTTTAGCCGTCGCAATCAAGCCGTGTATGAGCGTCAATCTAGCGTTAATAGCGCAACACTTTATCGCTTAAAAGGCGGTGCTGCATGGGCTGCAAGCTTAGCTTGCTCAGTCGTACTGGTACTGGCTTTTATCTTGCCGGTTGGGGTGTTAGTTAAATACGCCGTTGTGTATGCGGATGAAGCATGGAATGGGGCATTTTTTAATTACGCTTGGCAAAGTTTTAAAGTAGCGATTGTGGTGAGCCTAGTAACCATTTTACTGAGCTTACTGGTCTTGTTTTATCAGCGGATTGCTAAACACGCTTACCCTTTGATCCCAGGGCGTTTAGCAAGTACTGGCTATGCTCTGCCAGGAACCGTGCTAGCCATCGCGGTATTGTTGCCTCTAACGCAATTAGATGATGCATTAAATAACTGGCTTGAGCCTTTTGGCTTATCGCCTGGGTTACTTTTGAGTGGCACTTTATTTGCGATGATATTTGCTTATGTTGTTCGGTTTTATGCGATTGCGCATGGGGCACTTGAAAGCAGCTTCTTACGTATAAGCCCGTCGTTAGATATGGCAAGCCAATCAATGGGGAAGGGGCCATTGCAAACTTTGCGTAAAGTTCATTTACCCTTGTTAAAACGCGGCATTCTTACCGCTGGCTTGCTAGTTTTTATTGAATGCATGAAAGAGCTGCCTGCCGCATTATTATTAAGGCCATTTAACTTTGAAACACTGGCAACCCATGTGTTTCAGTATGTTAGTGATGAGCAGTTGGAGCTTGCCTCAATTTCAGCGTTATTGATTGTTTTAGTGGGGCTTATTCCTTTGTATTTCGTTAATCGTTCGATGGAGCAAAATCACTCATGAGCCATTTAGTAGTTAAAGACTTAGCTTATCAGTATAATGGCACTAAAGTCTTGAGTGGGTTAAACCTCAATGTGAAGCAAGACGAAATAGTGTGTTTATTAGGGGCCAGTGGCTGTGGCAAAACCACAACCCTAAAAGCAATCGCGGGAATTTTGCAGCCTGAGCAAGGTTACATGAGTATCGATTCTAATGTCGTGAACGATAATGGTTTTTTTGTTGCACCCCAAAAGCGCAATATCGGCATGATGTTTCAAGATTATGCGCTATTTCCTCATCTTACAGTGAGTGACAATATTGCGTTTGGTCTCAACAACATGAGTAAAGAGCAAAAACGTGAGCGAGTGAACGAGATGCTCACTTTAGTTAAGCTTGATGGTTGTGCCAAGCGATATCCTCACCAGCTCTCAGGTGGTCAACAGCAACGTGTCGCGATTGCCCGTGCACTTGCCTATAAACCAAGCTTGTTACTTCTTGATGAGCCATTTTCAAATATTGATACCCAAGTAAGGTTTGAGCTGATTGCCGACATACGCCGAATTATCAAAGCGCAAAAAGTTTCTGCGGTATTTGTTACCCATTCAAAAGAAGAGGCGTTTGCCTTTGCTGACACACTTGCTGTTATGCATGGTGGAAAAATAGCCCAACAAGGCTCTGCTGAGCAGTTATTTAGCCAACCTAACTCAAAGGTGGTTGCAGAGTTTCTTGGTACGGGCATATACTTAACGGCAAAAGCATTAACCGCAACTGAATATGAGACGGTGTTCGGGGTTGTATCGTCAATCAATGCAGGTAACCATGATTGCGTACAAGGTCAAATTTATGTGCGCCCTCATCATATTCAATTGTGTAAAGCAGAAAATGGCGATGCTCAAGGCTTAACTATTTTGCAAAGACGTTTTATCGGCACGCGTTATGTGTACCGTATTAATATTGCAGGGCAGGAGCTCGAAGTGGCCGCAGAGCAAGACCACGTTTTCTCGGTCGAACAGCCAGTAAAAATAAAAATAATGCCGCACACGGTCAATTTTTTTCGAGATTAAACATGATGTGAAATCCTAAATTGTTGATTGTGTGCCTGATAATGAATAGCTAAGGATTCACTATGGCGCAAGCGCAATCTGGGATTTGTGCTGAAGCAAACTTACATGGTTTGCACCTGTTTTTTAACGTCTATGATGGCCACGATGAGTCATTACGAAAAAAACTAAAGCGTGTAAATGTAATACAAGACGAGTTTTCTGATCAGTTTTCTGAGGCTATGCTGTCTTGTGTTGTTGCTGTTGGGGCGCAATATTGGCCGCATATATTGCCTGAGTTTATTCCAAGTCAATTACAGAGCTTTCCTAATGTCACACACAGTGAACATGTTGTAAGCGCACAACCATTCGATTTATTTGTGCAAATCCGCTCTGACCGTGAAGACGTCAATCATTTATTTGCTCTGCAAATTTTAAAATTGTTTACACCGGATGTTGAACTGGTGGAGCAAGTTCGTAATTTTCGTTTTTTAGATGGGCGAGATTTTAATGGTTTTATCTACGCCGGCGACACGCCCCACGGAAGACAAAAACGCAGTACGGCACTAGTCAATAAACCAGGGCATTTTGAAGATCAAGGTAGTTATATTCATGTGCAGCGGTTTGTCCACGACCTAACGGTGTGGCAGTACTTGTCTTTATCAGAGCAAGAGCAAATAATGGGGCGTACTCGCCTTGATAATACCTTGGTTGTGCCGGCAATTGAAACGAGCCATGCAGTGAGGTCAGAGCTTAAAGATGAGCATGGTCAGCCATTATTACTTAATCAGAGTATGCCATTTGGCGACGTTCACAAACAGGGCATACTTATGGTGTCGTGTGCCGCGCAAGGTGACTCGTTTGAACATGTACTGAAAAGTCGTTTAGGGCAGGGCGAGCATTATGATCATTGGCTTGATTTCACACAAGCTGATATGGGATCGGCATTTTTCGCCCCGTCAGTGAATTTTCTAAAGCAACTTTAAACTGTATCGAATAAGGTGCGAACACGCTCAAGCGTAACGTCAATTTCAGAGACCTTTGCAGGGGCAATAAAAATAGTATCGTCACCTGCAATGGTTCCCAGCACACCGTCTGCTTTACCTAATGAATCAAGTAAACGTGCAATAAGCTGTGCAGCACCTGGACTAGTGCGAATGATGATCATCATTTCGTTATGCATAATGTCAATAACAAGCTGACGTAGTGGGCTTTTCGCTGTTGGTACGCCCATTTCAGCCGGTAAGCAATACACCATTTCTTGTTTTGCGTTACGAGTACGTACCGCACCAAATTTACTCAACATGCGCGAGACTTTACTCTGGCTGATATTATCGAAGCCTTGCTCTTTTAATGCATCTACAATTTCGCCTTGTGAGCCGAAGTTTTCTTCTTTTAATAACGATTTAAACGCTTTGATTAGTGCTTCTTGTTTATCTTGAGGTTGCATGCTGTCGTATCTTTATTCATAAAATGTGAGGTAATTCTACACAATTATGCATACTTATGCAGTATTTGTTTGAATTTGTCGGCCAAATGAAGACACTTTACAGCATAGTTTACAACTATGGTCGAAATTATATGCGAAATAAGCAGGATAAATTTGTTTTTAGTCGCTAATTTCATTATCTTTAGGGCCACAAGTATTTCCTACCTCAAATTACGGAGAATTCCAATGAAAGTTGCTGTTTTAGGCGCAGCTGGCGGTATCGGCCAAGCATTGTCTTTATTATTAAAAACAAGTTTACCTGCAGGTTCTGAATTATCGTTATACGATGTTGCCCCTGTTGTTCCTGGTGTAGCGGTTGATCTTTCTCACATCCCAACAGACGTTAAAGTTGAAGGCTTTGGTGCTGACAACCTAGACGATGCTTTAGTTGGTTGTGATATCGTTCTTATCCCAGCGGGTATGCCGCGTAAGCCGGGTATGGACCGTGCGGACCTTTTCAACGTAAACGCAGGTATCATCAAAACATTAGCTGAAGGCATCGTTAAAAACTGCCCTAAAGCGTTAGTAGGTATCATTACTAACCCAGTTAACGGTACTGTGCCAATCGTTGCTGAAGTATTCAAAAAAGCGGGTACTTACGATGCGAATCGTGTATTCGGTATCACAACACTTGACGTGATCCGTTCAGAAGCATTTGTTGCTGAGCTTAAAGGTTTAAGCGCTACAGACGTTAAAGTTCCAGTGATCGGTGGTCACTCAGGTACGACTATTCTTCCTCTTCTTTCTCAAGTGGAAGGTGTTACTTTCACCGACGAAGAAGTTGCAGCATTAACACCACGTATCCAAAATGCAGGTACTGAAGTTGTTAACGCTAAAGCGGGTGGCGGTTCAGCGACGCTTTCAATGGGTGCAGCTGCAGCTCGTTTTTGTATGTCTTTAGTTAAAGGCTTACAAGGTGAAGAAGTTGTTGATTACGCATACGTTGCAGTTGAGAACGGTGATGCAGCATACTTCGCACACCCAGTACGTTTAGGTAAAAACGGTGTTGAAGAAATCCTTTCTTACGGTGAGTTAAGTGCTTTTGAAGAGCAAGCTAAGAACGATATGTTAGCGACACTTAACAAAGACATTCAAGAAGGTGTTGATTTCATCAACGGTTAATACCCAGATGAAAATGGGGATATTCTCTAGTCGATGTCTTCAATAATAAAAAAGCCTGCAATTGCAGGCTTTTTTATGGCTCGAATAAATTAAGTTTAATGGTCCCGTGCAACGGCGATACGGGCTAAACTCTCAAGTGCTTGCTTGTACGGTGTATCTGGTAAAAAAGCAATACAAGCAATCGCTTTGTCGGCTTCTTGTTCTGCTTTTTGCATCGCAAACTCAAGGGCTTTAGTATCAGCTAATGCCGTTAGAATGCTCTCTAAGTGGTCCATACCATTACCAAGCTCAATGGCTTCGCGTACTAGCTTAACTTGCTCTGGTGTGCCTTTTTGCATTGCGTAGATTAGCGGTAGGGTAGGTTTACCTTCAGCTAAATCATCACCAATATTCTTACCAAGTTGCGTGGCATCTGCATTGTAATCAAGCACATCATCAACAAGCTGGAAGGCGGTGCCTAAATGCATGCCGTATAAGTTTAAGGCATCAAGGGTGTGTTGATCTTGCTCAGTGATAATGGCGGCTAAACCGGTAGCAGCCTCAAATAATTTGGCGGTTTTGCTGTAAATAACCTGCATATAGCTTTGTTCTGTGGTGTCAGGGTCATTACAGTTCATTAATTGTAGTACTTCGCCTTCTGCGATGACATTCGTTGCATCTGCAAGTGTTTGCATAATAGGCATTTTACCCAGCCCAACCATTAACTGGAATGAACGAGTATAGATAAAATCACCTACTAATACGCTGGCTGCATTACCAAACTCTGCATTAGCAGTGGGTGTTCCTCTGCGCAGGTTAGATTCATCTACAACATCATCATGTAGTAAGGTTGCGGTATGAATAAACTCTATGATGGTGGCAAGCGTAATGTGGTCTTTACCCTCATAACCAAGTGCTTTTGCCGCTAAAATAGCTAACATAGGGCGTACACGTTTGCCGCCGCTGTTTACTATATATAAGCCAAGCTGGTTTACCAATGCGACATCTGAGCGCATTTGGGCGTGTATTAGTTGATTGACGTCATTCATTTCACTTTCAATTAACGTCTGGATAGCTTTTATATCCATTGATCTCCGAGCCGATTTTTATGGGTATACGGGGCTGATTGTACATCAAAAATTGCGCTTGCTCGATATTTTGTGACGATTCACTAAAAAAACACCTTAAAGTTTTTTATTTAGGGCAAAATTTGTGGAGTTAAGTTTATCACCTTGTTTAATAAGTAATCGGTATTACTACCTCGGTGACTCGGTTTTGTGACTGAAATTTAATTGTCACAAGATCGTAAAAAGCGCTTGGCAAGAGGCGTTTTTAGGATAAAATAAGGGAAAATATTGAATTGCTCTCAATGCAGCTATTTTTTATTCATTTTATCGAAAAAGAGGCTTGCTAGTTTTTGCGCATTAGCGTAAACTTCGCGCCCTATTGAAGAATATTTTAGTTGCGTCGATTTGAGGGCGCACAGACGGAGTTAATTATGTACGCGGTTTTCCAAAGTGGTGGTAAACAGCACCGTGTGACTGAAGGTCAAACAATTCGTCTTGAGAAATTAGACGTTGAAACTGGTGCAGCAGTTGAATTTGATTCAGTACTTTTAGTTGCTGATGGTGAGAAAATCGAGATCGGTGTACCGTTCGTAAACGGTGGTAAAGTGACAGCTGAGGTTGTTTCACACGGTCGCGGTGAGAAAGTGAAGATTGTTAAATTTAGACGTCGTAAGCATTCTCGTAAGCAAATGGGCCATCGTCAATGGTTCACTGAAGTTAAAATCACTGGCATTAGCGCTTAATTTAGAGGTACTGAGAAATGGCACATAAAAAAGCAGCTGGTAGTACTCGTAACGGTCGCGATTCAGAAAGCAAACGCCTAGGTGTTAAGCGTTTTGGTGGCGAATCAGTTCTAGCGGGCAGCATCATTGTTCGTCAACGTGGTACTCGTTTCCACGCTGGCGCTAACGTAGGTATCGGTAAAGACCACACTATCTTCGCAAAAGCAGATGGTAAAGTTCAATTCGAACAGAAAGGTCCTTTAAACCGTAAATACGTAAATATCGTAGCTGAGTAATCATCTCGATATTTGAAAAACCCCGCCTTTGCGGGGTTTTTTGTTTTAAGGTACTCGATTATATAGCTAAGCATCTTCGGCACTGTACGAAGATGCTTAGCTATATAATTAGGTGTATAATAGAGTTATTAATAAGCCAATCTTAAAGTGAGTAATCATGAAGTTTGTAGATGAAGTAGAAATTCGTTGTGACGCGGGTGATGGCGGCAGCGGTGTCGTATCTTTCCGACGTGAAAAATATGTGCCGGATGGCGGTCCTGACGGCGGTGATGGCGGCGATGGTGGCAGTGTCTATCTACAAGCTGATGAAAACTTAAACACACTTATTGACTATCAATTTGAGCGTTTTCATAAAGCAGAGCGTGGCACAAATGGTCAAAGCCGTAATATGACGGGTAAAAAAGGTGCAGACCTTGTGTTAAAAGTACCTGTTGGCACACGTATTACGGATGTTGATACTGAAGAGTCATTAGGTGATCTTACTCAACACGGTCAAAAAACGGTTGTTGCTAAAGGTGGTTTCCATGGCTTAGGGAATGCACGCTTTAAATCGAGCACAAACCGTGCCCCTCGTCAAAAAACACTGGGGACACCAGGTGAGGTTCGTAGTTTACGTTTAGAGCTAATGCTACTTGCAGATGTTGGTTTACTGGGTTTGCCAAATGCAGGCAAGTCAACGTTCATTCGCAGCGTATCAGCAGCCAAACCGAAAGTGGCAGATTATCCGTTTACTACATTGGTACCAAACCTAGGTGTGGTTCGTCCTGATGCTAATAAGTCATTCGTGATTGCTGATATCCCAGGCTTAATTGAAGGCGCATCAGACGGTGCAGGTTTAGGAATTCGTTTCTTAAAGCATCTAGAGCGTTGTCGCGTACTTTTACATATTATTGATGTGATGCCTGTTGACGGTTCAAACCCTGTCGATAATGCCTTTGCTATCATTAATGAGCTACACCAATACAGCCCTAAGCTTGCTGAGAAACCTCGCTGGTTAGTATTTAATAAGATTGATCTACTACCAGAAGATGAAGCTGAGGCTTTATGTAAGCAAATTGCTGAGGAGATAGGCGAAGAGACAAACGTGTATCAAATTTCAGCAGCAAATAAGCAAAATACGCAAGCCTTGTGTCATGACATTATGGCGCTATTGGATAGCATGCCAAAAGAAAAGTTTGCTGAAGAAGAAAAAGAAGAAGTTGAATTTAAGTGGGATACTTATCATCAAAAAGCAACATCGAAAGATGATGACGATTGGGATGATTGGGACGAAGATGACTACGACGTTGAAGTCATTTACGAACGTTAAAATTTTAAATAAAAAAGGAGCTTTTGCTCCTTTTTTGTTGTTAGGAAAAAAGTATTAGGATTTAATGTGAAAATTTCAATGATTGCTGCAATGGCAAATAACCGTATTATTGGCCAAGATAATCAAATGCCATGGCATTTACCTGCTGACTTACAACACTTTAAGCAAGTAACAATGGCTAAACCTGTCATTATGGGCCGTAAAACATTTGAATCTATTGGCCGACCTTTACCTGGGCGTCAAAATATTATTATTAGCCGTAATGCAGAATATAAAGCTGAAGGCATTGAGGTTGTGACTTCGCCTGAAGCGGCGCTAGCCCTTGTAAAAGAAGAAGATGAAGTGATGATCATCGGTGGTGGAAACATCTATCAGCAGTTTCTTGCTCAAGCTGAACGTCTATATTTAACCTTTATCGACTTAGATGTAGAAGGGGATACACAGTTCCCAGATTACAAAAATGTTGCAGATTGGACAATTGTAGAGCAAGAGCAGAAGCAACCAGATAACAAAAACCCTTACTCATATACCTTTGTTACTTTGTATAAAAATTCGTAACATTATTGCGATGAATCAGATTGATTGGTACAATAATAGTCAATCTTGGTAAGTAAAAAGTATTACATAAGGGCAAAATATGATAAAGCTACCAAATATGTTACTAGCTGCGGCAGTTGTTTCGGCTTCAGTTGCGTACACCGCACCCGTTAAAGCTAATGATCAACTAGCTGTTTCTATTTGTGAGTATATTGCTGCGGACGACAAAAGTCGTTTACGTGGTAAATTAAAAAGTTCACGTATTAAAATTCGTAACATCATTGATTCTGTAAAGTGTAATGGTAACAATATGCTTCGCCACGCGATTGAGAGCGGTGCAAATGATACCGGCGAATACATTGTTAAAAACCTTTCTAAAAGCTCTTTAGAAGACGGTGCAGACCTTGCTTGGGCTGAATCTAATCATAGTGGCTCGCCTCTTATCGCAGTTATTAAAGAGCGCGCAGGACTTTAATTCCAAAAGTCATAAAAGCGTTTGAAAAGCCGCACATGTTGCGGTTTTTTTGTGCCTGAGTGATACCAATCCGTAATACTACTTAATCATTTTGAGGGATTAAACATGCGCTACCTGCGTTAAAAATTTCTGATTTACGACTGTGTGGATGCAGGAGGTAGAGCAATGCAGGAGCAATTGCCGAGAACAACGAAATAACGAAATTTTTGCTTGTTACCAATGAGGTTTTATTGCCTCAAAATAGGCCAGTTAATTAAGCTAATTGGTATGGTTGCTGTTCGCGAGACATTTATCAAATACTCCTGATTTTATTTATAAAAAAACCGTGTTTGCTATGGCAAACACGGTTTTTAGTAGTCTAAATTGTCAGTAGCCGTCTACACTTTAAACGCATCAACTGATAAGCGAAGCTCCTCGGCAAGCTTAGCGACTTCAGAGCTTGAGATGTTGGTCTGGTTAGCTCCTTCTGCCGTTTGCTCTGCGATTGCAACGATTGACTCTAATCGTTCACTAATTTCTTGTGATACTTGCTGTTGCTCGTGTGCCGCTGTCGATATTTCCTCACTTACGTTATGTGCTTGTGCAACGGCTGCAGTGATTGAATCAAGAGCTGTATTGGCCTGATCTGATTGCTCAACACATGATTCAGCTTGTTGCTTACCTTTCGACATAGCCGATACAGCAGCTTCAGCGCCAACCTGAAGCGATTCAATCATAGCTTGAATCTCTTGCGTAGACTCTTGTGTTTTACTTGCTAGAGAGCGTACTTCGTCTGCTACAACCGCAAAGCCTCGGCCTTGCTCACCAGCACGTGCTGCCTCAATAGCGGCATTCAGTGCAAGCAGGTTAGTTTGTTCTGCAATACCACGAATTACATCTAAGATACCGCCAATTGACGCGCTGTCTTTATGAAGCTTATTGATAACTTGCGATGCATCATCTACCTCACGAGCAAGCTGTTCAATAGTTGCCTTGTTTTGCGATGAGATACCTTTAACACGCTCTGCTTCTTTATCTGCGTTTTTAATTTCACTCAATGCCTGCTGTGCACTGCTGCTTACAGCTTGTGAGGTGCTGCTCATTTCAGTGGTTGCGGTGGCAGCTTGTTCAACCTGAGCTTGTTGGTTACGGATAGCTTGGCTAGATTCTTCAGTGATGGCTGAAGTCTCTTCAGATGCCGCCGCAAGCTGAGTTGAACGAGAGATAATGCCTTGGATAAGTGTACGCAAGCTTTCGATTAGTGTATTGCAGCTTCGCGATAACTCACCAAACTCATCTTTGGCAGTATCATCTAAACGTTGTGTCATATCGCCACTTGCAACAATATCGAGTACTCGGTTTACTTCAGCAAGTGGCTTAGTGATACGACTAACGGTAATCGCTGCAACAGCAATGGCAAGTAAAGTTGCGATAACCATGGCAATCCAAGTCCAAATAGTTGCTGTAGATACATTGCCACTTACATCTTGTTGTAAGTCGAAAGCAAGCACGGTCGATTGATCTACGAGCTCTTTAAGTTGCTTTAGAGCTTCTGCCGTCGACTTTTCTGCATTTGCCAGCTCAGCTTGAGTTTGTGCAATAGCATCAATCAAACGCTTTTTATTTGCAGATAAGCTATTATTACCTTTTACATTTTTAGCCAGTGCTTCGTAGTAGCCGTTCAGATCATTAAATAAACCCGCATTGCTATCAATAATAGCAGGGCGGATTAAACCTAAACTACGCTCAACTTCTTCAAGGTAGTATGTTTGCTCATTTTTTATGATATCGAGGGTGTTGTGGGTTTTAACCGTTAGCATATCGGTACTATTTGTTACCACAGACTGAAAATTATTCTCCATGCTATTGGCTGCTTGATAAGCGCGTGAGTTGTTCTCTTCAAGTCCATCGATGTCAATAATATCAAGCACGACTGAGTTGGCGTCTTCAGCACTGAGCTCAATCTCTTCTAATTGAGTGCGAAGTGTCTTATTAAGTTCTAATTGGGTTTTCTTATCGGCAAATAAGTTATCTACAGATTTAACAAAGCGTTTGTAGGTTTGCTCAACTTGCTGACTACTTTGCTTAAGTTCAGGATCGTTGCTAACAACATCTTGTAGGTCTTGGTATGAGCTATCGTAGCGTTTTTTCTGCTCATTAAAGCTTTTTCGTAAGCCTGCAAGCTCATCTTGAGAGGTTGAATAAAAGCTCGCTTGAGCTGATTTACTCATTAAAATGAACTCGACCTGTAATTCATAACTTTTGTCTAGAGCAGGCAACGATAGTTGGTTCACTCGCTGTGTTGATTGATCAATACTGGTAATTCTGATCAATGAGTTACCACCAATAAATAGCAGGAGTAACGTAATGACAATGAAGCCACCCCAAATACGCTGTCTAACGGTCAAGTTCATAAATAATTCCACAAAAGAGTACTAATCCAAACTTATCGGCAGGGTTGCCAATAAGTTAAGTATTTAAATTTAATTAGCTTTAATTTAAATTTACTTTAATTGTTATAAATCTAACAGATGTTCAGCTAATTTTCAGTTTATTTTAGATGAAAGAGTGGGAACTTTCGATAAAATGCTTCTTTTGTGCGAGTTCCATAAGTGTCATGCTCCCACCCCAAACACAACCTGTGTCAAGTCCATGCACATTTTCTTTATTGGTTTTCCCTTCAAGGGCAGCCCAGTGACCAAAAACAAGGTGTTGTTTTAATTGTGAAATATTAGGGTGCTCAAACCAAGGTATTATTGAGCTATTGTCACTAACACTGGTTTTGTTATTTAACTCAAGCTTGCCATCACTATCGACAAAGCGCATACGTGTAAAGTAGTTAACAATATAGCGAAACTTGGCTTCTTTACTCAAAGTCGATTGCCACTCAGTGGGGTGTGGTTCGTACATGTGAGTGAAGTAATGGATAGCATCAGGTCCTTGATAGCAAGTCTGTGCAAATTGTGCCCGCTTTAGCGCTTTTTTAATGGACCAGTTTGGATTTAAGCCAGCATGGCTGATAAAAGTGTCGTGATGTGCAAGCCAAATTGCAAGAGGTTGATGCTGAAGAAACTTGATATAGTCAGCACGTTTAGGGCTGTCAAAAACAGGGCCGAGTTTATCTTTTGGGTTTGCCAGCTTGTTTAAATAATGGCAGGCAATAAGATGTAGGTCATGATTACCTAAACTGATACTGACACTGCCTTGCATATTATAAAGCCGTTCAAGGCAAGCTAAAGAGTCAGGGCCTCTGGCGACAATATCACCGACTAAGTAAAGGTGATCTTGACTTGGATTAAAGTTAACACGCTCGAGAAGCCTGTTAAATTCAAAATAGCAGCCTTGTAGATCACCAATTGCGTAGTCGGCCATTGTTACTTAATGCAGAATATTAGGGCGAGCTAGACGAAATACGTCAATGGGGGCTTCAAATTCAGTGCCGAATTCATTGCGCATCGTATAATAGCCTTGCATCGTGCCAACAGGTGTATCGAGCACAGCACCACTGGTGTATTTGTAACTTTCTCCAGGGGCAATGGTTGGAGTTTCACCAACAACACCTTCGCCCTGTACTTCAACTTCTTTGCCATTAGCATCCGTTATTAACCAATAACGACTCAATAGCTTAGCACTGCACAGACTGTGGTTTTTAATAGTGATAGAGTAGGCAAAAACGTATTT
Source organism: Pseudoalteromonas sp. L1 (assembly GCF_021728095.1). NCBI lineage: Bacteria > Pseudomonadati > Pseudomonadota > Gammaproteobacteria > Alteromonadales > Pseudoalteromonadaceae > Pseudoalteromonas > Pseudoalteromonas sp. L1. Next base: position 162,399 of record NZ_JAKKCT010000006.1, on the reverse strand, counting down.
ATCCTGTTCAGGTTCTGATTGCCCTTCAACATAAAAGGTCTCCACAGAGACTTTTATAGGTGAACCCAGATTACTGCTTGTTGTCATAAATCCAATTAGCTATATCAATAAATTGTTGTAAAGACAGGCTTTCTGCACGAAGCGTGATATCAATGCCAATACTTGTGAGCTCTTCAGCTGTAAGTAGGTTTGATAAACTGTTACGTAATGTTTTACGGCGTTGATTAAATGCTTCTAAACAGACTGTATTTAATAGTTTGGTACTTTTTGCACTACGTTGCTCAGGCTTTTTAGGGATTAAACGGATGACCGCTGAGTCAACTTTAGGCGCAGGTTTAAAGCACTCTGGCGGAACATCAATCACTGGCATTGCGTGGCAATAGTACTGGGTCATCACACTTAAACGACCAAATGCTTTGCTACCAGGGCCTGCTACCATGCGCTTCACCACTTCTTTTTGTAGCATGAAGTGCATATGTTCAACATTGTCTGCAAATTCAAATAGATGAAAGAGTAGCGGCGTTGAGACGTTATAAGGCAAGTTACCAAAAATTTTTAGCTTTTCATCTGCTTTTATCAAAGAGCTAAAGTCGAACTTCATCGCATCACCTTGATGCACAGTTAACTTAGGTCCTAAAAAAGGGTGACTGGTTAAACGCTCGGCTAGATCTTTATCTAGTTCAACAACAGTTAAATGGCCGCTTAGCTCAGCCACAGGCTCAGTAATAGCCCCAAGGCCTGGGCCGATTTCTACTAAATTGTCTTCAGGTTTAGGATCAATAGCCGTGACTATTTTGTCGATGATCATGTCATCATTTAAAAAGTTTTGACCAAAACGCTTACGGGCGCGATGTCCTAAATGTACTTTATCTGTCATTGATTTTGTGCTTTTTCATGGGCGAGCTTAATCGCTTCGCGGATTGCTAATTCAAAACTACCCACATCAGCTGTACCAGTTCCAGCGAGATCGAGAGCTGTACCATGATCGACTGATGTGCGAATAAATGGCAATCCAAGGGTGATGTTAACTGAATTGCCGAAACCTTTGTATTTTAGCACAGGTAATCCCTGATCGTGATACATTGCGAGTACCGCGTCTGCCTGAGATAAATATTTATCTTGGAAAAGGGTATCGGCGGGTAATGGCCCTATTAAGTTCATACCTTGATTATTTAAAAGCTCAAGTGTTGGTGTTATCGTTTCGATTTCTTCACGGCCTAGGTGGCCATCTTCACCTGCATGCGGGTTTAAACCGCACACTAAGATACGTGGCTTTTCGATTCCAAATTTGGTTTGTAAATCATGGTTTAAAATTGTGGCAACCTTGCTCAGACGTTCTACTGTAATTGCTCGCGATACATAAGCCAGTGGTATATGCGTGGTAACAAGCGCAACACGTAAGCCCTCAGTGGCTAATAGCATAACAACATCGGCGGTATTTGATTGCTGAGCAAAGTACTCAGTGTGACCACTAAATGAGATACCCGCTTTATTGATAATACCTTTATGCACGGGGCCAGTGACTACAGCAGCAAAGGTGCCATCCATGTTTTTTTCGCTGGCTATACGTAACGTGTCTAAGACATACTGTCCGTTGGCATCATTTAACACGCCAACTTCAACCTCTGCACCAAGATCAACTTGATGTAAATAAACACTCCCTGCAGGAGCCGTTGTTGGCGCTTGATTTTCATCAAACTTAATTAGGTCGATTGATAATCCTAGTTGCTTAGCGCGCTCTTTTAAAAGCGCGCCGTCAGCGATCACAACCAGTTGAGCATCCCATTGATGTTGAGCTAGTTTTATAAGTAAATCTGGGCCTATGCCAGCAGGCTCACCAGGGGTTATTGCTACTCTAATTGTCATGACGTTTATTCTGCCGGAAAGATATCAACATGGGCTTGTTCACGCATTTCTTGCTGCCAGTTGAAGCTTTCTTCTTTAAATTTACGGTTAAACAGTAATTGGTGAGCACGGTTACGTTTTGCCAGCTCTGTTTTGTCTGCTACGCGTTTGCCCAAAAGTTGTACAATGTGCCAACCGAACTGTGTTCTAAATGGTTCACTGATTTCATCTTTTTCTAATGAAAGAAGTGTATTTTTAAACTCAGGTACATAGGTACTTGGATCAGTCCAGTCGTACTCGCCACCTTTTAATGCTGAACCAGGGTCTTCAGAGTATTCTTTTGCTAGCTCTGCAAAGTCAGCTTTGCCTTCACGTAGCTCTTTTGCAAAGCCTTTTAGCATATCACGGGCTTTCTCTTCACTTAAGATGATTGAAGGCTTGATAAGAATATGGCGAGAGCGTACTTCTGTTGTTTCAACAACTTGGCGTCCACGTACGTCTTGAACTTTAATAATATGAAAGCCTGCGCCTGAACGAAGTGGGCCAACAATATCGTCTTTTTTATGGCCTTTTACTGCCTCAGCAAAAAGAGAGGGCATTTCATTGATGCTCATCCAGCCTAGTTGACCACCTTCAAGTGCTTTTGAGCCACTTGATGATGAAATTGCAATACGCTTGAATTCTTTACCATCTTCTAAGAACTCGATGACTTTATCAGCACGAGTTTTTGCGCTCGCAATTTCATCAGGTGTTGCATCACTTGGGATATCAATCAAGATGTGACCGATGTCATACTCTTCGGCATTTTTACCCTGAGTTTCCATGATTTTTAAAAGGTTATCGATTTCTTGTGGGCTAATATAAATTCGGCGATCTACATTGGCACGCATCACTTGCTGGGTTGTTATTTCTTTACGGATTTCTTCGCGATAAGCAGGGAAACTTTCACCTGACGCTTCTATCGTGCGACGTAAATCAGCGATGCTGCCGCCTTGCTCACGCGCCATGTTTTCAAGAGTTTGATCAAGTTGTGAATCAGAAATCTCAAGACCCATACGCTCGGCAAGTTGCATCATAAGCGCTTGGTTTACTAAACGCTCAATTGCTTGAATACGCAAGGTGTCATCAGAAGGAAGCTCTTGGCCTTGTTCTGCTGCTTGCGCTTTAACACGGTTAATAATCGTGTCGACTTCACTTTGTAAAATTACGCCTTGGTTAACCACGCCAACTACTTTGTCAATTTCGACAGGCTTGGCGAAAACACTTTGGCATAGGCCAACTGTTAATAATGCAGATGCAAATAATTTTTTAAAATTCATATTTTTTCTAATACTCTTGCTAATAGTACTGCGGTACTAGTTATTAAGAAAATACGGTCTACGATAGCCAAAAATACCTTGTTGTAATAATTTTTGCGCATCATAACGGCTTTTACTTCCAAGCCCTTTTAATACAATATTAAAACCAATACTGGTATCAAAAGTAGCTTGTTCTTGGCCTATCGCTTGATTCAAATCAGTTTCGATTTGGCGACGGCCTGTAATTTGAAACGCCCAACAGCACGATTCATACTGAAGACCGGTGAAAACTTCAATACTACGACCACTTTCTAAATCGCGGTGGTAGCTACCAACAAATTGCCAATCTTTTGTTAGTGGAATACTCGTAAATAAACCAACTTGTTCGATTGTATTGCCTGAGACATCATTTGCATAGCGATGGTTCAATTGTACAAGCTGTTTATCATCACCTTTATAATCTAATGTGACATTAGATTGGATGATTTCTTTACCGTCGGTGTCATATTGAATACCACCAGACAAATACCAGCGACGGTGCCAATGTAACATGGTTTGCGCTGCAAACAAGGCATTGTAATTGGTATCTGTGCCTAATCCTTGAGATGTTGGTTTTGCTTCGTCGCTTAAATAGAATATTTGACCCGCACTAAAATTAAAGACTTCTTCATTATCGCTACTAAATAAACGCGTTGTTGCACCGAGTGTAAATTGGTTCGCTGTTGCAATGCGATCGATACCTGAAAAGCGGCGATCTCGAAACAAACCAAAAAAGTCGTCTTGTAATTTAGTGGTATCGTACAGGCCAATATTTGATTGGTCTTTATTTGGTGTATACAAATATTGGATCTGTGGCTCTAGAGTTTGTATACCGTCTTTAAAGAAAAAAGCGGTTTCACGTTCAAAGTTTAGTTGGCTGTATAAGCGAACTTTTGGCAGGGTACGCGTGACTTTTTCATCAAAATTAGTACCGCTCAAATCACCATGCTGATTATATTCTGTATGCAGTAAACTGACCTCAGATAAAAACGACCACGCATATTCTTGATAACCTAAGCTTGCTTTTGGCTCAATGTGAAGACGGCTTGCTTCATCAATCACAGCATTATCATTGGTGAAATAGCTTAATTCGCCATCAAGGGTCAAATCGACACCATAAAAATCGTAGGCATCAGTTTGCGAGAAACTGATTTGTGGTAAGGCGGCGTATGAATCTTTATGATCTCCCAATACCTCAAAGCTTTGTAATTTGATATTGGTGCGCCACGTTTCTCCTAAATGCGTCAAAGAACCTGTGCGGTAAAGCTGAGTATCTGTGCGCGTTGCATAGCTTGAATTTAAATCTGTTAGGTAATTATCATCACTGACGTTAGTTACATCGATTGCACCACGCCAATTTTCGCCAAAGTAGCTTTGCTGTTGCCAGTGGAATAAATAACGTGAGTCAACATTCGGCTCTTCGTCATCTTTATCTAAGTATTCGACGGCAACTAAGCCATTGTTATGTTCAGTCAGATAGCGGAACTCACCAATCATCTGTAAACCACGTTTAGACATATAACGTGGGGTAATAGTCGCATCGTAATTTGGCGCTATATTCCAGTAATAAGGGGTGATGGTTTCAATACCGTAACGGCCTGAGCTTGAGAAGTTTGGTGTGAGTAAACCTGACTTACGGCGATCATCTAACGGGAACGTAAAATACGGTAAGTATAAAACGGGCGTATCAAACACACGCAGAACTGTATTATGGGTTTCGCCCCAGCCATCATCACTTGATAGATCAATTTTATCAGCTTCGATTGTCCACACGGGTGTTTCACCAGGGCAGGTAGTAAAGCTTGCGTTCATCAGGTTTAGGCCAGACTGGTTAACCGTTAGTTTTTCTGCACCACCATGACCAAGTTGGTCGGTGAGCTTATAGTCTGCACCCAGTAAGCTTAACTCTGAATTATTTAAATCAGCATTGAGCCCCGAGCTGTTAATTTGGCTTACCTTATCGCGATAGACGATAGGCCCAGTTGCATTAAGTAGACCACGTTGTTTGTCAATCAGTGCACTTTGTGCGGACAAATTCATCGTTAGGGTGTTAATATCTACGTTGCCGGTAAATTCTGCGCTTTGGGTGCCCAATAGTTCAATATCATCAGATTTGATATCGATCATATTAAGTTCAAGGCCTGGGAGCGGTTGCCAAGCTCTGGTTTGCATTGAAGTGCCACAAAAATTGTGTGTCAGTTCAGTTTCGGCGAACGATGGTGCGCTAAGTACGCTTAGCATCATTATGCCCCAGGTTTTGCTCATTTAATGACCTTAATGCTCTTTGGTTGGATATAAGCTAGACATAATAAAGGAAAACAATGGCAAATACAGTAATTGACTTAGTGAAAAATAGATATCTTACTAAATGAATCGTTATAAAAGTTTACAGCAGTTTTTAAATCCTCACTTTAAAGAGGATGAATATCAGTTAGCCGCCATTACTGGTGATGCAAGTTTTCGCCGCTATTTTCGTGTAAATACGGGCGATCATAGCTATATCGTCATGGATTCAGACCCAAATAAATTAGATAACACACCTTATATTGAACTTAATAAAGTGTTTTCTAAGCATGGCTTTAAATTACCAAAAATTCTTCAAGCAGACGAGAAGCAAGGGTTTTTCTTATTAAGTGACTTAGGTAATACACACTTAGCTGATTTACTTGGCGATAATGATCGCACCTCACATTATAAACATTTAATAAAATTAAGTGCGCAATGGGCTCAAATCCCGCCAGCCCAGCATATGAAAGTATTTGATAGTGAATTTTTACAGTTTGAACTAAGCATATTTAAAGAATGGTTAGTCGATGCATTTATTGGTTACACGATGCTGGATGAGCAGCAAAGCATGTGGCAGCGAGTATGTGAGTTACTAATAAATAATGCCCTTGAACAACCTAAAGTAACAGTGCACCGTGATTTTCACAGCCGTAATATTATGCGTACCGGCCAGCAGTGGGCGATTATTGATTATCAAGACGCAGTGCAAGGACCTGTTTGCTACGATCTCGTGTCTTTATTAAGAGATTGCTATTTTCAATTACCAGAAAAAGAACTCGACTATTTATTACACTATGCTTATGACGAGTTTATCGCGCAGCAACTTATCAATGACGTACCATTTTCAGCGTTTAAACGCTGGTTTGATTTAACCGGTGTGCAACGTCACTTAAAAGCCGCAGGCATATTTTGCCGCTTAAAATTACGCGATGGTAAGTCAGGTTATTTGAATAATGTACTGCCCACCCTTAAATACATTAGCAGCGTAAGTAAGGAATACCCTGAGCTTGAAACATTACGTGAATGGATGGAAACAATCATTATTCCTTTAACTGAAAAGCGATTAGCGGTAGAGATAAAATGAAAGCAATGATTTTAGCTGCAGGGCGTGGCAAGCGGATGATGCCACTGACCGAGCACCTACCAAAGCCAATGCTCAAGGTTGCTAATAAGCCATTACTTGAGCACCATATTAATAATTTACGTCAAGCAGGTATTGTAGATATTGTCATTAATCTTGCGTGGCAAGGCGATAAAATAAAAAGTCACTTTGGTGATGGAGCTGCTTTTGGTGTGAATATTCAGTACAGCCAAGAGCCCGAAGGCGGGCTTGAAACCGCTGGGGGAATTATCCACGCGCTTCCTTTGCTTGGGGAGCAGTTTGTGGTGATAAATGGTGATGTATTTTCTGATTATGATGTTAGCTCATTAACTCAGCTACATTTGCACTCTGGTGAGGCGCATATCGTACTGGTTGAAAACCCAAGCCATAACCTTACAGGAGACTTTGCGTTGAGCCACATGAGCCCTGAGAGTCAGAAGTATACATTTTCTGGAATTAGCCGATATCATAGTGACTTTTTTAAAGACCTTGCTGCTGGCGTGCTTGCGTTAGGTCCTATTTTACGTGAAAGATTAGCTGAACATCGCGTGTCAACTGAGCTGTATATTGGTCAATGGAATGATATTGGCACGCCAGCTAGGCTCGATGAGTTAAATCAGCGCTTAGCTGTTCAAGATTTTTAAAGAGGATGCATTGACGATGTGGGGAAAAGTACTGGGTTTTTGTTTTGGCTTTATGTTTGGAAAATTCATAGGTGCTTTACTCGGTTTATACCTTGGTCATATGTTTGATCGCACCTTAAAACAAGACTTTGATAAAGCGGGGGGCTTTTCAGGTTTGTTTAAAGGCGATGATATTAACGAACGCCAAGCATTGTTCTTCTCGAGTTGTTTTGCTGTGATGGGGCACATTGCTAAATCAAACGGTCGAGTAAGTGAAACTCACATTCGTGCCGCTAGTTTGTTTATGGATGAGATGAACTTGTCAGGTGATGAGCGTCGCGAAGCACAAGATGCGTTTCGAAGTGGTAAAGAAAGTGACTTTTCACTAAAAGAAACGGTTCATGATTTTAAAGAGCGTTTCGCCCGCCGCCATGACTTATTACAACTATTTTTAGAAATACAAATTCAAATGGCGTTTTCCGATGGTCACCTTGCAGAGCAAGAAAAGCAATTACTGCAAGAAGTCAGCAAACAATTAGGAATATCTCGTACTCAGTTTTCATTTTTACTTAAACGTTATCAAGCCGAGTTTGCATTTCGTCAGCAACAGCAACGTTTTTATGAGCAGCAAAATCAACAACGCAGCACGCACAATGAGCAACAAGGCCATCGAGTGCCACCGAATAATGGCATGAACCGTGCCCAAGCCTTAGCATTGCTTGGATTAAGCAATGATGCAACTTCGCGTGATATCAAAGTTGCGTATCGAAAGCTCATGGCGCAGCATCACCCAGATAAGCTTGTGTCACAGGGTCTACCAAAACATATGATGGAAGTTGCAGTAAAGAAAAGTCAGGATATTCAAGCTGCGTACGAATATTTAAAAAAGGCGGCGTAGAAAGCCGTCTACCTCTTTGAGCAGCCGCTCGTGTTGCTCAGGCTCAGTGGGTAAGCCAAACAATTCTCTTTGACGATAATCGTACTTTGCATGGCGTTTTACCCAGCGCTTTCGCTCATGAGCACTGTGTATTATGTCTTGATTCCCTTCACTGTAAAATATATCCAGTAGCGGTGGACTGATTGTCGATAGTGTTGCGTTAAGGTGTTGATTGCGCTCACTATTAGGTAAATAACCACTTAGGCTGATGAATGCGTTCACACTGGTATTTGGAAAGCTAGCGTAATGTTCAATTAATAGCCCCGCGCTGGCACCCTGTGCAAGGACGATAATAGCCCCTTGTTCATCTAAGGCATTATTATAGAGCGCATTAAAGCGAGTAATTAGTTTGAGCTTATAGTCATTGAGTACAGCATCACTAATTGTCGGAGTTGCAGAGACAAAGTGAGGGGGTTGCTCTTTTGGCTCTGTTGATTCTGTCGTAGTGTCACTTTGCGTATCGCTTGATTGTGTATCAGTGTCAGCAGGATGCCAATCTATATCAGGCATCGTCATGGCAAGAGTTGCATAACCTAAGTCATTAAGCTGTTTACGTAGAAAGTTTAGGCCTGTATTACTGGTAGGCGGATGCTGCCAATCTGGAATAATTAAAACCACACCTCGTTGAGTGGCAGCCATCGATTGACGATAAAGACTGATAAACTCATCATCACCAGCAAGCAAGGTACGTACCTCACCATCAGGAATAAAGCGTTGAATATCGTTACTAACGATACTTGACCAAGGTGTTGGTTTAATGAAGTCGAGTGCACTTACATTGCTTATAAACGCAAAACTAGTGGCGTAAAGTAATGTATTTAATACTCTTAAAGTCATGCCGATACCCTAACTGAAGTCTAATTAGACTATCGGCACCTCATGCTAAATATTTAGCAATATTATTGTTAAAACTCAGGTGTGGCTTCAAAAACCATTTCTTTACCACTGACAGGGTGAGCCAAACTGAGCATTTCTGCATGCAGTTGCAGTCTTGGCGCCATCGCTAATGCTGCTGGGTGGGCGTACAGTCTATCCCCTAAAATAGGATGGCCTAAAGACAGCATATGAACACGTAATTGATGTGAGCGACCAGTAATAGGGGTGAGCTCTACGCGAGTTGCATTGTCTTCATGCTCAAGCACTTTAAAGTGGGTTAGTGAAGGTTTGCCATTGTCATGGTCAACCATTTGCTTTGGACGGTTAGGCCAGTCACAAATAAGTGGTAAATCCACTGAGCCAGTTTGTTGTTCGAGTTTACCAAACACGCGTGCAATATAGCGTTTAGCGGTTTTTCTATCTTGAAATTGCATGCTTAAGTTACGATGCGCTTCTTTGTGCATTGCTAAGCAAATAATTCCCGAGGTTGCCATATCTAAGCGGTGTACAATTTTTGCTGTTGGAAATACGCGATTAACCCGTGCAATTAGGCAGTCGGCGTGTTTTGGATCTTTCCCTGGTACAGTGAGTAAGCCGCTTGGTTTATTCACAATAAGCAAGTCATCGTCTTGATAAACAATACTTAAATAAGGTGTCATTGGGGGATTATAATTGAGTAACACAGCCAGCCTCGATGATATGCAAGGGCGCTATTTTAAAGGAGTATGAGCGCATACACAATGCCAGTGCTGGTTTTCGAGTAGCAGCTAAGATACAGTAAATTCAGCTATGGAGTTTAAATAAAAGGACAAGTGAATGTTTCGCCTTGGTTTAATTCGCAGTAAACCTTGTACACGTTGTGGCTTAGAAGTTAATGACCTTGAGCCAGAGTGTCCGCATTGTAAAGGCTTTTCAGACCTACAAGCAGTATATTTGAAGCAAGCTTACAAAGACGATTTAATAAAAAGAAACAAAAGCTTAGCTAAGTTATTTTGCAAGCTAGCGGCATTGGCCGTAATTATTACCCTTGTGGTGTTTTTTGCATAAAAAAACGCGATGTGAAAACACATCGCGTTTGTAGTTTGAGTTTAGCTATTTAACGTTAGTGCGAAACCACAATCAAACGAATTGCATCCAATTTAACTTGGGCTTTTTCAATATAAGTCGTCAGTTCACTGCGCTGTTTATCAAAAAAGTTAAGCTCTTCATCACGAATATTCGGATTGATTTGCTTAAGAGCGGCTAAGCGCGATTGTTCCTCAGCAAGTGCTGTTTGCATTTTCTCTAACGACTCAGCACGTAGTGCCTCAAGTTTTGTTTGTGCCATGCCTTGTGCGCTGGTGATCATTGGGTGAATAGCACTTTGTAAAGCACTGGCTAACTTACTTGCTGTTTGACGGCCCACGGCTGATAGTTGCTGGTTAAACGCGTCAAAGGCAACATTGTCAGCTAGGTTATTACTGCCTTTGTCCAGCAAAATACGAATAGGTGTAGGTGGTAAAAAACGCCCCACTTGTAGTGCTTTAGGTGCCATAGCTTCAGCAATGAAAATAAGCTCAACAAAGAAGGTACCGGCTGGTAGCTTTTTGTTTTTCAGTAACGCCACAGACGCAGTACCAAAGTCATCATCACAAATCATATCTAAGCTGCCTTGCACCATAGGGTGATCCCAACTGATGAAATGCGCGTCTTCTTGCGAAAGCGACGTGCTGCGATCAAACGTCACTGTAATGCCATCATCTTTCAAACATGGGAAAGATGGGTTTAGCATGTGCTCTGTTGGTTTTAAGATAATGGTGTTTTCACCTTTGTCTTCTTGGCTGACGCCGAAAGTGTCGAACACATTAATCATGTAGCTTGGCAACGTGAATTGATCGTCTAGTTCTTCAATGTCAGCAACTAGGCTCTCAGCACGCCCTTGACCACTTGAATGCAGCTCTAATAAGCGGTCACGACCACTTTCCATTTGTTTTCGCAACTGAGCATTTTGCTTAGCAACTTGCTCTAGAAGTGGCTCAAGCTCTTCTTCGTCACAATTATGAGAGCCAACAAACTCAAGTAATTCTTCACCAAACTCTTTATACAGCATTTGGCCTGTTGTTGAGGTTGTTTCAAATGCATCAAGGCCTTCGTTGTACCAACGTAATAGGACTTCTTGTGCGGTATTCTCGAAATACGGCACATGAATGTTTACGTCTTGGGTTTGACCAATACGGTCAAGACGACCGATACGTTGCTCTAACAAATCAGGGTTAAGAGGTAAATCAAATAATACTAAGTGGTGCGAGAACTGGAAGTTACGCCCCTCTGACCCAATTTCAGAACACAGCAGAATTTGCGCGCTGTCGTACTCATCGGCAAAGAATGCTGCCGCACGGTCACGCTCAACGATTGACATTCCTTCATGGAAAACAGACGCTTTGATTGCTTCACGCTCACGCAAAATTTGTTCAAGGCTAATAGCAGTTTCAGCTTTAGCACAGATAAGTAAGACTTTTTCGTGCTTAAGTGTTTTTAATGTCTCGATTAGCCAATCAACACGAGGGTCAAATGCCCCCCAGCTGGCATTTTCACCTTCAAACTCTTGGAAAATCTTTTCAGGAAACAGTGCACGCAAAGCGGTTAGTTCTGCGTTTTGAATACCTCCCATATTGCCCAAAACTGAGATGGCTGTTTTATATTGCTTTGGCATTGCCATAGGGTAAGCATGAAGTTTACGGCTAGGGTAGCCATCGATGCCACTACGGCTATTTCTAAATAAAATACGTCCCGTGCCGTGACGGTCTAATAGCATAGATAAAATTTCGTTACGGGCAGCTTCATCACCTTGCTCTGCACTTGCAAGTAATTCGCTGATGTCTGTTTCTTTTAAGAGTGCTTTTAACGCGTTACGTGATGCATCAACCAAGCCCTTTTCAGCAAGGAGTTGGTTGGCTGCTTCGGCAACATCTTTGTAGTTACTTTCCTCTTCAACAAACGCATCGTAGTCGTAGAAACGATCAGGATCGAGTAATTGCAAGCGCGCAAAGTGACTGCGGTGACCAAGTTGATCGGGTGTTGCTGTTAGTAAAATAAGCCCCGGAATGTCTTGGCTCAACTCTGCCATACGTTGGTATTCAGTGCTTGGTTTACCATTATTAATACTTAGGTGATGAGCTTCATCAACGACCAGTAAGTCCCAGTCAGCCAGTGTAGCTTGTTCAAACCAGCGCTTTTTCTTGCTTAAAAACTCAAGGCTAGTAAGTACTAACTGTTCGGTTTCAAATACGTTTGGCGAGTCTGCAAATGCTTCGTCACAGCGTTCTTCATCAAAAATAGAAAAGCGTAGGTTAAAACGACGTAGCATTTCAACAAGCCATTGATGCTGTAAGTTTTCAGGCACGACAATTAACACTCTGCTTGCGCGACCTGTAATGATTTGCTGATGTAAAATCATGCCCGCTTCAATGGTTTTACCAAGGCCAACTTCATCTGAAAGTAATACACGGGGTGCGAAGCGCTTACCGACCTCTTGAGCAATATACAGCTGGTGAGGAATAAGATTGGCACGCTGACCAATTAAGCCCTTAAGTGGTGATTGTTGGCGCTCAAACTGGTGTTGCCAAGTTTGGTAGCGAAGAGTGTAACGATCAAAGCGGTCCACTTGACCGGCAAATAAACGGTCTTGTGGTTTATTAAATTTGATAAAGTGATCTAAAAAGGTTTCTTTTAATTGTGCTTTCTCACCGTTGTCAGTACGAATGCCGTGGTAGCACAATAAATCACCTTGTTCTTCAACAGACTCAACTTCAAGTTCCCATTCTTCAACGCTGCGAATAGTATCACCTGGATTGAATGCGACACGAGTAACAGGCGCTTCAGTTAAAGAGTAAACACGGTTTTCTCCACTGGCAGGAAATAAAATGCTGACCTGACGGCCTTCAAGGGCAACAACGGTGCCTAATCCTAAATCTGACTCTGTATCACTGATCCAACGTTGACCTAAGGAAAAATTCATATATGTCTCATCTATGAAGAAAAAAGGCGGCTATGTTACCTGTATCGTCTTGGTACTTCAAGGCAGTAAACTCGCCTTATACAATTAAATTTAGTCAATCATTTAAAGTCATTTTTTTGGATAGAATTTGTATGTATTTTAATCACTTAAATAATTGTAATTTTAGCTGTCATAAAAAGGACTTTTGCTACAAATAGACTAAACTGAGTATATACCTAACAAATAAATAACAGGTTCAATTCCCGTTTGTTTAGTTACTTGGGTATAGCATAAAAATCATAAAACGTAAGGAAAGTGCTATGGAAAAAGCTTCGAACCTTGATAGTAAAATGTATGTGCTCGATACCAATGTATTACTCCACGAACCCCTCGCTTATTTATCTTTCCAAGAACATGATGTTGTTATCCCCATGACAGTATTAGAAGAGCTCGACCACATTAAAGATAGAAAACATGATGTCAGCCGTGATGCTCGTGTTGCTATTCGTGGTTTAGATGAAGTGTTAAAAGATGCGTCCCCAGAGCAAATGTTACAGGGGGTGGCGTTACCCAGTAATAAAAAAGCGAAAGTTCAGTCTCGAGGTCGACTTATTATTGTTAACGACCACTTATTTGCAGACAGTATTTCTGGTTTACCAGGTAATGAAAATGATCACCGTATTATCAATTGTGCGGTGCATCTACAAAAACAACACAGTGACAGCAAGGTGGTGCTTGTTACGAAAGACATCAATATGCGACTCAAAGCCAAAGGGGCAGGGCTTAAATTTGTTGAAGATTACAGGACAGATCAGCTAATTGATGACATTGCCTTATTGACCAGTGGCTATAAAAAGATAGAAGGCGATTTTTGGCAACAGGTAGGAGAATGCGAAACTGAGCAACAAGGGCGGGACACCTATCACCATGTAGCAAAAAATACCATCAGTGACGTATTTTGTAATGAATACATTCTTGATAGTAGCGATCACTTTGCTGCGCGAGTAAAAAGTTATGATGATAAACAAATCACGTTAAAAGATATCAGTGTTGAGCGCCTGATGAGCCATACGGCATGGGGAGTAAAACCAAAAAATGTTTATCAAGGTATGGCGCTCGATGCCTTACTTGACCCAAGTATTGAGTTGGTTATTTTAACTGGCCCCGCAGGCTGTGGTAAAACGCTACTTGCGCTTGCCAGTGCCCTTGAAATGATTATTGAAAAAGGCATTTATGATAAAGTTATCGTCACCCGTAACACACCTGAAATTGCCGAATCTATCGGTTTCTTACCTGGAACTGAAGAAGAGAAGATGGCACCTTGGCTGGCTGCTATCACAGACACGCTAGAAGTGTTACATAAAGGTGATGAAAACCCGATTTCGAGTCGTAATTACATTATGGAAAAGGCCAATGTGCAATTTAAATCGGTGAACTTTATGCGTGGTCGTAGTATTCAAAATGCCGTGGTGATTTTAGATGAAAGCCAAAATTTAACGGCTTCACAATTGAAGACCATTATTACGCGTTGTGGTGAAGGAACCAAGCTCATATGTTCAGGTAATTTGGCGCAAATTGATAGTAACTACCTAACTCCAGTTACCTCAGGCTTAACTTACATTGTTGAACGCTTTAAAGATTTTGAAGGAAGTGCCACCGTAAACTTAAATGGTGTTGTTCGTAGTCGCTTGGCAAGCTTTGCTGAAGAAAATTTATAACTTGCCAGCAGATCCTTGCCTCGTTAATCTAGAAAGTTCCGAGGCAAGGTACTTTAAAGCTAGTGAACTTTTTACCACTTAAACGTTATTACCGCTCTATCACTGTCGCATTGATTGTGCCATTGCTAGTGGCATTTTTCTTATGCTTGCATTTGTATGACTTAAAACTTGAGCGTGCAATTGAGAATCGCCACAGCAGCTTTAGCAATATTTCAGCTCAACTGAGCCATGCAATGAGTGCTGCCGATGGGCTGATTGATACCATGTTTGTATTATACGAGCAGCCATTATCGTATGATTTCGACCCAAGCTGGACCAAAGATGTAAACCAATTTGAGCATTATTATTATCAGCCAGTTGGTGACGAAGTAGGTGAAATAGTTGGACAAGGTAAGTTTGCTTCAACATCTAATGCACTTGAACAGTGGCGCCAAGTTATTGCATTAGGACCTTCTTTTAATACCACGCTCTCACTTATCCAATCTTTACAAGCGGTTGCTTATGTTAATGAACAAGGTTTTGCTTATACCAAGCGGCGCTCAACCGCAGACAGCACCTTATTAACGACAATACTCGACAATAAACTTAAACCACAGCAATTGAACGACAACACGCTTTCGTCAAGCCAAGTCATTACTGTGAATGAGCGTGCTTATTTTGCAATTGGTAAAAAGCGAACCGCCACAAGCCATGACTACATCATTTTAATTTATGATTTAGAAGCAATTTCAAATTGGTTGCAGAAAATAGCGCCACCGCAGGGTGAGTATATTTTTATAAATCAACATAACCAAGTTATAGCCAGCTCTGACGTGCGTTTAAATAGTGTCGTCAGTGCAGGTGATTACTGGCCTGAACCAATGATTATTGACACTAAGCGGCCCGCAAAAAAATTACATAGCTACTTAGTTCAGCCCTCAGACAACTTGCCCATCTACACCCGCTTTTATGAATCTAAACAGGCGCTTAGTGAGCCAATTCGTTACGATATTCTTGTAGAGTTTATATTTTTGTGCGTCTTTTTAATAATGATGTTTAGTGGTGTTTTTTGGTTGAGCCAACGTATATTTGTTAAGCCCATGACACACTTAATCTGCTATTTAGATCAGCATAATGAGAACAGTAACCCGCTTTTACATTATCGTATACCGACAGATTGGCAGCCATGGTTCAGCAGAGTTAAGCAGGTCTTTAAACGTAATGAAGAGCTAGTTACATCTTTACAAGAAGCCAATAAGGCACTTGATTCACAAGTTCAAGTAAAATCAGAGCAATTACGACGTAGTATTGATGCCAAAGAACGTCATTTAGCCTTGTTAAACACTATGCTTAACAATGTGCCAGATCTCATTTATTTTAAAAATACTTACGGTGTTTTTTTAGGTTGCAATAAAGCTTACGAAAGTTACGTAGGCATGCCACAAGAAGAACTCGTTGGTGAAAAGTTTACTAACACAAATCAAGATAATACTGAGCTCAATTTATTAGAAGAAAAAGTGTTAACTGAGCGCCAAGTCTATCAAAAGCGCTTAGTCACAGATAATAAAACATACAACCTCAGTATTGCGCCATTTTATAATGAGCATCAGCAACTGTTAGGTACGATGACCATTGGTAGAGACATAACAGAGCAGCATGAAGCACTTAATGCGTTGCAAAGCTCAGAGGCAAAGCTCAAAAGTGCCATGGAGTATGCTGCGAATGGGGTTATTTTATTATCTCTAGATTACCAAGTGTTGCAGGCTAACAAAGCCGCCCGCCAGATATTTTCAATGCAGAAAAGCTACAATATACCCAGTCAGTACATGTTGGCTGATTTATTCGTTGAGCAATCACTAGAAAAATTAACGCAAACACTTGAGCAGCTTCATAGTGAGAAGAAAAATGTTTATCACTTTAGCTTACCTCAACAAGAGCAAAAGCGTTGGTTGCAAATAAGTGTCTCCTTGGTATGGGATAATGAACAAACCCCTGATTATTATGTTTTGCACGTGCAAGATGTCACAGATTTAATTCAGGCAAAGAATGATGCGGAGAGAGCGACATTAGCTAAAAGTCGTTTTATTGCGAATTTAAGTCATGAAATACGTACGCCCCTTAATGCGGTGTTAGGTTTAATAGATGTAATCGCTTTACAAGGTTTATCGCAAGAGCAGCGAGGTTACGCATCGCAAGCTAAGTCGGCAGCAAATAGTTTGTTGTCACTACTTAATCGTATGCTTGATTTTGCCCGTGTTGAAAGTGCACAAGTGCAATTAAATAAGGCACCATTTAGCGTGGCTGACTTAATTGATTACTGTGAAGGGATTGCAACGCCTCTTTGCAGTAAAAAAGATTTAGAGTTTATCGTCGAATGTGATGACACCATTAATGCAAATTTATTGGGTGATCAAATTTGTCTACAGCAAGTCCTCGCAAATTTATTAACCAATGCGGCTAAATTTACAGAACATGGCAGTGTAAAACTGAGTCTTAGTTTAGTTGAACAGTCTGATGAGCAGCAACTTATTTGCTTTGTGGTTAAGGATACGGGGATTGGTATTAGCGATGCTGATCAAAGCCGATTATTTGATGCTTTTACGCAAGGAGACGAGTCGCTTACTCGTTCTCATCAAGGTGTAGGACTTGGTTTAGCAATTGTTAAATATGAAGTCGCATTGATGGGTGGGGAAATTAAACTCACAAGTGAAAAGGGTAAGGGCAGTGAATTTAGCTTTTGCTTACAGCTTGATAAAACCACACAGACCGCCAAAAAAAGCAGCCCGTTACTACCATCAACTACAGATTTATCAGGTCTATTAGTGCTCGCGGTGGATGATAATCCACTTAATTTAAATATTATTAAAAGTATTCTAAAGCAGGCTAATATTACTGTTGTTTGTGCTGATAGCGGTGCAAAAGCAATAGAGTTATCTGCGAGTTTAACTCCAGATCTGATTTTTATGGATATTCAAATGCCAGAGATGGATGGTTGTCAGGCGACACGAATTATAAGGCAATCATTCACAAAAGAGCAGATGCCTATATATGCATTAACCGCTCATAGTGAAGCTGCTGATATTGAACAATCTGTCGCTGCAGGTATGAATAAGCATTTAACAAAGCCAATTGTTGCAAATAAGCTATTTTTAGCAATGAGTGAACTTGATAAACCCATTGAACCGTTTTTTGATCATTCTTTTGTTTTAACTCAGTTTGCAAATAATAGTGATTTGGTATTAACTATGTTATCAAAGTTTGCCACTATGGCCGCACAGCAATTATTAGAAATTTCTACCTTAAGTACTACAGAAGAACTGGTTAGAGTTGTGCATAATGTAAAAGGGTCTGCTGGTAATTTAGGTTTTAAGCGATTGTCAGCATGTGCTAAACAGTGTGAGGCTAAACTTAAAACGCAAGGCAAGCTTCCTGAGTTATTAAACGATGAGCTGCAACGACAAATAAAACAAGTTATTGCATTTATCATCGAACAAGGATCTACAAATGTTGAAAAAAGCCAAGGTACTGATTGTTGATGACGATCCGTTAAATCGCTTGGTCTTAGAAAAAACATTGCGACAAGATTACGATGTTTTTTGTGTTGAAAGTGGCGAAAAAGCACTTACATTTTTAAAAACACAACCCGTTGATTTATTAATATTAGACATTGTTATGCCTGGTATTGATGGCTATGAAGTGCTAGCGAAAATAAAAGAAAATACCACAACAAACATGTTGCCTGTTATTTTTATATCCGCAAATACCAGCCATGATGATGAGGCCAAGGGCCTTGAGCTAGGGGCGATGGATTACATAACTAAGCCTTTTAGCGCTGCGATTGTTCGTGCCCGTGTTCGCAATCAGTTAATGATCAAACAAAAGAATGATCTACTCGAAATGTTGGCATCGATTGATGGTTTAACTGAAATTCCTAATCGACGTTACCTAGATGAAAACTTATCAAGGGAGTGGCGACGTTCAAGGCGAGATCATACCCCTTTATCAGTTTTATTGATGGATGTTGATCACTTCAAGCGTTACAACGACTGTTATGGTCACCGTGCTGGTGATGATTGCCTTAAAAAAATAGCGCATGCACTTGTTGGCTCATGTGAGCGAGGGAGTGATTTTGTTGCCCGTTACGGTGGCGAAGAATTTGCAGCTGTGTTACCGAATACATCCGCAAAAGAGGCGGTTGCATTTGCTAATAAATTACGTAACGCAGTTAATAAGTTGAATATTCCGCACAAGGCCTCTTTAAATTCAGAGTATGTAACAATAAGTATTGGTATTGCTACCACTGAATCAGGACAAGTTTATGCTGAGCAAACACTTCTTGAAGAAGCCGATTTAGGTTTATATCAAGCCAAAGGAGCTGGGCGCGATCAAGTGGTATCGCGATTAGTATCGGCGACAATGCAGGAGTAGGTTATTTGTCTACCCCTGCATAAAGTAATTAGCTATTGCTGAGTGATTTATAAATAGTGTCGCCCACACCAATTAATTTATCGTTTTTAAAGACCAAAGGGGTGCACTCATCTTTGGTCGTTTTGCTGTCTGAGTGGATGCTATGAGTGGCATAAAAAAGTACTTGGTATACACCGTCGTCCTGTTTAAGTAACTCTGTAAAGTTAGGTGTGCTTAGTTTGTTGAGTACCGTTTGGTAAGGCGTATCAAGTGCTAAGTTTGCAATGACTTCACGATTATTTTTGTGGTGTTTTTGCCAGCTTGTTGACGAGTCGCCTGCCCAGTGAGTTTCGGCTTCACCATCTGACACGGCAATGACACAACCAGTTAAAAAAGGTGCTGTTAGTGCGGCAATAAGAAGTGCTTTTTTCATTGTTATATCCCTTGTTTTATCGTTTCGTTTTTTCATATATAGCAATCCATTTGCCAATATTTTATTTTCTTTATAATCAAGGGTTTAATTTGTATTTGCGAGCTAGCTAAGTAATATGGAACTCATTACTTAGCTTATTTGACTAAAAAATTGCTTTTTAGACCAGTCTATTACGTGCCTCACCTTGACTGAAGGCGTTGATGTTAAGTGCTATTTCAGCCACAAGTCGAGCAATTGATTCTTGACTAGCCCAAGCAATATGAGGTGTTAGGAGTAAGTTGTCACCTTGATAAATAGCAAGTGGGTTATTTTCTTCTGCTGGCTCTTTACTCAACACATCCACACCGGCACCCGCAATCACATTATTAGCAAGGGCGTGGGCTAAATCAGCTTCGTTGATAATTCCCCCTCGTGCTGTATTTATTAGGATAGCTGTTGATTTCATCATATTGAGTTCTTTAGCTGCGATTTGGTCGCGAGTTTCATCGGTCAGCGGGCAATGAACACTGATTATATCTGCTGTTTTGATGGCCTCTTCAAAGCTAACACGTCCTTCGCGAGGAGCATGCCCTTTGCGCTCACTTATTATTACATTAACACCAAAAGCACGGCCTACATCAGCAACCGCTTTACCAAGTGAACCATAACCAATAATCGCAAGTGTTTTGCCTGACATGTCATTAAAACTGTAATCTAAACGACAGAACATAGGGCTTTGCTGCCATTTTCCAGATTGGCAATCTTGAATATAACGGTGCGTATTACCTAATAAGTTAGTGATAAGTGCAAATGTATGCTGTACCACAGAAGGGGTAGAGTAGCCTGCCACATTGGTGACAGCAATGTTGTGTGTTTTGGCTGCATCTAAATCAATGTTATTGGTGCCGGTTGCTGCAACACAAATTAGTTTTAGGTTGCTAAGCTGCGACATCGCTTTTTGATCAATAACAACCTTATTAGTAATGATAATATCGGCATCCTGACAACGAGAAACAACATCTTGTGGGTCTGTTAAATCATAGCAAGATAGCGTTCCTAAGTTTGCCAACGAATCTAATGAGGTATCTGCTAATGTGGCGGTATCAAGGATGGTAATATTCATGTGCTTTCCTTTTTTAATTTAATGCTTGACCTTAGGGTGTACTCCAAGGTTTATAGTACGTATAAGCTTTTAAATGGAGACGGTGATGAAAATAGGTGAATTTGCCCGCAAGTTGGGTGTTTCAACAGATACATTAAGGTACTACGAAAAACATGGTTTGTTAACGCCTAGTTCGCGATCGGAGTCAGGGTACCGTGTTTATACAGATACAGACATTAAACAGATGTCGTTTATCTTACGCGCTAAAAACGTGGGATTTAGCTTGTCTGAAATAAATGAGTTGTTGCAAATAAAAATTCATAAAGATCAGCATTCGTGCCATGAAGTTAAAGAAATGACGCTACAAAAACGTGATTTAGTTGCTCAGCGTATTGAAGAGTTAACACGGTTTTATGATTCATTATCGCTATTAGCTCAAAAATGTTGCGGCGGTGAAGAGCCAGCTGAAAATTGTTCTATATTAACGACATTGGAGGATATAGATGGACTTACTCACTAATTTTTGGCAGTTATTTTTACTGTCTGCCCCTTGGTTGATGTTGGGGTTATTAATAGCAGGGCTATTAAATGTTTACTTGCCTACTGACTTTTTGAATCGTCATCTTGGTAAAGAAGGACTTTGGACCACAATTAAAGCTGCTCTTATTGGCGCTCCAATGCCATTGTGTTCATGTGGTGTGATCCCTGCCGCTATAGGACTTAGACGGGCTGGCGCTTCGAAAAGTGCTACGACGGCTTTTTTAGTATCGACCCCTGAAACAGGTGTTGATTCTGTTTCTGTTTCTTATGTTTTATTAGGCCCGTTTATGGCAGTGATCAGGCCGATTGCAGCTGTATGCAGTGCAATTGCTGCTGGTATGTTAGTTGGTAAAGAGAGTGAAATTAATGATGAGCATACTAAAGCCTCGAATAATAACCATGAAAAAGTAACAAGTAGTTGTTGTAGCACCAAGCAAGCAATCGCGAAAGAGCCTGCATCAAGTTGTTGTAGTACAGAGCAAGCTCCTGCTGTTGAGAAAACAAGCTGCTGCGCAAGCAAAAAGGAAGCCGTTAAAATTGAAGGGGGGGTTGCAAAACTTAAACGCGCAATAAGTTTTAGCTGCAATAAGTTGCTTGAAGATACCATGATATGGTTGGTTATCGGTTTATTTTTTGCCGCACTGGTCCAAACCTATGTGCCTGAGTCGTACTTGAGTCAGTGGGGGAGTGGTATTTTTGCAATGCTGGTGGTGATCTTAATTAGCATTCCTATGTATATTTGTGCGACGGCCTCAACCCCTATTGCAGCAGGTTTATTGCTCAGTGGTGTATCACCAGGCGCCGTGTTGGTGTTTATGTTGGCAGGCCCTGCCACAAATATTGCAACACTGGGTGTGGTGGGTAAAGAGTTGGGAAAACGCGCTGTAGTTGCTTATCTAATTGGTGTAATAGGCGTTGCATTACTATTCGGGTTTTTAACGGATTACCTAGTGTCTGAGTTTGGTTTTGTGGTGGCACCCATGATGGGGGATGAACATCAAGTATTACCGCACTGGTTGAGCTTAGTGTGTGGCGTATTATTGGTCGTTTTAATGTTGAGGTTAGTGTTAAAAATGTGCTTAAAGAAGTCAACACAGACTGGTAAGAGCATTAGCTAATTGATTGTTATAAAAATATATTTTTATAACAATTGAGAGAAGATATTGGTTAACTATCGCGTCTCGGTTCGCATTTAAAATTGCCTGAGTTATAATCCGCCAATTCTTTAAACGGTACGCTAAGCGTGCCGTTTTTTAACTTAAGTAGTTTTTATGAGTGAATGTGTGGATAAATACGCAGATATAAGACCTTACAATGATGATGAAGTTGCAGATTCAGTGGCACGTTTAATTGCTGATAATGCCTTTGTGGATGTTATCGCTAAGTATAATCTACCACGCTTTTTATCTTATTTTCCGTTTATAACACGCCCATTAGTACGTCAGCAGTTAAGAAAAAAGTGGGGTAAAACCAACTCAGTTGAACAAGTTCAGCATGAAGTTGCTGATTATCTGAATAAGCTAATTACTCGTACTACATCGGAAGTCACATTTTCAGGTATCGATAAACTTGATCCGAAGCAAGCTTATCTATTTATCTCTAATCACCGTGACATTGTTCTTGACCCTGCTCTGGTTAACTGGGGCTTGTTTAAGCACAACATGCCGACTGTTCGCATCGCAATTGGTGATAACCTGCTGCAAATTCCATATATTACTGAGTTAATGCGCTTAAATAAGAGTTTTATCGTTAAACGCTCGGCAAAAGCACCAAAAGAAATGTTAAAAGCGCTATCGCAACTTTCTGCTTATATTTATGATTCACTGGCTGAAGGCCACTCTATTTGGATAGCGCAAAAAGAAGGTCGTGCGAAGGATGGTTTTGACCAAACGGATCCTGCACTACTTAAAATGTTGCAATTACAAGGTCGTAAACAGAAAAAAGAATTTGCAGATTATGTGCGTGAGCTAAAAATAGTACCTGTTTCTATTTCTTATCAGTATGAACCATGTGCAATTGCAAAAGCAAAAGAGCTATATCATAAGCAACAACATGGCCAGTATGTGAAGCAGCAAGGTGAAGATATAGCCAGCATTGTTGA
Organism: Pseudoalteromonas sp. L1; assembly: GCF_021728095.1. NCBI lineage: Bacteria > Pseudomonadati > Pseudomonadota > Gammaproteobacteria > Alteromonadales > Pseudoalteromonadaceae > Pseudoalteromonas > Pseudoalteromonas sp. L1. Next base: position 139,158 of record NZ_JAKKCT010000006.1, on the reverse strand, counting down.
AGGTTTCAGTACCGCTAAAGGGCATGTTCACTTAGCGTTTGGCCAGCCAATCGAATCAGGTTGTGAATCACCAGAGGAATTAGCAAAAACCATTGATCAGCAAATTGTTGATTCGTTTTTCTTACATCCAGGTAATTATATTGCTGGTGGCTGTAAACAAGCAGTAATAGATAAACAAGACGCTGAAGCATTTGATACGCGTTTAAGCCAAGTTCCTGAAGAATTAAAGCCTTTGGTCTTGGCTATGTATGCAAAGCCATTTCACCGTAAAGCGGAGCTTGCAACGAGCGAATCTTAATCAGAGTAAGGTATTTTAAAAGCTACTTTTTAAGTGGCTTTTTTTATGACTAAATTTCAGGCTATACTTTCAGTACCTTTAATTTACTGGCAAATTGTGATGCAACAAATTGAAATATTTGAAATCCCAAGCCCTTGCAAAGGAATTTGTCAGGTTAATAACCGTGGTTACTGTAAAGGGTGTTATCGTAGCCGTGATGAGCGATTTCATTGGAATAACTTCAGTAATGCGGAAAAAAGAAAAGTCATTATTTTATGTCAGCAACGTTATAAACGCTTCCTTCAGAAAAAACTCAATGCCGCTGCACACACACAATCTAGCCCTGAGCAAGGTGGTTTCGATTTTTAGAAGTCGGTAAGGTTATATTTGTTTTTTAAAAATCGCACTGTGCCTTGCTCATCTAACTTCTTTAATGCTGCTGTCAGCTTTGGGATTAATGCCGCGTGGCGCTTATGTACAAAGTGAAAGCTTTGCATGGGCATTAATATCTCTTTATGAAATGGACTCTGATCAAAGTTAGGGTGTTTCGTTGATAGCAAAAAGTCGAGTAAGAGGGTTCCTTCAACGCGTTTTTGCGTCAGTAAATTTAGCTGAGCAGTGATATTTCTAACAGTGATAACATCGCCATGAAATGGGTGTTTATCTAAAAAACTTTGTGCAGCAGGATAGCTGGACTGGATTGCTAATGACTTTAGGTCGCTATAACGACACGTTTGACAGTTTTTTAGTAGCAGTAAATTAAAGTTGAACAATGGGAAATCAACTTTTAAGAGGTTAGGGTAGTCTTGTGTTACGTCAGCAATGCGGCCCAATTGCCCATCAAGAATTCCCTCGTTTGCAGCAGCCAAGGAACTTTGGTGATTAAAATCAATAATGTGCAACTCGTAACCAATCTCTTTATAAGCCGTACGAAGTAAATCTATGACATAACGTGCTTGCGGTGTATCAGCAGGGCGGTTGAATATTAACAAACTAGCGTGAGTAGAGTAAGAAACGCAAAGTAAAACAAATGCAAAAAAATAAATGATAAACTTTGGCATTGTGCTTTCCTTGCGAGCATAAATTCGTCGTTAATTTACTTTCATGTGTGTTTAAAATCAAGGTTGGCACGTCGTTAATATGCTAATTTTTTCTTTATTTTGTTATACTGCGAAAATTGTCACTTTATTCCTGAGATAGCATGAGTTTTAATTTATGTAATTTGCCAAGAGAGCAAAAGTACCAAATTCAACTAGATTATGAAGCGTCTTTTTGGGCTTACCAGATTAAGCGTGGTAAAAACACGCGAGAAGGCGTGTACACAAGCATAAATAGTAGACCCATGTCTGAACAAGCATTTTTAAAGCAGCAATTTGAGCATTACCTGTCATTAATGAGTTAGTAATGCCCAAGCTAACGTTTTGCTTGCTCGATCCTATAAAAACACCGCTAGTAAATAAGTTTTATAATAAACACGGTGCGCGTGGTAGAGCGACGAAAGCTGACCAAGTGTGGGTTGCTTACCATGAGATAAACATTGTTGGCGCCTGTCGTGTACAAAATCAACATGGCTATTTATTTTTATCAACGTTATATGTTGATGCCCAGTGGCGTGGTAAAAATGTAGCGTCTCAGTTACTTAAGGCTCTACTCGCCGAACAAAAAGGGAACGTTTTTACTTTTGCTTATCAAAATCTAATTGATTTCTATCTACAAAATGGGTTTAACTATACATTAACATTACCCTGTTCTTTGCAATCGTTGTTTGAGGTGTATGCGCATCGAGGTATTGTCTCAATGCAGTTTACATGTGACGCCGTGCCAAGTAAGTAATTTGGAACGTTAATGACTAAGTTTTTATCCAGAATTATCTTCTGTACTATTCTAATAGCCTGTTTATCTAGTCAAATCAGCTTTGCACAGGTCAAACGTTTATCAACAAGTGAAGGCTTATCGCAAAGTTATGTCAACACCATGCTCATCGATAACAGCGGTTACCTATGGCTTTCAACTGAGGGCGGACTTAACCGTTATGATGGTTATGAAGTTGTTAACATTAAAGGCCCCAACGGTGAGCTTGAAGACGCAATTATCGATCGTATTTATCAAGACCCACAAGGGTATATCTGGATAGCCTCAATACAAGCAGGGTTATTTCGTTATGACCCTAGCGAAGATTCATATGAGCAATTTATCCCGAAACCGACTACCGAAGAGCAAATATTCATTGAATCGGTATTCAGCATGGTTGCGGTAGATGATAAAACGCTTTGGCTAGGGCGAGGTCAGGATTTTGCAAAGCTTGACTTAGAAACCAAGCAAGTAACCTCATTATTTGAAATACCAGAGCGAATAAAAAGCAGTGTCATTCGCGAGCTATACCCTTATAAAGGGTATATTTTTATGGGCACAAGTAACGGAGCATATGTATATCAAATCGCTTCGGGAAAAGTGAGAAAACTTGAGCATTTGCAAGATAAGCCAGCCCACATATATCAAAACTATGTAAAGTCTTTCGCTGTCGTCAATGACCAAACCTTATTAGTGGGTGCTGTTAAAGGCTTGTATAAGGTCGATATTAGCCAGCTTGATAAGATGTTTACAACACCTGATATTGCCTTTAATAATGAGCTGTTAGTACGTGATTTAAATATCTGGAAAATCATTCAACAAGAATCAAAAGTGACCTTAGGAACAGATAAGGGGCTATTTGATTATACCCTAGCAACGAGAGAGCTGATAAAAAATACCCGCTTGAAAGAGAGCGGCTATACACTTGCAGATACTAGTATTATTGATGTCGTTAAAGACAGATCTGGCGGTATGTGGCTGGCAACTAAAAATGATGGGGCATTTTACTTGTCCTACGATAACTATAACTTCATTAATGTTGTTGCTAGCTCAATTAAAGGCGATGGATTATCACATCACTCTATTTGGGGGCTGACTGAGTATCAAGGCCGCCTTTGGCTTGCCACTCATAATGGGTTAACTGCCGTCGATTTAGATACCTATGAAAGTGAAGTATATCTAAAAAACTATCAAGTTGATCTGATCACAACAGAATTTAGCGTTTATCAAATCATGCCTTACAAAGGTAAACTGTGGTTGCACACTAATCGTGGTATTTTTAGCTTTGATCCGACAACAGGACAAGCTAATCCAGTCAAAACAGCAGATCCTGAACAGCAAGTTCTAATTAATGATTGGGTGCATGGTGTATTATTGATGCCAACGGGGGATTTACTTTATGTCCATCCAGATTATGGCATGTTTGCATATAATATTGATAACCAAAAAGTGACCCGTTTAGGTGGCAAATTTGATGAGTTTGAACCTTTTTTGGCCTATGGGTTTCTGCCTGCCTTATCAAGTAAACCGGATGCACCTCTTTTTTATAATGCGGGAATTTTGTATCAAGTAGACCCGCAGACTTTTGACTTAACAACAATTTATACTGTTCCTGAGCAACATGAAAACGTCGCTGTTAATGTTATGTCCTACATTATCGATAACAACAATGTATTGTGGTTATCTTTATCTAATTTCGGCTTAATAGGTCTTGATGCAACGACTTATGAGCATATCTACACAATCGATTTAGAAAAAAATAAACTCGGCACTTTGCTTTATGACATGGTGTTAGATGAAGCAGGTATGATTTGGATGAGTTCCCACAAAGGCTTGTGGCGTTTGAACCCCGAAAACTTACATTTCCAACAATTTACAGGGGCTGAAGGGTTACTTTCAACAGAGTTTAATAGTGGGGCATTCACACAACTAGAATCAGGGCAAATAGTCTATGGTACGCTGAAAGGGTTTACTTATTTTTACCCAATGGATAACCACTATCAACAAGCTTTAATTGATCATGTCAATATTACGAACCTTGATCTCATGTCTCGTGATTTACCAGCAGAGCTCAAGCAACCCATTGATAGCGTTGTGCTTGAACACGACGATATCGGCCTTGAAGTGGCCTTTTCAGCGATGGCATTTAACTACCAAGAGCGAATTATTTACGAGTATCAATTAGGGGATGGCCAAAAAACTTATACTCGCAACAATAATCGCGTTCTTTTTCCTAAATTAAGTGCTGGCAAATATCATTTAAAAGTTTGGGCAAAAGACCCTTTGACAGGTGAGCTAACGCCACCTGCGATTTTGAACATAGAAGTTAAATACCCCCTTTGGCGAGCCCCTCATTTTATTTTCTTATATATATTGCTGATTGCTCTACTGGTCGCAACGTGGGCTTACAGACGAAATCGTACGCAACAAATACTCCTTGCTGCCCACAAAGAGAGTAAAGAAAGTGAAGCCCGTCTTAAGCTTGCATTAGAAGGAAGCCACTCAGGGATGTGGGATTGGTCATCAAAAAGCCTCATTATCTATCAACCAAGGCTTAAGAATGAGCTTGGCTATGATGTTGATGGGGTCAACTTGGATGATTACCTAGCCAAGATACATCCTCACGATAAACAAACATTTCGCCTTGAATGGTTAGAGTTTTTATCAACTGAAAAAGGTTACTTTAATTGTACTTATCGGCTACGTCATGCGGATGGTCAATGGCGTTGGTATAAAGATTTCGGTAAGGTCGTTGAATGGCATGGGAATGTTCCTGAGAAAGTAGCTGGAACTTATACGAATATGACCCGTGAGCTTGTCTTTGAGGAAAACGCACGCTTGTTTGGTGCAGCCTTTGAACAAACGCGTGATTGGGTCTTTATTTTAGATAAAAATTTACGTATTCGAGCTACTAATAAATCATTTCAAGATGCCTTTGCTTTCCCTGCGGATCCTCGTTCAAGCCGCTCTCTAACATTAGGCTTATCTATATCTGCACGTATTCATTACTTAAGGATCATGCAAAAACTGCAATCAGGTGAACATTTTTCTGCAGAGGATGTTGTTGCGGTTGCCAGTGGCGAAAAGCGTCAAGTGCTCATTAAGATAAGTGCAGTCGCTGGCAGTAATCGTCAATTAGATTGCTATGTGATTATTGTAACCGATATTAGTGCACAAAAGCTGGCTGAGAATGAGCTTCATCTTCTGGCCAATTATGACACCTTAACTGGCTTGCCTAACAAAACCTTATTTAGTGATCGTGTTAATCACGCCATTGAGCAAGCAGATTATCATCGTACAAAAGTGGCTTTATTGAATGTAGATATAAAGCGTTTTAAAAATTTTAATGATTCGCTAGGACATGAAGAATCTGACGAGCTTATAAAGCGGGTTGCAAAACGTTTAAAGCAGGTACTACGTCCACAAGATAGTCTTGCTCGGTTTGACGGCAATGAGTTTATGATTCTTGCAGAGGACTTTAAGCGTATAGATGAGATACTTGCATTGTGCGCAAGTGTGATGGAGAGTGTTGAAAGCCACATTGAGCTTAGCTTGCAAGCCGTTAAAGTTAATTTGAGTGTTGGCGTTGCAATTTACCCTGATGATGCTAACAACACCAAAGCATTGCTCAAAGCTGCAAATGTAGCGCTATACCATGCGAAAGGACATGTTGAAGGGAGCTATCAGTTTTATAAGCAGGAGATGAACTTGCAAGTTCAACGCACCTTGCATTTAGAATCTCAATTAAGCAAAGCATATCAAGAGCATGAGTTTTGTAATTATTATCAGCCAATTATTAGTGCAAAAACGCAGCAAGTTGCAGGTCTTGAAGTATTACTACGTTGGCCTAGTAATGATAATTACCAACCAGAAGATTTTGCAAACGCCGCTGAAAGCTCGGGCTTAATCACAAAAATTATGCTGCAAACTTTATCTCGAGCACTGATCGAGCTTCGTCAGTGGCGCATAACACACCCTGAGTTATATGTTTCAATTAACCTATCGGCGCTTGATTTTGAAAGTACTCATCTTGTTGAGAATATTCATCAGGCACTGGATACATCAGAAATTCCGCCAAGTGCTGTGGTTTTTGAGATCACAGAGTCCGTGATGATGCATGATTCAAATAAAGCGCAGCAGAGTATGGAAAAACTTAAAGCGTTAGGCTGTCGAATTTATATCGATGATTTTGGAACTGGCTACGCGTCACTCACCTATTTAAAACGCTTTCCTGTCGATGTGTTGAAAATAGATAAGAGCTTTGTACATGATATTGGTATTGATAAAGATGATGAAGCGATTATTAATTCGACACTAACCCTTGCTCGCAGTTTAGGGAAGGAATGTGTCGCTGAGGGTGTCGAAAATAAGACACAACTTCACTTTTTACGCCAATTAGGGTGCGAATATTTTCAAGGTTATTTATTTAGTAAGCCTGTACCTGGCGACTCGGTTAGCCCATTATTAAACGCCCATTGGGAAGATGAGTTTACTGAATAAAAACCCTAATGCGCGATTAAAATGCTAGTCTTGGCGTTTTCCGCAGTGGCGGCAATAAAGGCTACGGTTACGGTTTTTTAATTCATTATGAATCGCTTTATTCGCTTCTTGCTGACTTAGCCCGAGTTTATAGCGCAAGTTCTCTAAGTGCTCTTGCTCAACGGGGGTCAGGTGGCCGTCCTCAATCGCTTCGTGGACGGCATCAGTAAATAGTTGTCTTCGTTTACGTAATTGCTCAGAGAAGCTTGACGCGAGTAAACCTGTCGGAATTGCGACCATGCCCATACTCACTAAGGTGATTGCACCACCAAAGAGCCGCCCGAGTGGAGTTATTGGCACAACGTCGCCATAACCAACCGTTGTCAGTGTAACCATTGCCCACCACATTGCTGCAGGTATGGAGCCAAATTTATCAGGTTGTACATCATGCTCTATTAAGTAAATACCGCATGAGGCAATGATTAATACCACTGCCATGATAAAAAATGCTGCGAGTAAGGAGCTGCTTTCTTCACGAAATGAATTAAGAAGCAGTTGCATGGCACGTGAGTAACGCGTGAGTTTAAAAATACGCATTAGCCTCAGAACACGTAAGAAGCGTAAATCAACACTCACAAATACCATTAACAGAGTGGGCAAAATAGCAATCAGATCAATTAAGGCTAATGGGGTAAATAAGTACTTTATGCGAATTTTAGAGTTCGTTAAGGGGCTTTCTTTATGCACGCTCTTATCCACGCAAGACCAAAGCCTTAATATGTATTCTAAGGTGAAAATGGCGACCGATACCAACTCTAACGTTAAAAACTCCTGATGATATTGCTTTGCCAAAGGACCAACCGACTCTAATACAATAGCAATAACATTGATCATGATAAGTGACATCAAGAACACATCGAGTGCTCGACCTACTCTGCGGTATTTACCATTCCCTTCAAAAACACGGGCAGTATAATTTCTTAAACGATGCACAATAATGATCCGTTTTTTAGTTTAACTGTAGCACCATATTAATGCTGCCTTCTTCAAAGTCGCGAGTGATTTTAAAACCAAGTTTACGGGCAAGCTCTATCATGCCTGTATTTTCCGGTAATGTTATACCAGCAATTTGTTTAACTCCTTGGTTTTTGCAGTGCTCAATGGCAGCATTCATTAATATGCTGCCGAGCCCCAAACCTTGGCAGTCTGAGCGTACCACAATCGCGAATTCTGCCTCTTGTTTGTCAGGGTCCATTAATACCCGAGAAACGCCAAGGGTGCACGCTGAACCATTTTGTTCTTGGCTCACAATAAACGCCATTTCTCGGTCATAATCAATTTGCGTCATTTTTGCGAGTTGATCGTGATTAAATTGAGGCAGCTCACCAAAAAAGCGCTTGTATCTATCCTCTTTAGTTAAAGATTGATCAAACTCTAAATGTGCTTGTTCATCTTCTGGCTTTATTGGCCGCAATTGCGCTTGGGTATTGTTTTTAAGCGTTACATCTTTTACCAATTCAATAGGGTAAGGGCGAATACATAGACGTTTACGGTTTGCCTTGGCTTTATAACGACTGAGTCCTATGGTGGCATCAAGCACTAAAAACTGACCATTACTAGCTAAAATAGGGTTAAGCTCAACACTGGTTATATCAGGCTGGTCGATTACTAACTGAGAAATTCGTGTTAGTAGAGCGCATAAACGGTATTTATCGACTTTTTCAGGGAGTACTCTATCTTTTAGTACGCCTTTATCGTGGGCCGCAGCAATTAAGTATTTTGCCAGATTCATATTCAAAGGAGGGAGCGCTACAGCAGCTTGCCCAAACTCAAGCCCAGTGCCTGCTTCACCCAGCAAAATAACGGGGCCAAAGTTGGGTTCTGTTTTAATTGCAATGCGCAGTTCATTGGCGCCAGCCCGCGGTGCCATTTTTTGTAGCGAAAACCCTTCAATATGAGCATCAGGGTAGGTGTTTTTGATACGAAGTAGCATCGCAAAGGCAGTTTGTTCGACTTCTTGCGCATCATTTAGGTTAAGTACCACACCGCCTACTTCTGATTTTGATGGAATGCTCGGGCTAATTAACTTTAATGCCACAGGAAAGCCAAGTTCGATAGCTTGCTCTTTTGCTTCCGTTGGCGTGTAAGCAACCTCAGTTTGAATACAGTCAATGCCATAGTGAGTGAGAATTTGACTTGCTTCGTGGGTTGATAAATAGCTTTGTTCTTCCGCTAAAAACTCATTGACTACAGCGCGCGCAGCTTCTTTATTTATTTTTGCATCATCGGTATTTGATTCAGGCGTTTGTGTTAAGTGCTTTTGATTTCGGCGATAACTGACTAGATGCATAAACGCACCAACCGCCCCTTCAGGGGTACGGTATGTTGGGATCGCATTGTTAGCACAGACTTTGCGTGCTGCATACGCGGCGTCTTCACCCATAAAGTTAGTCATGACATAAGGGCGTGCCATTTTTGGGATTTTTTGTAAGGTTTCGACAATGATCTCTGCGTAATCCTCACTCGGTGCAAGCGCGGACGGAGTGTGAATAATGAGTAAGTTTTTAACCTCTTTTGCTTGCAGTAAGATTTCGAGTGCTTGTTGATAACGCCTCGGAGCAGAGTCACCAAAAATATCCACTGGGTTTGAGGTCATCTCTGATTGTGGGATCACTCTATTTAGTGCTGAGCGTGTTTCATCACTTAGCTCCGCGAGTTTACCAGAGCTTTGCAATAACGTGTCCACAGCCATGACCCCAGGGCCCCCCCCATTTGTTAAAATAGTGAGCTGTTCAACTTTTAGAAGTTTAGGGTGCATTGCTAGAGTTTGTGTTGCAGCAAATAGCTCTCTAAGGTCATTTACCCTTAGCATACCTGCGCGTTGAAAAAGTGCGTCGTACACTGCATCTGAGCTTTGTTTACCCCCAGTGTGAATCTCGGCAGCAAGTGCCCCTGCACTGGTTTTTCCGGTTTTAATCGCAATGACAGGTTTGCTGAATGCGGCTGCCCGTGCTGCGGAAATAAAGCTGCGGATATCTTCAATGTTATCAATGTATAAAAGAATAGCTTTGGTTTTGGCATCTCGACCTAAAAAGTCGAGTAGCTCATCAAAATTGATATCAATGCAGTCACCTACAGAGACAAAATACGAGAAGCCAATTTCTTTATTTTTAGCCCAATCAAGAATTGTGGAGCAAACTGCGGCTGATTGAGAAACAAAGGCAAGTTTTCCAGGACTTGCAACCGTGTGCGAAAAGCTCGCATTTAAGCCAATGTGAGGAATTAACAACCCCAAACAGTTAGGCCCAAGTAACGACACATTTGCTGCCTGTGCAGCGTCTTTTAAATGCTGCTTTTGATCAGGGTTGAGGCCAGCTGCGATGATGACAGCATGTTTACAGCCAAGCTCACCTAATTCTTTGATTATGTCTATTAACGTGTTTTTATTAGTACAAATAACGGCAAGGTCTGGCACTTTGGGTAAGCTGGCGATACTCGGGTAAGCGAGCACACCATGCACTGCGCTGTGATTTAAACTTACCGGCATAATTGGGCCTTTGAATCCGCCCTGTAGCAAATTACGCATAACCACAAAACCAGCACGATTAGGTGAGTTTGACGCGCCAATGACAGCGACTGAAGATGGATTAAAAAATTGGCTAATACGTTTAACGCTCATGCTATTTCCTTCGCTTGCGCTTAGTTGTAAACATTTCAGGGTCTGTTAAGTTTATATACATAAGATAACCCTTTTATATAAGATAACCTGTTTACTGCGACTTTTCGAGTCAAAAACAGTGACCTACATCAAGGAGATAAGCATGAATAAAGCGCAGCCGTTTAATGTCATAATTGCCGCGATTGCATTAACGATTGGTTTATTGGGGCTGGGCTTTATTTTAAAAAGTGCTGCGCTTGATGTAAAAGCCATGGAGCGTACTGTACAAGTTAAAGGCTTGGCTGAAATGGAAGTTGCCGCAGACACCGTTATTTGGCCGTTACAGTTTTCTGATGCCGATAATAACCTTGAAAAGTTAGTCGGGCGTGTTGAAAATAAAAACGATGCGGTCGTTGCGTTTTTGAAGTTAAATGGCTTTAGCGATGAAGAAATTAGCACGGGCAGCCAGTCAATAATTGACAAGCAAGCACGCGAATATGGTGGAGAAAATCAGCAATTTCGTTATATCGCTCGTTCCAATGTTATCGTCTATTCTAATGATATTGAAAAAGTTCAGCACGCACTTGGTCAAGTTAATCAGTTGGCAAAGCAAGGAATTGCTATAGTGCAAGACAATTACGAAACACGCATTCAATACTTATTTAATGGGCTTAATGAGATAAAGCCTGCCATGGTTCAGCAAGCGACAGAAAAAGCCCGCGAAGTGGCGATGAAATTTGCTAAAGACTCACAGTCTAAACTTGGTAAAATCAAAACAGCTCGTCAAGGTCAGTTTTCGATTTCAGATAGGGATTCTAATACACCACAGCTTAAAAAGGTGCGAGTCGTTACCAGCGTTGAATATTACTTATCTGACTAAGCCAAGTACTACAGAGAAAGGTAGCCGCATGCGAGTACAGACAATAACCGTGCGGCTAAGTGCGCCAAGCACAAAGCCGCCACTAAATGCCACCGCCACACCCATTAAGCCAAACTGATCTTTTAAAAGTACTGCCATCAATACCGTGACACTGGTTGCGCCAAGTAATACGTATAAGTTGATAAGCGGGTTACCTTTTAACTTAATCATACTACTGGCTAAGATTCTTGCAGGTAATAATAGCTGCCCTAGCAATAACAGTATTAAAATCCAAAACCCTTCTTGTAATTGGCTTTCACCATATAAATGCAGAAGGGGCTTTGCGAGCAAGGCAAGTAGTAAGATAGCGGCAAAGTTAAAACGCCACACCACTTTCATTAGCTCGCCAAGTTGCTGTTCGGTATTCTCATCAGCCATTAAAATAGGTTTTAAATATTGGTTCGCTGCATTACCTAAAATAGTCAGTAATCCAGCAATAACAACCGCGGGAAAGAAAATGCTTACACCTTGTGCACCAAACCAGTGATGCACCAGCAACACGTCAAGTTTTGCCACTAACACAGTTCCTGCACCACTTGCGAGCATGATTAAAGAGTCTTTACACCATTGCTTGGTTTGGTAGCGAGCAGCGCTTGCGACAATCATTTTTTTGATTAACCAGTATTGATAACTCACTACACACAAGATGCTACAGAACAACAAGATACAAATCTCGACTAAAGATAAATCACCACGTATCAAGTACACAAAAAAGCAAAACCCAGCCGTTAACAATTCAAAAATACATTGCTGCGTTATCAAGCCAATTTTAGGTTTGTTTAAAGCCACTAAAAAAGCCGATTGGCTTTGCATAATGGCGCCAATCGGCACCAGTAACAGTAAATAAACGACATGTTCTTTGGCACTTTGGTGAGGGGAAATAGCCTGAAAGCTAATGACTACTGCAGCTACAAGAATCACACCGAATAAACAAGATGCAGCCAAGTAAACATGTTTTAAGCCACGTAGTAAATCATGTTGTTGGGCTTTATAAAGTGGATAGCTTATTCGCATTAATGACGACGCAAACCCCATGCTTGCAGGCAATAAGAGTATTTCACAAAGCGCGAGTAATGCGGCGAAAGTACCAAATTCATCATCGCTTAATAACCTCGCAAGGCACAAGGTGAGAATAATACGACTAGCATGATTCAGAGCAGTAAAACTACTGAGCGAGAGAAATCCTTTGACGACATCCTTGTTCATTGAGCTATTAATTTAATGTATGGAGTAACTGGGTCGTTGACACTTGTAAATACGTAGCACAAAGCAACACTTTGCTGTCGGTAATATTTGGTATATCTCTATTGTAAAATTGCTTAAGCTTATTAACTAGGGCTGTGGTGGTTGTTTGGTTGTGGTTCTGATCTACTTCCATCATTGCCAGTAAAGCAGAAAACTCATGTTTTGCTGGCATCTGTGTGTTGTTATTACAAGCAATGTAACATCCTATCGGGGTTAACCCTTGTTGGTTTTGCGCTTTTAGTGCGACAGCTAAGCTTTCATTGCTTTCAAATAACATCAAAGAGCGTAAGTAATTAAAGGGGAGTTTATTTGCTTGGCAATGGCTAAACAGGTGATGTAATAGGTTGTTACCCTGTTGATCTGTAATATTAAAAGCGTTTTGAAATTTGAGCCCTGGCGTGAAAAAACTGAGTTTGTCGATATCATCAATAAAGCCGACAGCTTCGTTAGGAAGTGGGCTTGCTTCGAGCAAATGTGCAGCGACATTTTGTAAAAATAGGTATTTTACTTCGCTGCTATTTGCTAATTGATATAGGTGTTGTAACTGCGCTGCTTGCAATACGCTCGACAAACCTTGGTAATCAGTGAGTAATTCTTTTAACTGATGATGTTGGAGTCGGCTGTTAAGTTGTTCAATAGCGCTTAGCATGAAGTCTCTCAATTATTATTCTTTGGGGTAGGTATAGCTATTTATAGCGTGTTTATCAGTAATAAAAAAGGCCGCAAAGCGGCCTTTTAATCAATTATGCTATTAAGCGGCTTGTTTTTTAGCAACCCACTGATCAACAAATTGCTCTAGAACGTTAAGTGGTACAGCACCATTTTTAAGTACAACATCATGGAACTCACGAATATCGAACTTTTCACCAAGTTTTTCTTTTGCTGCTTCACGCAACTCTAAAATCTTTAGCATACCCACTTTGTAAGCGGTTGCTTGAGAAGGCATTACGATGTGACGCTCAACCATTTTAACGGCATCAGAGGTCGCATTTGGCGTATTATTAACGTAATAATCGATGCCTTCTTGACGTGTCCACTTCATTGCATGGATACCCGTATCTACAACTAAGCGACAAGCTCGCCATAACTCCATAGAAAGGCGTCCAAAATCAGAGTATGGGTCTTCGTATAAGCCCATTTCTTTTGGTACTAGCTCAGAGTACAAACCCCAGCCTTCAATGTAGGCTGTGTAGCCACCAAACTTGCGGAACTTAGGTACACCGTCAAGCTCTTGTGCGATGGCAATCTGCATGTGGTGACCTGGAATACCTTCATGATAAGCAAGTGCTTCCATTTGGTATGTTGGCATCGCTTCCATATCGTACAGGTTTGCGTAGTAAATACCTGGGCGTGAGCCGTCTGGTGCAGGTTGTTGGTAGAAGGCTTTACCCGCTGCTTTTTCACGGAATGCTTCAACAGCTTTCACTCTCAGACCTGCTTTAGGTTTAACAATGAATAACTCATCTAAGCGTGTCTTCATGTTATCGATAAGTGCTGTTGCTTCGTCAAGGTAACGTTGTTTACCTTCTGCTGTATTTGGGTAGTAGAACTGCTTATCTGTTTTCATGAATTGCATGAATGCTTGAAGGTCGCCTTCAAAGCCTACTTTATCTTTGATAGCGCGCATTTCATCATGAATACGTGCAACCTCAGCTAAGCCAATAGAGTGAATTTCTTTTGCTGTTAGCTCAGTGGTTGTTGTACGTGCTAATGCGTTGTTATAGAAGGTTTCACCATCAGGAAACTTCCATGCACCATCACGCTCATCGGCACGTTTTTCTAGCTGAGCTAAGAAGTTGATTAACTTAGTGTAAGAAGGCTTCACAGCTGCTTTTAGGGCTTTTTCAGCATCGCTGATTAGCGCTGATTTCTCACTGTCGGCAATATCCAGTGTTGCAACTTTACGTTTAAAGTCAGCAAGAAGCGTTGAGTCATCACCAGAATCAAATGGTGCGCCATGTAAAATGTTTTTACTTGAATCAACAACATGTGGGAACACAAATTTAGGTGCAATAATGCCCTTGTCTGCACGTACTTCAAGGTCTTTGATAAGTTGATCAATAACCGTTGTGACACCGTTTAAACGCGAGATATATGCTTTCGCATCAGAGACATCAGTAATTTGATGTTGGTTGATTAGAAAAGCAGGGATCATTGAGTGAACGCCAAACATTTGGTTTACAGGGTAGTTGTAATAACGCCATTTGAAATCAGCTATGTCATTTTCAAGATCTTGTTTTTTTAAGTCGTAACTAACTTTTGTGGCGTCATCAAGTAAGTCGCGGTTAATTGCATTCAGTGCGACTAGGTCTGCTTTTTTTTGTTCAAAGTCAGCTAAAGCACGCTCTTCGCTACCATCATCCCATTTGCCGTAATCTTTTTTAATACCCATATAGGTTTGAGATACAGGGCTGTTCATTATATCGCGATTAAAAGTGTCTTCGAAAAACGCATTGGCTTTATCTATTTCACTTTGTACAGGCTGGCTTTGTACACTTGGCGCTGATGTCGGTTGCTCTTGCATTTGTTGGCAACCGCCAAGTAATGCAACACTGACCGCAGCTGCGATGAAGGTTAGTTTACGCATTTTAGTTCCTTTGTCGTTGTTAGAAATTTAATTTTTGTTGTTAAACGAATAATTCTAGCAGGTCATTTAAATAACGATGGCCTTTTTGGCTCACCTGCCAAGTTTCTGTGTTATCTATTAGTAGCCCTTTTGCGATGGCTGTATTTAAGGCTCGCTGCAGACTTTGCTGCGATAAACCTGTAAGTGACGATAAGTCTTTTTTAGGGCATGACTCGACAAGGCGAAAGCGGTTCATAAAAAACTCAAACGCTAAATCGTCTTCCTCTACGCGCCATTGCTTATATAAATAAGGCTTTGCTAAGTCCATGTATCCGCGAGGATGCTTGACTTTTTCAGTGCGAGTGATAACCCCAGTTTTTATGTTGGTGACTTTACCATGCGCGCCACAACCAATACCGAGATAATCGCCAAATCGCCAATAATTTAAGTTATGCTGACATTGGTAGCCAGGTTTTGCATAGCCTGAAATTTCGTATTGCTCATAACCTGCTTCGGCTAGCAATGCTTGCCCTTGCTCTTGGATATCCCACAATATATCGTCTTGGGGTAACGTCGGTGGTTTCGAGGCAAATTGTGTATTGGGTTCTATGGTTAATTGGTACCAAGAAATATGTGGCGGATTTAATGCAATAACTTTTTTAAGGTCGCTCAGTGCATCCTCAAGAGATTGCCCTGGAAGCCCATGCATTAAATCTAGGTTGAAACTGTTTAATCCTGCTTGGTGAGCCTGTTCAGCCGCATAGTTTGCTTCATCGGCACCATGAATACGGCCAAGCGCTTTTAGCTTATCGTTTTGCATGCTTTGCACGCCAATCGAAATACGATTGATGCCAGCACCAACATACTCTTTAAAACGGCCTGTTTCGACAGTGCCAGGGTTTGCCTCAAGCGTGATTTCACAGTTATCGCTTAGGCCTATTAATCTGTCGACTTCGCTAAGTAGGCGAGTGTAAGCATCACCCGTTAATAAGCTCGGGGTGCCGCCGCCAATAAAAATGCTGTGGATTTTACGCCCTTGTACTAAATGCAGATCGGCTTTGAGATCATCAATTAGGTGCTGAACATACTCTTTTTCGGGGATCGTGCCTTTTTGGCCATGACTATTAAAATCACAGTAAGGGCACTTTTGCACGCACCAAGGTACGTGCACATATAAACTCAAAGGCGGTAAATTCACAGGCCGCCTTTTTGCTGCAATTGGGCAAGGAGTTGTTTAAGAGCTTGACCACGGTGACTCAGTGCATTCTTTTGCTCTTTAGTTAGTTGTGCGCTGGTGCACTGCTCAGAAGGCACATAAAACACCGGATCATAACCAAAACCACCTTGACCGTCTTGGCTTTGGGTGATTTCGCCTTCCCAGCTTGCACTACAAATAAGTGGCGTTGGGTCATCTGCATGGCGCATTAGTACCAATACACACCAAAAGCGTGCGCTACGTATAGGGTTATCAGCAAGTTCTTTTAATAGTTTGTCGATATTATCTTGATCGCTAGCACCTTCTTTGGCAAAACGTGCTGAGTAAACGCCAGGTGCACCATTTAGGCCGTCTACTTCAAGCCCCGAGTCATCGGCAATGGCTGGCATACCCGTGATCTTCGCCGCATGACGCGCTTTAATGATGGCGTTTTCAACAAATGTGGTGCCTGTTTCTGGCACGTCTGGTACTTGAAAATCGCTTTGTGGAACCACGTTAATATTAAGCGGGCTGAGCATGCTTGCCAGCTCTTTTACTTTGCCAGGGTTACCCGTGGCTAAAACCAAGGTGTTGTTCATATGAGAGTTAGTCTACGTAAAATTTTTGCTGAAACTTCAGTGTTTGTATTTGGCCGTTTTTATTGATTTCGATGTTAAAACGGTAAATCTCTTCGTTGCTGTAGTCGATTTGCGCTAAGTAATAAATCGCATCGCCTTCAATAACTTCTTTAAACTCAAGCTGTTTACTATTACCAAGTAAATTGCGAGCGGTGCCTGTTAAGGTCGCTGTTTGTGCTATTTTGTCGCTATTTTTTAATACCGAAATATTGATAACCCCTTTGCTCGGGCTACGGTCTAAATCGTAATTTTTGGCGATATTAGGCTGAATAAAGGTGGATGGAAAGGCAATATAGTGAACCTCCCAAGGGCCAAGCTTTTTAAATTGAGCGCCTGTTTGTTCATTCGCCTTAGCAAAGTTTAAAAATAAACTTAGGCAGAGGAAGGTAAAAAGAATAATTTGCTTCATGGAATATCTCACTTAACAAAAGAGGCCTAGCGGCCTCTTAATTCACAAATGGCGTTAGCCTATAAAATCCATTAACAGGATTTGTAAAAACTGCAAACCAATGATGAGTACCAGAATCGATAAGTCTAAGCCCCCTAATGGTGGAATAACTTTACGAATCGGACGCAGCATAGGTTCGGTTAGTTGATGGAAAACAGCTTCAATAGGATTATAGCCCTGACTTACCCAGCTTAGTAATGCACGGATAATTAAAACCCAAAATAACAGGTTTAAGCCTTCTTTTATCACCGTCATAAATGCCGAAACAAAGACAGGTGCTGCTGACCATCCGCCATAAAACATCAACATAATGACACTTATTTTTGCTACTGCCACTAAATAAGCAAGTAGTAAAGAAGCCATGTCAAAGCCACCAAACCCAGGGATGATTTTACGTAATGGGTTAACAGCAAATGAAGTGGCTTTTACCACAAACTGGCTCATAGGATTATAAAAGTCAGCTTTTGCCGCTTGTAACCAAAAGCGTAAAAGGACCACCATTAAAAAGAGATCAAAAATAATCTCAACTAAAAATTGCATGGCTTGCATAGTTTTACCTTCAAAAAAGTAAGCTTAAAGTTCTTTTTCCATTTCTTCTGCACGAGCAATACAGGCATCCATTGCATCTGCAACAGTACCTACAAGACCTTGGCCTTTTAGGTGCTCAACAGCTGCATGGGTTGTTCCGCCTTTTGATGTAACATTGGCACGTAGCTGAGAAATACTAATGCCTTGCTGCGAAAGCGCCATTTCGGCTGCGCCTAGCGCGGTTTGTTGTACTAAACGGCGTGCATCGTGATCGCTAAAACCAAGTGCTTTGGCTTTTTCTTCAATCGCTTCCATAAATAAGAAGAAGTAAGCTGGAGATGAACCTGTTACCGCAATGATATCATTGATTTGCGATTCGTTTTCTACCCACACAACAATACCTGTACATTCAAAAACTTGTTGTACAAATTCATGCTCTTGCACGGTTTCGCCAGCGCCATATAGACCAGACACACCACGACCAAGTAATGATGGTGTGTTAGGCATACAACGGACCATTTTAACGTCTTGACCTAGCATTTCACGAAGACGTTGTACGGTTAAACCAGCGGCCACAGAAATAAATAGTTTATCGCTGAAGTCTATGCCTGAATCTTGGAATGATTGGCATAAATCACCCATCATTTGTGGTTTAACAGACAATACAATCACATCTGCATCGCGAAGTGCCGCGTTGTTGTCCGCGGTTGTTTGCACCCCGAAATCAGCAGCAACCTTCGCTAATTTTTCTTGGTTGCGATTGGTTGCAATGATGTTTTTAGCTGCAAAACCGTTCTTTACCATGCCGCCAATAATGGCGTAGCTCATGTTACCCGTGCCTATAAATGCGATTTTTTTATCTGACATATGTCTGTTATCACCTTTTAATTTCGTTGGCCAAATATATCCGTGCCAATGCGTACCATAGTTGAACCTGCGGCAATCGCTGCTTCAACATCATTACTCATACCCATCGACAAGGTGTCTACTTGGGGATATTGGGCCTTTAGTTTATCAAAGCAAGCGCTTAATTGCTCAAAATATTGTAATTGTAGCTGGCTATCGTCGGTTTTTGCAGGGATAGCCATGACACCACGTAGACATAAATTGTCGCACTGACTAATAAATTCAGCCAACGTCATTAGCTCGTCTGGGTGGCAGCCTGACTTTGCCTCTTCTAAACTAATATTAACTTGAATTAATACGTTGAGTGGCGCTTTATCGGCTGGTCGTTGATCATTCAGACGTTTTGCTATTTTTGTTCGGTCAACACTTTGTACCCAATCAAAGTTAGCGGCGACAAGTGCGCTTTTATTTGATTGAATAGGGCCAATAAAATGCCAGACTATCTCGTTGTAGTCTTTCAGTGCAGCTACCTTTTCAACGGCCTCTTGTACATAGGACTCTCCAAATAGGCGCTGTCCATGTTGATAGGCTGAGATGATATCAGCGGTAGGCTTGGTTTTTGAAACAGCGAGTAAGCTAATCGTTTGCTCATCACGGTGATTATTTTTTGCCGCTTGAGTTATTCTTGCGTAGGCGGATGTAAGTCGTTCTGCTATTGTAACCATATAATTATCAGTTGGTTGTGGAGTCATAAATGGATATTACCGAATTATTGGCCTTTAGTGTGCAACATAAGGCCTCGGATTTACACTTATCATCGGGTGTATCACCTATGATACGCGTCGATGGCGATGTACGTCGTATTAATATTCCAGCATTAGAACAAAAAGATGTAAACAGTCTGGTTTACGATATTATGAACGATAATCAGCGTAAGGACTATGAGCAAAATCTCGAAGTGGATTTTTCTTTTGAAGTACCTAATCTTGCTCGTTTTCGTGTTAACGCGTTTAATTCAAACCGAGGACCCGCAGCTGTATTTCGTACAATCCCCAGTGATGTGTTAACACTTGATGATTTAGGTGCACCGGAAATATTTAAGACCATTGCTGATAACCCACGCGGTTTGGTTTTAGTCACTGGGCCAACAGGTTCAGGTAAATCAACCACCTTAGCAGCGATGGTTGATTACATTAATCAGACCAAGCACCATCATATTTTAACGATTGAAGATCCAATCGAATTTGTTCACGACAATAAGCTGAGCCTTATTAACCAACGCGAAGTTCATCGTGATACTCACAGCTTCTCTAATGCTTTACGTAGCGCGTTACGTGAAGATCCTGATGTTATTCTGGTGGGTGAGCTGCGAGATTTAGAAACGATTCGCTTAGCCATGACGGCTGCAGAAACAGGTCATTTAGTGTTCGGCACTTTGCATACCACATCTGCACCAAAGACTATTGACCGTATTATCGATGTATTCCCAGGTGAAGAAAAAGACATGGTGCGCTCAATGCTTTCAGAATCGTTGCGTGCCGTTATTTCGCAAACATTACTTAAAAAAGTAGGGGGTGGGCGAGTGGCAGCGCACGAGATTATGATAGGGATCCCTGCTATTCGAAATCTTATTCGTGAGGATAAAATTGCACAGATGTACTCATCGATTCAAACTGGCGCATCACATGGTATGCAAACGATGGATCAATGTTTAGGTAATTTAGTGAACTACGGCATTGTTACTACAGCAGATGCTAGAGCTAAAGCGCAAGATAAAACTCAGTTTGGTGGCTAACGGAGCACTTAATTATGACAATACCTTTAAATCGCTTTTTACAGGTGATGATCGACAAGAATGGTTCAGATTTATTTGTGTCCAGTGGCTTACCTGTTAGTGCCAAAATTAACGGTGAATTGCAGCCGCTGACCGACGATAAGTTATCTGATGAGCAGGCACTGGCTATGGTTGAGTCTGCGATGAACGAAAAGCAACGTAATGAGTTTCACGCAACAAAAGAGTGTAACTTTGCCATTGCAACAGAAGAAGGCCGGTTTCGTGTTTCTGCATTTTGGCAGCGAGACCAAGCGGGTATGGTTATTCGCCGAATTGTGACGCAAATTCCTGATGTAAACGATTTAGGATTACCGTCTATTCTTACCGATGTGATAATGGCAAAACGAGGCTTAGTGCTGTTTGTAGGGGGGACCGGTACCGGTAAGTCAACCTCGCTTGCTGCGCTTTTAGGTTATCGAAATCGTAATCAACGTGGACATATTCTTACTATTGAAGATCCTATCGAGTTTGTGCATGAGCACCAAAAAAGTATTATTACTCAACGCGAAGTAGGTCTTGATACTGAAAGCTTTGAGTCAGCGTTGAAAAGCTCATTACGCCAAGCACCTGATGTTATTTTAATTGGTGAAATTCGTTCACAAGAAACCATGGAATATGCCTTAAGCTTTGCTGAAACAGGGCATTTATGCGTCGCAACCCTGCACGCTAATAATGCCAACCAAGCCATTGACCGTATTATGCACTTAGTACCAAAAGAAAAACACGATAAGTTAAAATACGACTTAGCACTGAACCTACGCGCAATTGTTGCACAGCAACTGGTGCCAACAGCGGATGGGGAAGGCCGTGTGGCTGCTATCGAGATCTTGCTTAATTCTCCTATGGTCGCAGAACTTATAAAACGCGGTGACATTGGTTCAATTAAAGAAACTATGGCGAAATCAAAAGAAATGGGTATGCAGACTTTTGACCAAGCCTTGTTTGAGCTTTATAAACATCAGCGTATTAATTATGCCGATGCCTTGCATCATGCTGACTCGCCAAACGATTTACGCTTGATGATCAAGTTACAAAATAACGAGCAAAAAGGGGCAGGCTTTTTACAAGGGGTGACTATTGACGGCCTTGATGAAAAGGGTAATAGCTGATGTTGATGCGGATAAAAATAGCATGCGTTCTTTTTATTTTGAGTGCTTTTCCTACAAAAGCAAGCAACTTAAATGACATCGTTATTTTTATCCGTGACGATGTGTATGACGATTATAATCGCTTCTTAAATGGCCGTCAGCCCAGTGAAGTGAAAGACTTTACTGGGGCATATATCCGCCGTGATGTGGTGGATATGATTATCGCGCAGCAAGCTTTGATGTTGGGTGGCTTTACTAAGTCGTTTAGCTACCATACAGGGAATGTGAACTTTCGTAAGACTAAGTTACTTGAAGACGGTAAGTTACTGATTAGTTTTGATAGTGTGTGGTCCCTTGATGCTGAGCAGCTCGCTAAAGATGTTTATATTTCTGATGCGGTTATTCGTAAGGGGGAGTACTATGCTGGTGTATTTACTTCACCGTCTAATCATCGTGTATTAAAACTACAAAAACGTGAAGACTTCAAATCGTTGACTGCTGTATCTACACCTAAATGGCTAACAGACTGGCAAACCTTGTCTGCGCTGCCATTAAAAGAGCTGCTGAGAGAAGACGAGTGGTTGAGTCAAGTTCGTATGGTGTCTATGAAGTGGGTTGATTTTGTGATGATGCCACTGATGCCAAGCCTCAAAAATCAATATCATTTGGAGGACATTCGTTTAGTCGCGGTGCCAAATATAGTCTTACAGCTCAATGATAGCCGTCATTTTATTATTTCTAAGCATCACCCTGATGCAACCCAAGCGTATGCTGCGCTGCAAGCAGGGCTCAAGCAATTGCGTAAACAGGGGGCAATAGAAAAAGCCTACAAAGAGGCAGGCTTCATTCCTAACTTAAACGATTACACCGTGATTAA
Organism: Pseudoalteromonas sp. L1; assembly: GCF_021728095.1. NCBI lineage: Bacteria > Pseudomonadati > Pseudomonadota > Gammaproteobacteria > Alteromonadales > Pseudoalteromonadaceae > Pseudoalteromonas > Pseudoalteromonas sp. L1. Next base: position 116,709 of record NZ_JAKKCT010000006.1, on the reverse strand, counting down.
CAGTACAGATTAATCACCGTAAAATTGTTCAAAAAAGCTCTCAAGAATAATCACAGCAGACATATTATCCACATTCCCTTTGCCTAAGTTGCGATAGCCACCTTGTTCAAATAAGCGTGCCTTAGCGTCTGCGGTGGTTAAGCGTTCATCCTGAGTTTCAACAGGAATAGCAAAATGATTATGTAGGCGGTTCGCAAATTTCTTCGCTTTGAACGTCACTTCTTGTGTGGTGCCATCCATATTGAGCGGCAAGCCAACAACCATAAGATCAGGTTGCCATTCATCCACTTGTTTTTTAATTTGCTGCCAATCAGGAATACCATCTTTAGCTTTGACTGCTTGTAGGCTTGACGCCGTACCTGTTAACTCTTGGCCAATGGCAATACCGATACTTTTGGTACCAAAGTCAAAGCCCATAACGGTTCGCTCGCCTACAGGCTTAAACGTTCTTTTTGTCATAATGAATCAATTAAAATAAGGCGGTAAAAATTAGGCATGACCAGCTTCGGAACTTAACTGACTGACGTCAAAGCCCAGCATTGAGACTGCTTTTTCCCAGCGCTTTTCTACTGGGGTGTTAAAGATGATCTCAGGATCTGCTTTGATGATCAGCCACGAATTTTCAAGTAGTTCTTGTTCAAGCTGACCTTGATCCCAACCGGCATAACCCAGTGTAATAATAAATTGCTCGGGTGCTTCTGCTGTCGTTAAGCTTGCCAGTACATCTTTTGACGTGGTGATCATAATATCACTACTAAGCTTTTGGCTTGCAGCATAGCCTGGCTTTGGGGAGTGCAGTACAAAACCTCTGTCTGTTTTTACTGGGCCACCGGCATAGACAGCAAGACTTGCCGCATCTTGGCTTTTATCGTTATCGATCTCAATTTTATCGAGTAACTCACCCACTGTGATATTGATGGGTTGGTTAATCACCAAACCCATTGCACCATCTTGATTATGCTCACAAATGTACGTTACAGCATGCTTAAAGAAAGGGTCTTGCATGCTAGGCATTGCAATTAAGAAATGATTCTCTAATGACTGCATAGGTCGCCCCTTTTGTTGTTTAAATTAAGTATGGCTCAGTTTTCTTTCAATGGCATCAAATAAGTAGCCAGTGATTGAAATGTCATAAGCTGCTTCAATCTCTTTTACACAGGTTGGTGCTGTTACATTAATTTCGGTTAAGCGGTCACCAATGATATCCAGCCCCACAAAAATGAGACCTTTTGCTTTAAGTGTAGGTGCTACGGCTTCTGCGATTTTACGATCTGAGTCGCTTATTGGGCGAGCTTCACCACGACCACCTGCGGCTAAATTACCACGTGTTTCACCGTTTTGTGGTATACGAGCAAGACAGTATGGCATGACTTCACCATCGACAACCAAGACGCGTTTATCGCCTTGTTTAATCTCTGGGATATAATTTTGTGCCATGGCAAAACGGTTACCATGCTCGGTTAATGTTTCGCAAATTACACCGATATTGGCATCGTCTTCTTTGACACGAAAGATTGACGCACCACCCATGCCATCTAGCGGTTTTAAAATGATATCTTTATGTTCAGCTAAAAATGCACGAATGTCTGCTTGGCTGCGGGTTACCAATGTATCTGGCGTGTGTTCGCTAAACCATGCTGTAAATAGCTTTTCGTTTGCATCGCGAAGGCTTTGCGGCTTATTAACAATGAGCGTTCCAGCTTGCTCTGCGCGCTCTAAAATATAGGTCGCGTAAATATATTCAGTATCAAAAGGCGGATCTTTACGCATTAAAATAACGTCTAAATCGGCAAGGGCAATTGTTGATTTTTCTTCAAGCTCATACCAATGATTAACATCATCGAAAACACGTGCTTTTGATGCAGTTGCATAACCTTGGCCTTGACGTAGCGATAGGTCGTCCATTTCCATGTAGTAAAGTTCGTAACCACGTTTTTGCGCTTCCATCATCATTGCGAAGCCTGTGTCTTTTTTAATATTAAAGCCACTAATTGGATCAGAGATTATGCCTAACTTAATTGCCATGTTTTTGCCTTAGAATAGAATGACTACACAGTGTCGGTTACTTTTATATATGGGTGTTTTTATGGTTTTCAATTCGCTAAATCACCAAACTGCAGTTGCAGTGCGCTGAGTACTGTTAGCGCAGCGGTTTCAGTACGTAGTACACGCGGGCCTAAGCGGATATCGACAAAAGCTTGTTGCTTAGCAATATTAATTTCCTCATCCGTAAACCCGCCCTCTGGGCCAACTAAAAAGCGCACTCCCTCGCTTGGGACTTGAATGGTTTTTATACTGTGTTCAGCGCGTGGGTGTAGAGTAAGTTTCAGAGCATCGCTTGTTTGCTCTAACCACTCTTTTATATCGATAGGCGGGTGTACTACAGGCACAAAGTTGCGACCAGATTGCTCTGCGGCAGCAATCGCTATTTTTTGCCATTGTTGATGTTTTTTAGCAAGACGATCACCGCTTAGTTTGACACCACAGCGTTGGCTAAAAATAGGTGTGATCTCAGTAATTCCCAGCTCTACAGATTTCTGAATAGTAAAGTCCATTTTATCGCCACGTGAAATTCCTTGGCCTAAGTGAATTTTAAGCGGTGACTCTACATCATGATTGATAAACTCTTGCGGCTCTACAATCACGCTCTTTTTACTTACTTCAATAATTTCACTTAAGTACTCTCCGCCTTCGCCATTGAAGATAGAGACTTTTTCACCAGCTTTCATGCGAAGTACTCGACCGATATGACCGGCAGCATCATCATCAAGTGCTACTTGGGTGTTTAAAGAAATTGCTGATGGTTGGTAAATATGAGGAATTCGCATTGGATGTCGCTTATCAAATAATTTAGCAATATGGTAAGTATACAGCGCGATGGGTGCAATTAATTATTTAAATCTTCACTTAATGTAAGAATATCTGCTGTCGTTTGAGCGATGTCTGTTTGGCAAGATAAGTGGTTTATATGAGCGGCGTCTGGGCAAGGTATAAAATTAAATCCTTGCTCATTTTGGTGTATTAAAAAGCGTACTTTATGCAGCGAGTTGTAAATAAATTTTTGAGCGTCATCGGCAAGTTGGTAGTCAGTATGGTTAATTAAAACGCCTTTTATATCATGGTGCTCATGCAGGTAACTTGCCAATTCGGAAACACTTATTTCATTACTAAAGTCGCAGTAACAATAATCTTTTATTAGCTCGTCAAACATCAGTTTAACCATGTGCCGGCTATTCGCTCCTGCAACGACTAACGTAGAGCCGCCTTTACCTGCAAAATAATGATGCGTAAAAGCATGACTAAACTCATTGTCGACATCAACTAACAAATAATTATTAACTTTAAAGGGCATACTGCCTCACTTATTATGTATTTCCATATTAAATCGAAAACATACTAATTAGTAGATAGCCTATCGCGCCGTAAACGGCAAACTCGATACAGGCAATACCTATGTTATCTTGATGATCCACCTCTAACGATGTATTAATATTCGGTAATGAAATATATTTAATGATATAACTCAAAACATATAACAGTACCCACATAGCACCGCAATGAGAGACTAGCGTAAATAGGTTTTCTACCATCTTACCACTAATAAATGATGCACTGGCAAGACCAGCATACCCCGCTAAGGCAAGGCCGATGGATTTGCCCGCATAACGAATACCAATAGAGGTATTTTCAAGGTTAAAATTGCTCTGTAAAGAAGCTCCTTGGTTAGCCTTAGCAAAGCGGTACTCGCGAATTTTACTATCTAGGGCAAACATGCCTTGTAATACAAAAAAGCTAACAGTGGCTATTAGTAAGCTGCTGTAACCTTGAGTATGGCACCAATTATAAAGGCCTAAACTAATAATACAGTTTGCGATTAACATGCCTGAGTCAACCAAAGCAGCACAGACATTTTGTTTTAAAATAGCGGCTTCTTCGTTAAAGCGATATAAAATCCACTTGCGATGAATGAGATGGCCCACTTTAATGAAGGTAAATAACAAAGCGATTAAAATGACCACCTTCAGTGGATTTGATTGAGCCGCACTTAAACTGATTTCATCAAAAATATAAGCAATGGTCGCAATCACGACGAGAATTTCACTGGCAAAGCTAATCCCCATTGCAAAATTATCATGTTGTGCGAGCTCTTCTTTAAGCGCTTGTTTTGCTTTAATTTGCGTTAAGATACGAAGAAGTACTATGGTTATGCAAATTACAGCAAAACTAATAGCAATCGCGACTAAACTAGTGTTAGATAATGATAAATAATGCATGCAGATCCCTGCTAAATAATTCTTTGATAATCATTCTAGTACGGTTATTGATAAGTTAAAAGAGAGTATTTAATGAGTAATTCACAACCGCTTCCTGACGCGCTTTATCAATTAGGACAAACTCGTTTTAACGGTTTGTACCCTGAGCAGCCTGTAGACCCGTTGATTGCTAAATTACTGTCTTTGAGTGACTTCGCTTGGAGTTGCTTACAATCTCAACCCGACTTGAAAGATTGGTTGCTAGATGAAAGCACATTGGCTTGCCGTAACCCGCAGCCGCCACTTACTGATGATGACTTTACTGAGTTAGATGATGCCGCAGCAATGGCCAAGTTGCGATTATACCGAGAGAAATATTGGCTTAAGGTTGCGTTCTTAGATGTCTGTTGCCATAACCCAATTGAAGACAGTATCGCTTATATTTCTGCACTTGCTGAGCAGTTAATTGATTGTGCGAATCAATGGGCATTCGCACAAGTTGCAAAAGTCAGTGGCATGCCAACAGATGCGTTTGGAAATGCTATTCCAATGCTTGTACTAGGCATGGGAAAACTTGGGGGAGGGGAGTTAAATTACTCCTCAGATATCGATCTCATTTTTTCTTACCCAACAGATGTGCCAACTCAAGGTGGACGCCGTTCTATTGAAGCGCAAGTTTTTTACACTAAGGTTGCGCAAAAATTAATTATGGCGCTCAACCAAACCACTGTTAACGGCCAAGTTTTCCGTGTTGATATGCGCTTGAGACCTTTTGGTGAAAGTGGCCCTTTGGTAATGAGCTTTAATGCAATGGAAGATTATTACCAAGAGCAAGGCCGAGAGTGGGAACGTTATGCCATGCTAAAAGGGCGTTTGATAGGCGCTGAAAATAGCTATTGGGCTGAGTTCTATGAGTTATTAAGGCCATTTGTTTATCGTCGATATATTGACTTTTCGGTGATCGAATCTTTACGAAAAATGAAACAGATGATTGCTCAAGAAGTGCGCAGAAAGCGTTTAACTAACAATATAAAATTGGGCGCTGGTGGTATTCGCGAAGTTGAATTTGTGGTGCAAGCATTGCAAATGGTGCGTGGTGGCCGTGAGGCAAACTTACAAACACAATCACTTTTATCAGCCTTACAAGAGCTTACTAACAATCAGGTTATTGACGCTAAAGAAGCGTCGCTGCTTAGGCATAATTACCTCACATTGCGTCGTATTGAGCAATACTTACAAATATTTGATGATAAGCAAACTCAAACATTGCCCGATGATGAGCAAGACCAGCAACGTTTATGTGTGTTGCTTAACAAAGCCAACTTTGATGAGTGCCTAAAAGCGATTAATGAAACAATGGCCTCAATACACAGTGAGTTTGAGCAGGTAATTGGTTTTGAAAGTGACAACGTTGATCCATGTGAAAGTGCATTTATTAGTGCATGGGAAATGACCGATGTGTCCTTGATGGATGATGCTAATTTAGCGTGGCAACAGGCACTTGATGATTTTAAAACACGTTTAACAAAAGCAAAAGTTGGTAGCCGTGGGCGAGATATTCTCGACAAGTTGATGCCTTTACTGCTTAAGCAATTGACAGTGAGTAAAGCCAGTAGTGATGCTTTCACTATGATTTGCCAAGTGCTGAATAAAATCATTTCTCGTACAGCTTATTTAGAGCTCTTATATGAAAACCCTGGCGCGTTAAATCAACTGGTTGCTTTGTGCTGTCACAGCAAATGGATAGGTGAACATATCTCTCGTTACCCAATTTTGCTTGATGAGTTGATTGATCCCCAAGTACTTTATAAGCCTACTCCGTTATCGGCTTATAAAGACGAAATAAGACAGTACTTCCTTCGTATAGAATACGATGATTTAGAGCTGCAAATGGAAGCCTTACGCCAATTTAAACAAACACACCAACTGCGAATTGCTGCAGCGGATGCGACAGGTGTTCTTGATGTAATGAAAGTGAGTGATCACTTAACGGCGTTGGCAGAAGCGATTGTAGAGCAGGCTGTGAACATCGCGTGGCATGCATGTGTTGCACGTTTTGGCCAACCAGCCAATACCACAGAACAAGAAAAAGGCTTCGCGGTTATTGCTTACGGTAAAACAGGTGGCTTTGAAGTAGGTTATGACTCTGATTTAGACTTAGTGTTTGTGCATAATCACGATGGTAGTAGTTATACCGATGGTGATAAGGCGATTGATTCAAGACAGTTCTATTTAAAATTAGCACAGCGTCTAATGCATCTATTTAACACACGCACTGCATCTGGCATTTTGTACGAGCTTGATACACGCTTGAGGCCTGAAGGAGCGTCAGGGCTGTTGGCAATAAACCTAGAAAGCTTTTATCACTATCAACAAACCCAAGCATGGACTTGGGAGCATCAAGCCTTAGTTCGCTCGAGAATGATTTATGGGCAGGCGTCGCTTCATTCTCGATTTGATGAGATCAGAGCAATTATTTTGTGCCAAGCACGTGATGATGAAAAATTGAAAAAAGATGTCATAGAAATGCGTGAAAAAATGCGCAATCATTTAGCGAAAGGTAATAGTGAATTATTTGACTTAAAACAAGACCATGGTGGAATGACTGATATTGAGTTTATTACACAATATTTAGTCTTAAAATATGCCCCGCAGTATCAAGAGTTAACGACATGGCCTGATAATGTTCGTATTTTAGAGGATGCAGCTAAGCTTGGCTGTATTGATTCTGAAATGCAACATCAGCTAGTGGCTGCTTACATTGAATACCGTTCTCGTTATCATGTCATGAGCTTAAACCAGCAAGGTCGATGTGCGCCGCGCACTGAGCTCAAAGAGCATATAAGTTTGGTACAAAGTGCGTGGCAGCAAGTGTTAGCTTCTTAAGCGGCGGCAGTTTTCGCGTATGTAAGGAGAGGGCAGCTCTGTAATAACAGCCGCTCTTTGCTTGAAACAAAAGAAGGTATAAACCTCATTTTCAAAGTCGTCGTTGATAGCACGTCCCACTTGATATAAAGCGGACACAAAGTTGCTATCAACACGAAAGTGATCTTTAACGACATAATCTTTACTGAGGTACCAGTAAAGCTCAATTTCTTCATTTCGAGCGTAGTCTGATAACACGTCTTTTAATGTTGTTCCGCTTTCAAAGCGACGTGGTAATACATCACCAGTCCAGTTTGGAGATGAGGGCTGAACTATCTTGCCACGCTCAAACAGAGCCATGTCTAGGCTTGTTTCAGGCTCTTTTAATTTAAGTACGTATTTATCACGCTCGTTATTTTTACTGTTAACTTGATTTCTTAGTGACGAATAAAAACGAGAAAGCCCTTGTGCGGCGGCATTTTGAGTATTTTTAATATCGATAACAGGCCCTTTACCGAATAAAAAATAAAGAGCTGCTGCAATCAAAATAATAGCTAATGATAAATGCTTAACCCAAAACCACATTTCTAATACTCTTGTTGTTGATTAGATTTATAAAACCACACAATTTAACAAATGTCACTCACTTATAATAAGAAGGGGCATTCTTATCAGGGCGCGTTTTAAAACGTCGATGTAACCACATATATTGTTCAGGTGCTCTATTAACCGCTTGCTCCATGCGTTGATTGACACGTGTTACGTCATTAAGGTTATCACCACTGGGAAAGTTTTCCATAATCGGGAGTACTTCTAAGTGGTAGCGACCTTGCTCATCACGGCGGCTAGCAAGACTCACTGTTTCACAGTGTTTACTGTTCGCAAAAAGTAGTGTGCCAGTTGTTGTTGCAGCATCTTTTACTGCATAAAATGGCGCGAATTCACAGCGGTTACGCCCGTAATCTTGATCGGGTAAGTAATAGCAAATCTTTTTATTTTTTAGTGCTTTTAGCAATCCTTTAACATCACGCTTTCCTACTAAGAACTCATTAGAACGTAAACGGCCATTGGTTGTAAAATATTCCATCAATGGATTATTGTGTGGGCGATAAAAACCAATACCTTGATACTTCAACCCCATCACTCGGCTCGCCATTTCTAAATGAAGAATGTGTGGCACGAGCATTAAAACGCCTTTGCCTGACTGTTGAATTTGTTCAAAGTATTCAAGGCCCTTGATTGACCCATAGCACTTTCTTACACGCCACTCGGGCCACCACCATGCCATGCCTGTTTCCATCATAGCGATACCGGTGTTTTCCATATTCTTAAGCACTAGCTCTTTTTGTTCTTGCTCTGGCATATCTGGGAAACATAGGCGGATATTGACCTCGGCTATGTGACGACGACGTTTCATAAAGCGATGAACTAATCTACCTAAACATTTTCCAAGGAATAATTGAAACTTATGTGGTAACCAAGAGATCAAAAATAAGAAGAAAACGCCAACCCATGTGAGCCAATAACGAGGACCCAAAAAGGATACTTTGAAAGGAGATGAACTAACCACTGAAAAGTCTCTAAAAAAATAAAAAGTAAGTTTAACCGCAAGTCTTTAAAAATACAAAAGCCAGCGAGAGGCTGGCTTTAAAGTAAGGACCCTATAAAAGAAATACTTAGATTTCCTTTAAACCTTGGTTAATTGCAGCAAGATCCTCAGCTGTTAATGTACCAGCGGCTTGCTTTAAACGCAGTGTTGAAACAACATAGCGGTAACGCACGTTGGCAAGGTTGCTTTTGGCGTTGTAAAGGTTTTGTGTGCTGATAAGTACGTCAACGATTGTACGTGTACCTACCTCAAAGCCAGCCTCTGTTGCTTTAAGCGCACTTTCTGCTGAAACAACCGCTTGTTGCAACGCTTTGTAAGTTGCGATATCCGATACAACTTGGTTGTAAGAAGTAATCACAGAGCGTGTAACTGCACGCAGGCTTGCTTCTAAATCTTCACTGGCTGCTACATAAAATGCACGAGCTTGTTCAGTTGCTGCGACAGTGGCGCCACCTGAATAAATAGGTAGGCTAAAGTTAACGCCCACTGAGGCACTGTCCGCACGAGGCTCGTGTGAATTTCTGTTTAAGTCAGTTAGGCTGTCGCCGTACGAGGCATTTAAAGTCAGCTTAGGATAGTGGCCAGCTTTTGCTAAGTCGATTTGATCTTTTGCAATATCAACGGTTACTTTTGATACTTGCAAGTTTAAGTTGTTCTCTTCTGCGATTTTTATGTAGTCGGTTGACTGTTTGTTAGGCGCAACAGTTGAAAACGTGTCAGTATTTAACATGTCTAACTTTGCATGGTATTTACCTGTGATTTCACGAAGTTGTTCGCGGGCCGTTTCAACGCTGTTTTTCGCAACAATTTCTTTTGCTACAGAGTTGTCGTACTGTGCTTGTGCTTCATGTACGTCGGTAATTGCTGTCAAACCAACTGCGTAACGTTCTTTTGTTTGTTGTAATTGACGTTCAATGGCACGTTTTTCTGCCTGCACAAACTCTAAGTTGTCAATTGCGCTAAGTACATTGAAATAACCATCAGCAACACGAACAATGAGGTCTTGTCTAGCAAAGTCGTACTGTGCGTTTGCTTGCAAAGCTTGTTTATCAGCAATGCCTAATGAATTCCACGCACCCAAGTCAAACAATGTTTGGCTCAGACTAATACCGCGGCTAAATACATCTGTATCACGGTCAAATTCAATGTAACCGGTTGTATCGTTGCCTTCGTATAGTGTTGCGTCGGTTTTTTCGTACCCTAAACTTAAACCTAATTGTGGCAATAGCGCACTTAACGCGCGATCGCTCTCATAAGCTTGCGCATCTGCTTGGGCTTTTGCTTTAAGTACGGTAGGATCATTTGCTGTAGCAATCTCGTATACTTGGAGTAAATCTTCAGCGTAAGTGGCAGTAGCAGTCAAAGCGCTCGAAAAACCGATCAGCGCAGCGAGTAGTGTTTTTTTCATTATTCGTTCAGTCCTTAGACAATTTTCGTACTGTCACCATGGTACTCTTTTTTAGTGAATAACCAAAAAAAAAATGCGTAAATCTACATGTCCAAGTGTAACAGAATATAATTGAGTGAATTTTTAGCACAAAACCTAAAGGAATTAGTGTAATGAAAGTAACAGCAATCTCACAGTTTAGCCATGATGATATTGAGCTTAAACCTGTTGAACGTGCATATGATGGCTTTTTTAAAGTTAATTTATACCGCTTTCGCCACGCATTATTTTCAGGTGGTGAGTCAGTAGAGATCAAACGTGAAATCTTAGAGCGTGGTCATGCTGTTGCTGTGCTTCCATATGATCCTGTAACCGATCAGGTTTTGCTTGTTGAACAAGTGCGTATTGGTGCACTTGCATCTAAGCAGTCACCTTGGTTACTTGAGTGTATCGCCGGCATGGCCGATGGAAGTACGGACTATGAGCAAGTTGCTAAGCGTGAAGCATTGGAAGAAGCGGGCATCGAGCTTGATGAGCTTGAATTTATGATGTCTTACCTGTCAAGTCCGGGTGGCACAACAGAACGTTTATACTTGTATTTAGCGCGCACAGACTTATCTCACTATCAAGAGGGGATTTTTGGCCTTGATAATGAAGATGAAGATATTAAAACACATGTAATGTCATACACAGAAGCCATGCTCCGCTTAGAGCAAGGAGAAATCGACAATGCAGCGACAGTTATCTCGTTACAGTGGTTAGCACTGAATAAGCAACGTATACTGTCTGATTGGCAAACTGCTTAACTTACATTTTAATAATGGGGAATTATTTTGACGTACGTAACAGCTGAACAACGTTACATTCAAAGCTTACCTAAGTATTTAACTTTGTGTGAGCATAATTATGTGCGTGCGCTCAAATTACTCCCCAAAGAACGTCAAATAGGTCATGTACGTAAAGTGCAACTCGGTAATAGCACATTTGTGGTTAAAATAGATGATACAGCAAAGTACACCATGGATATTTCTATCTCGCAAGAGACAGGAAACCTGCATGTTGTTACCCCGCTTTATCTAACTGTGCGTATGTATCATGATGCAAAAGTGGCTGAAATAGTTCATCACGATTTTCATCAACGGATAAAGCCATCTTACGCATACCCGAATCCGAATATGCATCAAAAAGATGAAAAGTATCAACTAAATGCTTTTTTGTATGACTGGCTTGTTGCGTGTGTAGAAAATGGCCGTGCAGCGCTACACTGGGATGTAAACAATGGCTTGGTTTAGTAATGCTTATCATTTTGACAAAACAACATTAAAAATTGCACATATTACAGATTGTCATTTATCAAAAGACAGGCAAGGTGAGTATTTTAATGTAAATACAGCTGAGTATTTTTCGCGTTGCTTAGCTGCCATGGCAAACTTACAACTTGATTGCGTGATCTTTGGGGGTGATTTAACACAAGATCACAGCAGTGAATCGTATCAACTATTTGCTGAACTTATTGATGATTCGGCACTGTCTTGTCCTGTGTTTTGGCTACCAGGGAATCATGATGAGATTGCTGAATATGAAGCGCTTTCAAACTCGCAAATTTTAAACAGTAAACGTATTACCTTTTTAGCTGGACAATTGCTTTTAACAAACTCAAAAGGCGCGACCCCAGCAGGTTGGATAACACAAACCCACTTAAGCGAGTTAAGCGAAGCAATAGGGCAAATACCGAGTGTAGTGTTTTGTCATCATAACCCGCTACCTATTCAAGCCTACTTAGATAAGCATATGCTAGAAAATGGCCCGCAGTTTTTAAACGCTTGCGTCAATAGTGAGCAATGCATTGGCGTGTTTCATGGTCACGTACATCATGAGTATACGCACAATTACCGCGACCTTAGCGTGTTTGCGACACCTGCCAGCTCAATACAATTTACTAAGCATACTATGGCGTGGCAGCAAGAAGATTTAGGGCCTGCGTTTCGTGTGATTAACTTAAATGTTGATAAGCAACAAAGCGTGCAGTTAACAACGGATGTAATATGGCTAAACGGGTAATTTATATTCATGGTTTCAATAGCTCTGAGCAATCGTACAAAGCCGTTCGTTTTGGCGAGCATATGGCTCAGTTTGATGTTGATTATAAAGTGCCGCGATTAACCCATGAGCCGTTACATGCAATTTTACAATTAGAACAACTGTTAAATGATGATACTGTATTACTCGGTAGTTCATTAGGCGGTTTTTATGCGACCTATTTGTCGCAACGTTATTCGATACCAGCGGTGGTCATTAACCCCGCGGTGCGCCCATTTGAGTTACTTGATAACTATTTAGGGCCAAACTATAACCCGTATCAAGACACCCATTACGAACTTGATACTCGTCACATGGATGCATTGCGCAGTTTATATTTGTCGCAATTAGACACCCCTTCATTGATTTATTTGCTACAGCAAACAGGCGATGAAGTACTGCCTTTTCAGCAGGCGGTTAACTATTATTCTCAGTGTAAGCAACACGTTGAATTTGGAGGCGATCATAGTTTTATCGGCTTCGAACAAACCTTTGCAAGTATTGTAGATTTTCTTAAAATCACGTAAAACATAGCTAAGCGCATAAAAGATATAAAAACTATGAGTCAGCAAAATTATAACGCCGAAGCAATTGAAGTCTTAAACGGGTTAGAACCCGTAAAACGCCGCCCAGGTATGTACACCGACACGGTTCGTCCTAACCACTTAGGCCAAGAGGTTATCGATAATAGTGTCGATGAAGCAATGGCAGGTCATGCAACAAAAATAGATGTCATTCTTCATGAAGATAACTCGCTTGAAGTTATTGATGATGGCCGTGGTATGCCGATTGATATTCACCCTGAAGAAGGTATTCCTGGGGTGGAGCTTATTTTTACCAAGCTGCATGCCGGTGGTAAGTTCTCAAATAAAAACTATCAATTTTCAGGTGGTTTACACGGTGTTGGTATTTCAGTTGTAAATGCCCTGTCAACGCGTGTTGAAGTGACCGTACGCCGTGATGCACAGCAGTTTCGTATGGCCTTTGAGAATGGCGATAAAGTCGAAGACTTAAACGTAATTGGCACTGTGGGTAAGCGTAACACAGGGACTACCGTGCGTTTTTGGCCAGATGCCAGTTATTTTGATTCTGCTAATTTCTCGATTACTAAGCTTAATCATTTATTAAAAGCCAAAGCCGTACTCTGCCCAGGCCTGCGCATTAAGTTTACCAACAAACAAACCAAAGAAAGCCAAGAGTGGTACTACGAAACGGGCTTAAAAGATTACTTAGTTGAAGCGGTGAAAGGTTTTGAAGTATTGCCAAAAGAGCCGTTTATTGGTGATTTTTCAAGTTCAACAGAAGGCGCTGACTGGGCTGTTGTATGGTTACCTGAGGGCGGTGAATCCATTGCTGAAAGTTATGTAAACTTAATTCCGACTGCGCAAGGTGGTACGCATGTTAATGGTTTACGCCAAGGTTTACTTGAAGCAATGCGTGAATTCTGTGAATTCAGAAACTTATTGCCCCGTGGCGTAAAGTTAACGCCAGATGATATTTGGGAGCGCTGTAGCTATGTGTTGTCGGTAAAAATGCAAGATCCGCAGTTTGCAGGCCAAACAAAAGAGAAATTATCATCTCGTTCTTGCGCGGCGTTTGTATCTGGTGTGGTGAAAGACTCATTTAGCTTATGGTTAAACGAACACACCGAGACCGCTGAATTATTAGCTGAGCTATGTATCTCAAATGCACAGCGCCGATTACGTGCTGCTAAAAAAGTTGTGCGTAAGCGCATTACCTCAGGCCCTGCGTTACCGGGTAAATTAACCGATTGTAGTGCCCAAGATAATGACCGTACTGAATTATTCTTAGTAGAGGGTGACTCTGCGGGCGGCTCGGCTAAACAAGCTCGCGACCGTGAATTTCAAGCAATAATGCCACTGCGCGGTAAAATTCTTAATACATGGGAAGTCGAATCCGGACAGATTTTAGCATCGCAAGAGGTGCATGATATTTCAGTGGCTCTAGGTATCGACCCTGATTCAAGTGATTTATCGGGTCTGCGTTATAACAAGATTTGTATTTTGGCTGATGCTGACTCGGATGGATTACACATTGCCACATTATTATGCGCACTGTTTGTTCGTCATTTCCCTGCGCTCATTAAAGAAGGTCATGTGTTTGTAGCCATGCCACCGCTGTTTCGTATTGATATCGGTAAAGAGGTGTATTACGCCCTCGATGAAGATGAGAAGAATGGTATTTTGGCTCGCATCGAAGCTGAGAAAAAGCGTGGTAAAGTGAATGTTCAACGCTTCAAAGGCTTAGGTGAAATGAACCCGTTGCAGTTAAGAGAAACAACGATGGATCCAAATACCCGTCGTTTGGTGCAATTAACACTCGATGAAGAAGAGCAAACCATGGAAATGATGGATATGTTACTTGCGAAGAAACGTTCATCAGATCGCCGTCAGTGGTTAGAAGATCACGGTAACCGCGCGCAAGTTTAATACAGGTACATTTGCAGCCTAACGGTTGCTAAACGAATTAAAGGGCAAGAAAAATGAAAAAACTACTGACCTCATTTTTATCGCTGAGCTTACTATCAGCGCCAGCAATGGCAGAAGATATTCTTGATAAACTAACGGTTGCTGAAGGCTTCAAAGTAAGTTTATTCGCCGATGATGTTGAAAATGCACGACAAATTGCCGTATCAAAAAAAGGCATAGTGTACGCAGGTTCGCGTAAAGCAGGTAATGTATATGCACTGATTGATCATAACAGCGATGGTGTAGCCGATAAGAAAATTGTTATTGCTAAAGGATTAGAAATGCCATCGGGCTTGGCAATAAAAGGGGATGATTTATATGTTGCTGAAGTGTCGCGTATTATTCGCTTTAAAGACATTGATAAACACCTCAAAGCCCCTAAGTTTGAGGTGGTGTATGATAAATTCCCAACTGACCGCCATCATGGTTGGAAATTTATTAGCTTTGCCCCAACAGGTGAGTTAATTGTGCCTGTTGGCGTGCCATGTAATATTTGTGCTGAAGATGACAAGTACGGTCGCATTTTTTCACTTAATGTTGATACCAAAGAAATCAAAACCATTGCTCAGGGCGTTCGTAACTCAGTGGGTTTTGACTATCACCCAACAACAAATGCGTTTTGGTTCAGTGATAATGGCCGTGACATGATGGGTGATGATATCCCGCCTTGCGAAATCAACCGAGTTGGTGAAGGTGAAGAGGGGGCGCATTATGGTTTCCCTTATGTTCACGCAGGGGCGATTTTAGATCCTGAGTTTGGTAAAGGTAAAAATATCGCTGATTATAAATCGCCTGCGCTTGCACTGGGTGCGCATGTTGCACCATTAGGCATTCATTTTTACAACGGCAAGCAGTTCCCAGCTAAATACAAAGAACAGTTATTTGTTGCTGAACATGGTTCTTGGAATCGCAGTAAAAAATCGGGTTACAGAGTTATGCTAGCTAATGTTGAACAAGGTCGTATTACTAAATACACCCCATTCATCACAGGCTTTATGCAAAACGAAGAAACATTTGGTCGCCCAGTTGCATTTGCAGAGCTTGCAGATGGCAGCTTATTGATCTCAGACGACTTTGCTAACGTGATCTATCGTGTTAGTGCTAAGAAAAAATAGGTAAGCGTTAATGAGTGATACAGATACCTTGCTGATGCAAGGCATAGAACAACAAACGATGGGGCGTTTTACCGAAGACGCCTACTTAAACTACTCAATGTACGTCATCATGGATCGCGCTTTACCGCATGTAGGTGACGGTCTTAAACCTGTACAGCGTCGTATCATTTATGCAATGAGCGAACTGGGATTATCGGCGCAGGCAAAATATAAAAAATCAGCGCGTACCGTAGGTGATGTACTGGGTAAATACCACCCACATGGTGATAGCGCTTGTTATGAAGCCATGGTGTTGATGGCGCAACCATTTTCTTATCGCTACCCGCTGGTGGACGGTCAAGGTAACTGGGGTGCTGCGGATGATCCTAAGTCATTTGCAGCGATGCGTTACACTGAAGCTCGTTTATCAAAGTTCTCGGAAGTTCTACTAAAAGAGCTTGGTCAAGGCACTGTTGATTGGACCGCCAACTTCGATGGTACACTTGATGAGCCAATGGTACTGCCTGCGCGTTTACCGCACATTTTACTCAATGGTGTGACCGGTATTGCGGTGGGTATGGCAACCGATATTCCACCACATAATGTGCGTGAGGTGGCCAGTGCTTGTTGCTTATTACTTGATAAGCCCAAAACTGAAATCGAAGAGCTGCTTGAGTTAGTGCATGCGCCTGACTACCCTACAGAAGCTGAGATAATCACGCCCAAAGACGATATCCGTAAGATTTATCAAACGGGACGTGGATCTATTAAAATGCGTGCAATTTACACTGAAGAGCAGGGCGATATTGTTATCACAGCATTACCGCACCAGTGTTCAGGGGCAAAGGTTTTAGAGCAAATTGCAGCACAAATGAATGCTAAAAAGCTGCCGATGGTGGCTGATTTACGTGATGAATCTGATCACGAAAACCCAACCCGTATTGTGATAGTGCCACGCTCGAACCGTATTAAAGCTGAGCCGTTAATGGCGCACTTATTTGCAACCACAGATTTAGAAAAGAACTACCGCGTAAACTTAAACATGCTTGGCCTCGATGGTCGTCCGCAAGTTAAAGACTTACGTAGTATTTTAACTGAGTGGCTGACGTTTCGTCGTGAAACAGTCAGACGCCGCTTACAGTATCGCTTAGATAAAGTGCTTGCACGTTTGCATATTTTAGAAGGTTTATTAACGGCCTTTTTAAATATCGACGAAGTCATAGAAATTATTCGTACGGAAGATAAGCCAAAACCTGTATTAATGGAACGCTTTGGTATTACGGATATTCAAGCCGAAGCGATTTTAGAGTTAAAACTACGTCACTTAGCTAAACTTGAAGAATTCAAGATCAAAGGCGAGCAAGATGAACTTGCCCTTGAGCGTGACAAATTAGAGCAAATTCTGGGCTCTGAACGTCGCATGTCGACGTTGATGAAAAAAGAAATCCAAGAAGCCGCTGACATGTATGGTGATGATAGACGTTCCCCCGTTGTTGAACGTTTGGAAGCAAAAGCGCTGAGCGAAAAAGATTTAATCCCTTCTGAATCGGTGACGGTTGTATTGTCAGAAAAAGGCTGGGCGCGTGTTGGTAAAGGGCATGACTTAGATGTAGAAGGTTTAAGTTATAAGTCAGGTGACAGTTACAAAGCCTCTGCGCGTGGTAAGAGTAATCAGCCTGCGGTATTCCTTGATTCAAATGGGCGTGCTTTTGCGACTGATGCGCATAGTTTACCTTCTGCACGTAGCCAAGGTGAGCCTATGACGGGTCGCTTTAATTTAAGTGCGGGTGCTAACTTTGAGCATGTTGTGATGGCCGAAGATAATCAAGAACTCTTGATGGCATCAGACGCGGGTTATGGTTTCATCAGTGACTTTAAAGATCTCGTGAGTAAAAATAAAAATGGTAAAGCATTGGTCAGTGTTCCGAAAGGGGGTGAACTACTTGCGCCAATTCGCATTACCGATATTGCCACTGACTATTGTATGGCTATTTCAAACGAAGGCCGTATGTTGTTATTCCCACTACGTGATTTGCCTAAACTAGGTAAAGGTAAAGGCAATAAAATTATTTCTATTCCAGGTGCGAAAGTACAGGCGAGGGAAGAGTTTGTAAAAGTGCTGGCTGTAGTGCCTGAGGGGAGCAGTGTAACGCTTCATGCTGGTAAGCGTAAATTGACCTTAAAGCCAAGTGACCTTGAGCATTATCATGGCGAGCGTGGGCGAAGAGGGAATAAGTTACCACGTGGCTTACAGCGAGTAGATGAAGCTGTAATAGAAGCAACGCAGACCGATGACATAACGGAGCCATCGGTTGATGATATAACAGAATAATACAAGGCCTGCTTAGCAGGCCTTTTTTATTGGGGTAGATTATTGTTCTAATATAAAAAGATATATTTTTAGCGCACACATGTAAGCTAAAAGCTATTGCAGAGGCACTTTTCACGTTATAATGCGCGCTGATTTACCCGAGGAGAATCCGTTTGTTAGCTGTTTTTCGTATTATTATCATGGCGTTATTTATCGTGTTTAGCTGCCTTTTTGGCTTAGTCTTATGCATCATTAAGCCATTTCATACCAATAACGTACATATTATTTCTGGCTGGTTTAGCAAAATGGCTAAGTTGCTGGGAGTAAAACTTGAATTACGTTACCATGCGGATGCAAAAACAGTTGGCCCTGCAGTGTATGTGGCTAATCATCAGAATAACTACGATCTATTTACCTTACCTGCGATGGTGCCTGAAAACTGTGTGAGTCTTGGAAAGAAAAGCCTGAAATGGATCCCATTCTTTGGGCAGCTATATTGGTTATCAGGTAATATTTTAATTGATCGCGCTAATCGTTCAAAAGCCGCAGGTACGATTTCAAAATCAGCCGAAAAAATTAAGCAAAAAGGTTTGTCGGTTTGGATGTTCCCTGAGGGCACGCGAAGCTATGGCCGAGGCTTGTTACCTTTTAAAACAGGGGCTTTTCACACTGCAATGAGTGCTGATGTACCTGTTGTGCCAGTTTGCATGAGTACAACGCATAAAACTATTAAGCTAAATCGCTGGGATAATGGTACAATTTACCTCGAAATGTTAGCGCCAATTTATCTTGATAAAGACGTATCTGCTCGTGATCATGCATCGCATGTTCATCAGATTATGGCTGCTAAAATAACTGAATTAGATGCTCAAGTGAGAAATAAATAATGGAAAATTGGCGCGAGATTACTGAAGACATCGTTACTTCATTACTTGAAGATGGCTCAGATCCTGAAGTACTGTACGAAGTAGAACACCACTTTGTTAGCGAAAATTTTGAACAGTTAGAGCAAGCCGCTTTAGCTGCTTTTAAACTCGGTTACGATGTTGAAGAGCCTGCTGAACTTGAGCTAGAAGATGGCGAAAAAGTATGGAGCTTTGATGTGGTTGTTGAGTGTGAGCTTGATGTAGAAGCCATTATGGAAGATGTCGATAAGCTTGAAGCGCTCGCTCAACAATCAAACGTTGAATACGATGGTTGGGGAACTTACTTCCAAGAGTAATTTTGTAGGCGTGAAATTTATTTTGTGCGCGACTTAAAGTCGCGCCTATGATCTGAAGTCTTTTTGCCTCGTACTAATTTCGTATTTACCTTCCTTGCTATAGACATTTTTAACCAATTGGCGATAATAAAAAACTCGATGTTTTTATAAACTAAGCTCACATATGCTTGTAACCTTACCCATTGCCGAACTAGTACCAGGGATGTTTGTTGACAGTGTCAGTAAGCAGCACGAGCACATTAATAGCGTTAAAATTAAAACCCGTGGGTTAGTTAGAGATAAAAGTATTATTCAACGTCTGGTGTCTGAAGGTGTTGAAGAACTCCTCATTGACTTCACTCAAAGTGATGTTGCGCTTCCGGCTAAATACCAGCCCAAACCTGTAGAAAAACCCAAGCCAAAAAAAGAAAAAAAAGTTGCTGAAAAAGGCATATCGGTCGAACAAGAGTTCGTGAAAGCGAGTGTTAACTACGAACAGCATAGTCGTAAGTTGCAAGTTTTATATTCAGATATCACATCAGGTTTGAAAATGAATATGACACTGCTTGATGAAGTCGTGGTTGATATCGTTAGTTCTGTATTTCGTAATCACAACGCCATGACGATTCTTACTCGTCTGAGAGATAAGCATATTTACAACTGGCGACATATGATCAATACGGCCATTCTGGTGAGTGTATTCGCTAAATATCTTGGATATAAAGAGCAAACTGTTAAAGAATTGGCAATGGGAGCACTACTGCACGATATTGGGCAAGCTAAAATGCCACAGGGCGTGCTGTCTAAGCCAAGTCAGCTTAATGACAATGAAATGCAGGTTGTGAAAAAACACGTTGCGCAGAGCCTAGGCTTAGTCAAAGGTGAAAAGGGCATTACGCCGTTAATGCTTGATATGATTGTTAATCATCATGAACGATTAGACGGAAGTGGTTACCCAAGAGGCATTACAGCCGAAAAGTTAAGTCGTCCTGCCAGAATAATGGCAATTGTCGATGTTTATGATGCAATTACTGCTGATAGACCTCACCAAATGGGAGAGGAGCCTATTTCGGCACTGCGTTATTTATTAGCAAATAAACAGTTATTTGACTCAGAACTCGTACAGCGATTTATAAAGTGTTTGGGTGTGCATCCTGTCGGCTCGATTGTGAAGTTAAACAATGAACGTTTAGCGCTAGTTATGGAAGGCAATCAGGACAACCCGATAAAGCCTAAAGTGAAAATCTTTTATAATGCGAAGCACAAACATCACATTACAGCGAAAGATGTTCACTTAAGTGAAGAACATGATCTAAAAATAATATCGAGTATTAAGCCCCTTGATTATCAACTTAATTTGGCTCGTTTGTTAAAAGAGCATCTTCTTGTTTAGACTTTACACAGCGCTTTTTAGCGTTTCGTTTTGCAGAAATAAATGCACCACTAAAACAACTCGTCATTAATACTAGCCACAGCAATGTGCCTTTCTCTACGTGCAGTGCCACACAGCATAACACCAGCGATAATACAGAGCTGAGCATGGCACCTAACCAGTAGTGGTTAACAGGGTTATCACAGTCACCAGCCTTAGTGCATGCGCAATAATTTGCCTTACAGAAATAGTGCACGCTTAAACCACATAGAATTAATGCTGCGATTATCAATGCAATAACCATAACTTTTGCCCAAATAATTTCAATTGCGTTTAGTTTAAGGGGCATAAAATAACATGTCAATCTAAATGATAATTACTATCGTTTGGTGTTTTTGTAACTAGACATCGGACGAGTTTTAAAAAGTTGTTATCTTGTTGTTAAAATGTGGTTTTTTTACCTCTTTCTAACGAAAAGTTACAGTTTTTTGATCTTAATTAAGGTAATGTTCGAAAGTTTGTAATTATTAGAATAATACATCTAATACCAACGCACAGCATTGACCTTTATGCTTAAATAATAGGTTGCCTCTGTGTTTGTTGGTTTAGCTAACATACAAGTTTGCAAGAGGACACAGATTATGAAATTCACTAGAACATTGATTGCAGCATCACTTGCTGTTGTTTCTGCTGACAGCTTTGCTGCAGCCTTCCAATTAGCAGAGCAAAACGTATCAGGCTTAGGCCGTGCCTATGCTGGTGAAGCAGCGGTTGCTGATGATGCGTCAGTAGTAGCGCGTAACCCTGCACTTATGTCTTTATTTAAAACTAAGCAAATCTCAGTTGCGGGTATTGCTGTTATTCCAGATGTAAGCTTAGAAGGTGAATCAGCTGCATACGGTTTAGATGAGAATGTGCTTGATGATAGTAGCATTGCTCCTTCAGCATTTATCCCTGCGGGTTATTTCACAATGCCATTAAACGACAAAGTATCGTTAGGTTTTGGTGCATTTTCTAACTTCGGTCTTTCAACAGAGTTTAATAATAATTACGCGGCAGGCTCAATTGCTGGTGAAACTGAAATCGTTACAGTTAACATGAATGCAAGTGCATCATATAAGTTCAACGAACAGTTCAGCTTAGGCCTTGGCTTAAACTATGTATATGCCGATGCGAAAGTAGTTCGTAATGCGGGTGTTAATCCACTTGGTGTACCAGCAGAGACTGAAATTGTTCACCTTGAAGGTGATGATTACGGCTTTGGTTGGAATATTGGTGCTATGTATCAATTAGACGAAAACAACCGTTTTGGTTTTAACTACCGTAGCGAAACAGACATCGACTTTGATGGTGAGTACGCAAATGGCTTACCTGCTGCATTTGGTGGCACTGCGGGCGTTAAAGTACCAGGTGCACTTGAGTTAACGCTTCCAGCTATTGCTGAGTTTTCTGGTTCACACCAGTTAGATAAAAAACTAGGCGTACACTACAGCATTCAATGGACTGGTTGGGATAGCTTCCAAAAATTAGAAGCTTATGTACCAGGTAACGAAGCACCAGTATTTAGAAAAGAAGAAAACTTCTCTGATGCAATGCGTTACTCTATCGGTACAGACTATCAGTACAGCGATGCATTACTTCTTCGTGCCGGTATTGCTTACGATGAGTCACCAGTTGATCAATCTCACTTATCAATCTCTATTCCTGATACAGATCGTTTCTGGTTCTCATTTGGTGGTAACTACGCATTTAGTGAAAACTCAAATGTTGACTTAGGTGTGAGTATTCTTCGCGGTAAAACACAGAACTTTACAGAAGAAGATAGCTTTGCAAAAGCATTAGGCCAAGAAGCATCATGGGACTTTGAATCGAAAGGTCACGCAGTGCTAATTGGTGCTCAGTACAACTACACGTTTTAATAGTGACGCGACGTAAAGTCGCTGCTATAGAGCATTAAAAAGCCGCGCTATAACATTGTTATAGCGCGGCTTTTTTGTAAGCGCGAATAAATCGCGCTTTATATATGCTGTTATAGACTTTCGATTTTCGCTTTTTGCGCTAATAGTTTGTCTTTCGCATCGGTAAACTCAGCCAGTTTAGCATGCTCTTTAGCAAGCACGGCTTCTGGGGCGTTATTTACGAACTTTTCGTTAGCCAACTTGTTTTGAACCTGTGCTAAGCCTTTTTCTGCTTTTTCAAGCTGCTTCGCGATACGAGCTAATTCAGCTTCAACATCGATTAGGCCAGCCATTGGGATCATGATCTCAAGGTTACCAACATACGATGTTGCGCACGCAGGTGCATCTTCTTTGTTATCAAGAAGCGTGAACTCTTCAAGCTTAGCAAGCGAAGCTAAGAATGCTTCGTTTTCAGTTAAACGTCGCTTGTCTTCATCAGACGCATTTGCAAGTAACACAGATAGTGGCTTACTTGGGCTGATATCCATTTCACCACGGATGTTACGGATCGCAAGAATGAATTGTTTAACCCATTCAAGGTCGTCCATCGCTTGACTATCAACATTTGCTTCATTGTACACAGGGAAGCCTTGTACCATGATGCTGGTGTTGGCTGTTTCGATGCCCGCAAGCGGTGCAACACGTTGCCAAATCGTTTCTGTGATATAAGGCATCATTGGGTGCATTAAGCGCAGTAAGCTTTCTAGTACTGTGATTAGGGTATGACGTGTACCACGTTGCTGTGCTTCGTTACCTTTAAACAATACTGGTTTAGTAAGTTCTAGGTACCAGTCACAGAATTGGTTCCAAGTGAACTCATAAATCGTGTTTGCTGCTAGGTCAAAGCGGTAGTTTTCTAAGTGCTCTGTGTAGGTTTTAACAGTTGCTTCAAATTGGCCTAAAATCCAACGATCAGCGAGTGAGTACTGTTTTTCAGCATCTGTAGCGAAACCACAGTCTTGCTCTTCTGTATTCATTAATACATAACGGCTCGCGTTCCATAGTTTGTTACAGAAGTTACGGTAACCTTCAAGGCGGTTCATATCCCAGTTGATGTCACGACCCGTTGATGCCATTGCTGCAAGGGTGAAGCGTAGCGCGTCTGTACCGTGTGCTTCGATGCCGTTTTCGAATGTTTTACGAGTGTTCTTTTCAATCTTCTTCGCTAGTTGTGGCTGCATCATATTACCAGTGCGCTTTTCAACTAGGCTTTCAAGATCGATACCGTCAATCATGTCGATAGGATCAAGTACGTTACCTTTCGATTTAGACATCTTATCGCCGTTTTCATCGCGGATAAGGCCAGTGACGTAAACGGTTTTAAATGGTACTTGTGGCTTGCCGTCTTCATCTTTGATGAAGTGCATGGTCATCATGATCATACGAGCAACCCAGAAGAAGATGATGTCGAAACCTGTTACCAATACGTCAGACGGGTGGAAAGTTCTTAAATCGTCGGTGTTTGCAGGCCAACCTTGCGTTGAGAAAGTCCAAAGCGCAGACGAGAACCACGTATCTAAAACGTCTTCATCTTGCTTAAGTGCAACATCATCAGCAAGGTTGTTATCGCGGCGTACTTCAGCTTCGTCACGACCAACGTACACGTTACCTTCGTTGTCGTACCAAGCAGGGATGCGGTGACCCCACCAAAGCTGACGTGAAATACACCAGTCTTGTACGTCGTTCATCCACGAGAAGTACATGTTCTCGTATTGTTGAGGAACAAATTTAATGTCGCCATTTTTAACTGCTTCTTTTGCAGGCTCAGCTAGCGGTGCTACGCGAACGTACCACTGATCAGTAAGAAGAGGCTCAATCACTACGCCAGAACGGTCACCGTAAGGTACTGTTAAGCTGTGATCTTCAATTTTTTCTAATAGGCCAAGTTCTTCAAATTCGCTCACAATCGCTTTACGTGCATCAAAGCGGTCAAGGCCGTGTAGGCGCTCAGGGATTGGCGCATCTAATTCAAGCTCTTTACCGTCGAATGTGTAGCTTTCGCCTTCGCTTAATACCGCAGCATCTTTGTTGAAGATGTTGATCATAGGAAGCTGGTGACGTTTACCTACTTCGTTATCGTTAAAGTCGTGGGCAGGCGTGATTTTCACACAACCTGTGCCTTTTTCCATGTCTGCATGCTCATCGGCAACAATTGGAATACGACGGTTTACGATAGGCAGTAAAATGTCTTTACCGATCAGGTCTTGGTAACGCTCATCATCAGGGTTAACCGCAACACCTGTATCACCTAGCATTGTTTCAGGACGTGTTGTGGCAACAACGATATAGTCTTTACCGTCATGTGTTTTTACGCCATCAGCAAGTGGGTAACGTAGGTTCCACATGTGACCTTGTTTGTCTTTGTTTTCAACTTCAAGATCAGAAATAGCCGTGTGAAGTTTAGGGTCCCAGTTAACTAGACGCTTACCACGGTAAATTAAATCTTCTTTGTGAAGACGTACGAATACTTCTTTAACCGCTTCAGAAAGGCCTTCGTCCATTGTGAAACGCTCACGGTCCCAATCTACAGAAGCACCTAAACGACGTAGTTGTTTAGTGATTGTGCCGCCAGAGTGGTTTTTCCATTCCCAGATTTTTTCGATAAATGCTTCACGGCCAAGGTCGTGACGTGTTTTACCTTCTTCAGCAGCAAGCTTACGCTCAACAAGCATTTGTGTTGCGATACCCGCGTGGTCAGTACCTACTTGCCATAATGTGTTGTTGCCTTGCATACGCTTTAAACGCGTTAGCGTATCCATGATGGTATCTTGGAACGCGTGGCCCATGTGTAAGCTACCCGTGACGTTTGGTGGCGGAATCATGATTGAGTAAGCGTCACCTTGGCCAGACGGTTTAAAGTAGCCTTTTTCTTCCCAGTCTTGATATAAAGACTGTTCAATATCTTGCGGATTGTAGGTTTTATCCATTACACAGAACCTTAAATAAATGCTTAAATGTCAATTTCTTGCGTTGCAATATGGGCGCCCAGTTGGCGAAGCTTTTTAAACCGCTCACGGGCGGCTTGTTTAGCGTTAGGCTCAACGGGGACAAAATCAAAAACCTGCTGAAAACGACGAATAAAATCCGGTAGGTGTTCAGCTAAGTTGATTAATATTTTTCTGTTGCCGACAGGTGGAGTCATACCAATTTCAACCGGAGCGCCACCTTTGGGGCCTTCACCTTGTAGGTTGTGTGGTATAAAGCTATCTGGCTCAAATGACCAGATGATGTCGTCGATTGTGTGGGCCGTGTCAGTGTTATCGGCGTAAATAAATACGCGATGACCAAGACGATACTGATCTGCTGCTATTTTTGCGGCAAGATCAAAACATGCTTTATCAGCTTGCTGGCTGTTACCATCTTGTTTTAGAACGTAAAATTGTGCGTTCATGCTCATTGTGACTTTCGTCCCCACAGATACACAGATCAAAGCAGAGATTTTGACATAGAACGCGTGTTGCTTCAATTAATAAGGCGCCATTTGGCGCCTTATTTAGGGTTAGTTGTAAGCTTGCGATAAGGCTTAGTCGTGACTTGCTTCACTCACGCCTGCGCGGTTCAGTAAATACTGAGTCAGCATAGGTACCGGACGACCGGTTGCACCTTTGTTTTTACCGCCGCTGCGCCATGCTGTACCTGCGATATCTAAATGCGCCCAGTTATATTTTTTGGTGAATTTAGATAAGAAGCATGCAGCTGTAATCGTACCTGCAGCACGACCACCTAAGTTGGTGAAATCAGCGAATGGGCTTTCAAGTTGCTCTTGATAGTCATCCCAAAGCGGTAGCTGCCATGCACGATCGCCACTTTGCTCAGACGCTTTAAGTAGGTCATGGGCAAGAGGGTTGTGGTTTGATAGTAAACCTGTGGCATGTGAACCCAGCGCAATAATACACGCGCCGGTTAGCGTTGCTACGTCAACTACGGTATCAGGGTCAAAACGCTCAACATAAGTGAGTGCATCACACAGTACTAAACGGCCTTCGGCATCGGTGTTTAACACTTCAACTGTTTGACCCGACATAGTTGTTAAAATGTCACCAGGGCGATAAGCATTTGAGCCAGGCATGTTTTCACAGCCCGCTAAAACACCGACAACGTTAATAGGTAACTGCATTTGCACTAATGCGCGCATCGTACCAATAACACCCGCTGCACCACCCATGTCGTATTTCATTTCATCCATGGCTTCGCCTGGCTTGATTGAAATACCACCTGAGTCAAAGGTTAAGCCTTTACCCACTAACACGATTGGCGCTTGATCTTTGTCGCCACCTTGATAGTTAATTACCGACATAACCGATTCATTTGCGCTGCCACGGCCCACTGCTAGGTATGAATTCATGCCCAGCTCTGCCATTTTTTCTTCGCCGATAATATCAACCGTTACATTATCGAAGTTATCAGCAATTTCTTGTGCTTGTTCACCTAAATACGCTGGATTACAGATATTTGGTGGCATATTGGCAACGTCTTTACATAATTTGCTACCCGCTGCGATGGCTAGGCCATGCTCAATTGCACTTTCGCCAATCGTTAACTCGCGACGTGTTGGTACGTTAAAAACGATTTTACGTAGTGGACGGCGAGGGTCGCTTTTTTTACTTTTCAGTTGATTGAAGGTGTATAGGCAATCTTGTGTTGTTTCAACTGCTTGACGCACTTTCCAATAGGTGTCACGACTTTTAACATGTTGCTCTGTTAAAAAGCATACCGCTTCCATCGAACCGGTTTCGTTTAGTGTATTAATTGTTTTAGAGATGATCTGTTTATATTGCTTGTCATCTAACTCACGTTCTTTACCACAGCCAACCAGCAATACACGTTCGCTCAGTACATTAGGTACATGATGTAGTAATAATACTTGCCCTGGCTTTCCTTCAAGATCACCGCGGCGAAGTAAGTTAGAGATATAACCATCGCTAATTTTATCTAGCTGCTCACCAATGGGGGATAAACGACGTGGCTCATAAACGCCAACTACAATACATGCGCTACGTTGCTTTTCTGGACTACCACTTTTTACGCTAAATTCCATTGTCACTCCTAGTGTTGAGTCATTTAACCTTTAAAAATAAGGGCAAGAAATTCATTTTTTAGTCCTTTCTTACATTTTTTAGTTTATTAATACTAATATTAGCTCATAAACTATGACTCTATTTACGTGTTTTTGAACTTTATCTTATTGTGAATATCAATATCACATAATTGAGGCCATCTGTACCATTTATGCAAGATTATATGTTCTTGCTAGGTATGATATTTCACTATGATGGCATATAATAAAGTGAGTAAAATAACTAGTTTACTCAAAATTTCTTACTATTCCAGTGAAACACGATGTTTAACAGGGGCGAGCATTGCTAATTTTTCGTTATTTGACCACTGAAGTCTTAAAGTCGCAGGTCGCCGTATTTCTAACTTTGATGACCATTTTTGTGTCACAAAAGTTTGTTGTTATTTTAGGGGATGCCTCCGAAGGGGGACTTCCTGCAAAACTTGTACTATCCATGATCGCGCTAAAGCTCCCTCAGCTTGCCTCGCTTATTCTACCTCTAAGTATTTTCTTGGGGATTATATTAGCCTATAGCCGCATTTATGCTGACAGTGAAATGACCGTGCTTAAGGCATGTGGAGTGAGTGAGTGGTATGTGGTACGTGTAACACTTATTTCAAGCGTGGTTCTTGCCATACTAGCGGGTGTATTAACCTTATATGTTGCTCCGTGGGCAAGCGAACAAGAATACCAGTTAAAAGAGCAGGCAAAAGCGGATGCCGGTTTATCAGCACTAAGGGCGGGACGTTTTCAACAAACCGGTAACGAAAAAGCAGTCGTGTTTATTCACAACATCGAAAATGGCGGTAAAGAGCTACATAAAGTATTTGTTGCGCAGTTACCTGATCGTGAAAAAGGTGATTTAGCACGTTTAGTTTATGCAGAGCGTGGTGTTGTTATTGAACAAGAAAATGGCGAGCAACAACTTGTTCTTAACGATGGTAAGCGCTACGAAACAGATGGCGAGTCAGCTGCTTTAAATCTAACAGAGTTTGATGGTTACAGTGTACAAATTCAAGATCAAGAAATTGAGCACCAACGCCGTAAGCTAGAAGCGGTTCCTACTTTTGATTTATTTAAAATGAAAACTTCTGAGGCAATCGCGCAATGGCAATGGCGTATTGCTATACCGCTTTCAATACCTTTACTTACTTTGCTAGCAGTGCCTTTAAGTGTTGTTAATCCACGCCAAGGTAAATTTGCTAAACTAGTGCCTGCGATCAGCTTATATTTGGGTTACTTTATTTTATTAAATGCGGCTAAGTTTGCAGTTGAAGATGGCAAAATCCCTCCTTCAATAGGTCTTTGGTGGATTCATTTATCAGCATTATTCATAGGTGGATTATTGATTATTAAGGGTCGCCCACTTGGCGCTTGGTTAAAGGCTGTTGTGACTAAGCGGGAGTTAAGCGCATGATGAAAACACTCGATTGGTACTTGGGCCGCAGCATTATTCAAACAACAGGTTTTGCATTAATGGTGCTGGTTGGTATCAGTACGTTAATAAAGTTTATTGAGCAGCTTAAATCGGTTGGTCGTGGTAGTTACGATATTGCGACTGCACTTATCTACACCTTGTATAGCATGCCGGGTGATTTAGTTATATTTTTTCCAATGGCTGCGCTCATTGGTGGTTTAACAGGACTGGGGGCACTGGCATCAAATAGTGAGTTAGTTGTTATGCAAGCTGCGGGAATGTCGCGCTTGCAAATTATTGCCTCTGTAATGAAAACCGCTATGTTCATGGCTATTTGTATGATGGCCTTAGGTGAGTGGGGTGCGCCAGAAGCGCAGTTAAAAGCCAAAGAGATACGTAACCATGCTATTTACGGTGGTGATGTATTTAGTGCTCAGCAAGGTGTATGGGCAAAAGATGGTAGCAATTTTATTAATATAGAAGACGTTGATCAGCAAGGTATTTTACGTGGTGTTCATATGTATCACTTCGATAAATCTTTGCAATTAACGCAAATCACTAAAGCTGAAGAAGCAGTTAACCGTCAAGATGGTTGGCTACTTCGCGATGTAAATAAAGTGAAGATCACGCCAGAAAAAATCACCACAGAACAGCAAGATGAAGAGTTTTACGACTCACAGCTGACGGCCGAAAAGTTGGGGGTAGTATCTGTAAAACCAGAGTCACTTTCATTTACAGGGCTTTGGTCTTATTTAAGTTATTTACAACAAAATGAGCAAGACACAAGTACATATGAGCTTGCGTTGTGGCGTAAATTTATGCAGCCGATATCTATCGCAGTAATGTTATTAGTGGCTTTATCGTTTATTTTTGGCCCGCTACGCACAGTAACTATGGGCGCACGCATCATCATGGGTGTTATAACGGGGATCACTTTTCACCTAACAAACGAAATTTTTGGCCCTGTTGTCATGGTTTATCAAATACCTGCCGTAATAGGAGCCGTGTTGCCAAGTATCTTGTTTATTGGTTTTGCAACCTATTTATTGAACAAACGAGTGTAACACTCAGCACAAAAAAAGCGTGGTTTTGAAGCCACGCTTTTTTTGTGCTTGTATGTAGCTTAATCTAATGAGCGATAAATGCGCTTGTTTTCTTCTTTTGTAAGCGTGATCACTTCTGTTTTAGCTACATAATCTTGCAGTGCCCGCTTATTTTTAAAATCAATTAATACCACTAAATTACCCAACCCCAGTAGTGCGCTAATTGCTCTAAGAGCGCCCTGAGGCCAGCTTATTAGATTACCATCGAGTGTTTGTACTTTTAAACGCCATGCGCGCATACCAATCGTTTGGCCACTTTTAGCCCAAAAATAGCTAAAGAAAGCGACACTCACTAATACCAATAAAGCGCTGCGAATCCCATAAAGAAGTGGCGAGTTTTGAATATAAGCTGAGACATCTTCTGCATCTCCAATAGCTAATATGTCTAGCGAAATTAAAGCTTGAATAGCAAGTAGATAAAGCACAGTTGTCAGCATCGCAAAAGCAATGACAACTAATGTATCGTAGATTAAAGAAGCAAAACGGCGCCAAAAACCGGCACGTGGAAACTCAGCTGACATAGACAATCTCATCCAATTAAATTGCGCCGTAGTTTAGCAAAGTACTCACAAAACAAGAAATACTTAGCGATTGTTTAGTAATTCGACAAACAGGTCTGACCTGCTATAGTTGAGAAAATAATAAAAAGAGCACACACAATGTCTATTTCAAAAAGTGAAACTCATCATGTTTTTAATCAGCCTCAACCATTAGAAAACTATAATGTTTATCAAGCCGATGATGTTTTGAAATATTGGCAAAAGCAATTTTCAGGTCAGTGGGGCACTGCGCATCTAACGGCATTTGGGGAGCAAGTGGGTGGTACACTATTAAAAGCTGGATTCTTAGCAAACAAGCACTTACCTGAACTAACGACTCACAGTCGGTTTGGCGAACGCATAGATCAAGTTGACTATCACCCGAGTTACCACCAATTAATGCAGCATGCTATTGAGCAAGGGCATTGCGCTTTACCTTGGCAGCAAAAAAAGCCTGGCAGTCATGTAGTAAGAGCTGTAATGGCGGTGCTGCACAATCATGCAGATCCAGGCTCAGGTTGCCCCCTAACCATGACCTTTGCCAGTGTGCCAGCGATTGCCAGCCAAGCCAATGTGGCACAAAAGTGGCTGCCAAAAATACTTTCAAAGCACTACGATGGCGGCAATAAACCTTGGTTTGAAAAACAAGGTGTTACTATTGGTATGGCAATGACCGAAAAACAAGGTGGTTCTGATGTGCGTGCAAATACTACAAAAGCTGCGCCATTAACGACTGCTGGAGCAGGTGAGCTTTATAGCTTAGAGGGGCATAAGTGGTTTTGCTCAGCGCCTATGAGTGACGCATTCTTAGTGCTTGCAAATACGGATGAAAAACAACTCTCATGCTTTTTAGTGCCTAGGTGGCTCGAAAATGGCGAAAAAAATGCCATGTATATTCAGCGCTTAAAAAATAAGTTAGGTAATCAATCGAACGCCAGTTCAGAAATAGAATTCAGGGGTGCGCATGGTTGGCTTTTAGGTGAACCAGGACGAGGTATTGCTACTATTATTCAAATGGTGGCACTCACTCGTTACGATTGTATGTTAGGCTCGAGCTCGTTAATGCTTCAAGCTGTAAAAGAAGCGATATGGCATACCGCTGGGCGAAGTGTATTTGGTAAAAATTTACACCAACAACCTCTCATGTTAAATGTACTGGCTGATTTAGCAATCGAGGCTGAAGCTGCTTTGGCAATCTCTATGCGTATAGCTCATGCCCTTGATAATCAAAATGATAACAGTGAAGTGTTATTGGTTCGAAGTGCCACCGCGATTGGCAAATACTGGATTTGTAAGCGTGCTATTCAACATACCTATGAGGCGATGGAGTGTATTGGAGGCGTGGGTTATGTGCAGGACAATGTCACTAGTCGTCTTTATAAAGAAGCACCGGTTAACTCTATTTGGGAAGGTTCAGGTAATGTACAGTGCTTAGACTTATTACGCGTTTTTAAGCGTGAGCCTGAGTCGTTAAAAGCACTTATAAATGAACTTGAGAAAGCGCGAACACTTAACGAAGAGTTTGCGATTAAACTTGATGAATTAAAGCTTATGCTCAATGAAGCTAAACACATGGAAATGCATGCTCGGCGTATAATGGAGCACCTAGCACAGCTTTGGCAAGCCGCAACCTTGCTACAATTTGGCGAGCCAATTATCGCTGATGCGTTTGTTAAAAGCCGCTTAAAAGGAACAGGGTTTTCGCAGTATGGTTGCTTGAGCCACGAGATTGATTGTGAGGCTATCGTCCTGCGAATGATGCCAAAACATCAAAGTTAATAATTTGTATATTAATTGTTCGGTTGAAAGGGCAAGACGAATAAAACGCTTGCTGCCATACCCATTCTTTGTATAATGCTTGGCATAGAGACAAAGGCAGTAAATAAGCTTTTGCTCTAAAGTGGTTTTTCTTTATCTTCTCGTGTTTAGAAGGTGAAAGAAAAATGAAGCCAGTATGATGGAATTGGTAGACATGACGGATTCAAAATCCGTTGCCTTCGGGCGTGGCGGTTCAAGTCCGCCTACTGGTACCACTTTTATGACCTCAGCAGTTTTGCTGGGGTTTTTTTATGCCTGAAAAAGTAGTGTGCGGACTTAAGCGCCACGCGGGGCGAGGCACTAAAGCAAGTAAAAGTCCGCCTACTGGTACCACTTTTGAACCCTAGCCAATTGGTTAGGGTTTTTTTATGCCTGAAAAAGTAGTTTGCGGACTTGAGTGCCACGCGAGGCGGGGCACTAAAGCAAGTAAAAGTCCGTCTACTGATACCACTTTTATGACCTCAGCAGTTTTGCTGGGGTTTTTTTATGCCTGAAAAAGTGGTGTGCGGTCTTAAGCGCCACGCGGGTGTGGCACTAAAGCAAGTAAAAGTCCGTCTACTGGTACCACTTTTGAACCCTAGCCAATTGGTTAGGTTTTTTTATGCTAGTAAGAAAATACAGTGCAAGCCTATTTGTGACTTTCAGATAGCTTCAGAGCTTACCAGCTAATTTTTTCTCACGCTCGTTTTGTTCTATTTATAAACGAATAAATGTAAACGGTGCTTAGTATTTTAATAACCTTAAAATAAGTGTGCTTATTTGTATGCAAAGTAATCGTTTTAGACTAGGGTAGCATGGTGTTTATACTCATCTTATATTACAATTTGCAGCCTGAAGTTTAAGTGAAGTCAATCACTTAGTGCACAAAATCGGTAGGGTGGCAAAGCGTGGGGACATACGACTTAAAGCGTATCGTTGAAAGTATATCTAATCTTAAAAGTGAAAACTTTTATAATGCAATATGCCTTTCACTGTCGGAAGTACTTGGTGCATCTCATGTTTTTTTAGCCCAAGTTGATGAATCGACAATGCATGCATCAACAATTGCACTGGCTGCGTATGACGAAATAGTGGATAACATTAGCTATGATATTCGCTGTACTCCATGTAATGATGTTAGGTGTGGCGGCATTTCAAGCTACAGCTCGGGTGTGCAAGCATTGTTTCCAGATGATCGCCTACTCGTAGATATGGGAATTGAAGCTTACGTCGGTGTGCCATTACAAAGTTTATCAGGTAAAACCGACACGATTTTAGTGGCTCTTTTTCAGCATGAGATAGGTGATGCGCTTCAGGTTGAATCCTTTTTTTCTTTATTCACAGGCTTAATTCAACGTGAAATAGATAAAGATCGCTTTATTGCTAAGCTAGATTTTGCAAATCAACTTATAGAACAAAGCCATGAAGCAATTTTTATTTGTAATAAAAATGTCGAAATCACTTACGTAAATACTGCCTTTACAAAAATGACGGGGTATACCCTTGATGAAGTGCTAGGGCAAAACCCGAAAATATTAAGCTCCAACCAACATGATCAACATTTTTATCGCGCTATGTGGCATCAAATAGATAAAAAAGGTAAATGGTCAGGGGAGATAACAAACAAAACGAAACAGGGTACTCTTTACACTCAGTTTTTATCAATCACTCAAATGCAAACGAATGGTGAAATCTGTTATGTCGCGTTTATTCTCGATATTACCGAGAAGAAGGAAGCAGAACAAAAAATCTATTTTCATGCTAACCATGATCAATTAACCGGCCTAACAAATCGCTTCTATTTCAAAGAGCGCATATCCGAGTTAGTTTCTTCGTTGTCCTATCAAGATGAAGAGAGTACTAATTTAGCGGTTATTTATTTTGATGTAGATAAGTTTCAAGATATTAATACGGTTTATGGCTTGAGCTTTGGTGATAAGGTGTTGTGCCAGCTAGCCGAGCGATTGGAAAGCAGCTTTAAAGAATGTGCTTTTTCACGTATTGATGGTGATAGTTTTGCCGTACTACAAACTTATCAGCAAGTAAGTGAGTTAGAGCTTGTATGCAAGCAGGTTTCAGCCTTGTTAGTGGAGCCTTTTTTAATCGGTGGGATTAGCCAACAAGTGTCGGTGACGTTGGGAGCGAGTACGTATCAGCAAGCAAAATCAATATCATCACAAGACAAAGTTGAAAAAATCGCTCGCCGGTTAGTGAGGCAGGCAGAGTTGGCCACGTTAAACGCCAAGCAAGTTGGTGCGCCGTTCTTGCACTTTTGCAAGGAAATGGATGATAAAGTAAAAAAGCACAACTTACTGGTTGAGCAATTAACTCAAGCTGTTAAGAATGATGAGTTAGAAGTCCACTTTCAACCTATTATCGATGTTCAAAGTAACACGGTTGCAAAGTTTGAAAGTCTAGTTCGCTGGTGCAATCAAGGGCAGTGGGTATCACCCGCCGTGTTTATCCCATTAGCTGAAGAGTCTCGTGTGATCATTGAATTGGGTGAGCTTGTTCTTCGAAAAACGTGCCAACAAATAAAATATCTAGAAGCACAAGGCTATAATCAATTTGTATTCAATGTAAATCGCTCGTTGTTTGAGTTTACTGAGTTTAATCCGCACCGCAACGCATGGCTTGAGATCATTACTGAACAGAACGTCAATCCGTCACAAATTTCTTTTGAATTAACTGAAAGCGTGCTTGCTCCAGAAAATACTAATCACCTTGAAGTATTAACTCAGCTTAAATCTGC
Source organism: Pseudoalteromonas sp. L1 (assembly GCF_021728095.1). Classification (NCBI taxonomy): domain Bacteria; kingdom Pseudomonadati; phylum Pseudomonadota; class Gammaproteobacteria; order Alteromonadales; family Pseudoalteromonadaceae; genus Pseudoalteromonas; species Pseudoalteromonas sp. L1. The sequence goes on along the minus strand of NZ_JAKKCT010000006.1, from coordinate 81,427 downwards.
TGGCTGTTTAATCTCTTTGGATGACTTTGGGACTGGTTACTCGTCGTTGAGTTATTTACGTCGTTTTCCTGTTGATGTTTTAAAGCTTGATAAATCATTCATTGACGAAATACATACTAACTCAGGTGATGAAGCATTGGTTAAGTCGATAATACAAATGAGCCAAGTGCTTGGTATTAAAGTGGTTGCTGAAGGTGTTGAATTGCAACAACAGTTGGCAGTTTTGAAAGAGGCAGGGTGTGACTTTATTCAAGGTTATTATTTTTCAAAGCCTCTTCCAGGCGATGAAATACAAGCATTTTTAACACAATTAACTAGAGAGCATTGACTATTCGCGGTATGATTTTGCCATTACGAAAAGAGCACATTGATGTATGTCAAAATTAACCGCAAAGCAAAACATTCAAGCGATTGTCGCGGCTATAAAAGTTGAAGAGCAGCAACTTAGAGCACGGTATCCAGTGTTGCAAAAGCAAAATGGCATTGCGCTAGGTATTTTATTTTTATCATTATTTGCTCTAGTTGGTGTTGCGCTACTTTATTATTACGCATTCATTCCCGCTTGGTTGTGCATTATTTTAGCTGCTTTTATAACCTCAATATCCCATGAACTTGAGCACGATCTCATTCATAAGCAATACTTTAGCAAACAGCCGCTTATACATAATTTTATGATGTTAACAGTGTGGTTAATGCGCCCAAATACGGTAAACCCTTGGTATCGGCGTAAAATTCACTTACACCATCACAAAGTTTCAGGAACCGAGCAAGATTTAGAAGAGCGTCTTGTTGGCAATGGTATCAAAAACCCATTTCTAAGAGCGGTTGTGATCAGTGACGGGCTACTTGGTTTGCTTATTAATAGTCAACGCTTTAGTAAAGAAATTAGAGGTTTTAAGTTTTTGCGAGTATTTAATGCTGGTTTTCCAATCGCGACAGCATACTTTGCTATTTTATATGGCCTGATTGGTTATTATGGTGTGCAGTTTTTTAGCCCTTTCGCCTTACCAATATGGGGCGTTCACTTGCTTGCTGGTGCTGAATTTCTCATGGTTGTTCTTATCTTGCCAAATATCATTCGCTCGATATCACTTAACCTTGTTACCTCTTCTATGCATTACTATGGTGGAGTTAACAATGTACTTGAGCAAACACATGTTATAAGTAGCCGTTGGTTTTTACCATTTCAATTGTTTTGCTTTGACTTTGGGCGCACTCACACTATTCATCATTTTGTGCCCAATCAACCCTTTTATATTCGCCAGTTAATTAGTAAAAAAATACGTCCTGTTATGAAACAGTACGGAGTACGCTTTAATGATTTAAATAGCATCAAGCTGGCTAATCGATACCCAGTAAATAAAGAGGGAGTTTAATATGCACATAACCGGTCGTTGTCATTGCGGTGAAGTAACATACCGCGCTGAAGTTGATGAAAATAAAGTGATTAATTGCCACTGCACTGACTGTCAAATTATCTCGGGTGCGCCTTTTCGTACTGTGGTTGTATCTAAACCTGATGCGGTGACTTTCACAGCAGCTGCACCAAAAGAATATATAAAAATTGCCGAAAGTGGCAATCAGCGAGCACAAGGGTTTTGTGCTAACTGTGGTACGGCCTTGTACGCTACTTCAGTGGGCGAAGGCGAACGTGTTTATGGCTTACGGCTCGGTGCAGTAGAGCAAGCCGATGAGCTTATTCCAAAAGCCCATATTTGGTATCGCTCACACAAGCCTTGGCTAGATAACCTAAGTAATATGAGCGCCTTTGAAACCACACCTAAATAGCTGCGATTTTATTTTTACTGTTGGCCGATAGTGATATTTCGGCCACTTAAGTAACCAAACAAAGCACACAACAGACTTGATGCAATACATAGCCAAAGTGCTCCGGCCCAACTATTAAAGTAGCTATGTAGCGCGCCTGCAACAATAGGCCCTGTTGCGGCTAATAAATAACCGATACATTGTGCCATCCCAGAGAGTGCCGCCGCTTGTAGTGCATTGTGCGTGCGTAGGCTGACAAACGATAAACCCAAAATAAAACAGGCACCTGAACAAAAGCCTAAAGTAATAGACCAAAGTAAGGCAAAGCTAGGCGTAGTGAGCAACCCGAATGAGCAAAGTGCGCCTAATAGGGCAAGGCTTAGCGTAAGAATGCGTTGATCTTTTAACTTTGCAAGTAATGGAATAAGTACAATACCTGGCAGCGCAGAAGCAGCTTGGAAAGCGCCTTGTAGTGCGCCAGCATGTTGCGCACTATGGCCACCTTCAACCAGAATGCTCGGTAACCAGCCAAGCATGATATAAGTGAAAAACGAGTTAAAGCCGAGTAAAAGTGTTATTTGCCATGCCAATGACGAATGCCAGACTCTATTTTGTGTCGCATTCGATATTGATGTTTCTTTGGGCATGGTGTGCTGTCTAAGTTGTGGTAACCAAACTAGCACAGCAAGTAAAACTAACAGCGCGTAACTTGCCAGTGCTATCTGCCAGCCTAGTTCTTTATACTCTGCAAGTGGAATGATAAGTGTTGAGTAGCTGCCACCAAATATACCCATTGCCAACACGTAGCTTGATGTCATCACTGCAACTTTATGCGGAAAGTCACGTTTAATCAGGCTTGGCAACAAAACATTACCAATTGCAATACCGACCCCAATCACTGCGGTGCCTATAAACAAAATATTGGCAGAATTTATGATGCGTGACATCACGCCTGCGCCTATCAAGAGCAGGGCAATAAACAGCGACAGCTCAAGGCCACATTTTTTTGCAAGCCCAGCAGCCATCGGAGAAGCAACCGCAAAGGCGATGAGTGGTAATGTAGTCAGCATACCCGCTTGAGAAGCAGTTAAGTGAAACTGCTCAATTATTTGTTCGAGTACGGGAGCAATGCCAGTAATCGGCGCGCGTAGGCAAGCCGCAATCAGAAAAATGCCTAGCACCAATAGCGCTTTGTTAATTAGGTTTTGAGAGGATGACACGCTGTTTAGCCGATTAGGTAAAAGTTATTACTATCATACCTAATTACTAAACAGCGTGTGTCAACTATGAGACAGCTAACAAAATAATGCGGTTACTTAAAACTGGTAACTTGCTGATAACATTGCATTGCGTGGCCGACCTGGAAAGTAACGGTCACCGCTAAAGGTTGTGTAGTCAGCGCGCTCTGCATAATGTTCATCAGTAAGGTTATTAATTCGCGCAGTCACTGTAAGCTTAGGAGTGAGCTGCCATGCGGCTCTTAAATTAACAAGAGAGTGGCCTTCATAGCTGTGCTGATTTTCGGGGTCTGTAAAGTAGCTGCTAGTGGTATGCAGCTCAAGCCCAATACGTGTCATGTCGTTTGCTTGCCAAAGTAGCTGCAAGTTTGCGATGTTACGTGGTGCGGTATCAATAAGATTGCCATTGATATTAACCCCACCGAGCATTTGATTGTAACTGTAAGTGTGCTTGGCATGGCTCGCGGCAAACTGCATCGATAGGCTTGATGTGATGGCATAGGCAAGTTCAAGCTCAATTCCACGATGTTGAGTTTGACCATCATTGACATAATAAAAATCACTGTCGCGGAAAATTGTGTTCTTTTTGTTCATGGCGTAAATGCTCAATACATAATGCAGCTTTGCTTGTTGGCCTTTTAAACCAAGCTCTAAGTTTTTAGCTATTTCAGACTTAAGATCTGCCACATTTTGTTCGCGTTGCAACTGATAAAGCTCAGCCGCTTGCGGTGCTCGGTAACCTTCAGAAGCATTGGCGTAGAAAAACTGGTTATCAGCATATTGATAGCTTAAGCCAAGCTTCGGTGAAAAGTTAGTAAAGCGATTAACACCACTTGCAGGGCGAGAGTAGCGACACCCGCCCATTGTGCACTGTGTTCCGTCTTCTTTAGTGCGTCCAGCGAGCATTTGATTTTGATGATCATAGCGCATACGTTCGTATCTACCGCCAAGGCTAATGAGTAAGTCATTCAATTGCCAGTCAAGGTTAATGAAGGGCGCCAATAAGGTACTTGTTACTTGATAATCGTAATGTTTTCCTTGAGGGACTGTAGCAACTAAGAATGCTGAGCCTTCAGTTGGGCTATCTTGATATTGTAAAAAATCAGCATCAGTAAGCTCACCATCAAAACCCATAGTTAAATGACTTGAATCACTTAACTTATGTTGCCAACTTGATTGCAAACCAACACCTTGCTGGGCATTTTCTTCAAGCGGTGTACCTGGTAAAAAGTGTTTAAAAAAGGTCATGCTTTGGTCGCGAATATAAGGTGTAAACGTAAAGGTATTATTCTCATCCCTAGACCAATTTATTTTTGACCATATACGTAAAGAACGTGCTTTACGAAAGGCGTCAGGGTTTGGGTTTGATTGCGCAATATCCTCATCCTTATAGCTTTCAAAGCCCTCAATATAACCTGCTGTTTGTTGATCTAAGTGGGTGTACGTCAAGCCACTATTAACTGTTAAGTTTGCACCATCGAAACGGTGGCGTAATGATACTTTTTCTTGGTCAACCCCTTCGTCATCTCGATAGCCAGTATCGCGCGTAATACTGGCATTGATGCCAAAACCTTGTTGACCAAAATCATGGCCAGAACCTAGTTTGTAACGAGTGTAGCCAAACGAGCCGTAATCAAAACCAAATCGGTTATGATCGTAGGTCGAATCAGGGGTGATCACGTTGATCACCCCATGCACTGCATTTGAGCCATAAAGTGCAGAACCTGGGCCTTTTAATATCTCAATACGCTCGGCCATTTCTGTGTGTGCTTCGAATAACTCGTTAATGTTACAAAAACCTGCAGCACGCAGCGGTATGCCATCTTCAGCCGTAAGTAAGCCACCGCATGCACCGGCACCAGAAAAAACAGGCGAACGTAGAGCGGGTAAATACTCTTGGCCATTGCCGTGTTGAAGATTTGCACCAGCAACTTGCTTAAGGGCTTGTTCAATATGGGTTGGTGCAATGAGTGCTAATTGCTGTTTTGAAATATTACTCACAACAACGGGCAGAGGATCGGCAAGCACCTCTGTGCGAGAGGCAGTTGTCGTAATATGCTCAAGTTCAGTTGTCGCTGCATATGACTGTAAACTTAAAAGTTGTAAGCCAGTGAGTGCTGGGAGGAATAATAATTTCATGAACGCCCTTAGGTTAATTACAACAAAAAATAGAGGGTAACTGCTTTTTGAAGTAGGTAAAAGTATTCGAGGTTAATGGCCTTACTTAAGTAATGTTCCTGCGATTGCTATGAAAGGGATATTTGATTCAAAAAGAGCAACAATAAGTATCAGAGCGCAGTTTAAGTTTAAAGAAGTGTAAATGTTGGTTTTTTAACTTGTTGATATGTAAGTAGTAAGGTTTTTTAATTGTAATCCTTCATCTATGATTCAGTCGCAAACGTTAGGCTTTTGTAACAAGAGCAAACGTAGAGGGTCTCTATTATGAACAAAATAATTACTATCTCTTTGGCTGTGTTAGGTTTGAGTTTAATACCTGCAGAAGCAAGTGCTAGGCATGATCGTGATCATGATAGATATGAGCACAAACACGAACGTAAAAAGCATCATAAACACAAAAAGTACTATAAGTATAAAAAACATCATAAGCATCATGAACATTACGATAGATATGATCGCTATAGTTATCGTGACTTACCGCCTGGTCTTTATAAGAAAGTAGGGCATGGTGGTCGTTTACCGCCGGGTTGGTATAAACGCTACCATCATGGTGATATTTTAGACCGTGATATTTATCGTCATGGCCGAGTAATCAAGCGCCGTGATAGAAATGGCATTATTGCGATAGAAATTGACGATCGCCTTATTCATCTTGTTCACGATACGCGTGAAATTCTATCCATTGTTTCGCGCCACCGCTAATTATGTTTAAAGCCGCTTATGCGGCTTTTTTTATGAAATTTCACTGCGTGTTCAGCATTCATTGCTAGGCTTAAGAAGGTTAACTAAAAGGAGCATTCATATGAGAACGCTATTAATGGTTTTTGCTGTGGGTTTAGCTGTTATCACCACTGGTGTGCAGGCTAAAGACAAAGATAAAGAGAAAAATAAGGGAAAGAGCTTACCACCTGGCTTGGAAAAGAAAGTTGCTAGCGGTGGAGAACTCCCACCAGGTTGGCAGAAAAAATACCGTAAAGGAGATATCCTAGATCGTGATATTTATCGCCATGGGAAGGTTATTAAGTCTCGCGACAGAGATGGTCTTATTTCTATCCAAGTGGATGGGACAGTGGTACGCTTAGTTGAAGATACGCGAGAAATCATTTCTATTTTGAGCAGATAACTAAACGTGGGAGCAGTATGATTTATGTTTTAACCGGTGTGTTGACGCTATTACTTATCATCACCTTATTACCTATGTCATATTGCCAGCATTATTTGGTGCGAAGCTGTGACTTTGTTAGGTTACAAGTGTTTTATTTGGCGGCATTTTGCTGCGCAGCTTCAAGCTACTTAGTTATATCTCAATCGTCGTTTTTATCACTTAGCTGTGTATTCTTAAGCATTATTATTTTGCTACTACAAGGGAAGTGGATTTACCCTTATACACCATTTGCTAAGCAGGAGGTATTAGCCAGTTCCAAGGATGCTGAACACAGCATTCGTATTATGTCGGCTAATGTACTGATGTCTAATGAGCGCTATGAAGCGCTCATTTCATTAGTTAATAAGCACCAACCCGACCTACTTATTACGCTCGAATCAGACATCATTTGGCAGCAGCAATTAAAAGGACTTGAGAGCGATTACCCGCACCGAATATATTGCCCTAAAGATAATCGCTACGGAATGCATTTATACAGTAAATATAAAATAAAATGCTATCAAATTTGTGAGTTGATTGAAGATGATATTCCCTCAATTCATATTTTATTTGAAGACGCTGATGGCGTTGAAATGCAAGGGCACTTTATTCACCCCGCACCACCTAGTCCAACCGAAGAAGACAGCTCTCGTACTCGCGATACTGAACTTATTATTCTTGCCAAAGCACTCAAAAAGCTACGCCGTCCTTGCATTGTCGCCGGTGATTTAAATGATGTGGCATGGTCTCGTACAACGCGATTATTTATGAAGATTTCTGGCTTTTTAGATCCACGTAAAGGGCGCGGTTTCTTTAATACTTTTCATGCTGAATATTTCTTTATGCGCTGGCCGCTCGACCATTTATTTCACAGTAATGACTTTACGGTAAAACGCATTGAGCGATTGGCTAAGTATGGTTCAGATCACTTTGCTTTACTTACTGAGCTGGTTTATAAACCCAATGCGTGTAATCAAAAACAAACCGAGCGAATAGATGAAGATGTGGCAGTTGAGGAATTAAAAATGCCCAGTGCATCGAAGCACCAAGTTCCCATGTTCGATGATTAAAGCACTACTAATAGTAAGTAAAAGAAAAGGGCTCAATTGAGCCCTTGTTGTTATTCATTGACCATAACGGTTTTTATATTCACAAATTCGCGTAATCCAAAACCGCCATGCTCACGGCCATAACCGCTATCTTTTACGCCACCGAAAGGCAGATTTGGTTGCGCCAAGCCATAGCCATTGATATTGACCATGCCTGTATCAAAGTGGTGTTTGGCAAGTTCAATAGCCTGCTTTTCATTTTTCGAGAAAATACCACCGCCTAGACCATAGCGGGAGTCGTTTGCAATGCGCATAGCATCGTCGTTATCTTTGGCTTTGATAAGAGATGCAACAGGGCCAAACAGTTCGTCATCATACGCTGGCATGCCAGGCTTGATATTTTCAAGTAAAGTTGCAGGATAATAAAAACCTTCACGTTCGGGGATTTCACCTCCCACCACCGCCTCAGCACCCGCTTCAATAGACTCTTTGACTTGCTGATGTAGCTTGTCGCGCAAGTCTTCACGAGCCATCGGACCTAAATCGCTATCTTTTTCATTAGGATCGCCCATTTTTGTATTTTCAAATTGCTTTTTGATCATTGCTTTGAAATCACTATAAAGCGCATCGACAACTACAAAGCGTTTTGCAGACACACAGGTTTGCCCGTTATTAATTAGACGACCTTGTGTACATGCGCTGATAGCGGTTTCAAGATCAGCATCATCCAGTACTACGTACGCATCGTTACTGCCAAGTTCGAGGACGGTTTTCTTCACATATTTTCCTGCGCGTTCAGCAACCTTTTTACCAGTGCCATCACTGCCTGTGAACGTAACGCCACGAATCGCTTTGTGTTCTATTAATTCACTGGCCGTTTTGCCATCGATTAAAAGATTTTTAAAGCAATAGTCAGGGAAGCCTGCTTGTGCAAATAGCTGTTCAATTTTTTCAGCCATGCCAAATACATTACCTGCATGCTTTAATACCGTCGTATTACCCGCCATAATATTTGCACAGGCATAACGAATAACTTGATAAAGCGGGAAGTTCCAAGGTTGAATACCCAAAATAACGCCTATTGGCTGATAGGTAACGATTGCATGGCCGCCTTGCATGTCACGCTTTTCATCCGCTAGTACTTTTGGGCCCTGTTCAGCGGTATAGCGACAGATAGCAGCGCATAGCTCAACTTCTTGTAAACCTTGCTGATAAAGCTTGCCCATTTCATCTGTCATAAGCTGTGCAATATCTTGCTTATTCGACTCAATAATACTGGCGAGTTTATTGAGATGCTCTGCGCGTTTAGTTAATGATGTTTCACGCCATGCTTCAAAGGCTTCATGGCATTTATCTACTTCTGCTTGCGCCTTTTCTAAAGACAAGAGAGTATATGTTTCGAGAGGTTGCTCTGTAGTCGGATTGATTGTGGTTACAGTGTCAGTCATCATTATCTCCTTACAAAAAATGTAAAGGGTAACCTGCAAGGCGAACACCACTTTTATATTTATTTATCTGTTTGTTTTTTATGGTTTATTTTTATATTTACTCAAGTGCTCATAAGCAGGTTATGTAAAAACTGCAAACAGATGCAAAACTTACAAGGATAGGCAATGAAAAAATCATACTTCGATACAGAATTGGCGATTATTCAAGCCCCCATGGCTGGAGTACAAAATGCAAGGTTAGCAGAGGCTGTTTGCCAAGCGGGTGGGCTGGGGTCTTTACCTTGTGCAATGCTATCTAAAGAGCAATTGGTAAGTGAGCTTGAGTATTTAAGTAATGCCACTGACAAGCCTTACAATTTAAACTTCTTTTGCCACCATACTCCAACTTATACAAAACAGCAGCAAGCTGCTTGGCATACCTTACTTTCTCCTTACCTAGAGGAGTTTGATGTTGATACATCGGCACTTTCAACCGTTGCCTCACGCCAGCCAATTAATCAAGACATTATTGATGTGATAGCACCTTTTAAGCCGCCAGTGATCAGCTTTCATTTTGGCTTACCTGAAGTGGCTATTATTTCGCAAATTAAAAAGTGGGGTGGCAAGGTGATTTCATCTGCAACTACGCTATCAGAAGCTAAATGGTTAGTTGAGAGTGGGGCAGATGCTGTAATAGCACAAGGGCTTGAGGCTGGTGGTCATCGAGGTCATTTTTTATCGATGGATTTATCATTGCAACTGACCACCAAAGAGTTGGTTCGTGCTTGTGTCGAACTTGATATCCCAACAATTGCAGCGGGGGGCATTGCAACGCCAGAGGATGTGAGTTTGTATCAAAAGTTAGGCGTGATTGCAGTTCAAGTGGGGAGTGCTTATTTACTAACAGAAGAGGCAACAACAAGCTCGTTACACCGCCAAGCATTAATGTCTCAGCAAGCAGGTAGCACTGAACTTACGACCTTATTTTCAGGCCGTGCAGCACGTGGGATAACGAATAGAGTGATGAAAGAGTTAGGCGCAATCCCTCAACATGTGCCTCCTTTTCCTTATGCATCGATCGCAATTACGGCATTACGAGCTCATGCAGAAGCAAACAATGATAGTGGTTTTTCGCCCCTTTGGTGCGGAGAAAAATTTATTAACCGTGATGGGGTGAGCGCAGCAAAGATCACTCAGTTGCTAATGCAAGGATGGCAAGATTGACGGATACGCAGTTACTTGAACTGGGAGATAGCTACCAGCAACTTGCAGAGCAATTAAAGCATCAATTAGCGGGGAGTTATCCAACAAAACGTTATGCGCGTGATGACGTGCTTTTAAGGCAAGGAGCGCTGCAAACTCATGGTTATCTTATTTTATCGGGTGTACTCGGTGCACTCCATGCGAGTGAAAATGGTGGGCAAAAGTGCAAAGAGTTTTACTTTCAAGATGAATTTGCCTTGCTCTATGGAAATTGGTTAACACACACGCCAGCTCTTTATCAGCTTAAAGTCATTCGTGACGCTAAAGTAATAAAAGTACCGCTTGCATTACTTGAGCAGCCTTTGAATCAAATGATGAAGCAGCAACTTGTCACCCAGCAGTTGTTATTCAAAGAAGCAAAGGAAGCCTTTTTATTACTTAACTCCCCACAGCAACGTTATGAATATTTACTTGCTAAAAAGCCCCATTGGTTGGCTCAGTTGAGCTTAACAGAAGTTGCAATGTATATTGGTATTTCCGCTATTTCATTATCACGAATTCGTAAGCGTCTTAACTTAAGTTAAGGCGCGATAGAGTGCGGCGCATTACACTGCTGTTTTTTCAGGAGTTGTCATGTTTATTTTGTCGCAATGTTTGGTTGCTGTTGCTACTTTACTCGATTTAGCCTCGTTCCAGTTTAAATCTCGTCAGATTATTTTAATGTGTTTGTTTAGCTCGGTTTTGCTAACGTCGATACATTTTTTGTTGCTTGATAATTTAAGCGCAGCAGCACTGATGCTGATAGCTGCTCTACGCTACGGCTACTGCATTTTTGCTCGAAAGCAGTGGGTAATGTATGGCTTTATGGGTTTAAGTGTTTTTGCAGTGCTTATTACATGGCAAAGTTGGTTCAGTTTTATTGCACTGACTGCGACCTTGGTTCAAACATATGCCTCATTTCAGAGCAAAGATCTATTACTTCGTTGCTTGATGGTTGTGGGTACTGTTTGTTGGATAACGCACAACTTACTTATTTTTTCGCCTGTTGCGGTGGTCATGGAAACCGTTTTCCTATTGAGTAATCTTCTGGGCTTATGGCGTTTTTATGTTAATCCAAGAACAGTAACGCCATAATATAATGTATTCATTTTTATATAGTTTTAGCGATGAGTTTGAGTAGAAAAGTTTCTCGCTGAATCGACAAACCTTGCTTCTCGCTCATTGCCATTGTGGTTTCGTTGTGAGCAATTGCACTATGGATATTTACCCATTTGGGTTGCATGCCATTTTGTATTTCGTAGTGCTCCATTTTTGGCAAAGCCAACTGCTCATCGATGTCGCAATAGTAGCAGTAGGATTTAATGTGTATACACTCAAAGTCATCTTTATACCAAGGCCTTAATTCTTCATAGAGACCAAGTGGTTTTTTAATTTTAATATTTTGTGCCCCCGTTTCTTCTTGCAGCTCGCGTATTAATCCTTCTTCAACACTTTCACCAGTGTCAATTCCGCCGCCAGGCAAGCTATAGCCATCATAGCGAGCTGTGTAAAGCAGGAGGATTTTTTCACCTTTTAAAATGACCGCACGGGCGGTTTCACGGGTGAACTGACTTTTGTTTTCGTCATTTATGCTAGGGTGGGTAACTTTTCTTAATAGTTTCATAGTATACAGCTTGGCTTAATCTATAGATCTGCATCATACAGGGTTATGAAAGTTTAATTAAACTTACCCTAAAGTGGTACTTGTAGGGTAATATAGTTTAAAAGTATTGGTTTGTAGTTCGGCGCAGGTAGTTTTCATTTCCAAATAAATGCGTAGAATGGTTGAAAAAGCTCAGGGAATTAATATGTTAAACGTACTTTTAGTTGATGATGATAGTGAGTTTAGTGAAGTTGTATGTCATATAGTCGAGTTCCTAGGTCATAATATAAACACAGCTGCAAATCTTGCAGAAGCAGAACAGTGGTTTAAGAACAATACATTTGATCATGTCTTTTTAGACTTTATGCTACCAGATGGCAGCGGCTTACATTTACTTGAGCATCTTAAACTAATTGGTCAATCTCCTCGCGTTACTTTAATTTCGGGTCATCCGTCAGTGAAAGGTAAGCTCGCAGAAATGTGTGAACCTAATGTGGGACACCTTGTAAAACCACTCCAACGCGAAGATATTGAACGGGTTTTAAATCCTAAAAAAGCCAACACTAAGAAAAAAGCAACACCGAGTATTAAACGTCATTTTGGTACTCTAATTGGCGAGTCAGAGGTTATGCAAAAGCTTTACACTATGATTGAGCGGGTTGCGGCAACATCGGCTAACGTTATGCTAATGGGTGAAAGTGGCGCTGGTAAGGAAGTGGTTGCACAAGCAATTCACAACGCCACGCAGTGCGATGGTCCTTTGGTTGCGACTAACTGTGGTGCATTCTCGAAAGAACTGATTGGTAGTGAATTATTCGGTCACGAAAAAGGTGCGTTTACGGGAGCTGTCGCTCGTAAAGAAGGGGTGTTTGAGCAAGCTGCAGGGGGCACGTTATTTTTAGATGAAGTAACAGAAATGCCTATTGATATGCAGCCAAACTTATTACGTGTACTTGAAAGTAAAAGGGTTACGCGTGTTGGTGGCACGAAAGAGCAAGCGGTAAACTGCCGTGTTATTTCAGCAACCAATAGAACGTTAACTGACCTTGCACAAAATAACGTGATCCGCGAAGATATTTATTTTCGTTTGGCGGTTTTTCCAATTGATATTCCCCCATTGCGCGAGCGAAAAGAAGATATTCCATTGCTCGCAGAGGCATTTTTAGATCAACTAAATGACGAAAATGGAACCAGCTTTAAATGGCAAGCAAGTCAGATAAAGGTACTTGAAGGGCATGACTGGCCTGGTAATGTACGAGAATTGCGCCATGCTATCCACCGTGCATTTATTATGAGTGATCCAAAAGGAAGCACTATTACCTTGCCTGATTCGCTAGAGTCACCATTTTCGCGGGTAAACAAAGAGACTCAATCGAATAATCAAGTGCTGGCAGGGCAAACGATTGAAGAAGTTGAAAAAGAGTTGATCCATGCAACTTTAGATAAAGTACAAGGTAACAAGACAATTGCCGCCCAGATGTTGGGGATCAGCACAAAAACATTGTATAACCGTTTGAATGCTTATGGAGGCATCAGCGAATATAAATAACAAAGGAATACTATGAATAATAACGAGTCTTTACGTCAGTTGGTGCACGATGCACGTGCACCCTTAAACCGTATTTCGATGAATGCAGAGTTAGTTAAGCTCGTATTAGAAAATGATATGCCGAAAGATAAAGCACTTGCAGCCCTTGATAAAATAATTATTAATTGCCAGCAATGTAGCGAGCAATTACAAAAAATAAGTGACACTCACTCCGATGAGTAAGCAGCATAGAAACTGGGAAAAAAATGCATAAGCAAAAGGGTAAAATAACAGTTAGCTGGGCAGGGTTTATTAGTGTCGTTTTGTGTATCGTTGTGGCGAATGCATTCTTAGCAATTAATAGCATACGCTCTTTGAGCGACACACAAAGCAGTCTTGATAACACAAATTCATTAAACACAGCTATTGAGCAGTTACACCTGTCTGTTGTACAGGCTGAGTCTGGGCAGCGAGGTTATTTGCTGACAGATCGTGAGGATTATTTAATACCATACACGGATGCAATGGCTACGATGCAAGCACAAATTATGCTTGTGAAAAGTTTGCACTCAGAAATACCTGGACAAGCCGATCGTATTGCGCGTTTTATCCACTTAGTAAACGACAAAGTGGCTGTTATGGCTAAAACAACCGATCTTGCCTTAGAGAATAAAGACGTGAGAGCGCGTCGATTATTGCTAACAGACAAAGGGCGCGAATTGTATAAAGATATTCGTGCTGCGGTTAATGAAATTCAAATGCGTGAGCTTAACTTTAAAATTGAAACGTTTGCCGCCCTTTCTGAAATTAAAAATGAAGCTAAAATCACCTTTGCTATCACGGCTGTGACCAGTTCTTTACTGTTAATCGGTATGTTTATTTTAGCGCGAACTAACCTGCAAAATGCCGCTAAATATCGCTTAGAATTAGAAAGACAAAATGAAAGCTTAGCCGCCAAAGTTGATGAACGTACTCAAGAACTGACGATTTATGCTGATGAGCTTAGCCGCTCTAATAGAGAGCTTGAAGAATTTGCCTTTGTAGCTAGCCATGATTTGCAAGAGCCGCTTCGAAAAATTCAAGCATTTAGTGATCGCCTTGAGAGTATGTTTAAGAATGACTTAGGTGAGAAAGGCATTGATTACATCAATAGGATGAAAAATGCAGCTCAGCGCATGTCTAACCTTATAAATGACTTACTTGAGTTCTCACGTGTAACTACCCGGGGTAAAGACTTTATAGACACAGATTTAAATAGCATCGTCGATGAAGTGCTGGATGATTTAGAAATCGCGATTAAAGAAGCTGGTGCAGAGGTCAGTGTTATGACGTTGCCGCATATTCAGGCTGACCCAAGCCAAATGCTACAGCTTTTCTTAAATATCTTGTCCAATGCAGTGAAATTTAGACGTGAAGATGTCGCACCGCTTATTAGCATTGATTATGAGCGTATTGAAGAATTTAGTCCGAACCATAATAGTAATGTTGAATGGGAAGTTATCACCATATCAGATAACGGCATTGGCTTTTCGGAAGAATATCTTGAAAAAATATTTGTACCATTTCAGCGATTACATGGTCGTTCGCAATACAAAGGTACAGGTATCGGCTTGTCTGTGTGTCGCCGCATAGTTGAGCGTCATGGTGGAGAAATTACGGCGAGCAGTCGCGTTGGTGAAGGGGCAACCTTCATTCTTAAACTACCCGTGGAAACATCGCTTTTCACATTACAAGGAGAGGCTTAGATGCCACTTAACAAAGTTAAACCTATTACCATTTTAATGGCTGATGACGATGAGGACGATCGTTTATTAACTCAAGATGCGCTTGCAGAAAGCCGCGTTCTTAATGAGTTATTTTTTGTCGAAGATGGCGTTGAGTTACTTGAATATTTAGAGCGTAAAGGGAAGTTTAGCGATAAGCAGAATTCTCCTCGACCAGGGCTTATTCTGCTTGATTTAAATATGCCGCGTATGGATGGTCGAGAGGCATTAGAAGCGATTAAATCAAACCCAAATTTAAAAGGTATTCCGGTTGTTATTTTAACTACATCAAAGCAAGAAGAAGATATGGTTAAAGGCTACGACTTAGGCGCTGCTTCTTACATCACAAAGCCTGTGACCTTCGATGGTTTGGTTGATTTGATGAAAACACTCGGTAAGTACTGGGTTGAATTTGTTGAATTACCAACCCCTCAAAACGACTAAAAAGGACAACAAATGTTAGATAAGGTAACCCGACTACTCTTAGTTGAAGATGATGAAGATGATTATATTCTTACTTGTGATTACTTAGAGCAATTGGGTTCCCATACATTTGATGTTGAATGGCTTAGCTGCCCTGAAGAAGCTGTTAATGTGTTGAGTGAAAATAAACACGATATTTGTTTATTGGATTATAGACTCGGTGCTTCTGATGGACTTGAAGTACTAAAAAGTGCGGTTGCTAATGGGTTTCGTGGCCCTATCATTATGCTTACAGGCCAATCGGATGACACCTTAGACTCTGCTGCACTTGATGCAGGCGCTGTTGACTACTTAGTTAAGAACGAAATGAGTTCAAGCCGCTTTGCCCGTGCAATTCGTTATGCACTAGCCAGACGGGATGTAGAAGATGAGCGTGTTGAACGTTTGAAAGCTGAAGCTGAAAATCGCTCGAAAGATCGCTTCTTAGCGCATTTAAGTCATGAGTTACGCACGCCTTTATCTTCAATATTAGGTTATACCGAACTGTTGATGCAAAGCGAAAAAAACCAACATGCGCATAATGAACTTGGGGTCATTTACCGAAATGGTAAGCATCTATTGAGCTTACTTAATGATGTACTCGATTTATCGAAAATTGCAGCAGATAAGTTAGAGCTTAACTGCTGTGATGTTAATCTCGATAGCTTAATGGCTGACGTATACACTTTAATGCGAGTATCAGCTGTAGATAAGGGCTTATCACTTAGGTTTGAGTCACAACAGGCACTGCCTTTAATTATTAATACTGATGCCACTCGTCTTCGTCAAATCCTCATCAATATCATTAATAATGCGATTAAATTCACTAACCAAGGTGAGATCGTTGTGCGTGCATGGACTGCATGGGTTAATGAGCGCGAAATGCTGTTCTTCAGTATTAAAGATACAGGGCTTGGCATTGCACCCGAAAAGCAGGCATTGATTTTTAAGCCATTCGAACAAATTGCCGATGTTGAATCGCGTGATGTTGGTGGTGCAGGACTAGGTCTTGCTATTTGCTCTGAATTACTTACACGTATGCAAGGTTCAATAGAGCTTGAGTCCACTCAAGGGGTCGGCTCTGAATTTACTTTATCTATTTATCCTGGCAACATTCGTGATGTTGAGCGTCAATTGCTGACGTTTGACTCTAACCCCGACTGCCATCAAAAGTTAACAACACTGTCAACGAGTGGGCGTGTACTTGTCGTAGATGACCTTAAAGATTTGCGTATTTTGGTAGGGCACATGATCGCAAGTACAGGGGCTGATGTTGAATACGCTGAAAATGGCAAACATGCGATTGAAAAGGTTGCTGCAGCAGAACAAGCAGGCAAAGCTTTCGATATTGTATTTATCGACCTACACATGCCTGTTATGGGCGGTAAAGAGGCGACAATTGAGCTTCGTAAAATGGGTTATAAAGAGCCGATTATCGCACTGACAGCTGCGACCATGAAAGGGGTTAAAAGTGAGCTATCGGCACTTGGTTTTAATGACATGATCGCCAAGCCCGTTGATTCGGGGCTGCTTTATCAGGTGTTGAATCATTATATTTGCCAAGGTAAAACAGAGCCTGTCATTGAGCATGATGACAGTCCGGCGATGACTCAAAAAAGTACCCGTTATTTATTAGTTGAAGATGACACAGATGCAGCGCAAATCACCCAGCTTTTATTAGAAAGCCTTGGGGTGGAAACGGTAATCGCTGCCAGCTGTGAAGCGTGTTTAAATACCCTAAATGAAGACGCTGAGTTTAATAAAGTACTGCTTGATATGCACTTGCCTGATGGTGGAGGTTTAGATTTAGCAAAACAGCTTAAGCAACGCTACCCCAACTTAACCTTAGTTATTGTCAGTGGGGCAGAGCCTGAGCCAGAAAAAATAGAGAAGTTGGACATTGAACAAGTTCTGTTAAAGCCAATTAACCTAGGTTTACTGACAGAGCTTATTGAGGGCAGTGCTTAATTGATTGTCGAGCAACAAGGCTTGGCTCAAACATAGTTTGCAGAGGCTCAGTTTGCTTTTGATATACGTGGTTTAGAACCCAGTTTGCAGCCATTTTCCCCATTTCATTGATTGGATAGTTAATTGTACTTAGAGGCGGATAAATGTGGCGCGTGAAAAATACATTATCATAACCCATCACTGATAGCTGCTCTGGAAGCGCTAAGCCAAGTTCTCTGGCGCTGGTGATGGCACCCGTCGCCATTTCATCATTGGCACAAATAACGGCACTAAATGACAACCCCTGTTGATAGATTGTTTTTAATCCATCAAAGCCACTGGTTTCCATAAAGTCACCTTGATAAAGCAGTTGTTCATTAAATGATAAATTAAATTCAGCAAGCGCTTGTTTGTGACCAGCTAGACGATCTTGAGCATCTTTTTTCCAAAGTGGGCCACTGATATAGGCTATATTTTTGTGACCCTGTTCTAAAACATGTTTGGCTGCAAGGTAGCCACCTTTGATGTTATTTAAAATAATACAACGGTCGCTTAATTCTGGAATAAAACGGTTAATGAGCACAAATGGTACACGGCCCTTACTCAGCTTGATTAAGTAATCGTCGCTGACAGCTTCAACATGCAAAATAAGGCCATCACAGTTACGGCTTATTAGGAACTCAATGCCTTGCTTTTCTCGCTCTTCATCACTGTGACCAGCAGCAATGATTACATGTTTACCTTGGTTTCTAAAAATATTTTCAATACCACTCATCATAGGACCGTAAAAGGGACCTTGTAATTCAGAAACAAGTAGACCAACACTGTTTGAACAATTCGACGCTAACGATTGCGCAATAGAGTTTGGTCTATAGCCAAGCTCACTCATTGCCGCAGTGACTTTTTTACGGGTAGCATCACTGACATTCGCATTGTTATTCATTACTCGCGAAACAGTTGCCAAAGACACTCCAGCTAGTTTCGACACCTCGTAAATGGTGGCCATATTATTCCTTTTTAAAACCCAATTATGGATGACGTTTTAATGATAAGTCGGCACTGATTTGCTCAACGGTTTGATTATCAAGAATATACCTTTTCATAATTAAAGCGACAAGCACGCTGCCAATTGCTGGATAAAGCGTAAATGAAACTAAAATGCCTGACAGCGTATGTTCACTAAGCTCTGTATTGGCCTCATAGCCATAAAACGCTAGTAACCAACCTGCAATGGCACCGCCGAGGGCAAGGCCGAGTTTAATAAAAAAGACCACGCTTGCGTAGACAAGCCCTGTTAGTCTCTCGCCGGTTTTCCACTGGCCGTAATCAATGGTGTCGGCCATTTTTGCCCACAGTAGTGGTGTTGCCATTTGCGTGAAAAAACACCATAAAAAGTATACTGCAAAAGCAAGTATCAGTTGTTCGCTTGGTAACCAAAACGCCACACAGCTGATTGCTGCAGAGATATATTGCAAACGAATATAGGCTGTTTTCTTATCAACACGTTTACTTAGCGGGTTTGCACACGCACAACCTAGGATATTACCTATCATACCGATAGTGACAAAATAAGTGACCAGTTCGGCTTCACCAAGCACATATTTTACGTAATAGATTGCCAGAGTTGTACGTAATACCATACTGGTTAACAGCATAAGTGCAGCAAAGCACAACACTTTAAATGGACCGTTTTGCCAAAGTGTACTCATGCGGTTCTTCCAACTCAACGATGAGCTGTTATGAGCTACAACACGCTCTTTGGTAAAGCGAAAACAAATCAAGAATAAGATGACACCTAAGCCGCTCATTAAGGCCATGGTTAGTTGGTAGCCTGTAGCGTTATCACCTTTTCCTAGCCAATTTACCAACGGCAGGGTACAGGCGCTAACTATTAGGCCGCCCAGCATGCCAAACACAAATCGGTAAGATTGAATCGACACACGCTCTTTAGGGTCGCCACTTAATACTCCGCCTAACGCTGAATAAGGAATATTAATGGCTGTGTAAACCAGCATTAGCAAAGTATAAGTGACAAAGGCGTAAATGACTTTGCCTGACTCTGGTAAGTCTGGCGTAGTGAAGGTGATCATACTGATCACCCCAAACGGTAAAGCGAGCCAAAGTAAATAAGGGCGATAACTTCCCCATTTAGTTCGCGTGGCATCGGTTAATGCGCCCATTAGTGGGTCGGTAATCGCATCAACAATTCTCACCACCAAAAACAAGGTGCCAACAATAGCAGGTGAAATACCAAAGATATCCGTGTAGAAAAAAGTTAAAAATAACATTACTGTTTGAAAGATAATGTTACTTGCTGTATCACCTAATCCGTAGGCTATTTTCTCTTTTGTTGTCAGCATGTGTGTTCTCGATTGTTGTTATTTTTATCGCTGTTTGAGCAGCGCACGGTATTGTTTTGCGCTTTCTTTTAAAATGCGTTGTTGGCTTTGGTAATCAATATAAACTAATCCAAAGCGCTTTTCGTAGCCATACGCCCATTCAAAGTTATCCATTAAACTCCACGCAAAGTAGCCTTGAATATCAACACCTTGACGAATTGCATCACAGACTGCATTTAAGTGAGTGTGATAATAATCAACGCGTTCAATGTCGTTCACTTCACCGTTTTCTAAGGTGTCGGCCATGGCTGCGCCATTTTCGGTAATATACATTTTTGGTAAATCATATTGCTGATGCAGTGATACCAAAAGCTCAGTTAAACCTTGTGGGTAAACTTCCCAGCCCATATCGGTAACACGAACATTCGCAAGGCTTGCTTCTTCAAACCAGCCATCAGCAGTATTTTTGTAGTGTATGCGGGTATAATAGTTAACGCCAATAAAGTCGACGGCTTGACTAATAATCGCCATATCGCCAGCAAGAATAGTCGGTTTAACCTCATCAGCCAACTCATCAAATAAAGAAGGGTATGTGCCTTCTAAAACCGCTTTGATATACCACTGGTTATGGTATTGATCGGCAAGTTTTGCGGCTTTTTTATCATCCGCAGTCAAAGGGTAAGTTGGGCTGAAGTTTAATACGATACCCGCTTCTGTGTCTGGGCAGTGTTTGCGTAACACTTGCATGGCAAGGCCATGGGCGAGCAGTAAGTGATGCGCTGCTTGTCGGCCTGCTTGTTGTGATTTTATACCTGGTGCATGTACACCCACTTCATAACCTAAGTAGGCACTACAGAAGGGCTCATTCAAGGTCGCAAAGGAATCGACTAAGTGGCCAAGGTGTTGAGTAACAAGTTCGGCATATTCTTGAAATTTATAGGCTGTATCACGATTTAACCAGCCACCATTATCTTCTAGGTATTGAGGTAAATCCCAGTGGTATAGAGTGACGTAAGTTTTAATATTACGTGCTTTTAACGCCGTTAATAACTGAACATAAAATGCCATACCTTGTTTGTTTATCGTGCCATCTTGATTCATGACCCGTGGCCAAGAAATTGATAAACGGTAAGCATCTACGGCTAAGTCAGCAATCATATCGACATCTTGCTGCCAACGTGCAACATGGTCACATGCTACATCGCCATGACTTTGATCGGCAATTGCATCCGGCTTTTCACAAAACGTATCCCAGATACAATCTAGACGCTGGCTGCGTGCGCCTTCAATTTGAAACGACGCAGTTGCAACACCAAAAGTAAATTCAGGTTTGAGTAAAAATGAGTCTGGCAAAAGAGAAATTGATTTATACACAGTTATTAGTCGTCCTTCGCATAGTGTTTGTAAGACAAACCAAAGTACAGAGCTGTAAATGGTGTAAGCGCTTACAATTTTATTGCAAATAAATTGCTATATATGATTTATATGTTATAAATGTAAGCGCTTACATTTTATGTTGCAATAGTTTTTTGCTTTTTTATTCATCATGATTTAGCACTAGAGCTGATGTAACAAACTGAAAAATATAAATAACTAGAGAATAAAATTATGGCCCAAGTTTCAACGCCTGTTTCGGGTAACGCGAGTCAAGCGGCAATGCCAAAGCAACATTTTGCATTGGCATCCTTGACCACATTATTTTTTATGTGGGGGTTCATTACTTGTTTAAATGATATTTTGATCCCTTACTTAAAAGGGATGTTTTCGCTGAATTATACGCAAGCCATGCTTATACAGTTTTGCTT
The DNA here is from genome assembly GCF_021728095.1 of Pseudoalteromonas sp. L1. Classification (NCBI taxonomy): domain Bacteria; kingdom Pseudomonadati; phylum Pseudomonadota; class Gammaproteobacteria; order Alteromonadales; family Pseudoalteromonadaceae; genus Pseudoalteromonas; species Pseudoalteromonas sp. L1. Next base: position 59,935 of record NZ_JAKKCT010000006.1, on the reverse strand, counting down.
TTTTGGTGCGTACTTTGTGATGTCGATCCCTGCTGGCAAGTTGGTCAGTCGCATTGGCTATCAATTTGGTATTGTGGTCGGCTTAGTGGTTGCAGCTATCGGCTGTGCGCTGTTTTACCCTGCTGCGGTTGCCCATGTATACGAATTATTTTTACTGGCTTTGTTTGTACTTGCTTCGGGCATTACTATTTTACAAGTATCTGCAAATCCTTATGTAAGTGTACTTGGCCCGCAAAAAACAGCGTCTTCGCGTTTGACTATGACACAAGCATTCAACTCACTAGGTACGACCGTCGCACCGATTTTTGGTGGGTGGTTGATTTTATCTGAAGTAAGCCAAGCCACGGCTGAAGAAGTGAAACTCCCTTATTTAATGTTGTCGTTAAGTTTACTCGTGCTTGCGGTTATCTTTGCGTTTTTAAAACTGCCAAAACTAGGTAAAGAAAGTGACAGTGAAGCGGCACATCAAGATTTAGAAGACTTTGTTGATTTAGGTAGTGTTTGGCGTTATCGCCACCTCATTTTAGGTGCCATCGGTATCTTTGTTTATGTGGGCGCAGAAGTGGCGATTGGTAGCTTTTTGGTGGGCTTTTTGACGTTAGATAATATTGCTGGCCTCGCAGAAAAAGAAGCCGCTCATTACATTAGTTATTATTTCGCAGGTGCCATGGTGGGTCGCTTTATTGGTGCTGCTGTGATGCAGAAGTTTAATGCAGGTAAGGTGTTGGCATGTCATGGCTTGCTTGCAGTAGTACTTGTTGCAATTGCTATGACAGGTGAAGGGAGTCTTGCTATGTGGGCTATTTTACTGGTTGGCTTATGTAACTCGATTATGTTCCCAACGATTTTCAGCCTTGCATTACATGGCCTTGGTAAATACACCTCAAAAGGCTCAGGCATTTTATGCTTAGCAATTGTAGGAGGCGCAATTATTCCACTACTGCAAGGTGTATTAGCCGATTCTGTTGGTGTGCAAATGGCGTTGTTCTTACCTATCGCCTGTTACTTATATATTACTTACTTTGCGCTGGTTGGCTCAAAAGTATCGACTCAGACTTCATAGGTGGAAAAATGAAATTGGAAAAAACAGTCATTCTTTGTTCGTTAATGATGGCAAGCGTCAGCATGCTAGGTTGTACTGGGCAAGATAAGGTGACCAACGTGAACGCTGAGCAAGAAATTTGGCCAAACATCGAAACAGGTATTGCTGCAAACCCAGAAATGGAAGCAAAAATTGCAAACATGCTGGCAAATATGACTCTTGAGCAAAAAATTGCGCAAATGATTCAGCCAGAAATTCGCGATATTACCGTTGAAGATATGCGTAAATACGGCTTTGGCTCTTACCTCAATGGCGGTGGTGCATTCCCAAATAATGATAAACATGCCAGTGCCGCAGACTGGATTGATCTTGCTGAAAAAATGTATCAAGCCTCAATTGATGACTCGCTTGATGGCAGCTCAATTCCGACAATGTGGGGTACTGATGCCGTGCATGGTCACAATAATGTTATTGGTGCGACATTATTTCCACATAACATTGGTTTAGGTGCAACAAACAACCCAGAGTTAATAGAAAAAATTGCAGCTGCTACCGCGCAAGAAGTGATGGTAACCGGCATCGACTGGGTGTTCGCACCAACAGTCGCAGTTGTTCGTGATGACCGTTGGGGTCGTACTTATGAAGGCTATTCTGAAGACCCTGAAATTGTGAAAGCATACTCGGCAGCCATTGTTAAAGGGTTGCAAGGTGCGGTTGATGAAGACTTTTTATCTGATAAGCGCGTGATCAGTACTGTGAAACACTTTTTAGGTGATGGCGGTACTGAAGGCGGTGATGACCAAGGTAATAACACGGCATCTGAGCAAGAATTATTTGATATTCATGCGCAAGGTTATGTTGGTGGGTTAGGTGCGGGTGCTCAGACCGTAATGGCGTCATTCAACAGCTGGAACGGTGAAAAAATTCACGGCAGCAAATACCTACTTACCGACGTACTTAAAGGCAAAATGGGCTTTGATGGTTTTGTTGTTGGTGACTGGAACGGCCACGGTCAAATTCCAGGGTGTACTAATGGCAACTGTGCGCAAGCAGCAAATGCTGGTCTTGATGTGTACATGGTGCCAACAGATGCATGGAAACCTCTTTACGAAAACCTTATTAAGCAAGTTAAAAGTGGCGAAATTGCTCAAAGCCGCATCGATGATGCAGTAACACGTATCTTACGTGTAAAAATGCGCGCAGGTTTGTTTGATAAGCCAAGCCCCGCTAAGCGTCCGCTTTCAGGTAAAACAGAAATCATTGGTAGTACAGAACATCGCGCAGTTGCAAAACAAGCAGTTCGTGAATCACTGGTACTACTTAAAAATAAGCAACAGTTGTTACCGCTATCAGCAAATTCAAACGTATTAGTTGCCGGTCAGGGCGCTGATAACATCGGTATGCAGTCAGGTGGTTGGACAATCACATGGCAAGGCACAGGTAACGAAAATAGTGACTTCCCGGATGGCTCTTCAATTTTTGATGGCATCAAAAATACAGTTGAGCAAGCCGGTGGTCAGGTTCAATACAATGTGAATGGCGAATTTGAATCTAAGCCAGATGTCGCGATTGTGGTGTTTGGTGAGCAACCATATGCAGAAGGTAATGGTGATTTAGATAACCTTGAATACCAACGCGGTAATAAAACTGATTTAGCCCTGCTTAAAAAGCTAAAAGATGCTGGTATTCCAGTGGTGTCGCTATTTATTAGTGGCCGCCCAATGTGGGTGAATGCTGAGCTGAATGCCAGTGATGCGTTTGTCGCAACTTGGTTACCAGGGAGTGAAGGAGAGGCAATTAGCGATGTTATCTTTAAAAAGCAAGATGGCTCTATCAATCATGACTTTAAAGGTAAGTTATCGTTCTCATGGCCAAATAACCCTGTAGGTAACGAAAACCGTGGTGATAAAGGTTACTCGCCACTGCTGCCTTATGGTTTTGGTTTAACTTACCAAGATAAAAATACATTAGCAGATGACTTAAGCGAAAAATCACAAGTTGCCGCTAAATTAGAAGACTTAGTACTATTTGAGCGTGCCGTAAAAGCACCGTGGTCACTGCAACTACAAAGTGGTTCTGAGCGACAAGCCATGACCAGTAGCCGTGCAGCACTTAATGCGGTTAGCGTAAAAACCTTTGATAAAGACGTACAAGAAGATGCGCGCGCAATCAGCTTTAATGGTAAAGAAGCGGCTGCAGTTCGTTTAATGGCGGCGTTCCCATCGGATTTACGCTCATACGTTGAAAAAGCGGGTCAACTGCAAATGCAAATTAAGATAGACCAAGCTGCTGATGCGCCGCTGATGCTGGGAATGCAATGTGGTGAAAACTGTGACGGCCAATTTGATATTAGCAAACACCTTAAAGCAGCAAATGATTGGCAAACGCTAACCGTAGACTTGAGCTGCTTTGCAGAGCAAGGTGTGCAGCTTGGGCAAGTATTCTCGCCTTGGCAATTAGCCACTGAAGGTGCATGGCAAGTATCAATTGCTAAGCTATCAGTAACGAGCGCGCACACCGAGGATGCAACGCTCTCATGTCAGTAAAATCGTATGCTGTTATTTTGCTAACAGGTGCGCTTAGTGCCTGTCAGCAAACCCCAGCGCCTGTCAAAGCCAGCCTAGGAGAAGGTTGGCAGTTAGTTTGGCAAGACGAATTTTCGCAAAATGATCTCGACCTAACTAAGTGGCAACACGAAGTAAATTGTCGAGGTGGCGGTAATGATGAGCAGCAATGCTATACCGCGCGTAGCGAAAACAGTTTTGTTAAAGATGGCCTATTGCATATTGTTGCTCGCCAAGAGCAATACACTGGGCCATTGCATAATAGCGATGAAGTGAGCAGCGATGCTGAGCGAGAAAAACAAGCGACTCAGCCGTTCACTTCAGCACGTTTACGCACTAAAAACTTAGCTGATTGGCGATACGGCCGGTTTGAAATTCGCGCTAAATTGCCAGCAGGGCAAGGTGCGTGGCCAGCAATTTGGATGTTACCGACTGATTGGCGTTATGGTCGCTGGGCATCATCAGGCGAAATAGACATCATGGAAGCAGTTAATCTAAAGACTCTCACTGATGACAAAACAGCGCCAGCTGGCAGCCTTGAAACGCGCGTACACGGCACCTTGCATTATGGTGGTCCTGCACCTAAAAATGTTTACAGCGGTACGCCGTACCGTTTCAGCGAAGCTAATAACCCAGCTGATAACTTTCATGTGTATGCCCTAGAATGGCAGCAAGATGAAATTCGTTGGTATGTTGATGATGTTCACTATGCGACATTTCGCCACGACCAGTGGTATTCAACATCACAACAACAAGACGGCTCGTTTATAGAAAATACTGGCTTTGCTCCATTTGATCAGCGTTTTCATTTACTTCTTAACTTTGCTGTAGGCGGAAACTGGCCAGCAAATGTGAATGACAAAGGCGTTGATTTTACGGGTTACCCTAAGCAAATGCTGGTGGATTACGTGCGTGTTTTTCAATGTAGTAAAAATAGTGAAACAGGCATTGGCTGCGCAACAACACAACCATCAGCAGTACAAATAAAAGGTAAATAAATTATGAACCAAGAGCCTGCAGATGCTTCGCCGAACTCGTTGCATCCGCTGGCTTTTGGTTCATTCTATCGGTTGAGCTTTTGTAGTAATAGCTGTCTTATTCTTCTGGCCGTAAGTTCGTCGATATCCGCTAATATCCCTTGCGCAGGCTCAGCAACATGGCTTGCTAAATCCACATCATCAGCAAACACATAATGATTAAAAAGTTGCTGCCATTTCTGTTTTTGCTCGTTTGGTAAGTCTTTAATTGCCAGCATACTGTGCAGCATGGCATCAAATGGGTTTGCTAAATACTCTGGGGCTTGTCGCCACCAATAGTTCACCAACACATTAAACGGACTGGTTGCGCTAACCTGATGCCACCAAAGCGCTGGAATATAAATAGCATCGCCAGGTCCAAGGGTGGCCGATTGTGCCTTTGCTACAGCCTCTTTAAAACGTGGAAAGCGGCTGAAATCGGGGTTATTAAAATCAACCAAGCTAACCGCTTGCCCAGCGGGTGTAAATTCGAGTGGACCAATGTAGAGGTTATTGACCTGTTCCGTTGGCAATAGAGTAAACGTACGCTTACCCGCAGCAACACAAGCTAGGTTATCGGCATTGTCATAGTGAGCCGCAATCTGGCTATGATTTCCCACCCAGAGGCTTGTTAGGCAGTTATAATCGGTCACTGTCAATGGGTTTTTAAGGCTAAAGCTAGGAGCGCAATACTCCACAGCTGTAGAGCCCATATACAATGAATCACTGTCGGTTTGTGTGAGTGATAGTGCTAATTTTTTTAGTACAGAAAGTAGGTTATCGGCGTGCTGTGAAAAATTAAGCCCCGAAAAATCGGCGTTATAAAAATAGCGACCTTGATGAATTGCGTCGCTACTAAAGCTGCGTACTGGGGCGTTATTGGCAAGGCCTAAAAGATAGTCTAAGGCGCTTTTAGAGCTTTGCTTAGCTGCAATGACTTGTGGCCAATCAGCGCAGAGATCTCTTATTACCAGTGGCTCAGTTAGCTCAGCTAAAAACGCTTTTAGATCAGCAATGCTTGCAGCCTGGCATTCTTTTATTGGCGCAGCCGCAAACATTACTGCCTAGCCCATTTTTTATTAAGCAAATGAGGAATTTGCTCCATTGATGCCAGCACCATATAAATAGCCTGCAAGTCTCCTTGCTGTTGTAACTGCTTGAGTTGTTCAGCGGTTAAGTTATTTAGTGCCTGCTGGTTAATGGTATAGAAGCCAGTTACAGTGACTTTTTCACCATTTTTTTGAGCATATTCAATGCTAAACGTTTCGAGTAATTCAACGCTTAGCAAACGTTCAAAAAACTGATTAATTGTTTGGTGTTCTTGATGTAACGCGTTAAGTACCTGAGCTATATGATTTAAGTATTCGCTATTTCCACCATGTTCAAGGAAAATGGCTTCACCATCGCGTGTGCTTATACGTGGGCTGTCTAAATCAATATGTACCACTAGTGATTGCTCAGGAATGCCATTGTTATACTGGGTTTGTTGACCAATTAAAAATGGCTGGCGCTGCATACTCAGTGGTAAGTAACTCAGTTGTAATTCGCCTTGTTCGTTTAGCAACAAGTTTTCGCCATTTTCAAAACCAAATAAAGCCAAGGCTTCAAATTGGCCTGTTTGAGGGTGCTTACGAAATACGATGGGTTGATTTGCTTGAACTTTAGCAAACTCGCTTGGGAATACGGTAGCGCAGCTAATATTATCGCCCCAGTTAGCACCGCGTGTGGTGATCACTTTTAGGTCTTTATGGCTGATGTTATCAAGTAAGACATGATTGGCCATTGGGCCTCCTAATGCTGAGATTAAATAGGTTGTATGCCAAATTGCTGAATATGATTTAACAGCTCGCGGTTCGTTGGTAGTTGTTGTAATCCGCGCTTGGCTTGTTGTTGGTTAGCACTAAAGTGTTCAACAATCGCTGAAGGCATTGTTAGAGCTGGAAATTGCGGTAGTTGTTTCATGCCATAAAGTACATACTGGTAACTAGCCGCAGAGAAAACCTCTTGAGCGCGGTCAAAGTCGTTTAGCCAGGGACTTTGATATTGCCACAGTGCTAAATTTTCTTGTAGCTGCTGAGGAATTGAGTTTGCCTCTTTATGGGCTTGCCAATAGGGGCTAGTGCGCTTTGACAACACATAATGCAGCTTTAAAAATTCAATGATACGTTGCCAGCGATAATGGCCCTGCTCATCAAAACGCTTTGCCAGTGTCGGCATTGCAGCACGATGTGTTGGGAAATTAGCAAGTAAGTTATTCAAGCCAAGCTCCACCATGACTAACGCTGAGGCTTCAAGTGGCTCAATAAAGCCAGCAGACATACCAATAGCTAAACAGTTTTTATACCAAAAACGGCGTCTAAAGCCTGGGGTAAAACTGATCTCACGAAAGGTTAGTTCATTTTGGTTTGTATCGGGTTGGGTTTTTGCAATGTACTGACTAAGCGCTTGTTTCGCATCTTCGCTGCTGGCAAAACGACTTGAGTACACCATACCTAGACCACGGCGGCTTTGTAAGCCGATATCCCAAATCCAACCAGCATCTTGCGCAGTGGCTTTGGTATAAGACAGGATCTCTTGCTGCGGATTTAAATAAGGCACCTGTACGGCCACAGCTCGATCGTTAAATAGTACATCTTGTTGCTCGATTAGCTCGATACCGTAATGTTGGTGTAGCAGCTTTGCGTGGGTGCCTGAGCAATCAATAAATAAATCACCTGCAATAGTGCCATGATCGCGGGTTTGCAATGAACTAATATAGCCATCTTCATCGCTATTGATGCGTTCAACATGGCTGATGATGTGCTCAACGTTTAGTTTTGTGGTGCAGTGCTGTTGTAGCAGCGTGGCAAACTTACCGGCATCTAAGTGATAGCCATAGTTTGCTTCACCTTGATAGGCGCTATGTAAGTGGTTTTTTGGTGCTTTATGGTGATCGCATAAGTAGGTTTGGCTTGCCACCGCGTGGCTGAAACTCACCGCATCTCTATTAGCAAACCAGTAAGGTGCAATATTTAATTGCTGATACGCCACAGGTAAGCTGAACGGGTGGTAATAATGTGCGTCGCCTTTATCGTCGCACCAGCCATCAAAGCGTGAACCTTGTTTAAAAGACGCATCACAACGTTGAATAAATTCACTTTCGCTAATGCCGATGGTTTTTAAGGTTTGTCGCATGGTTGGCCAAGTACCTTCACCAACACCAATGGTGGCAATATCGGGCGACTCAATCAGGGTGATCTGTGCGTTGTGAGTTAAATGGGGCTGGGCTGCAATTAACCCTGCAGATAACCAGCCTGCAGTACCACCACCTAAAATGACGACTCTTTTTACTTCTTTGTGTTGCATGTTCAAGGCTACCTCAAGTGCTATATAGACAAACTAGCATAATTGTGAAAAAAAAAGCCGCTGTTGAGCGGCTTTTTTGACAACAAAATGCTAGAACGAGTAGCGGAAGCCGATGTTGTAGCGCGCACCGTATTGGTTTGCACGTAACAGCTGCTCAGAGTAACGAACGTAGGTACGCTGCGTTTCATCTGTTAGGTTTAGACCTTCAACAAACACCGTTAGATTCTCGTTTACTGCATAGTTCACGTTGATATCCCACTGACCATAAGACTCAGTGAAGATTGGTGAAGCATGTTGGTCAAAGCCGGTTAAGAATTCATCACGCCAGTTATAAGAAATACGAGCTGATAAACCGTCTAAATCATAAATAGCAGAGAAGTTAGCTGAATCACTTAAGCCAGGCAGAGCAAATTGATAGCCAATAGCATCTCGGTCTGCTTCAACATCACCGAATACGAAAGTTGCGTTGGCGGCAATACCAAAGCCCGAATCACCAAACATATGTTGTGCTGCCAGCTCCCAACCCCAAAGGTTACCTGTTTCCACATTGGTGTCGCGAGAAACATCAAAGATTGTGAGTGGATCAGTGCCAATGCCTGTAATACCTGTTCCTTGCTCAGTTCCTTGATTTTCATTGATTTTATCGTGAATAGCTTGGTCAGAAGGTGTTACTCCTTCTGCAGCTAAGTCTTCACGGGCTTGATCAGCACGCTCGCCAAGGAATGGGTCACGAATATCTCCCATGGTCTCTTGGGTTGTAATGTTAACAATGAAATTCTCAACTTGTTTACGATAGTAACCTGCAGATAGGTAGCTGCCTTCGCCATAATAATATTCAAGTGATAAATCTATGTTGTCAGCTACGAATGGTTTCAAGTCAGGGTTACCCACAGCCACTTTACGTTGACCTACTTTTGGGTTACCTAAAAATGAGGTTGTTGAACGCAGTGAATCAACCGGAGGGCGGGCGAGTGTTCGGCTATACGAAAAGCGCGCCATTACATCTTCTGTCACTTCAACATTAATATCTAAGTTTGGTAAAAATTCACTGGTGCTGCCTTCACCACTTGCGAAAGCCTGCTCACCAAAGTTATATGACCACTCATTACCATTAACCCAGGTAATACCTGTTGCAGGTTTTTCTAGGCTTTGCGAGCTAACATCTGTTTTTTCATAGCGTAAACCGACCGCCATGGTGACATACATATTGTTAAACTCAGTTTCAAAGTTTGCTTGAGTGTAGAATGATAAGGTTTTTTCGCTTACTCGATGATCATTATCAATCGGCCCTGCTTGTACCATTCCATTTAATTCAGCAGGCCAGCTACATGCGCCAATGCCTCCATCTGGATGGTCACAGTCAATGCTTTGGGCAATGGCAACGATTTCATCAAAATCAGCATCGTAGTAGTAGTTTAATAGCTTATCGTTACCGCCGCCTGAGAAGCCGTCTAATAAACCTGAACTATCAACACGAGTAAACATGTCATCATTGTACCAATCAGCTGAGTTTAACCACCAACCAGCAGCAAGTTGCTCTGAATAAGCTTGTGTGGTTCTAAAGTCAATTTTGGTATGTGAAACACCAAAATTGATACTTGTAAGGGCGCTATTATTTTCGTTTAACCAAGTCCCTTTTAACTGGTACTGATCAAGATCATTTGTGTTCGTATCTTTATTAACCCCAGCAAATAGCGTTCCCATATCACTAGGTAGAAGCTCTGCTTGGCCATTGGTTAATGTCATATCAATTAGTGGAATTTCGCCTTGGCTAAAATCAGCCATTTTTTCATCGATATTAACAGTTGGGTTTTCACACCACGAGCATGAGGTATTACCAATGATCATAAAGGCATCATGACCTAAACCAACCCCCGCTGTTTCTGCCGATGAGTTATGGGCATCAAACTCAATATTTAAAGTGTCGGTTACTTGCCAATCAATATTTAAACCAAGAGATTTATTTTCGTTGGTTGTTGCACCACGGTTTAGGTTTGTTGAGTAATCTCCGCCGAACTCGCTAACCTTAGTATACGTCCCATTTTCGTTAATCGTTGCAGAACTAACATTACCACCGTTGTTAAACCATACACCAAAACTACGGCCGTCTTTTTCAAATTCTAGTTTTGAATAAGTGTAATCAAGGGTTGTCGTTACGCGATCACTCGGCGCGTATTGCAGTACAAGTTGGCCATTGGTACGTTTACGCGAGTTATCAGAGAAAGCGTAGCCCGCATTTTGTGGGTACCAAGTTGTACCGTCTGCACGTTGATTGTTGTCTGTTACATTTAAGTTTGGCGAGGTAGAGAGATCGACATTTGGGATCCAGTTATCAACCGCCATTGATTGCTCGCGGTTATCGCGTTCTTGCACTGAACCTGAGATTAAAATACCGAATTTGTCATCATTAAACGTATTACTGTAGATACCTGATAATTCTGGTGTTACATCATCACCAGTTTCATTCGATGTATCGTGAACGGCTTTTGCACCGATAGAAGCATGTAAACCAGGATTTGAAAGTGGCTTTGCAGTCGTGATATTAACTGTTGCGCCAATGCCGCCGCTAGGGATGTCGGCACGCGCCGTTTTATATACTTCAACACCGCTTACACTTTCTGTTGCGATGTCACCAAAATCGAATGAACGTCCGCCCGTTGTTGGCATTTGACGATTGTTTAGGGTCACTAGGTTAAATTCAGGACCAAAACCACGCACGGTAATTTTGCTTCCTTCACCGTTACTTCGGTCGATAGAGACACCGGTGATACGTTGCAGTGACTCGGCTAGGTTCGTGTCGGGGAACTTACCAATGTCTTCTGAAGTGATTGCATCAACAACACCTGCAGATTGACGTTTAATGTCCATTGATTTTACAAGGCTACCGCGGATCCCCGATACTTGTATAACTTCAATATCACTTGCTTTGTCGGATTGTTCTTCGGCGACAGCTGAGTGAGGAACTAGCGCGCTTAAACCCATTGCCACAGACAGGCTAATGGCAAGCTGCTTTCTCTTGAATTGTGTGTGGTTCATGCAAATCTCCAGATTTGGTTTTATTTTTGTGTTTGTTGTCTAATGTAAGCGCTTACATTTTATTGCAAAAAAAATCGCCGAACCCGATTTTTATAAATGTAACCGCTTACAATAAGTTATTAGAAAGTAAAACAATCGTCAATAAAAATAACTTTTATGAACGCAATTAATATGTATGTTCATGTTATTATAGATATTATTTTAGCTATAATTTTATTGTTGTAGTATGAAATGTATCTATTTTTAGCAATAATTGAAAAGGTTGCTCACCGAAAAGCACAATCTAGGAGACCATCATGCGAGCAGTTAAATTTGTAAATGAGTTAGTCACACCAAGTAAAGTGGTTTGTGTTGGTCGAAATTATGCAGCTCATATCGCAGAACTTAATAATGAAACGCCAACCAGTATGGTGTTATTTATAAAACCCAATAGTGCTTTGTCAGATATGCTTTGTGCTACTCACGGTGCTGAACAGTTACACTACGAGACTGAGTTGTGCTTTTTAGTTAAAGATAAACAGCTTGCGGGTGTAGGGCTTGGGCTTGACCTAACAAAGCGCTGTTTACAATCAAATTTAAAAGATAAGGGGTTACCTTGGGAGCGCGCTAAGGCATTTAATGGTGCCGCTCTTTTTAGTGACTTCGTACCATGTAATGATACCAAGCATTATCAGTTTAGTTTACTGATAGATGGTAAGCCTGCTCAGCATGGTGACACACAATTAATGCTTCATAATGCCGAGAAAATCTTATCTGAAATCAGTGAATTTATGGATCTCGAAGACGGCGATATCATTATGACTGGTACACCTGAAGGAGTAGGGGAGGTTGAATCAGGTTCAACTTTTCAAGTGCTGCTTATGGATGAACAGACTGAGGTGTTGTCTCACCAGTGGCAGGCTGTTTGATTGGGTTTAGTATCAAGCGCTCATACTGTGACGAAAAATCTGCAAAGTTTTGCTCTAACCATACTCGTTGACTCTGTTGGTAGCGCTCACTGGGTAATACTTTTGTTTTTAATGCGTGATTGATTTCAGCGAGTACTTTTTCGGCGTAATTATTTGGAGCACTTGTTGAACAGCCAATCGCGCCAAGCATCATACTTTGCTTTGGGTTACCAATGCTTAGCTTTTCTATGTGTTGCTGATTTTTTTGATTGTAATAATCAGCAACAAACGGGTAATCAATTGTGTAATCAATATAACCATGCTGAAGTTGCGTAAGAATCGCGTAACTCGGATGACTACCAGTGCTACTAAGCGCTGCGCTTTCGTATAACTTGGTATTTTTAGCTATTTTTTCAAATTTGCTCCCGAATTTACGCGCGTCGTTTTGACCAAATATAAATCCAGAGTCAGTCAGTAATGAAATCAAAGAAACAGGGTTACCATGAGCTTGGGTTATTTTTTTTGCTTGCTCATGGGTACTAAGTACTGTGAAAGGAGGGTAAACCGTGGTTGGGATTGAATAAGTCGCACGCTTAGTTTTCTGCTCCCGATGAATCATGCAGGAGTAACACGCCATATGACCTTCATCGAGGTACTTTCCTGCTCTTTTTTGCGGTAGTAATACTTTACTGTGACTAATGTTAGGCAGCGCTTCAATAAGCATATCTGTAATTTCATTACACAAACCACCCTGTTGGTTTTTGTCGTTTTTCTCTAGATAAAACGGCTTGCTGTCATTTTCGAGCCAAGTAATTGATAATGTTTCTGAGGCATGAGCTAACGGCGCTAAAAACAAGCTTAAAACAGTATAAAATTTTAACTTCATATGCTTACTCATTGAGAACCCACTCATAATTACTTATGTTAACTATACACTAAAGTATTGAAAATATAATGGGTTGTTAAATAAATTACTGAATAAGTATTGCTTTTGGGTGTTAATACTTATTCAGTCAGAAGTTTTAAAGCTCAGAAAGGTTGCGGGTATTGTTTGAATACATCGTTAATATCGGTAAGAGCTTGTTCTGATAGCTCAATTGAAAAAGCTGCTATGTTGTCTTGCAATTGGGCCATAGAGGTTGCCCCAATAATGGTCGAACTAACACCATCAACTTGGTTACACCACGCAAGAGCAAGTTGTGCTGGCGTTATATTGTAAGTTTTTGCAATATCGACATAATTTGCAATCGCTTGCTGTGATTGCGCTGTGTCTCTAAATAGTCCATTACGCTGTACCAAAGTCCAGCGACTCCCTTCTGGGCGATTACCATTTAAATATTTACCGCTCAGCATGCCGCCACCAAGAGCTGACCAAGGCAGATAAGCGACACCTTCGTGAATACATTGCTCTATTAAATAAGGCCAATCTTTGGCATGCAGTAGGCTAAACTCATTTTGAATAGAAACCATGCGCGGAAGGTTATGCTGCTCACTTAAACGCAGGTATTGGCTAATGCCCCAAGGCGTATCGTCTGATAAACCACAGTGTTTAATTTTACCAGCCTTTACACAGTCATTCAGACCTTCAAGAATATCGAGCATACCTGCTATATTTTGCTCGGTGTCGGCATCTGAAAAGCGGACTATACCAGGCCACTGCTTGCCAAAATGTGGCGAAGTACGATTTGGCCAGTGAAGTTGGTATAAATCGATAACATCAGTTTGTAAGCGTTTCAGTGACGCATCAACAGCGTCAATCACAGCTTGACGACTAATGTCGCCGCCATCACGTACCCAAGATAACCCATTGCCTGCAATTTTCGTTGCGATGACAAGGTTATCGCGCTTGCTTTTGTTACGAGCTAACCAATTTCCAATAATTTCTTCTGTTTTTCCGTATGTGTCAGGTGAAGGAGGAACGGCATACATTTCGGCAGTATCGATAAAGTTAACGCCTTTATCTAACGCGTAAGCAATTTGTTCATCGGCATCAGCTTGGTTATTTTGCATGCCCCATGTCATGCTACCTAGGCAGACACGAGAAACATCAATACCACTTCGGCCAAGTGGACTATAAAGCATATTAGTTCCTTGTTAATCGTGAGAATGGGCTTTGAGTGCAGTTAATAGCTCATCGCTTAACTGGGCTTTTTTACCCGTTTTAAAATTAAACATAACGACTTGTGATGAGCCAATGGTGGTGACAGCGTCTTGGCTTTCACTAAATACAGTGTAATGCATCATAAAACGATCTTGTTCAATGTCACTAATCTTTACGCCAACATGAACTGTATCAGGGAATGTCACAGGGCGTTTATAGCGGGCATTGTTTTCGCTGATCACAGGGCCTATACCTGTTACTTGTAAATCTTTAAGAAAACCTAGTTGGGTAAAAAAATCGATTCGAGCTGTTTCGAAATAACGAAAATAGACCACATTATTGACATGTTGCAGGGCATCCATTTCACCCCAAGCGACATTAATTTTTGTTCTGATAGGATGTTGTTCTATAAACGATTGCATAGTAAATCTTCATTAATTGTGAGAAAACTTAGGTTAGCAATATGCTGCTTTTAGCTCAAGGAAATTAGAAATTCCGGCAAATTGTGCTAACTTTAATGGTTCACGCTTACGTAAAGTGTGGCTCATATAGAATACACAATAAAGGATTTTATTATGCAGCAAATAACAGTGAGGATAATAAAGTGGATAGCCTTGTTCATCGTACTAGCACTTGCTTTACTCTGCTATAGTATGGGCACAATGTCAGGTTTTATCGCTTTAATTGTGATTGGTTTTTTACTTGAAGGCGCATTTTGGTTATTTGGCTATCGATTATTTAACCGTAAAAAACCGTCTGAGCACTCAAGTCAAACCTCATAGCTTGCACAATTAGGCAGATTAAATAATAATAACTGTATAAATAAACAGTTGTTATGTGCCTAATGAAAAAATTCATTCACATTGATATGGATTGCTTTTATGCTGCCGTTGAGATGCGTGATAACCCTGCATTGGCAAGTGTGCCGTTAGCAATTGGCGGTAATAGTCGTCGTGGGGTGCTTTCTACAGCTAACTATATTGCCCGCCAATACGGTGTGCGTTCGGCAATGTCTAACTACCACGCTAAACAATTGTGTCCGGATCTGGTCATTGTGCCTGGGCGAATGCAGGTCTACAAAGACATCTCCACGCAAATACGCGCTATTTTCGCTAAATATACCGACCTAATAGAGCCCTTATCACTTGATGAGGCTTATCTTGATGTAACTAACAGCACCGCCTGTAAAGGCAGTGCTACGCTTATGGCTCAGCAAATCCGTCAAGAAATCTATGATACGACAGGCCTGACTGCATCTGCTGGTGTTGCGCCCGTTAAGTTTATTGCCAAAATTGCCAGCGATGAAAACAAACCTAATGGGCAGTTTGTCGTGTTACCTGAGCAAGTCGATGACTTTTTAGCAAAATTGCCGCTGGGTAAAATTCCTGGTGTAGGTAAGGTGACATTGGAAAAGCTGCAACTTAAAGGACTCTATACAGGAGCTGATGTTCGCGCAAAAGGGGTTAATTGGATGCAGCAGCATGTTGGAAATTTTGGCGTTTCTTTATATCAAAAGTGTGCGGGTGAATACATTGGTAAGGTATCCACAGAGCGGGTACGTAAATCACTGAGTGTTGAGCATACCTATGAATACAACAAAAATAATTTAGACGAGTGTTTAGGCCAGTTACCTTCTTTAATGGATGAATTAACACGCCGCCTTGATAAACAGCAATTACATAACCGAATAAATAAACTATCGGTAAAAGTGAAGTTTGCGAACTTTGTAGTAACCAGTGCCGATCAAAGTCATCATCAATTAGATGAAAGTATATTTTCAGAGTTATTAAGTAAAGCGTATGAACGTGGCAAAGACCAACCAGTGCGTTTATTGGGAATAGGTGTTGGAATAAAGAGTCAAGCTCATGAGCATTTTCAGCTCAGTATATTAGACTAAAGGTTAACACCTTGGTGGTTGAAAGTTTGATAGTGTCTAATGGGGTGCTAAATCTTTCTATACACCTCCTTAAGACAACATTATAACTAAATAAGAGAGATGACTATGCAATCGGTCGTGATCGTGCTGCTCGGAATAATCGGTATGTTGTTCGGATGGTTTTTCTATTCGAAATTCATCGCCGAGAAGATTTTCAAAATGGATGATAATTTTGTCACACCCGCTCATGAACTTGAAGATGGTGTTGACTATGTGCCTACAAACAAGGTTGTGTTGTGGGGCCATCATTTTACTTCAGTGGCAGGTGCTGCGCCGATAGTCGGCCCAGCGATTGCTGTATACTGGGGCTGGGTACCTGCTGTACTTTGGGTTGTATTTGGTACTATTTTCTTCGCTGGTGTGCATGACATGGGCGCTTTGTGGGCCAGTGCCCGCAATAAAGGCAAGTCAATGGGGGCACTGTCTGAGACGGTGATAGGTAAACGTACCCGTGCGTTATTTATGATTGTGGTATTTTTAGTACTGCTAATGGTCAACGCTGTATTTGGCGTGGTTATTGCCAAGTCATTTGTGTCACAACCAAATGCTGTTTTTCCTGCTTGGGCTGCCATTGTTGTTGCTTTAGTTATTGGTCAGTTATTAAGACGTAAAGTGTCTTTAATCCCACTTTGCTTTGTTGGTGTGGGGATACTTTATTACACCATTTATCTAGGAAGCGGAATGCCAATTGCTTTACCTGACGAAATGTTTGGTTTAAGCGCAAATGCGAACTGGATTATTATTTTATTCATTTATGCTGCTATCGCTTCACTTCTACCTGTATGGATGCTGCTGCAACCACGCGACTTTATTAATGGTATGCAACTACTGGTTGGTTTAGTCCTGCTATATGGTGCGGTATTTATTTCTATGCCAGATATCACAGCGCCTGCATTTAATACCCAAACTGCGGTGGATACGCCAAGTATTATTCCGCTGCTATTTGTTACTATTGCCTGTGGTGCGGTGTCTGGTTTCCACGGTATCGTGTCATCAGGCACGAGCTCTAAACAGCTAAATAAAGAAACCGATGGCCGTTTCGTTGGTTATTTAGGTGCCGTGGGCGAAGGCATGCTAGCGTTGATTACCTTAGTTGCGGTAAGTGGTGTTGCGCTTGCTGTTTCGCCTGAAGAGTGGCATGAAATTTACAGTCATTTAGGGGCTGGTAGTGTCAGTGCATTTATTAATGGCGGTGCTAACTTAATTGAAAGTGGCTGGGGCTTATCAAATGAGATAGCTTCAACATTACTTGCCGTGATGGTTGTGTTATTCGCTGGTACAACGATGGATTCGGGTGTGCGTCTACAGCGTTATATTATCCAAGAGTGGGGTGATATTTATAACATCAGTATTATTCGCAATGGTGTGATTGCAACCTTAATTGCCGTACTGTGTTGCTTACTGCTCGCTTTTGGTGCTGGTGGCGCTGATGGCAGTGGCGGTATGATTATTTGGCCTTTATTTGGTTCTACTAACCAGATCCTTGCAAGCTTAACGTTACTGGTTATTTCTGTGATGTTAATTAAAGCGAACCGCCCTGCAAAATATACACTGATCCCGATGAGCTTTGTGCTAGTGATGGCGTTTTTCGCTGGCGTAATAAAACTGGGTGAATACTATCAGCAAGGTAACTGGCTGTTAGTTACCCTTGATGTTTTAGTGCTAGTAATTAGCGTTTTGGTGATGTTAGAAGCGTGGTCTGTGATCGTTAAGCATCGTAACGATAATAAGCAAGTTACAGAGCAGTAAACTTAGCTTGCCAGCCATAAAGCAGCTTAATTTGCTTGGCTGGCAATAGCTGACCAAATCAATGATAATACGGTCCTATGTTTCTAACAGCAGGACCTTTTTTATGGCATACCCTCATGCAATGTCAGCACCTCAGATTGCTGATGCAGATCACGATGCATTAATTATTATCAGTGATGACTTTTCTTCTTTAGCTGATCAAAACTTAAGCCAAGCAATTACTACACATCAAGCTGTTGATGCACGTATTGGTAAGCAAGTAACGTTACTTGTGATTGATTCTAAACGTGTAATTTTAGCACCAACAGGTCCACTTAATCGCGACTATGACGATGTACGTCGTTATTTTGATGCTGCAAAGCAAGGTATATTAGAAGCCAAAGCATCAGGTAGCACTAAACCAGCTTTGTATTTACCACAAGCAAGCCAAGATGGGCGTTATCAACATGCACTTGAGGTGGCTTTTTTAGGTGCATGTCAGGCATTGTGGCAACCGCTTGAAGCGCGAGAATTTCATGGGCAATCCATTGAGCCTATCAGTCAAATTAGCCTTATTGGCGCAAATGAGCAAACAACGAAAGCTGTGAATGCGATTGCTGCGGGTCAATATGCTGCGCGTGATTTATGTGGTACTGAGCCTGAGCGCATGGCACCACCACGTTTTGCAGATTACTGCGTTGAGTTATTTGCAGGCAGCAAGGTGTCTGTTGAGGTGATTTCAGATATCAACACTATCGACAAAGATTACCCAATGATGAGCACGGTAGCACGTGCTTCTTACGCTGTTGAGCGCCATCACCCACGCGTTGTGAAACTAGAATATGCACCTGAAGGCGACGTTGAGCGTACCTTGATGTTTGTTGGTAAGGGTTTAGTTTACGATACCGGTGGTGCAGACCTTAAAGTGGGTGGCTTTATGGCAGGTATGAGCCGCGATAAGGGCGGTGCAGCTTCGGTTGCTGGCTTTATGAAATCAGTCGCTGACTTTGCTCCAAAAGGCGTAAAAGTGATTGCTTACCTCGCTGTGGTTCGTAATTCGATCGGTTCTGATTGTTTTGTTCCAGACGAAATTATTACGAGTCGTGAAGGTGTTCGTGTTCGAATCGGTAACACAGATGCTGAAGGTCGTTTAGCAATGGGTGACTTACTAAGCGAAATGAAAGACCGTGCGTTAAACGAAGTAAACCCAGAGTTATTCACCGTGGCGACTTTAACAGGCCATGCAGCACGAGCAATGGGGCCTTACAGTGCTTATGTTGAAAATGGCCCTGCACGCCAAGCTAATATTTCACGTAAGCTTGCTGATTTAGGTGACTTATGGGCCGATGGTGCAGAAGTATCTCGCAGCCGCCGTGAAGATTATGACTTCATTCGCCCTCGCACGTTAGCTGACGATGTACTTTCAAGTAATAACGCTGCGTCAGCTGTAACTGCTCGTGGTCATCAGTTCCCAATGGCATTCTTAGCGATTGTTGGTGGCTTAGATAAACATGGCACTGAATCAGCGCAACCATTACCTTATGTGCATATGGATATCGCAGGTAGCGGCGTAGAAGGTGGCGATTGGCAGCATGGTAAGCCAACAGCTGCAACAGTTAGCAGCTTATTTGCACGTTATTGTTTGTAAGTTATTAGATTAAGAAAAAACCCGCGTCATGCGGGTTTTTTGTCGTTAGTCGAGCTTAAAGCGGTTTACAACATCGCTTAATGCTTGGGAGCTTTGCTTTAAGTTTTCACTGTCATTTGATAACCCTTGAGTATTTGATAGGGATTGCTCTGTTGACTGTGAAAGTTCATTTATTCGTAAATTTACCTCATCTGCTGCGCTTGTTTGTTGCTCTGTGGCGCGTGCTATTTGGCTGTTCATGTCTTTAATTACACTCACTAAACGCTCAATTTCTGTTAGCGATGTGTTCGCTTCACCAGCTTGTAGCACGGTATCGCTCGAAAGCTGCTGACTTGCTGAAACTGCATCAACAGCGGCTTGGGCACCGGTTTGTAATTTACTGATCATGGCTTGAATCTCATCAGTGCTCTTGCCTGTGCGGCTGGCAAGGGTACGCACTTCATCAGCGACAACAGCAAAGCCGCGGCCTTGTTCACCAGCACGAGCTGCTTCTATAGCTGCGTTCAACGCCAGTAGGTTGGTTTGCTCGGCGATACTGCGAATCACATCAAGTACAGAGCCTATATTGTTACTTTCGGCAGCAAGGTCTGCGGTCGCTTGACTGACTTGCTCAATATTATGTGACAATGTCTCTATCGCCGTGATGGTTTTATTCAGTACTTGCTTGCCATTTTCAGCGTTGTGGGATGCTTCATTGGCTGCATGCTCGGCTTGTTCGGCATTTTGACTGACATCGTGGATTTGATGCGTCATTTGCTCCATTGCTGTAGCCACTTGAGTTGAACTGTCATTTTGAAGCTCTATAAATGACAGGTTGGTCTTACTGGCATCATCGACATTGTGAGCGTATTGGTTCACTTGCTGGGCATTATGTGCAACATGCTTGAGCGATTCACGCATTTTAGCTGTGTAAAGATTAAAGTAGCGCGATAACCGTGATACTTCATCATTACCATTTTCATCAAGTTGCTGAGTTAAGTCACCTTCTCCTTGAGAGATGTCTTTCATCATGTCTGCAGCGAGCTGCGTTGGCCGTAAAATGCTATTTGCAATGAGGTAACTGAGCGCCGTTAACAAGGCGATAATGATCACGGCAGTGATAATGACGTGGTTTCGTAGTGAAGCGAATGCTTCTTCAATGGTATCGATATAGACACCCGAGCCAACAATCCATTGCCACTTAGCAAACCCTTTAACATAGGCAATTTTATCGACGGGTTGATCTTTCCCAGGCTTTGGCCACTTGTAAGGGATAAATCCTTCACCTTGCTTTTTGACAATATTGACCATATCGACAAATAACAGTACGCCATCAGGATCTTTACTGCCTGCAAGCGATTTACCATTTAGTTCTGGTTTAAATGGATGCATCACCATAACTGGTTGGTAGTCATTGATCCAAAAATAATTGTTGTTGTCGTAACGTAGTGCAGAAATAGTTTGCAAAGCAGCTTGTTTTGCTTGTTCTTCGCTGAGCTTGCCTTCTGTAAAAAGTGCATAGTTATGTTCAATAATACTATGAGCTGATTCAACTAGGTTTTGGGTTTTGATGTATTGTTCTTGTTCTAAAGATTCATATTGTTGCGTTAAGCTTGATATGCTTAAAAAGATAAGACCAATCACTACTACGCTCACCAGCATGGCAAGACGTTGTAAAATAGTAAAGCGGCGTAAATAATTCATGTATGTTCCTTCGTCATGCTCATAGGAGCAATGTATTAAGCGTAGCTAAAATAGGTCGAAAATCTAGTTAACTAGTAGAATATATTGAGACAAAAAAAAGGCTGATTTTACAATCAGCCTTTAGTCTAAGTTATCGAAATTAAACCAAATTACTCAACGTTAAAGTGTCGGTTGAAGAAACTTGTGATGGTTTGGTGTAAGTGCGTTTGCACGCTCTTGCCACGTAAACTGTGTTTTGAGCCAGGGTAAGTCATCATTTCGAACTGCTTTTCTTGATCTTGCAGTTGTTTGAACAACTTAGTGGCGTGAGTGAATAATACGTTATCATCAGCCATACCGTGATAAATCATCAACGGGCCTTTTAAGCCTTCAGCATAGGGGAATACGGCACTTGCTTCGTAACCTTTCGCGTTAGTTGCAGGGTGACCGACATAACGTTCAGTGTAGTGCGTATCGTAAAGTGCCCAATCAGTTACTGGCGCACCAGAAACACCGGCTTTAAAGTAGTCGCCCGCTTTAAACATGGTCATAAGTGCCATGTAACCGCCGTAGCTGTGGCCATAAATACCAATACGCTCAGGGTCAACGTAATCAAGGGTACGTAAGAACTCGACACCTTTAATTTGATCAGCAACTTCAGCCACACCTAAGTGCTTATAAATCACATCTTCAAACTTTTTACCACGGTTGTATGAGCCACGGTTATCAAGTTGGAAAATAACATAGCCTTGTTGCGCCATGTACTGGAAGTATAAGTTTTTGCTGCGCCAGCTGTTCGTTACGCGCTGAGCATGAGGGCCGCCATACACGTTAACTATAACCGGGTGCTTTTTACCGTCTTGGTAATTAGTTGGCTTGAATAAACGGTAATGCATGATTTGCCCGTCTTCAGCCGTTAACGTGCCGTATTCTGGGGTGATTAAATCAGCTAGGTAAGGCGTTAATGGGTGTGACTTATCTAACTTGTTTTCTTCAAGCCAAGTGATGAAATCACCATTGATTTTACGTAATGCTGCAGAGCCTGGCTTATTCACTGATGAGCTGTTATCGATAAAAGTTTTGTTATCTTTAGCAATCACCACATTATGGTAAGCACCTAGCTCAGTTACGCGCTTAATTTCGCCTTTTTTGAATAGCGGTACGCTGTAAAGGTGGCTCTCAAGTGCTGTGTCTTTACGACCTGCAAAATAAACGATGCCTTTTTTCTCATCAATCCCTTTTAAGCTGTCAACAACCCATTCACCTTGGGTGATTTGGCGGATCATTTCACCATTTGTGCGGTATAAATATAGGTGTTTAAAACCATCGCGTTCAGATGCCCAAACAAAATGCTTTTTATCATTTAAGAACTCAAGATCAAAGTGTAGGTTTATCCAAGTTTTGCTGGTTTCTGTTAATGCGACTTTTTGTTTTTTACTATCGCTATTATAAAAACGCAGCTCTAAATTGTGTTGTGAACGGTCTTGCCACTGATATGACAAGGTTTTGTTATCTTTTAACCACTTAGCTCGAGCGATGTAGATGTCTTTATCTTCACCTAAGTCAATCCAATCAGTTTTTTGATTGTTGATATTTACTACGCCAAGTTTTATTTCAACATTATCAGTGCCAGTGAACGGATAGCGTTGATTAAAAAGCTTTACTTCATCTGCGTAAATTTCGTTACGAATAGCTTCTTTTACAGGGCTTTCATCAACACGGGTATAGGCAATTTTTGCTTCATCACCTGACCACCAGTAGCCCGTCATACGGCCCATTTCTTCTTGCGCAACAAATTCAGCCATGCCGTTTTTAATTACGCCACCGCCATCGTTACTTAATTGGATTTCTTTACCCGTTTTTAAATTAAGCGCGTAAAGATTTTGCTCACGGATAAAGGATACATAATGGCCTTTTGGTGAGAAACGTGCATCGGTTTCAAATGCGTCAGTGTCCGTTAACTTGCGGCTTTTAGCTGAGGCAAGTTCGTAGTAGTAAAGATCACCATTAAGTGGAAAAAGGAGTGCCTTTCCATCTTTTGACCATTTGTATTCTAAAATGCCTTTACCAAAAATACGCTGACGTTCACGACGTGCTTTTTCTTCATCAGATAAATTTTCTGGGCCTGAAAATAATGCTGCGGAGTCAACCAGTAGACGATTTTTGTTATCTTTTAGATTGTATTCCCATAAATCGTAGCGGTTATAGTCATCTGTTTTACCTTGTAGGTAAGTAACTCGACTTCCATCAGGTGAAAACTTTAATTGTACAGGCGCTTTACCAGCTAGGCTTGGATCATCAAAAATACGTTCTAGGGTGAGTTGTTCTGCGTTTACACTAAATACCGTTGCAACCATTGGCAGGGCAAGTGAGAGATATTTAATTTTTTTTAGCACAAGGGTACCTTTGCTCGAATAAAAACTGCCACGATGTTAATGGTAAGCTTAGGCAACTGCAACTAAATGCTATAAAGTAGCAGGGGTACAACTTAGATTTAAGGATTTTTTGATGGAAAATACCCACACGCCGTTTTCTCTGGCCAAAGAATTACAGCGCGACTGTATCGAACTTGCTGATTGGCCACTGTGTAAAGTATTGCTGATGAATGACAGCCAATATCCGTGGTTTATTTTAGTGCCAAGAGAGGCGGGTGTTAAAGAGATCATTGACCTGTCTGAACAGCAACAAATTATGTTACTTCAAGAATCTGCTAAGTTAAGTAAGCTGCTTCAACAGGTATTTAGCCCTGATAAGCTGAATGTTGCTGCACTGGGTAATATGGTACCGCAATTACATATTCATCATATTGCGCGTTTTAAAAGCGATGCCGCATGGCCCGCACCTGTATGGGGAAAGTTACCTGCTATACCTTATAGCGATAAGCAAATCTCAGCACTTAAAGCGCATTTTTAATATTCGTGCTAGAGTAAAATTTATTTTTCAGAATACTAAAAGGAGGGAGCAAAAAGTGAAAAGATTAATGCTTTCAGTACTTTTTATTTTTAGCTCCTTTTCATGTTTTGCTAAAAGCTATTACTTTGTAGGGAGCCATTTCCCCGCAATTTTGGAGCCTAACCCCCAAGGTGATGCTACCGGACTCGGTGCTGATATTGTTCATGAAATATGTCGGCGTTTAGGGCATAGCGTGATTATCGATGTGATGCCATTGAAGCGAGCGTTGAAAATGGTTGAGCAGGGGAAGGCTGATGCGATTATTGGGCCCTACAAGTCGCTGCTGCGCGAACAATATATCCTGTACAGTGAACTGCCTTTCTATGAAGATCCTATTGTATTTTATACTAAACCGAGTAACTCAGTTACTTGGCTTGGCAACTTCGCTAGTTTAAAAAAAGACGTAATAGGTGTAATTCGAGGTTGGGATTACGGTCAAGAGTTTAAGCGTTATGAATCGAGTTTGTCACTCTCTGAGGTGGCGAGTGTGCAAGCAAGCTTTTTACAGTTAATGTACGATAGAGTTGATTTGCTTCTGGCTCATCCGCGTGCGGCAAAGCCTGTAATCGAAAGATTAGGGATTGCTGAAGACGTTATTATGCTTTCGCCCTTGCTAACTGTTAATCAAGGCTATTTTGGTTTTTCTAAACAACGAGAGTTAGGTCGTTTTATTGATGAGTTTAACCGAGAGTTTCATAACATGTTGATAAGTGGCGATATCGTAAAGTTAAACAACAAGTATGGACTCAGTTTTGTTGCTCATTAATAAGCTTTAAATAATAAAAAACGCTGCCACTGGCAGCGTTTTTTATTTCAAAATAACTGGTTTAGTTTAAACCTAATACGTCTTTACCTTGCTTGAAGGTTACATCAACAGGGATATTTGCTTGGCTTAGCTTTTCTAAATCTTTAGCAAGCTCAGCTTTAATCTCACCATGAGTTGCGATTAACTGATCAACTTTTTGGTAATCACCGTCACCTTGAATCGTTAAGATTAAGCGCGAAAGTTTTTCCATTGCTTGACTCATTTTCTCCATGTTAACGCTGTATAAGCCGTCCGCATTTTTAGAAAACGCACCTTCTTCAGCAAAGAAGTTAAAGCGGATCATATTTGCTTTACCGTGGGCACTTGATGCACCAAAACGCACTGAGCGGAAGATACCAGCCATGAAGGTGATGTAATAATCTTCTAATGTTCCGTCAGTGATTTCGCCTTTTTTAAGTAGCTGTTCAACCATGTAAAGCCCTAGGATATCTGCTTTACCTTCTTCAAGGGCACTGGCATGCTCTTGTAGTGATTGGCGAACTGTCCCTTTACCTGTAAGGGTGTTTTTAATGCCTAAACCATGGGCTACTTCGTGGAACATGGTGTTAGCAAAAAATGCATCAAAGGTGATGTGCTTACGTTGCTCTGGAACGATTAACTGCTCTGAAATTGGCACTAAGATTTTATCGAACTTAGCGCGCATTGCATTTTTCAGCTGTAAGCGACGTGTGCCTTTTTCTAATTGAACTTGCTCGTCATTTGGCAGGTTGATGGCAATTGTTTTACTACCTGCATTTGAGTGGCCAGCATAGTACACAACATCATAAGCATTTAGGTCTGCATCTGAGCCTGGTACTTCTTGCTTGTACTTGTCTGCAACAGGTAAGCCTTTTTGTAACTCAGGTAGAAAAGCAGCAAACTTAGCTAAGCGCTCGCTCCAAGCAAGGTCTTTAATAAGTACATAAGATTCATAGGCGGCGCGATAACCAAATAGCTGATCTTCGTAAGTTTCGATAGGACCTATAACAACATCAATTGGGTTATTTTTCATATCCATCCACGCAAAGTCAGATGGTTGGAAATCATCACTTACTAGGGCATCGGCACGCATGCTTAAGTAGTTTGCAAATTCTTTGTCGTCAGCAAGTTTACTTGCTTCACGTAGTAAGTTCGCTGCTTTTTCAAGCTCTTGTGCATATTCTACAGAGTATGCAACGCTATAAAGTTTGCCATTTTCATCACGCTTAATTACAGAATAAAGGCCTGTTTTGTCTTCAACATTTGCGCTATTTAATTCTTCTTTAGTGATATCGCTTGGGTAAAAACCTGCGCCTAGTGGCTTTTCTTCGTAGCCAGATAAAAATACTTTATCGCCATTTAAACGATCCCAAGGGCCGTAGTTGATATCTGCAAATTTCTGAACTTTTTCATCATTAATTTTTGCTAAAAATGCGTCTTTGTTCTCACCAAATGCTTGATGCCAAAATAGTTGATCCATGATTTTTGATGCATCAATTAGCTTACCAACCATTTGTTTTTGATTGTCACTTAAGTGGCTTAAGTCTGATGTAAGTGTAAAGTCTGTATAAATATCTAAACGACTCTTGTCAGCATTGATAAGTTGAGGATTATTTTCTTCAGTAATTTGCTTTGTTTGTTGTGCTGTAGGCTTAGTTTGAGAAGTGGTTGCTTGCTCATTAGAGCATGCGCCAAGAAAAACAGCACCTGATAAGATAAGTGCTTGGCTAATTTTATTTAATGTCATTTTTTTGCCCGTTAGAAAGAGAGAATCATTACGTTTAAAACAGAATGTCTTCGCATTAAAGCAAATCTGACATATATATGGCAAGTTTACTGCGCTAGAAGCAATATTTATTTATCAGGTAGT
Organism: Pseudoalteromonas sp. L1; assembly: GCF_021728095.1. Taxonomy (NCBI): domain Bacteria; kingdom Pseudomonadati; phylum Pseudomonadota; class Gammaproteobacteria; order Alteromonadales; family Pseudoalteromonadaceae; genus Pseudoalteromonas; species Pseudoalteromonas sp. L1. The sequence continues at coordinate 33,364 of NZ_JAKKCT010000006.1, read as the reverse complement.
GACTTAAAAATAAAAAAATATAATTTCTGTGTTTTTCTTAACTTTAGCGCTAACTTAGATAATACTAAAACTATAATTAATCTAAGAATGTCAGTCATTAGTTTACGTTATTTGCAAGTGACTAATTCAAGAGGATGGCACGTATATGTCAACAGAGAATGCTTTACTGACCATTTTGGTCGACAGAATAAATAATGACACGTTAGTGTTACCTACCTTACCGGAAGTTGCTGTCAAAGTGAGACAAGCGGCGGACGATCCGAATGTAAATTTAATGCAGATGGCGGATGTCATTGCACATGATCCTGCTTTATCGGCAAGAATGATTAAAGTGGCCAACAGTGCATTTATGGGACGCTCAGTGAAGGTCACAAATTTACATCAAGCGGTAACACGTATTGGTTTAAGGCAAATTAAGAATATTGCTACGGCAATGGCCATGGAACAGCTTTTTGTTTCACATAATGAGTTAATTAAAGGTTATATGGATAAAGCATGGCAAAAGACGCTTAAAGTTGCCTGCCATTCAATTACCTTAATGGACTTCTTTTTACATATGAATAAGCACACTTCATTGAATCGAGATACCATTACACTCGCTTCGTTGGTTTATAACATTGGCGTGCTACCCATTCTTACTGAAGCTGAAAAACACCCCGAAGTATTTGCAAATCCTAGTTTTCTTGCCCACGCTATTCAAAAGCTAGGGGGGAAGGTCGGCGGTGCTATCATGCGAGCATGGGGCTTCACTGATGAGTTTGTTGAAGTTGCTGAAAGCTGGGCAAATCCTAATTACCGCCCTGAGCATATTTGTTACGTAGATTTTATCCGTATTGGTGCGATTCTGGAGGGAATTTTACAAGTTTCAGATAAATCGGCTGCGTTGCAAATGTATGTTGATAAAGGGGTCATCGCGTCTCTGGATATGTTCAATACTGATGAGTACCACAATATGCTCAATGAGGTTAAGGCTGTTTTTACCGACTAAAGCCACATAGGGTATAATTTTTATTTACTCAGTATGAAGTAATTGAAAAGTGCGATATTTATCGCACTTTTTTGTGTCACGCTCAGTTATAAATCGTCAGCGTCACCAAGCCCTTGTGTTAGCTCTTCTAACATTTGCTTGATCTCTTCTGATGCGAGGATAAAGTCTGCATCGAGCTTGACTGCCATATCTTCTTTAGGAATGTCAGCGTTTTCTTCTTTTAATGTTTCTGAGTAGTTCATGCGTTTGATAGAACCATCATTTTGCAGCATAAACTTAACGCGCTCTTGCCAATCTAGCGCCAGCTTAGTTACACGCTTACCATTTTCTAGATGCGACTTAACTTCATCACATGAAAGGTCATGACCTTTAAGTTTTACCTGAGCACCGCTGTCATCAGCTTCTTCAAGCTCGGCATCATTGCCGATAGCAAACCCGTCAGGTGCACTGAACTTAGTTAGCCAATCTGTTAAAAATACATCAAGGTCGTAATTTGCAAATGCAGGAACAACAGGCAGTGTGCCAAGTGATTTACGAAGTAGGGCTAGCAGCTCTTCTGCTTTGTTAAAGCTTGCGCTGTTTACGATTACCCAGCCATTTTTTTGATCGATAAAGGCAAACTGTAGGCTCGATTTTTTAAATGCTTGAGGAAGCAGCGTATGTAGGATATTTTCTTTTAATTCGTCTTTTTCTTTTTTCTTAACAGGACGATTTTCTTCGGCTTCAATTTGTTCTACTTTTTCAATTACAAGTTCGTTGATTACGGCCGCCGGTAGTACTTTTTCTTCACGCTTAGCGCACACTAAAATACTGTCTTGAGAGAAGTGAGAAAGTGTTTGGCCATGTTTGCCAAATGCTTTTGTCCAACCAAACGTTGATAGCTCTTGGCCTGTACATGAACGAAATAGGTCTTGCTCTAGGGCTTTGTCGAAATCTTCTTGGTTATATGAGACGTCTTGTTTAAAGCGGTAACAGATAAGGTTACTAAACCACATAATTAGGCTAATCCTTTCAATAAATTTGCCCAATCATAACAATAAAAAAGTGATGCCGAAATGAATGATTTCGGCATCACGGCGTTTTGCTTACGAGTTGAACATTGAAAGCGGTTTCGGCATGTTTTTTGGAAAGCTTATGTGATAGTGCAAGCCTTTACCAGGTTCACTATTGACTTCAATATCACCACTAAGCGTTTGTTTCACTAGGTTAAAGGTGATATGTGTCCCTAGGCCACTGCCGCCTTGGTCGCGTTTGGTGGTAAAGAATGGGTCAAAAAGTTTTTCTAACTGCTCTTTGGTAACGCCATTACCGTTATCTTTAAAGTCGATGATCACTTCATCTTCTTCGTCTTTGATAATGATATCAATAAGGCCATTTTCGATGCCCTCGAAGCCGTGGATCAGCGAGTTCATAATAAGATTGGTGAAAATTTGACTAATAGCGCCAGCCGGTAAGTTAAGGGTTAAATCTTCAGGACAATCAAGATTAATATGATGCGATGTTTTCTTTAATTTAGGATGTAGTGAGCGAATAACTTCCCCTAAATATTCTTTAAAGTTAATGGTTCGCACCGCTTCGCTAGCTTGGTCTACTGCAATTTGTTTAAAACTTGCAACCAACTCTGAAGCGCGGTCAAGGTTACTGGTGAGTAAGCTTGTGCTTTGTTTGGCATCATTAATAAATTCTTCAAGCGCTTTTGGCGACAAGGTTTTGTCTTTGTAAGCGGCTTCTATTTGATCCAACCGCTCTTGTAAAAATGAGGTTGCAGTTACACCAATACCAATCGGTGTGTTTACATCGTGCGTAATACCCGCGACTAAGCCACCTAATGCGGCCATTTTCTCTGAGCCGACAAGGCGCTCTTGTGCCATGTTTAGCTCATCAAGGTAACGTTGTAATTCTGTTTGCTTGGTAATTAACTCTTGTTCGGTTTGTTTACGTAAATCGATTTCTTCTGTGAGGGTTAGTTTTTGTTTTTCTAACTCATATTTTTGCTGTTGCAAGTCCATCATAGCTTGGCTTAAGTTGGATGTTTTGCGTGCAACTTCTTGCTCTAATTGCAGGTTTTGTTGGTCAAGTTTTTCGTTGCTGATGAGCAGTTCTTTTTGTGTATGTTCGAGCTCTTCTCTATACAACACCACTTTATCTATTAAGCGGTTGAATGACTCTTCCATCACTTTTAGTTCGTTATGCTCACTAGTTTCGATTTCGATGTGACGACCTTCTAAGTCATTGAGCTCTAGGTCTTCAATTTGTTCGGTGAGTTGTGCAAGTGGCTCGGTAAGTTGTTTTCTAAAGGCGATTAAAAATAAAATGATCAAAAACGTGGTTTTGATCATCGCATTACCAATCAAGAAATAAATTGAAATCATAATACGGCTAAAGACAACTTCGCGGCTTGAAAATAAGGTGACATCACCGACTTGGGTTGCTCTGCCTGAAAACTCAAAAATAAGTGGGAAAGTATAACCAAATAAGCCCGAAGGGGTGTCCTCGATAATGGCTTCTTCTTGCACTAGTTGTTGACTGTATAATTCGTGTATATCTAGTGAGCGCCCAAGTTGGGATAATATTTCACCGCTATCATCACGAACAATAATACCTTCAATCATTGGAATGGCGAGTAATCCCTCGGCCGTGGTAATTGTTTGTTTGGTGTTTAACTCCCAAATGGCGCGGGTTAAGCTTCGACTAAATGTTTTTTGCAAGGTGGTTAATTCGTCACGTATATAGTCTTTAGTATTAACGTATTCAGCAATGACCTGCCCACACGTAACTACAAACGTTAATAAAAAGTAGACCGAGAGTACGCTGGTTAATAATTTTTTTGACAGGCTTTTTTGTAGCATGGAATATCCATAGCTCCTTGGTGACAATTGTAATACATTCAGCTAGTTCTAAAGTTAGCTAATAAATGATTAAAAATAAATAAATATATCCTTTTTTGAAGAAACATTTATAAATTGTTACTAAATATTGAAAAAACTTAGCCTTACTGCACTTTAAAAAGTGTGTTATAAATTTACTTCATCTTTAACTTTAGCCTTTTTTAATGTTGTATTTGCTACAGCAAAGATTTTTATCTCATGAATAGTTCTAATTTCACAGTACTTGTCTGCGATGACTCAAATGTTGCTAGGAAACAAGTTGTTAGGTGCCTAGGTGATTGCATCAGTGCTGATATCCATCAAGCCAAGAATGGTAAAGAAGCACTTACTTTTTTACGAGAGCAGAGCTTTGATTTGCTGTGCTTGGATTTAACTATGCCAGAAGTCGATGGCGTAACTGTACTCGAAACCATTAAAGCTGAAAAAATAGAGTGTTTTGTCTTAGTTATTTCGGCTGATATTCAAGTTGAAATGAAACAACGAGTTGCAAAGCTAGGTGCTATCGACTTTATCGACAAGCCGATAGATATTGCCCGCTTAAAAGCGACCTTGCATAAATTTGGTATTCATTAGTGTTTCTTATAACCTAAATGCATAATTTATCTTTAAGTAAAGGGTTGACAGCCTAGCTAGTAATAGGGCAGTCTAAAGGCTATGAAAACATTTAATCACGCAACGACCATTATTATTACAACCATCATCCTTACGGGATAGTGGCATAGGTCGGTGCAACAAATATAAAGGCCTGTGTTCACTAGAACACAGGCTTTTTTTCGTTTATGGGATGAGGAAACATAAATAATGCGAGTATTAAAATTTGGCGGGTCGTCCTTGGCTGACTACGCGTGTTTGCAACAGGTAGCTCAGTTAGTCAAAGAAGAATTACGTGATGAAATGTTGTTAGTGCTATCAGCACCAGGTGGTATGACAGATTCTCTGGTAGCGTTAGCAAGTGCAGCAGAACATGGGCAAGATTTTAGTGAGTTATGGCAAGCATTGGTTGTGCGCTGTGAACAATTAAAAGCTGCTGTCGAAGCTGATTTTGGTCAGGTAGCAAATTGGCCAGACTTGAATGAGCTTAAGAATAAGCTAGATGGTGTTGCACTTTTAAAATGCTGCCCAGACCAAGTACGTGCTTATGTAATCAGTTTTGGTGAGCGCGTTAGTGTTGCCTTGATGGAATGTATGCTTAAAGAGAGCAATGCTCGCTACCTCGAAGCGACGGCGTGTATAGCTTCTGTAGGTGGTTACATTGATGCTGAAGCTGACTTAGCAGCAAGTAAAGTACGTTTTCAAGAAGCATTGAAAGCGGCGCCAAGTACTATTTATATCATGCCAGGTTTCACAGCATCTAATGAGCAAGGGGAGCTTACAACACTTGGTCGTAATGGTTCCGATTACTCAGCTGCTATTGCGGCAGCGTGTTTAGAAGCTGATGTGTGTCAAATCTGGACTGATGTAGACGGTGTGTACAATGCTGACCCGCGCTATATCAAAAAAGCCTCTAAGGTTGATTCGCTTTCATATAAAGAAGCAATGGAGCTTTCTTACTTTGGTGCGAAAGTATTGCACCCGAAAACGATTTTACCTTGTGCTAAAGCAGGTGTGCCGTGCGAGATAAAAAATACTCATAACCCACGTGCAGAAGGTTCAGTGATCAGTAACGACAGCGTGTCGAGCGATCCAGTTAAAGCATTATCAAGTTTACAAAACCTCGCTATGTTAACGGTGTCAGGCCCAGGTATGAAAGGTAAAGTGGGCATGGCGTCAAAAGTATTTAATGCATTGGCACATGACAATGTTTCAATTGTTTTAATCACTCAATCTTCATGTGAATTTAGCATCAGTTTCTGTGTGCATGAGAGTGACCTATCACTTGCTCTTGAAGCATTACAAACAGCCTTCGAATTAGAATCACAAGCTGGTTTAATTGAGCCAGTACAAGTACAGCGTAATCTTGCTATTGTCACTTTAGTGGGTGATAACATGCGTGCTCATAAAGGTTTAGCTGCTAAGTTTTTTGCTTCACTAGCTCAAGCGCAAGTTAACATTGTTGCTATTGCACAAGATTCAACTGAAAGCGCCATTTCAGCGGTTATCGATGGTGAGCTGTGCAACGATGCTGTAAAAGTGTGCCATGAAAACTTCTTTACGCATATTCCTTCAATCGATGTGTTTTTACTTGGCTGTGGCTTAGTTGGTCAAGAGCTTATTCAGCAGTTAGAGCGCCAACAAGCATGGCTTGAAAAACGTAATATTAAGCTGAACCTATACGGTGTTGCTAACTCAAGACAGCTTTACCTAGATAGCGAAGGCATTGCTTTTGATGGCTGGCAAGACAAGCTAGCCAGCTCAGAGCAAGCATTTGATTTAAATCTGGTGGAGCAATTTGTTAAACAAAATCACTTAATCAACCCTGTGATCGTAGATTGTAGCTCAGCCGATAAACTTGCTGCGCAATATGTTGATTTCTTAAATGCAGGCTTCCATGTCGTTGCGGCGAATAAAAAAGCCAATACTAGCTCGTATGCTTACTACCAAGATTTAGTTGCTGCGACACAAAAGAATAATCGTAAATTTTTATACGAAACAAACGTAGGTGCTGGCTTACCGGTTCTTGATAACCTGAAATCGCTATTTGGTGCGGGTGATGAACTTATTAAGTTCAGCGGTATCTTATCGGGTTCATTATCGTATATGTTTGGTGCGCTACAAGATGGTTTATCACTTAGCGAAGCAACGTTAAAAGCAAAAGAAAGTGGATTTACAGAGCCAGATCCGCGTGATGATTTATCAGGTACCGATGTTGCCCGAAAACTACTGATCATTGCTCGTGAATCAGGTCTTGAGTTAGAACTAAGCGATATTGAAGTTGAATCTGTTTTACCAAAAGGGTTTGCAGAAGGTGATTCTGTAGCGGTCTTTATGGCAAAACTACCATCACTTGATGCGCAGTTTAACGACCGCATTCAAAGTGCAGCAAGTGAAGGTAAAGTACTTCGTTATGTGGGCACTATTGAAAACGGTCAATGTAAAGTAGGCATTGAAGCCGTAGATAGTAGCCATGCTTTATACGATATCCGTGACGGTGAAAATGCACTGGCAATCTTAAGTCAATATTATCAACCACGCCCGTTTGTGATTCGTGGTTATGGCGCAGGTGCTGAAGTAACGGCCGCAGGCGTATTTGCTGATATCTTAAAAACGTTAACGCGCTAGGAGCAGGTCATGATCCGTGTATATGCACCCGCTTCAATCGGGAATTTTGCTGTCGGTTTTGATGCGTTAGGTGCTGCGCTGGCACCTATCGATGGCACCTTATTAGGTGATGTTGTCGAGGTGAGTGCCGCTGAGCAAGATACCTTTGTATGTTCAGGCGACTATGCTCATAAACTGCCTGCTAATGCTGAAGAAAACTTGGCTTATCAATGTTTAATTCATTTTAAAGAACACGTTGCGCCGACTATGCCAGCGGTAAAACTTGAGCTTAAAAAGAACTTACCAATTGGTTCTGGTTTAGGTTCAAGTGCGTGTTCTGTGGTGGCTGCGTTTGCAGCCCTTGATAAATTTGCTGAAACAAATTTATCTCAAGAGCAACTCATCGAGTTGATGGCTGATTTTGAAGCCATTGTTAGTGGCGGCCGTCATTACGATAACATCACGCCATGTTATTTAGGTGGTTTGCAATTAACTGGTGAACTTATTCCGAACAAGTCAATTTCGTTACCTGTTGATAATCAATGGTATTACGTAGCGGCTTTTCCAGGTTTTTCACTGAATACCGCAAAAGCGCGATCAGTACTGCCAAAGCAATTATCAATGCACGATAGTGTTGAGTTTGCACAGCGACTTTCTGCGTTTAGTAGCTTATTGCTAACTGGTCGCTTTGATGCAGCGCTCTCCATTATGAGTGATGAAATAGCCGAGCCACATCGTGCTCCACTCATACAAGGCTTTGCAGAAGCTAAAAGTGCCTTACCAGAGCTTGGCGCAGAGATTGTCAGTATTTCGGGGGCGGGTCCAACATTATTTACCGTGTGTAAGAGCCTTGCAGCTGCTAAGCAGTGCGCAGCGTGGCTGAATGATAATTACATCAATGAGCAGGGCTTTTGCCACATCTGTCAACTAGATCAGCTTGGCACACGACAGCTTTAGAGAATTTAAGGAATAAACATGCAATTACATAATTTAAAAGATGAAACACAACAGGTGTCGTTTGTTGAAGCGGTAAAAACAGGTTTAGGGCGTAACCAAGGGGTGTTCTTCCCAGAAAGCCTAACGCCAATTCAAGACATTGATGCGTTACTTGATTTAGACTTTGTTAGCCGTAGCAGCAAGATTTTATCGCACCTAATTGGTGATGAGCTGCCAGCAGATACCGTTGCTCAGATGGTGCAAAATGCCTTTAACTTTGATGTGAAATTAGTTGAAGTAGAAAAAGACATTTATTGCTTAGAGCTATTTCATGGTCCAACGCTTGCGTTTAAAGACTTTGGTGGCCGTTTTATGGCTGAATGTCTTGCGCAATTTAACCAAGGCGAAAAAGTCACGATTTTAACGGCTACATCAGGCGATACAGGAGCTGCGGTTGCCCATGCCTTTTACAACAAGCCAAATATTGATGTCGTGATCTTATACCCGAAAGGGAAAATATCACTGGCGCAGCAAAAGCTATTCACAACGTTAGGTAATAACATTCACTGCTATGCTGTTGATGGTAGCTTTGATGATTGTCAAAGCATGGTAAAACAAGCGTTTTTAGACGATGAAGTTAAACAAAAGCTAGGTCTAAACTCTGCTAACTCAATCAACATCAGTCGTTTAGTTGCACAGGTATGCTATTACTTTGAAGCCATTGCTCAATTACCTAAAGAGCAGCGTAGTAAAGCACATATCTCAGTACCAAGTGGTAACTTTGGTAATGTGTGCGCTGCTATGATTGGAGCAGTGCTTGGTATGCCGGTTGCTAAATTAAGCGCTACAACTAACCAAAATGATACTGTGCCACGTTTTTTACAAAACAAAGAGTGGTCGCCTAATGACACGCTTGAGTCGTTATCGAACGCAATGGATGTGAGTAAACCGAATAACTGGCCACGTGTTCAGTTTATGTTGGATAACAAATGGTTTAGCTATGATGATTTTTACTCAAGCTGTGTAGGTGAAGAAGAAACAAAAGAGGTGATGAAAAAAATTCATCAAACGGGTTACATTGCAGAGCCTCATACTGCAATTGCTTATCAAGGCTTGAAAGAAAATCTAGCAGACGGCAGCGCAGGTATCTTTTTAGCGACAGCACACCCTGCTAAATTTAAAGAAAGTGTTGAAGAAATTTTAGACATTGAACTGTCAATGCCGAAACCACTTGCTGATGCATTAGCAAAGCAATGTTTAGCTGAAGATATCAAGTTTGATTATCAATTGCTTCGCACTGAGCTACTAAGTAAACTCGCGTAATATCTATAAAAAAGAGCGGCTAAGTCGCTCTTTTTTATATTGCTTATTTTAATGAAGTAGTGAATGGCTATGACGGTTTAAAACTCGCATAATGAGAATTACCAAAGAGGCGATACACAGTAACACACTGATAATTGAGATTATTTCATTTTGTGTCCACTGAATTAAAGTGAACGCTGAAATGAATAAAATAAATGGTTTAAATTCATAGTAATAGTGAGATTTCGTTTGTTTTATTCTTTGGCTTGAGTGATCAGTTCTTCTGGCCTCAGAGCGCATACGCCACACATTAGCGCCCATTAAAAACAGTATTATACCGATTAAAGTTGGCACACTATCTTTGGCTAACGTAATACAACTCACCCCGAGAAAGAAGTACACATAAGGGACAACTTCGTAAATTGGTTTGGCTAACATGTCTCGCTATCATCCTTGATACTAACTAATACTATAAGATTAGTTGGTGTAAGCGGAAATACAAGTGTCAGCGGCCGCTTTTTTAATTTAGTGACATTTTAAAAATATATGTAATATTTTAAATTTATAAATTTTTTTTATGTATCAATAAAAAAATATCATTATTAAAACACTGTGAAATAAATTCAATCCCTGTTTAAATATGTTCATCTTTACACGATAGGCAAAAGTGCGTTTTAAGCGTACAATATAGCCTTCAAAAAAACACCATACACGTTGCCTTAGGAGACCCCATGTTAGAACGTAGCATGAATATTTCGGATTTCGATCCAGAGTTATTTGCAGCCATCAATAAAGAGACGGCTCGTCAAGAAGAGCACATCGAACTGATCGCGTCTGAAAACTACTGTAGCCCACGCGTGCTTGAAGCACAGGGTTCTCAGCTAACGAACAAATATGCTGAAGGCTACCCAGGCAAACGTTACTATGGCGGTTGTGAGCACGTTGACGTTGTTGAGCAACTAGCTATTGACCGTGCAAACGAATTATTCGGCACTGACTACGCTAACGTTCAACCTCACGCAGGTTCACAAGCAAACGCAGCTGTTTTCCAAGCGCTTCTTCAGCCACACGATACTGTACTAGGTATGAGCTTAGCTCATGGTGGCCACTTAACTCACGGCTCACACGTTAACTTTTCTGGTAAAACGTACAATGCAATTCAATACGGCCTAAATGAAGAGACTGGCGAAATTGATTATGCTCAAGTTGAAGCACTTGCATTAGAGCACAAGCCAAAAATGATCATCGCTGGTTTCTCTGCATACTCTGGCGTTGTTGATTGGGCTAAGTTCCGTGAAATCGCTGACAAAGTAGGTGCATACTTATTCGTAGATATGGCTCACGTTGCTGGTCTTATCGCAGCGGGTGTATACCCAAGCCCAATCCCTCACGCACACGTTGTTACTACAACAACTCACAAAACATTAGCGGGTCCTCGTGGCGGTCTAATCGTTTCTGCATGTGGTGATGAAGAGATTTACAAAAAGCTAAACAGCGCTGTATTCCCTGGTGGTCAAGGTGGTCCTTTATGTCACATCATCGCTGCTAAAGCGGTTGCTTTCAAAGAAGCATTACAACCAGAGTTTAAAACGTACCAAGCACAAGTTGTTAAGAACGCTCAAGCTATGGTTGAAGTTCTTCAAGAGCGTGGCTACAAAGTTGTTTCTGGTAAAACAGACAACCACTTATTCCTTCTTGACCTAATCGATAAAGATATCACAGGTAAAGATGCTGACGCTGCACTAGGTAATGCAAACATCACAGTTAACAAAAACTCAGTACCAAACGACCCACGTTCACCGTTTGTAACGTCTGGTCTTCGTATTGGTTCTCCGGCTATTACTCGCCGTGGCTTCAAAGAAGCTGAGTCAAAAGAGCTTGCGGGCTGGATCTGTGACGTACTAGACAACATCAACGATGAGTCTGTACAAGCAGAAGTAAAAGAGAAAGTGAAAGCTATCTGTAAAAAATTACCAGTTTACGCTTAATTACTGGTTAAACCGTAATTAAGATAACAATAGCGTTGTTTTTTGCTATTATAAAGGCCGCTTACTAAGCGGCCTTTTTTTGTTTTTTATAAACGGAAGTTGAACCCTATGCATTGCCCTTTTTGCACCGCAAAAGATACCAAAGTAATTGATTCTCGACTTGTTGGCGGTGGTCACCAAGTGAGACGTCGACGTGAATGTAACGAATGCCATGAGCGCTTTACCACCTTTGAAGGCGCTGAACTTGTGATGCCAAGAGTCATCAAGCAAGATGGTAGCCGCGAACCATTCAATGAAGACAAGTTACTCAATGGCTTGCATCGCGCTTTAGAGAAACGCCCTGTTAGCACTGAGCAGGTCGACGAAGTCGTTAATATCATTAAATCTCAACTTCGTGCTACGGGTGAGCGTGAAATCTCTAGCCATTTAATTGGCGAGTGCATCATGGAGTCACTAAAGAAACTCGACAAAGTAGCCTATGTGCGCTTTGCATCGGTTTATCGTTCATTTGAAGATATTCGCGAGTTTGGTGAAGAAATCGCTCGTTTAGGTGATTAATCATGTCGTTTACAGAGCTTGATACTGCTTACATGACGCGTGCCATTGAGCTTGCTAAGCAAGGTCGTTTTACTACGACGCCAAACCCGAATGTTGGCTGTGTTTTGGTTAAAGATGGCGAAATAGTCGGTGAAGGGTTTCATCAACTCGCAGGGCAGGGCCATGCTGAAGTGAATGCCTTGGCTGTAGCTGGCGACAACGCGAAAGGCGCCACTGCCTATGTGACTTTAGAGCCTTGTAGTCATTATGGACGCACTCCACCTTGTGCCGAAGGTTTAAAAGCAGCGGGTGTTAGCAAGGTGATTGCCGCTATGGTTGACCCAAACCCTGCGGTGAGTGGTCGCGGCCTACAGATTTTAGCCGACGCCGGTATTAGCGTTGCATCTGGTTTACTTGAACAACAAGCGCGCGATTTAAATAAAGGTTTTTTAAAGCGTATGGAATCAGGATTGCCATATGTGACTTGTAAAATGGCGTGTAGTTTAGATGGTAAAACTGCGCTAAATAACGGCCAAAGTAAATGGATAACAGGCTCTAAAGCACGCCAAGACGTGCAAGCGTTTCGTGCCCAAAGCTGCGCGATACTCACTGGCGCAGATACGGTTATGACCGATAATGCAAAACTGAATGTTCGCATTGAAGAGCTTCCATTTACCATGCCAACCTCGCTGCCTTTGCGCCAGCCGACCCGAGTCATTATTGACTCACAAAATAGGTTAACCCCAGAACTCGCTTTATTTAGTATTGAAAGTCCGGTGATTATTTTTACCACGTCGCTTGATAATCAGCATAAATGGCCTCACTTTGTTAAACACGAAGTAGTGCCAGCAGTTAATAATAAAGTTGATTTATCGGCGGTTTTAAAGCGTCTTGCTGAACTACAATTTAATCATATTTGGCTCGAAGCGGGTGCAACCCTTGCTGGGGTGTTCGCAGAGCAGGATTTAATTGACGAATACATTGTTTATATTGCCCCTAAGTTAATAGGTGATATGGGCAAAAGCTTACTAAACTTTGCAGAAGTCACTTTGATGAGTGATATCACTGAGCTGACCTTTACTGATACAGTGATGATTGGTGACGACATCCGTATAACCGCGAAAAAAGCAAAGCAAGCCACATATATTGAAAATAAAGAGTAGCACTATGTTTACTGGAATAATTGAAGCAACAGGTAAAATTGTTGAACTAACACAAAAGCAAGGTGATCTAGCTATTCGTATCCAAAGCACTAATTTGGATATGAAAGACGTCAAGCTCGGTGACAGTATTGCCACCAACGGTGTATGTTTAACGGTTGTCGCTAAACATAGCGATGGTTTTAGTGCTGACTTATCAAACGAAACAATCAGCTTAACTGGATTTGCACATTACAAAAAAGGCCAAACAGTTAATCTCGAAAAAGCCATGCAACCACTTTCTCGCTTAGGTGGGCACTTGGTATCAGGCCATGTTGATGGTATAGCGACAGTAGAAAATATTAGTCCTAATGCTCGTGCAACAGAGTATTGGCTAAGTACCAACAGCGATTTAATGAAATACATTCCGTACAAAGGTTCGGTATGTATTGATGGTATTAGCTTAACGGTTAACGAAGTCGAGCAAAATCGCTTTAAGTTGACGATTGTTCCACACACCGCTGAGCAAACAACGATTGCAGAATTTCAGGTGGGTACTCAGGTGAACTTAGAAGTTGACCAGATTGCTCGCTACTTAGAGCGCCTAATAAAAGGGGCTGAACAACCTTCCCGTTCAGACATATCAATGAGCTTGCTAGCACAAGCTGGCTTTATTAAATAAGCACGGATAGGTCAAATTAATCATACTCTCATGGGCACATTATGAATTTACACAGCGCGCAAGAAATTATCGATGACATTAAAGCCGGTAAAATGGTTATTTTAATGGACGATGAAGACAGAGAAAATGAAGGCGATTTAATCATCGCAGCAGAACATATTAGTGCTGATGCCATCAACTTTATGGCAACACACGGCCGTGGTTTAATTTGTTTAACCATGACACAAGAGCGTTGTCAGCAGTTAGAATTACCACTTATGGTCAAAAATAACGGTGCTGCCTTTTCAACTAATTTCACTATGTCGATTGAAGCGGCGAAAGGTGTAACAACCGGCATTTCGGCGGCCGACCGTGCACGCACAGTGCAAGCGGCTATTGCTAAAGGTGCCGTGCCTAGCGATATCGTTCAACCAGGGCATATTTTTCCGATTATGGCGCAGCCAGGTGGCGTGTTAACACGTGCAGGTCATACTGAAGCAGGTTGTGATTTAGCGCGTTTAGCGGGTCTTGAGCCTTCATCAGTGATTGTTGAAATTTTAAATGCAGATGGCACCATGGCACGTCGCCCTGATCTTGAAGTATTTGCGAAAGAGCATGACTTAAAGATTGGCACCATTGCGGATTTAATCGAGTACAGAAACCTAAACGAAACCACCATTGAGCGCGTTGCTAAATGTAAACTGCCAACCGATCACGGTGAGTTTGATTTAGTGACCTACAAAGACACTATTGATGGTCAACTTCATTATGTTTTACAAAAAGGTGACGTATCTAAAGATGAGCCAACGTTAGTACGTGTTCACTTACAAAGTACGTTTAATGATATTTTGCTCTCAGATCGCAATGCTGACCGTAGTTGGGGTTTATCTGATGCAATGGCTTATATTGCTAAACATGATGGTGTATTAGTGATTTTAAGTAAACAAGAGTCAACCGAAGAGCTTGAAGCAACAGTAAAAGCATTTGCCGCTGAAGATGCGGGTGAAAATGTCAGTCATCGTAAATTCCAAGGTACATCGCGTACGGTGGGGGTCGGCTCTCAGATCCTAGCTGATTTAGGTATTGAAAAGATGCGTTTAATGAGCCGTCCGAAAAAGTACCATGCGTTATCTGGTTTCCACTTAGAGGTGGTTGACTACGTTGAGCCGCAGTCTTAATTAACTAGGCTACTTTTATATTTTTGTGGTATTATGCGCCGTAATTTTTGCGCAATCGCAACCGCTTAAACTTATTTTTTAGGGTTATTAAATGAAAATTATTGAAGGTAACAAATACGCACCAGGCAAAAAATTTGCCATTGTCATTTCTCGTTTTAATGACTTTATTGGTAGTAGCCTATTAGCAGGTGCTGTTGATGAGCTTAAACGCACAGGTGGCGTATCTGACGACGACATTACTGTTGTTTACGTACCAGGTGCCGTTGAATTACCTTTAGCAGCGAAACGCGTTGCAGCAAAGAAAGAACACGATGCAATCATCGCTCTAGGCGTAGTGATCAGAGGTGGTACACCACACTTTGATTTAGTCGCTGGCGAATCAAACAAAGGTCTTGCGCAAGTATCTCTTGAGTACGATATCCCGGTTGCATTTGGCGTATTAACCACTGAAAGCATTGAGCAAGCAATTGAGCGCGCAGGTACCAAAATGGGTAATAAAGGCGGCGAAGCTGCTTTAGGTGCGCTTGAAATGGTTAATGTGTTAGACAAAATTTAAGTTTAAGGAATCTCTGTGAAACCAGCAGCAAGACGTAAAGCACGTATCTTAGCACTTCAAGCCGTATACTCTTGGCAGTTAAGCGGTAACCCAATTGCTGATATTGAACAGCAAATGTTAATTGAAAATGATGTGACTAAAATCGACGTCGAATATTTCAAAGACCTAGCACGCGGTGTTGTTGTTAACTGTAAGCAATTAGATGAAATCGTTGCACCACATTTAGCACGCCCAGCTGATGAGTTAGACATGGTCGAAAAAGCAATTTTACGTCTGTCTGGCTACGAGCTGAAATTCCGTGAAGACGTACCTTACAAAGTAGCAATCAATGAAGGCATTGAGCTTGCGAAGATGTTTGGTGCTGAAGACAGCCATAAATTTGTTAACGGTGTACTTGATAAAGCAGTGAAAGAGCTGCGCAAGTAATCAACCCCGTAAAGGAGAGCCGGCTTGGGCCGGCTTTTTTGTGTATGAAGGAATTTGAATTAATCAATCGTTACTTTAAAGGTCGCGGCATTATTCGTCGTGATGTAAACCTTGGAATTGGTGACGATTGTGCGTTAGTGACCGTGCCTGAAAACTGCCAACTGGCAGTAACAACAGACACCTTAGTTGCGGGTGTACACTTTTTTGATGATATATCACCACGTGCTCTTGGGCACCGTGCTTTAGCCGTTAATTTAAGTGATTTGGCTGCTATGGGCGCTGAACCTACGTGGGTTTCGGTTGGTTTAACATTGCCAGAAGCTAATATAGAGTGGCTTGAACAGTTCACCGAAGGCATGCATGAGATTGCGGAGTACTTCAATGTGCAGATCATTGGCGGTGACACTACACAAGGCCCTTTAACGATTACCATTTGTGCTAAAGGCATTGTACCTGAAGGCAAAGCGTTGCGTCGTAGTGGCGCTAAAGTGGGTGATTGGATTTATGTAACTGGTCCATTAGGGGATGCTGGCGTAGCCATTGAAGCCCGTAAGCAAGGCCTTGATATTGCCCCTGAACATTTAAGTTATTTAAATAATCGCCTCGATTACCCGACCCCCCGTGTGGCTGCAGGGCAAGTTCTACGCGGTGCAGCCTCATCGGCCATTGATATTTCTGATGGCTTACTGGCAGATTTAGGCCATATTTTAGCGCTATCGCAAGTTAGTGCTGTGATTAATGTTGATAAAGTGCCTGTGTCAGATGCATTAAATTCGTCGATCCCACGTAGAGAGCAATTTGATTACATTCTAAATTACGGTGACGACTACGAGTTGTTGTTTACTGTGCCTGAAAGTAATAAAAGCATGGTAGATATGAAACTACGCCAGTACGGTGTTGAAGCGAGTTGTGTTGGGCAAATTAAAAGTGGCGAGGGCGAGATTGAGCTATTACTTGATGGTGAAAAATTTAACTATCAAGGTAAGGGCTTTCAGCACTTTACGAAGGAGCCGGTTTGAGTAATAACCGTTTATTCAACTTAAAACGCCCACACCAGTTTTTTGGTTTGGGTTTTGGTTTAGGCCTTGCACCTAAAGCACCAGGCACCTTTGGTACCTTTGCTGCCTTGCCATTTATTTTCACCACTATGTATTTTCCGCTGTGGTTACAGATTGTGTTTGCAATTGTGATCAGCGTGTTTGGTATTTGGGCCTGTGGTAAAACAGCCGATGACTTAGGGGTACATGATCATCCAGCCATTGTTTGGGATGAAGTTGCTGGTTATTATATCACCATGATGGGTGCCGTATTAAGTTGGCAGTCACTATTGGTTGGTTTTTTATTGTTCCGCTTTTTTGATATTGCTAAACCAGGTCCTATCCGAATTTTAGATAGACGTTTACACGGTGGCTTGGGCATCATGGCTGATGATATTTTAGCAGGTATATTTTCATTAATTTGTGTTCAAGCCTTGTTTAAAGCAGGCTATTTACCTTTTTAAACGATGAGTTAGGTGTTACTTGGTGGCAAGTATATGATGCGATTTATAATTCTCTGTTTGTTGATGCTTTGCAGCACGTCTGCATTTGCGTCTATTACCGACTACGTCGTTAAACAGTGGAATATCCAAAATGGCTTGCCCTCACAATCTTTAAAAAGTATTGCTCAAGATGAGCAAGGCTATATGTGGCTAGGCACACAGTTTGGCCTAAGCCGCTTTGATGGAAACACCTTTACTAACTTCAATACACAAAATAGCGATTTTCTACCTAGTAACGGTATTAATAAGCTATTGGTAGATAGCACTGGGTTACTTTGGGTTGGTACCAAAAATGGTTTGGTAACACTTGATCCTAAAACTATGATGTCGCAAACCTTTAACGTAAAAGGGCCTGTTCGCGATATTCTTGAAGACTCAAAAGGCAGTATTTGGATTGCAGCCAATGGCCTTTATTTCGTAGCACGTAATCAGGTTACATTAAATCAAAATTCAGCCTTGGTCGTGCCTGTATCCAATGCCACACCAATTACACAAATTGTCGGTTCAGTCAGTCAAATGGCGCTATCACCAGAAGGTATATGGTTGGTCAATGAGCGTCACTTATTACGTTTAACCAATACTTCATCTGACTTTGCAAAACTACGTTTAGAACTTACCGCAAAAGTGTCATTACCCGAGCGCCTAGCGCAGACCATTATCCATGATATGGCTTGGCTTGAGGGGAACTTATATTTGGCATCGGAGCTGGGTGCATACTTTCTTGATTTAGATGATGAGCTGCGTCCATTCCCACTCCCTAACGCGAGTAACTCAGCTGTTTATAAGTTTATGAGCGATTCAGATGGTGCGCTGTGGATTTCCACCTATGGTCGTTTATTATTTAGAGATAACTCAGGTGACTGGCAGTGGGTTGAGCCTA
Organism: Pseudoalteromonas sp. L1; assembly: GCF_021728095.1. Lineage (NCBI taxonomy): Bacteria > Pseudomonadati > Pseudomonadota > Gammaproteobacteria > Alteromonadales > Pseudoalteromonadaceae > Pseudoalteromonas > Pseudoalteromonas sp. L1. The sequence continues at coordinate 15,147 of NZ_JAKKCT010000006.1, read as the reverse complement.
GTCAGTTAGATCAGAGCATTTGGTTTGCTGACATATTTCGTGATAATCAAAATAATATTTGGCTGGCAAGCTTTAGTGAAGGTTTATGGCTTGCTCACGAAGGGCGAATAGAGCGCCACTCTGCTATTTCAAATATGACCGAAGCGGTGATGGCGATTAGCCAAGCGCCTGACGGTAAGTTATGGGTTGCTAACCGTAGTGGTGTTGGTTACTTCGATTACAATAAAAATTTTGTAAATCAAATACCCAGCAATCAATTTGGTCGGGCTGCGGTGCATGACTTACAATTTGATGGCGACCGCCTCTATATTGCCACTGGTCGAGGCGTTTTTTATTATGAAAACCAGCGTCTATATACGGTACCTGGTCGAGCTCTTCGTGATAACCCCGTATTTGCAATTAGCCGTTCAAACAAAGGTGGTTTTTGGCTTGGCACGGGTCGAGGCATGTATCGCTTAAGTTATGGGGGGTTAACGCCATTCGCTTACAACGCTTTTTTAAGCAGTAAATTTATAACCTATGTACTGGATGAGCAAAACTTTGGCTTAATAGGCACAAGTAAAGGTGCTTACTACTTTACCGACCGAGGTATTGAGAAAATTGGCGATCAGACCAGTTTAGAGAGTGCGTATGTGACCAGTATTTTAAATATCGACGGTGTGGGTATTTTAATTGGCTCTTTGAATGATGGTTTATTTTATCGCAGTACACAAGGGCAGTGGCGTCAGCTAGATGCTACTGACGGTTTACCCTATGGCTCTATTTTCAGTCTTGTCTACGACAAACAACTAAAGCGTATTTGGGTCAGTACCATGAAAGGCGTATACCGTATGCCTGTTGAGCAGTTTAGTACTGACATTGAGAGCTTGAAAGTTGAGCAGGTTATTTCGTCATTTGACCGCCAGCTTGATGGTAAAGCTAGCCAATGTTGTGCAGGTCTTGGTCATGATGCGGTGGCAGACACTGGTAATTCGATTTGGTATCCAAGTCTACAAGGGGTCGTTGAAATACCTAAAAGTGTTGAACTATTTGGTGTTAAAGCGCTTAAGCCACGTATTGAAAACATTACCACACCTCTTCGCCAAATGAGTACGGCCTCGCTCGGTGCTAAACCTGAATTACAAATTGATGAGCGAGATGTCACCATTAAGTACACTGCTATCGATTATTATGCTCCTTCAAGTATTGAATTCCGTTACCGATTAAGTGGGTTAGATAGTCACTGGCGCTATGCAAACACACGTCGCGAAGCAATCTACACTAACTTACCACCGGGTTCTTTTTTATTTCATCTAGAAGCTAAACGCCGCGGTGAAGACTGGCAGAAAGCGCGCAGAACAGAATATGCGTTTGTTGTCCCGCAACGATTTGATGAAACTATTTATTTTAGATTGCTCATTACAAGCAGTTTTATTTTATTATTTTATCTTGTCTTTTGGGTGTTTAGAGCGCAAGAAAAACGCAAGCAGTTAGCCCTTGAAAGCTTAGTAACAGAACGCACCGTAGAGCTTCGTGAAGCGAACGATAAGCTTAATCAAGTGAACTCACAGCTTAAATTAGTTAGTCACTCAGATGAGCTTACCGGGCTTCGTAGTCGTCGCTTCTTATTTGATCAACTTCCTAAGGATATTGAGCACTTCCAGCGTAACTCGCAATCACTGCAAGCGCAGGGTAAATCCTTAGTATTGATGATTATTAACTTTGATAATTTTAGCCGTATCAATGACGCCTATGGACCGCTGGCTGGTGATAGTTGCTTACAGCAAATGGCTACACTGTTGAATAGTCGTACCCAAGGCTCTGATTATGTTGCACGTTGGAGTGGTGATGAGTTCTTACTTTTACTGCGTGATTTTAAACGTTCTGGTATAGATAGTTATGCAGCTGAACTGTGTGAGGCTATTGCGGGTAATGCATTCAGGCTTCCAAATGGAGAGTCAACAACCATTACTGCTTCTCTTGGATGGTCTTTTTATCCGCTTCCTTTGCTAGGTGGGCAAGTTATTGGTTGGGAAACATCAGTGAACCTTGCAGATATCGCGCTACATCAAGTTAAAAAGCGTGGTGGCGACGGGGTGGCTAATATAACGTTTGATGAGCAGCTTGACGCATTTGAGTTTGAACAAACTCAAAATGTTGATCAGCAACTCAGCGCTCTTCAGGCTAATGGTCTAGCAGATATTAAAATCTGGATGCGCTAAATAAAAATGCCTTATCTAGGGCTAGATAAGGCATTGGAGGCCAACCAAGGCGCTTGTTACCTAAACGCCTATTGATGGTTTAGTGGTTAAGCCAAGCTGGTAAAATAGCCACCGACTCAGGCGCTGTAAATGAGTAGCTGACATCTGCAGCTATATCGCCTCCGGGGCTATTTAAAATATTGTCGAAACGCATTACTAGACCGTTTGATTTCTCAGCAACATAGAGATGGCTGCCTGTGTACATAATATCTACAGGGTTACCAAGCTGACTAGCGGGGCCTGCGATGTTAACGCTAACGTTGGTTAAACCACTTGCCATTGATGCATTATTTATCACGTAAATTTTACCGTCTGTTGCATCCGCAGCACTGCCTACATCAGAGATAATTAACGAGTTACTGGTTGGGTCGTAGTCTATGCCATGAATGTTTGTTGGCGCCGCAAATGCAGTACCACCCGATGCAGGAGTAATTAAGCGATCTTCACCGGAAATAGTTGTCATGCCCGCTAGCCATTTGCTTTTAACTTCATCGAATACTGCAACCGTCCCATTGGTCAGTGCAACAAACGCTTTATCTGTTGCAGGGTCATAGTCAACATCCCAAGGGCGCGCACTAGCACTAGGAGTCAGTGTCATGAGTGGGCTTACATCACCTGTTGCGCAGCTTGAAAATATCAGCACCCCAGGTGTAGTTGGATTGAATTCTGCAACAAATACCATGCCAGCATCAGATGCTACATCAAGCCCCTTCGGTGAAATAATACCGGTATTTGCGCCGGTAATTAATCTGTCTTGAGCCATTGAAAAACTTTCGCCATCACGAGAAGTCGCCACTTTAGTTGAAATTGCAACGCCGCCAATTGAGGTGCTTGCATTATCAAATGTGGCATAGCTGGTTCCTGATTTGTCGAATGCAACACTTTCAATGGTTTGGCTTGCATTATAAGTCGCAAGCTCGGCTGTTAAAGGAGCATTTAGACGACTAATTTGCCCTGTAGTAGGGCCTGCGGTTCCAGGGTTACTGCTGACTGCAACACCAAGTAGTGGCATATTTACCATGATACTATCTGAGCTATCTTGCATATCGTTATGCATGATGGTTTCTGTAATTGATTCTGGTTTTGTGGTCGCAGTGACTAAGTCTGGTGAAATATCACCGCTTGGGCCTGCAAATATGTTACTAAAGACCAGAACTGCGTCATTTGATTTTTCAGCGACTCTTAAGTCACTTCCTGTGAGGCTTATATCAACTGGGTTACCTAGCATAGACATAGGCCCTGCAATATGACGATCTACCGCGACCATGCCACTGGCTTGTGATGCATCAGAAATAACAAAAATTGCACCATCTGTTGCATCTGATGCACTGCCTACATCAGAGAGTACTAAGGTGTTAGTTTGCATATCAAGCGCGATGCCATGAATGTTGACTGAAACTTTAGCACCACTGTCATCGCTAGGTGTAATTGTTCGGGCTGGTGTTGCGACAAAGCCACCACTGACGTAATTGTCATAAACTGCTACATCACCATTGGTTAGTGCAACGTATAAACGATCGTTGTCATCGTCGTAGGTTAAGTCCCATGGTTTTGCATCTGTGATTGTTGTTGCAAGTGGGGCCACATCACCTGCAGCTTCTTTACCGAATACAGTGACTTGCATCGCATTAAAATCAGCAATCAGCACCAAGCCATGCTTATGAGATACATGAATACCCTTAGGGTTGACAAGGGTTGTGTTAGTACCGCTTATCATACGATCAATACTGCTGTTGTAGCTGTCATCGCTACGACTGAGCACCTGACATACGGTGCTTAACGAGCCATTACCAGAATCCGCTGCTTGCACTAAATTACCTAGGCTATCGAATGCAACACCTTCGTTGGCGCCGCTATTAAACGTACTTAATTTAGCCGCATTTTGGTCAATCAAGTTGACTGTGCCTGCGTTATCAGCGCCATTGTTAGCTAGAATAAAGGTGGCTGCCGCAAAGCCTGGCGCACCATTTTGCCCATCCATTCCATCCGAACCATCTTGTCCTGCAACACCTTGTTGACCTGCTGCACCGTCTTTACCATCATCGCCACTACAGCCTGCAATACCAATCGTAACAGCGAGTGCTAAGGCCGAAATTGTTAATTTCATAAGTTTAGATTGAGTGTCGATTTGCTCTACTGCTAGGTTGTTTTTAAACGCTTTCATTTGTTCATACCTTCTCTAATATTCCATCAAATGTGAACAGACATCGGTTTTGCTTAGCACAGCTTAAAAGCATATTACTTGCTCACGGGTTAACCTCATTGAATAAACGAAGAAGGGGTATGATTGGATGCAGAAAAATTAATTATTTTTCAATTTTTTTGGATGTGATTGTTCTATAAATAAAAAAAAGGAGCTCTATGCTCCTTTTTGTAAATTAATGTCAGGCTATGAATGCGTTGATACTGGTTACTATTCCTTGGGTATCTAATCCCATTTCTGCATGCATCTCTTGTTGAGTGCCATGCTTAATGAATTCATCAGGAATACCTAAGTTCAATATTTTCACATTCGCTTTAGCGGCTGCTAAATACTCATTTACTGCAGAGCCAGCACCGCCAGCAATGGCGTTATCTTCTAATGTCACAAGTACATCGTGCTCTGCTAGTAAGTCATCAATAGCGTGTGTATCAAGCGGCTTAATAAAACGCATATCAAGTAAGCTGGCGTTGAGTTCTTTTGCCGCCAGTTCAGCGTTTTCTAGTAATGTACCAAACGATAAAATCGCCACTTTACTGCCTTTGCGTATAGTGCGTGCACGGCCTATTTCAATTGCGCTCATTTGCGTTTCAACGTCACAATTGCCCGCACTGCCACGCGGGTAGCGAACAGCCACTGGCTGATTACATTGGTAACCAGTGTAAAGCATTTGTCGGCACTCATTGGTGTCGCTAGGTGCCATGATAATCATGTTTGGTATGCAGCGCATAAAGCTTAGGTCGTAGGCACCTTGGTGAGTTTCCCCGTCTGCGCCAACAATACCTGCACGGTCAATGGCAAATAAAACAGGAAGGTTTTGTAGTGCCACATCATGAATGAGCTGATCATATGCACGTTGTAAAAAGCTTGAGTAAATGGCAACAACTGGTTTTAAGCCTTCACATGCTAAACCTGCTGCCAGTGTTACTGCATGTTGCTCGGCTATAGCAACGTCAAAGTATTGCTCGGGGTATTCTTTCGAAAAGCGTACCATGCCTGAGCCTTCACGCATTGCTGGGGTAATCGCCATCAGCTTGTCGTCTTGTGCTGCCATATCACAAAGCCAGTCACCAAACACATTAGAGAATGTTGCGGCTCCTGGTTTTGATTTGGGTAGTTTTGACATGCTCGGATCAAATTTTGGTACACCATGGTAGCCAATAGGGTCCGCTTCAGCAGGTTTATAACCTTTCCCTTTTTGCGTTTTTATGTGCAGTAATTGTGGGCCTTTAAGATTACGCATATTGCGTAAGGTATCAACCAACATATTTACATCGTGCCCATCAATCGGGCCGATATAATTTAAACCCAGCTCTTCAAAGAAAGTGCCAGGGATGACCATACCTTTTAAGTGCTCTTCCATGCGACTTGCAAGCTCTTTTACTGGAGGCAAGCCTGATAGCAGCTTTTTGCTGCCTTCACGGATGTTGGTATAAAAACTACCTGATAAGATTCGTGCAAAATGATTGTTCAGTGCACCCACGTTTTCAGAAATCGACATTTCATTATCATTTAAGATAATTAATACGTTAGGGTTTACATCACCCATGTGGTTCATCGCTTCGAATGCCATACCTGCGGTAATCGCACCATCACCAATAACAGCTACGGTTTTTCGATCTTTACCTTCTTTTTCAGCGGCAATGGCCATTCCTAGCGCGGCTGAAATTGATGTACTTGAGTGACCCACACTAAACGTGTCGTACTGGCTTTCTTCGCGAAATGGGAAAGGGTGTAAGCCGTCTTTTTGACGAATAGTATGCATCTGGTCACGGCGACCCGTTAAAATTTTATGTGGGTAGGCTTGATGGCCTACATCCCAAACGAGTCGATCAGAGGGCGTGTTATAGACATAATGCAGAGCGACAGTTAATTCAACCGTGCCTAACCCTGAGGCTAAATGACCACTACTTTGCGAGACTGAGTTAAGCAGGTACTCGCGTAACTCTTTACTAAACGCAGGTAATTTATCTTGCGCTAAATCACGCAGCTGTGCTGGCTCGTCAACCAAACTTAATAATGGATACTTGCTACTATCAAGTGTCATGATTTTATATACATCCTTCGCTAACCAGAGTGCATTATAGCTTATTGTGACTCTGATTTTTTAGTTATTTTGTCGTTGTTTTACGCATCAATATTTGCGTTCAACAATATAGTTGGCAAGCCTTGCCAGTTCACTCGTATCGAAATTAATCGCCTCTAAAGCTTGATGTGCTTGCGCGAGTAAATCTTGCGCTTTTTGCTTTGCACCATCCAGTCCTAAAAGAGCGGGGTAGGTTGCTTTATTTGCTGCAATATCTGACCCTTGCGGTTTGCCAAGTGTTTCTGTATCTGCTTCGACATCTAGGATATCGTCTTGTACCTGAAAAGCCAGACCTATCGCTTGTCCAAACAAATTAAGCTGTTTTAATGTGTGTTCGTCACACTGATTGGCACACAATGCACCTAGGGTTATTGCACAATTAAGCAGTGCCCCTGTCTTCAGTTGGTGAATACGCTCTAATTGTTCGACACTGATTTCATTATTCGTCGCACTAATGTCAAGCGCTTGACCACCTACCATACCTTCAATACCTGAGGCTTTGCTTAATGAGGCGATCATTTTTATTTGCTGCGCTGGCGGTACAGAAAAAGGATGATTGGCAATTAAGTCAAAGGCAAGTGTTTGTAGTGCATCACCTGCAAGAATAGCGTTTGCTTCACCATAAACTATATGGCAAGTAGGGCGGCCACGTCGCAGATCGTCATCATCCATTGCTGGTAAGTCATCATGAACTAGTGAATAGCTATGGATACACTCAATGGCTGCTGCAAGAATATCGAGGTCTTTTTTCTGTGCCCCCATCATCCTACCTGTTGCATAAACAAGGTAAGGACGTAATCGTTTGCCGCCATTTAACACGCCATAATGAGTGGCTTCTTTTATTGTTTGTTCGGTATCTAAAGGCTGATCAAAATAGTGATTAAGTGTTGCTTCAACATCATTGCGAGCATCTTGCAGTTGGTCTATTAATTGCACTGAAATTAGTCCAAATTTGAATCGAAATTGCTCAGTGGAGCTTGGCTATCGTTACCCATAAGTATGGCAACTTTTTGTTCTGCTTGTTGTAGTTTACCTGATGAGGCATTAGCTAATGCAATACCACGTTCAAACTGCTTAAGAGATTGCTCTAATGACAAGTCACCCTGTTCCATTTGTACAACAATATTAGATAATTCATCCAAGGCTTCTTCAAAGCTCAAGTTTTCTGGTTTCTTCGCTGCCATAGTGGCCTCACTAGCTGATAGAAAGTGAGGCCAATTTTAGGGGGAATGCTAAACTAGGTCAAAGAATGATGTGTTTTTTTACGCATAAAGCAACGCCAATATGCTATTTTTACGCTTTTAGACACAAGATAAACTTGTAGCTTGAGAAACTTACATTAAAATAAAATTAATTCATTTAATGATTTAAGTATTTCAATTGCTTGCCGATAAGCAGTTAATAATAAAAATTTGATGCCTTAGGGTATCGTGCAATTGTTCCTCTGGAGGGGTATGTGGATTTAGCAACCATAATAGGTATTCTTGGTGCCATAGGCTTAATTGCTATGTCGATGGTGTTAAGTAGTGATGGCCAAGTTGCAATGTTTTATAACACCCCTTCGGTGGTCATTGTATTTGGCGGCTCTATTTTCATTGTGTTGTCAAACTTTACTATGGGTCAGTTTTTGGGCATAGGTAAAGTTGCCGCGAAAGCTTTCATGTTCAAAATAGAATCTCCAGAAGAGCTAATAGAGAAAGCTGTAGAGTTAGCTGATTCAGCACGTAAAGGTGGTTTTTTAGCACTCGAAGAAGCTGAAATTCCTAATGGATTTATGCGCAAGGGCGTTGATATGCTCGTCGATGGTCATGACGCCGATGTGGTTCGTGCTACCTTGCAAAAAGATATCGCACTTACTGCAACTCGTCATGAACATGGCGCGGGACTATTTAAATCGTTAGCCGACATAGCTCCTGCAATGGGTATGATAGGCACGCTAATTGGCCTTGTTGCCATGTTATCAAATATGGATGATCCTAAAGCTATCGGTCCTGCGATGGCCGTTGCACTGTTAACGACATTATATGGTGCTTTCTTAGCGAACGTGGTTGCTATTCCAATTCAGGTCAAACTAGAGCTACGTAAAGACGAAGAGGCTCTTAATCAACGCTTAATTCTCGACGCAGTACTAGGTATTCAAGACGGTCAAAACCCGAAAGTAATAGAAGGTATCTTGAAAAACTACTTAGCAGAGTCTAAACGAAAAGTGGATACTGAGGAGTAAGCATGTCTGATCAAGAGTGCAAATGTCCACCTCCGGGTTTACCAGCTTGGATGGGAACCTTCGCAGATTTAATGTCACTGTTAATGTGCTTCTTTGTACTCTTGCTTGCCTTTTCTGAAATGGATGTTCTTAAGTTTAAGCAAATTGCCGGCTCAATGAAGTTTGCTTTTGGTGTGCAAAACAAAATTGAAGTAAAAGACATCCCAAAAGGAACTTCAGTAATAGCCATGGAGTTTACGCCAGGTAAACCCGAGCCTACGCCTATCGAAACAATTCAACAACAAACGGTTGAAATGACCCAGCAGATGTTGGAATTCCAAGCCGGTGATGAAAGCTCAGCAGGTGGACGTCAAGAGCAGCGTGGTAATAAGCGTGGCGGTGAGTCTCAAAGTACAGCGCAAGAACAAGCGATGGATCAATCTATTTCCGCTGCGAATCAAGAACAAACCAACGAGCTTGTGAAGAAGATTGCGCAACAACTTGAACAACAGATTATTGATGGGGCGATTGAACTAGAGTCTTTGGGCCAGCAAATTATTATTCGTATTCGGGAAAATGGCTCATTTCCTTCTGGGAGTGCGTTTTTACAACCTAAATTCAAACCAATTATTCGAGATATTGCAACCTTACTAAAAGACGTGCCTGGCGAAATAACGGTATCTGGTCACACTGATGATTTTCAGGTTTCCAATGAGCTATATACCAATAATTGGGATTTATCTTCAAAGCGTGCAGTTGCAGTTGCAAGTGAAATGGAAAAAGCCCCAGGTTTCGATAAATCGAGAATGGTCGTAGTGGGTCATGCTGAAACGAGGCCACTTGTTCCCAATGTTACCGATGAAGATAGAAAGCGTAACCGTCGCGTCGAAATCTCAATTATGCAAGGCAAGGCGCAAGAGTCGGATCCTATTGATGTAAGACCCTAAATCAGTTACAGTTACAATTAGTTAAAGAATGTAATGGGTATAAGAATGAAAAAGCTCGATAAATATTGCTACCTGCCAGGTAACGGTGATGGTAACGATGGTAAAACAGAAAACTGATTAAGGTCGCTACTTGTGCCGGATTGGTTTAACTCTTTTATTGTTATATTGGGTAATAGCTGGGTGTTCATTCTGAGCCCAGCTATTTTTGTTTTTTATATCAGAAATGATTGGCTCGCCTTTAGGTTTTCTGTAATAACCGCTAGTTTTTTTCTATATGGCACTCTTATCCATTCAAGCCTTAGTGAGTTTGATGACATCTTTGTTTGGCGTTACGTTGTATGGGCATTTAATGACATAGCATGGATGGCCATCATTGCTTATCTTGGTATAAAAGATAAGGTTTATCTTTGGCAGAGCGTACTAGGGCAGTTAGTCGTTGTAATGGCACCCATATTACAACTATTTCGCGTAATTGATATTCACTTATGGGATTTATCGTATAGCACATATATGTATAAAACCTTACTCCCTCTTATTAATATAGGCACCGTAGTTGTATGTTATTTGCCTATGATTTACTTATTCACCCGTCGCAATAGGCTCGCCGAGACCATTCCTAAGTAAAAAATGCTGTGTTAGACTACTGTTTATAAAAACAGTATTTAGTGTTGCATTATGAAACTTTACATTGCCGAAAAGCCGTCTCTAGCAAGAGCCATTGCTGATGCATTGCCAAAACCACAAAAAAAGCAAGATGGCTATATTGAGCTTGCTAATGGTGATTGTGTTTCTTGGTGTATTGGCCATTTGCTTGAACAAGCTGAGCCTGACGATTACGACGCAAGTTTTAAAAAGTGGCGATTTGAGCACTTACCTATCGTGCCCGAACAATGGCAGTTAAAACCTAAAGCAAAAACACGCAAACAACTCACCGTATTAAAAAAGCTGATTAAGCAAGCGAGTATAATCGTCCATGCCGGTGATCCTGACCGTGAAGGCCAGTTATTGGTAGATGAAGTAATTGAACAGGTCAAATTAAGCCAAGCTAAAAAACAGCAAATCCAGCGGCTCTTAATAAGCGACTTAAACTTAAGTGCAGTTAAAAAAGCGCTGAATAATTTAAAGTCGAATCGCGATTTTATTCCCTTGAGCGTATCTGCCTTAGCTCGCTCACGTGCTGATTGGTTATTTGGCATGAATTTAACGCGAGCTTATACGCTTGCTGGACAAAAAGCAGGGTTTGGTAATGTGTTGTCTGTTGGGCGTGTACAAACGCCTATCTTAGGTTTAGTCGTTAATCGTGATAATGAAATCGCTAATTTTGTAACAAAACCTTTTTATGAAGTTTTGGCTCATCTTGAAACAGAGCAGCAACAAACATTCTCTGCTAAGTGGCAACCAAGTAAAGCATGCGAGCCCTATCAAGATGAAGAAGGTAGAGTCTTACATAGAGGGCTTGCTGAAAATGTTGTGTCACGAATAACTAATCAACCAGCTAAGGTGGTTGAGCTTGAGCAAAAACAAAAAAAACAACAAGCCCCATTGCCTTATAATTTATCTGCTTTACAAATTGATGCAGCAAAAGCGTTTTCAATGCCAGCACAAAAGGTGCTCGATACCTGTCAAAGTTTGTACGAACGCCATAAGTTAATTACGTATCCTCGTTCAGATAATCGCTATTTACCAAAAGAACACCATAAAGATGCAACGAGTATTATTGCTGCAATTGCTAAAAATGAAGGGCAAAGTAGTGAAGCTTGTAAGCAAGCTGATATGAGCAAGCAGAGTAAATGTTTTAATGACAACAAGGTTGCAGCTCACCACGCGATTGTTCCTACCGAAAAGCAGCTACGCTCAGCATCATTAAATAGTGACGAACAAAAAATCTATCGGTTGATCTGTCGTCATTATTTAATTCAGTTTTATCCAGACTATGTGTTTAACGAAACCAAATTAACGGTTGAAATTGCGGGTGGTCTTTTTAAAACTGCTGCTAAGCAAGATATTAGCTTAGGTTTTAAAACATTAATGGGGAAAACAGAGTTGAAGGATGAGCAGACCTTACCTGCTCTTGAAAAAGGCCAGCAGTTGCACTGTAATCAAGGTGAAGTGATAGACAAAATGACCACACCGCCAGCGCACTTTACTGATGCTACCTTACTAAGTGCTATGACAGGCATCAGCCGATATGTGAAAGACTCTGAAATTAAAAAGATCCTCAAAGAAACGGATGGTCTAGGGACTGAGGCTACACGGGCAGGCATTCTTGAGCTTTTATTCAAGCGCCGCTTTTTAGAGCGTCAAGGTAAAAACATTTTAGCTACAGCAACAGGTAAAGCTCTCATAAGTACATTACCAGAGCAGCTTGCTAGCCCTGACTTAACAGCTAAGTGGGAAGCATCATTAGGGAATATAGCTGAACAGAATATGAGTTATCAGCAGTTTTTAACGCCATTACTGACTGAGTTACGTGCTTTAGTCGATCAAGCCAAACAGTGCGACAGTCAAGTCTTTGCTCAATTACCAAAAACGCCGCAAAAGCGACGTTTTAAAAGAAAAGCTAAGCCCAGAGCTAAATCAACCTAAACTACTGTTTGTTGAATAGGGCAACCGCGGCATTACTCATCGCTGTAATACCCGTAGGAAGTGCTTTTTTGTAATCAGGTGCAAACTTACTTGAGTGTAAAGAAGGTAATGTTGCACCAGATTGCATCGCCGCATCATACTGACTAGGCTCAACACCACCTAACCAAAATAAAGTAATTGGAATATTCTTATCTGTACGTCCGTATAAACCAAAGTCTTCGCCGGCCATCACAGCGTCAGTTTCCAGTACATTGCTCTTGCCTATTGCGTTAGAAATAGCATTACGGACTAGATTGGTTTGCTCAGGATTATTATAAGTAGATGGAATAGACTCATCTTCATGCACATACACTTCGGGCGCTAAGCTTTCATCAAGTCCTGCACTTAATGCAATCCCTTTAGAGATACGTTTAATTGCTGCGATTTGTTGTAATCGCACTTCAGGGTTATAACTACGAAGCGTTAATTGCAGTTTAACTTCATCTGAAATGACATTGTGTTTAGAGCCACCGTGAATTGAGCCAACGGTGATCACTGATGGCTCTAATGGTGACAATTCTCTGCTAGTGATCGTTTGTAGTGCTAATACAATACGTGAAGCAATCACAACAGGGTCAATGGTTGTGTGTGGGTAAGCACCGTGACCGCCTTTTCCTTTTACAGTAATATCAACTGAGTCAACACTTGCCATTGTGTACTCATTTTTCATGCTGATTTTACCAGCTGGAACACTGGCACTGACATGTAAAGCAATAACGTGGTCAGGCGTAGGGTACTTGGTAAAAAGTCCTTCTTTAAGCATTGCTTTTGCACCACCGCCTACTTCTTCAGCGGGTTGTGCGACCATCATTAATGTACCTTGCCACTGATCTTTGTGTGTCATTAACTGTTGGGCTGTGCCAATAAACGAACTCATGTGAATATCATGACCACAGCCATGCATTACACCTACAGTTGAGCCTTCGTCGTTTGTAACCGTTACTTTTGAAGCGTACGGTTTACCAGTTTGTTCAACAATGGGTAAGCCATCTGTATCGGTACGGATCATCACAGTTGGTCCAGTACCATTTTTATAAATACCAACTACGCCATAGCCTCCTACATTATCAGTAACCTCAAAGCCAAGTTTAGTAAGTCGCTTTGCTAATTTTTTACCTGTTTGTTTTTCATGATAAGAAAGTTCTGGAGATTGATGTAAATCTAGGTAAAGCTTTTCAATCTCTGGCATGGTTTTCTGAAGATTTAAATCTAAGGTTGTTGCTTGTGTTATGGGAGTGAGAAGTAATAACGCAGCAGATATAACTGATAATTTCATAATGACCTCGACTGAATGGGCTTGTAATTGTTATGTTTGTCACCATATAAAAACCTAAATACTTATATAGTGCAATTGATCAAATGAATAATATGGTAAATGTTACTCCACAGAATTTACAGCAAGTACTGGGTGAGACCTCAGCCGAAAAATTAGTTTTACTAACTTTCTACTCTGCGCAAAACCCAGAGTGTCATCAGCAAGCTGTCATTTTAGAAAAAATCGCACATGAATACGGTGAGCATTTATTAGTAGCAACCTTAGACTGTGATGTTGAGCAGGCTCTTGCAGCGCAACTTGCACAGCAAATTGGTTTGCAAGCATTACCGACGCTTGTGATGTTAAAAGATTCAGCACCTGTCGATATGTTACCGGGCGCTCAAACAGAACAGCAAATTCGTGATGCGCTTGCAAAACATTTACCTGCCCAGCACGAGTTATTACTGGAGCAAGCTAAGCAAGCGTTAATTAATCAAGATTTAAATAATGCGTTTAATTATGCGAAGCAGGCTTATGAGCTTGATCCGAGCCATACGCGTGTAAAATTAGTATTAGCTGATATTTGTATTCAAATTCATAAATTAGAAGATGCACAAGCATTACTAGATTCAGTGGCAGAGAATGAACGTGATGCGTATTTCACAAATATTCAAGCAAAGTGTGAACAAGCATTAGCTGCAACAGACTCTCCAGAAATAAAAGCACTGCAAGCTAAAGTTGAAAAATACCCAAATGATTTAGAGATAAAAGTAGAGCTAAGCAATGCGCTCAATAACGCGGGTCGTAAAGAAGAAGCTTTAGAGGTATTATTTAATGTGCTTAAAAAAGATCTTAACTACGCGGATGCAAAACCAAGCTATCTAGAAATCATTGCCTCTTTACCTGATGGCGATGCATTGGCGTCTAAGTATCGTCGTAAACTATATAGTATCTTGTACTAATCCATCATTGATTGATAAAAGCGTCATTAAAAATCGTGGCGCTTTTTTATTTAAAAACTTGCGTATTACCTAATTTCGATAATACTTAAGATCCTCTCGAGAAAAGTTGACTGTATTTTGTACAGTAAACTGTGTTTTTTACTGCCTTTAGCTTGTTTTTTGCGCGAAAGGTAAGTTTTTAGTAATTTTCTACAAAAAGTGCTTGCGTTAATTCTTCGCATCCCTATAATGCGCATCCACTGACACGGCGGGCAGCAATGAAAAGCGCTAAACAAACTGGCAGAGAGTTAAGTAAAACTTCGGTTTAAAACGGTCTAAAAAGAAAGTTTAAAGTTAAGTGTTGACTCGAAAATTTAAGGATGTATTATACGCATCCCTAGCGACAACGTCGCAACGTTCTTCAGCCATGAGCTAAGAACGCAGTTCTTTAAAAATATAAAGCAATCATCTGTGTGGGCACTCGTACAGATTGAGTTCTAACAGCGAAGCTTAGTTTATACTGAGTAACGCAAACAAATTTAGAGTCTCAATTGAACTGAGTGACCAACGGCAATAAATTTATTTATTGCAGCACAGTCAATTCGATATCGAAAGATATCAAAATTCAGAATTCATTGAGCATGTCCTTC
>NZ_JAKKCT010000005.1:0-362247 GCF_021728095.1 Pseudoalteromonas sp. L1 | reverse complement strand
CTAATCGCTCCAATCGCGATGGACGAAGGTTTACGCTTCGCTATCCGTGAAGGTGGCCGTACAGTTGGTGCTGGTGTTGTTGCAACTATCGTTGAGTAATATCAACAGATAGAGCTTCACAGCTTATGAAAAGGTCGCCTAGGCGGCCTTTTTTAATGCCTAAAGAAAATGAGTTGAGCATCCACTCATTATTACTGCTACTTTTTATTCCTCTAAAACTAATGGCTTAACTTACCACTAGACTTCCTCTTTTGTTTCATCATTTCGTCATGAAAAGTCACTTTTTAAGTAACAAAACGGTTTTACCATAACCGCGCTGATTACTCTTGTGCAGTTTAGTTAGCACTCTAACTCTTTAAAAAATAACGTACTAACGGAACGTAACGATGAAAATTAATAAAATTGCCACTGCAATTGGCTTAACGTTGGCATTATCAGCCACCGCCAATGCGGGCGTGTTACCAGATAGTCAAAAACAAAATGATTGGTATAGTGCCGCAGAAGCTAAAGTAACAAAAAAAGAAGCGGCAGCTCAGGCTGAGCAAACGTTTAAAGCAAAAAATGTCATTCTATTTGTTGGTGATGGTATGGGTATCTCAACGCTCACTGCATCCCGTATCATGGCAGGGCAAATGGAAGGTAAAACGGGTGAAGAAGGCTTACTCAGCTTTGAGGAATTCCCTTACTCAGCGCAAATTAAAACGTATAACGTTGATGCACAAACACCTGATTCCGCAGGCACCATGACGGCAATTATTTCAGGCGTTAAAACGGATGTGGGTGTTATTGGTGTTAATGAAAATATTGTGCGTGGCGACTGCTCTACAGTTGCTGGTAATGAGTTAATTACGGCAACAGAGCTAGCTGAGATTAAGGGCTTGGCTACAGGCGTTGTTTCTACAGCACGTATCACACACGCAACACCAGCAGCGACCTATGCAAAATCGGCTGATCGTAACTGGGAAGATGTATCAGATATGCCAGCTGCTGCGATAGAAGCTGGTTGTGAAGACATAGCCTCACAACTCGTTAATTTTGAGAAAAATTTAGAAGCGCGTTTTGTTGGTACGGATGTCGATGGTCTTGATGTGGTAATGGGCGGCGGTCGTCGTCACTTCTTACCAAAAGATGTGTCATTTAATTCGGCTGATGCTGTCAGCAGTGTTGAAGGTGACCGTACCGATGAGCGTGACCTAACTGCTGAATGGCAAGCAATGTACCCTGATGGCAAGTATGTGATGGACCAAGCTGGCTTCGATGCACTGGTAGGCGACGAGAAAAAAGTCTTTGCACTGTTTAACGAATCACATATGCAGTATGAAGCAGATCGCGATAATGACGTTGCAGGTGAGCCTTCACTTTCACAAATGACAACTAAAGCAATCGATATCTTGAAGAGTAATGAAAAAGGCTTTTTCTTAACTGTTGAATCAGGTCGTATTGATCATGCTCATCACGCAGGCAACGCTTATAACGCGTTAAACGATACTATTGAATTTGCTAAAGCGGTTCAATCAGCAGTCGATAACACAAACCCTGAAGAAACGTTAATCCTAGTTACCGCTGATCACAGCCATGTATTTACGATTGCTGGCTATCCTAAACGTGGTAATCCAATTTTAGGTCAAGTAGTTGCAGTTGGTAGCGAAGAGCCAAGTCTTGCTGCAGATGGCATGCCTTATACCACCGTTGGTTATGCAAATGGTTTAGGGTTCCGTGATTTAGGCGATGAAACTGATGCAGATGCATCATACAACGACGCTGCTTTTGCTGGCCGCGCTGATTTAGTGGGGGTTGATACGACTGCACCAGGTTATCACCAAGAAGCCATCGTGCCGTTAAGTTCAGAGACACATGCTGGTGAAGATATTTCATTGCATGCGAAAGGTCCAGGTGCGCAACTTGCGCAAGGGGTTGTGGAGCAGAATGTAATTTTTCACATCATTAATCAAGCTCTCGAACTAATTGAAGAATAATGGCGACGACGATGAAAAAACTAAATTTAATTTCTCTTGCTGTAGTAGTGGCATTAGCGGGTTGTTCTGATGATGATGACAACTCACCAAAAACGTTAACTGTTGAAAACACACTCGCTGTGGGGTCAGAGCAGTGTGTAAACGGTGGAACAGAAACGCTAACTGGCACCGATAGCAATGATAACGGTACGTTAGACTCAGCAGAAGTTACCGATACAACTTTGTCATGTAATGCACCGGCAACCACTTTAACAGCAGCACAGCTAGCGCCGCTTACAGATAATGACTGGTTTAAAGAAGCGCAAGCCAAAGTGGCTACTAGCGAAGAAAACATTGCTGCAGTTGCGAAAGACTCAGGTAAAGCGAAAAACGTGATCCTGTTTGTAGGTGATGGCATGGGTATTTCGACCGTGACTGCTGCACGTATTATGGCAGGTCAGCTAGAAGGTAAGCTAGGTGAAGAGCACCAACTTAGCTTTGAAGCCCTACCGTTTTCTGGTTTTGCTAAAACCTATAACGTGGATGCGCAAACACCTGATTCAGCGGGCACGATGACGGCAATGGCATCAGGTGTAAAAACCGATGCAGGTGTTATCGGCGTTGATGAAGATATCGAACGTGGTAACTGCGCAACGGTTGCGGGTAATGAGCTGGTAACAGCGACGGAGCTTGCTGAGATTGCTGGTAAGTCGACAGGGATTGTATCGACTGCGCGTATAACGCACGCAACGCCTGCTGCAACGTATGCAAAATCGGCTGATCGTAACTGGGAAGATGTATCAGATATGCCTGAAGCTGCAGTTACTGCTGGCTGTGAAGATATTGCATCGCAGTTAGTGAACTTCGAAGCGAACTTAGAAGCACGCTATGCAGGCTTAAATGTTGATGGTTTAGAAGTTGTGATGGGCGGCGGTCGTCGTCATTTCTTACCTAAAGACGCTACATTTAACTCAGCAGATGCTGTGAGCTCTGTTGAAGGCGACCGTACCGATGGTCGCGACCTAACCGCAGAATGGAAAGCGAAATACCCAGCGGGTCAGTATGTGATGGACCAGGCAGGTTTTGATGCAATCAATGCAGATACAACAGAGCGCGTATTTGGTTTGTTCAATGAATCACATATGCAATACGAAGCAGACCGCACGAACGATGTTGCTGGTGAGCCGTCACTTTCTGAAATGACCGCAAAAGCAATTGATGTACTCGATAACAACGACAATGGTTTCTTCTTAACTGTTGAAGCAGGTCGTATTGACCATGCTCACCATGCGGGCAATGCATACAATGCATTAAGCGATACCGTTGAGTTATCAAAAGCAGTGCAAGTTGCCCTTGATAAAACCAGTATTGAAGACACGCTAATCATCGTAACAGCTGACCATAGTCACGTATTTACCATTGCAGGCTACCCAAAACGCGGTAACCCTATTTTAGGTAAAGTGGTGCCAGTGGGTAGTGATGAGCCATCACTTGCCGCCGATAATATGCCGTACACAACGGTTGGTTATACCAATGGCGGCGGTTTCCGTGACCTAGGCGATGAGACCGATGCTGACGCAGGTTATAACTTTGCACCAGTGACAGGCCGCGTTGACCTAACTGATGTTGACACAACTACACCAGGCTTCCACCAAGAGGCTGTTGTTCCACTGGGTTCTGAAACACACGCTGCAGAAGATGTGGGTGTGTATGCAGTAGGCCCAGGTGCGCATTTAGTAACGGGTACTAATGAGCAAAGCCTTATTTTCCATGTTATGGATTATGCCGCTGACCTTGTTAAACAAGCCGATGCTAAATTAGCACAGTAATGAGTTTTTGGGAGGCTCTGAGCCTCCCTTACTCTGTAAGTTATTGATAGAAAAACGTAGATAAAAAGAGAATACAGTGAAAGTAGCTATCTTAATTGCCACATTAATGAGTCCACTCGCCGTTGCTGGCCAATGCAACATGAATACAGGTTTTACGCAAGCTGACTACAAAGTCACGACAGATACTATTACTAAAAAGCAGCATACAGAAAGCACCTTTACCCTTTGGCGTACGCCGCATCAAGTGGCTAAACAAAACCCACAGTTTATTGAATTATGGCAAGAGTTACGGAACCAACAAATAAGACCAATTCGTTATTTTCAAGAAGCTCAACGCGGTATTGAGTATCAACCCTCAGAAGTGCAAGGCAAGCAAGATTGGAGTAGTAAATATCAGTTAGTCAGCGATAAACTTTTAGCCTCAATGACGCACCAGAGAAGTACAGGTGAAGGCTGTGAGCTAACGGAGTATTACACAAAGCAGCAAGGTGAGAGCAAGATAGAGCTAAGCTGGCTTGCAAATCAAAAATTACTAAAATCAATTCGCATTTCAACACCAAGCTATAGTCGTGAAATTGTTTTAACAGCCAGTAATCATAACCAGCAAGAAGTGCAGGCGCAGTTTGCGAAATGGGATAGCTATCAAACGACAGATTACGCAGACATCGGTGATAATGAGAGCGACCCATTCCTTGCAAAAATGATCAACCAAGGCTTTGTTGAGCATGGCGCCAGCGGTTTTTATGATGCCCAAGGCAATCAGTTACAAGGCTCACATAAACATCATCATTAGTAAGAATGATCAGCCATCACAGCTAATGGATTTTAGCTCTTGGTTTTTTCTTATTAACCCCAAGGTTATAGGGTACATGATAATTTTAGGAGTGTGGTGATGACAAAGCATGTTGTGGTAACGGGGGCGAACAAAGGTATTGGTCTTAATTTTTGCAAGCAATACGTGGCTAGAGGGTATCGAGTAACCGCCGTTGTTCGCATCCCAAGTGAAGAGCTTAAAGCATTAGATGTCAAAATTATTAGCGATATTGATGTAGCCAACGCCGATGATGTTACCACTTTAGCGAGTCACCTTCATGGTGACAAAATTGATATTTTGATTAACAACGCAGGTGTTTTTCATAATGAAACTTTAGACGACATGGACTTTAGCGAAATTGAAAAACAACTTCATGTGAATGCCATCGCCCCTGTTCGAGTCACCCATGCATTAAGACAAAGTTTGGGCCTTGATGCGAAGGTTGCGATGATCACATCACGAATGGGGTCAATTGCTGACAATGGTTCAGGTGGTTACATTGGTTATCGTATGTCTAAAGCGGCACTCAATGCTGCAGGTGTGAGCTTGGCACATGAGCTTAAAGATAAAAAAATTGCGGTCGGATTATTCCATCCGGGATTTGTGCAAACGCAAATGGTTAATTTTGCAGGTGATATTAGCCCCAACACAGCAGTAGAGCGTTTAATAAAACGTATTGATGAACTAAACCTAAGTAATACCGGAGGCTTTTGGCACTCCAATGGTGAAACCTTGCCTTGGTAAGACTAAGCTCACCTTGTTTAAAAATAGGGTAGTTAGTAGTTAAATTGCTGCTAACTACTGATAACTTTCGCTAATTTTTGAACTTATTGTTTGCTATACTCGTACAATTGAAAGCCATATCGATGTAGAGAGCAGCACATGGAATTAGAGCAAAATAGCGATTTAACTCTTCCCCTTTTTTATTTTGACGAGAACCTTCACAGTCGTGATATTGAGTCCCCAGATTTACTTTTGCATGTCACGCTCAGTGAAGAGTTGCTTACTCAGCTTTGTCAAAACCCTGCGCAAGATAGCAGTGTAGCTATAACGCTGACAGATTACCGCGTTGATGTTATTAGCGCTGATTACCAATCGCTTATAGATACAGAACACGATGCTCAATTAACCCTTGTTCGAGGTCCCTTGTTAAGTGCAATGTTGAGCACTGAAGGGGAGCATAGCTTTGTATCGCCACAGGTCGATATGATGCCAACATTTGATTTAGGTGATGACATCGAAGATAGCGAGGAAGAAGGATGAAAAAGGCCTTAACCACGCTGTTTGGTTTAATATTATTAAGCGGTTGTGCTTATTTAGGGGCAGCGCATTACGATGAGCTTTTTGGTAAAGAGCAGCCTCAAGAACGAGTAGTCGGAGCAGCCTCACCTGAAGGTGTAGAATTTTTAACGGATGTAAAACCTGTGCTTGATAGCCGATGTGTTGTGTGCCATGGCTGTTATGATGCACCGTGTCAGTTAAAACTGTCATCAGTGGAAGGAATTGATCGTGGCCTTAGTAAAGAGCGCGTTTATGATGGGACACGTTTACTTGCTCAAGAGCCTAGTCGTTTGCTCTTCGATGCAGTAAATACCGCTCAGTGGCGTGAAAAAGGCTTTACTCCCGTGCTCAATGAGCGCATTCAAACTGAAGAAGCCAACCTTGCAGGCAGTGTGCTTTATAATGCCTTAGTACTTAAGCAAAGTAGCCCATTACCAGCGCAAGCAATTTTAGGCGATGAATTTGATTTCAGCCTTGATCGTGAGCAAACCTGTACCACAATGGGTGAATTCGATTCATTTGCTAAAGATAACCCTCACAGTGGTATGCCTTATGGTTTACCGGGGATTTCAACTGAAGAGTTTCAGCACCTTGCTAAGTGGTTAAGAAAGGGGGGATATTTAGCTCACATCGAACCACCAGAGCCCGATGTTCTTGAGCAGGTTAAGCGTTGGGAGGCATTTTTTAATCAAGATGATTTAAAAGCTCAGCTAGCTGCGCGCTATATTTATGAACATTGGTATTTGGCCCATATTTACTTCCCTGAGCATGCTGATAAGCATAGTTACTTTAAACTTGTGCGTTCATCAACCCCACCGGGGCAAGATATCAAAGTAATAAGTACTCGTCGTCCTTATGAAGATCCTAAAGTTGAACGAGTTTACTATCGCTTAATGCATGATCGCTCAACTATTTTAGCGAAAACGCACCTGCCTTTAGCACTTAATGATGAGAAGCTTGAACGTATACGTTCGCAATTCATTGACGCTGATTATCAGGTGAGTAAACTTCCGAGTTATAAACCTGAAGTTGCATCAAACCCATTTAAAGCATTTTCTGCAATCCCTGTTAACTCACGTTATCAATTTATGCTTGATGAAGCTGAGCTGATAATTATGGGCTTCATTAAAGGGCCTGTATGCCGAGGTCAAATAGCCTTAAATGTTATTAATGATCAATTTTGGGTAGCCTTTGCAAAGCCTGAAATGGCAGCTACACCTAAAGTGGGTGAGTTATTATTACAGCACGAAGATGCACTTGCATTGCCAGCTGAGGAAGAGAGTAATGCTTTACCAATTTCAAGCTGGGTAAAATACTCTAAACGTCAAAACCAGTATTTGTCAGCAAAAGTCGCGTTGGCCAATAAAATGTTTGAAAATGGCCAACATTTAACAACAGACCTACTTTGGCAAGGTGACGGACATAACCAAAATGCGGCGCTAACAGTATTTCGTCATTTTGATAGCGCAACGGTTGTCAAAGGTTGGATAGGCCAGCAGCCAAAAACAGCGTGGGTGCTTGATTATGCGTTGTTTGAACGTATTCACTACTTGCTGGTGGCAGGCTTCGACGTGTATGGCAATATAGGCCATCAGTTACTTACCCGTTTATATATGGATTTTTTGCGTTTAGAAGGTGAAGCGAATTATTTGGCATTGCTACCAGAGGCTAAACGTAAGGAAATTAAAGCGCAGTGGTATCGTAAATCGCCACCTAGCTTAACTAATTTCTTTGAAGATGAGTTGTCGTTTAGTCAGCCAACAGGCATTGATTATAAAACATCAGATCCGCAAGCAGAGTTGTTCACTATGTTAAAAGCAAAGTTGCAGTCTGTTTTGAGCCCTCGATTTGACTATACAAAGGTACCAGAGCCGTTAGCCAGTATTAATCATTTACCTGTAAAGGCAGTGAATCTATTGCCACAAATATCGTTTGTGTTAGTAAAAGATGGCACTGATAAACACAAGGCATACACACTTATTCATCATAACGCTCACTATAATATTTCGAGCTTGTTGAATGAAGAAGGGCAACGTGCTTATGCGGAAGACACCGTCACTATTGTGCCAGGTTTTATTGGTGATTACCCTGAAGCTATTTGGTATCTACATAATGAACAGCAAGTCGCTGCGTTTGCATCTGGGCTTGCAAAAGCAACGGATGAAGCTGCATACCGAGATTTAAAAAGTGAGTTTGCAATTCGCCGAACCCACCCGCAGTTTTGGCAGTACAGCGATATTTTGCATAAAACGGCAAAAGAATACCGTGGTGTTGAGTTTGGCTTATTCGATTACAACCGCTTAGAGAATAGGTAATAACGAGTAAGTAGTATGATTTATAGAGCCTATCGCTGTAGGCTTTATAAATCTTTTTATACTACACTGAATATAAAAAATACTTGAGTCGGATATGTTAGATCTGGTTGTAGATATCAGAAAACGATATCGCTGGGGATTGTTGGCAATCGCCATTTTAATTTCGGTATCTGTGTCTTTGATGCAGTATCTACTTTATATTCAAAAAGGTGATGCGCAAGTTATTAACATCGCTGGTAAACAGCGCATGTTGTCACAAAAAATAGCGCTTTATGGAAATGCGCTTATCTTCGAAAAATCAGGGCAAACACATCAGCATCGCATGCTATTGCAGCACGCTGTAGAGCAATTCGTGGCGGGCCATCAGTTTTTACTTCAAAAAGATAGCAGTGGACAGTTTCTTTATTTAAATGATGCGCTAAAGGCTCACTATTTCTCTTCTCCAACACAACTAGATTTGCACGTTAAGCAATACATCAGCAAAGCGCAGCAACTATTAAATAGTCGCTCTAATTATGGCACTCAAGGTCGCTCCCCATTTAGTAGTGAACATTTAGAAAAGCTTTTAATGGATTTAGATGAAGCTGTTTATCTGTTAGAGCAAAGCGCTGTTACCAAGGTAAAAGTCATTTCTATATTAGAGGTTATTTTTTGGATTATTGCTATTGGGCTACTGATTGTGGAGCTTATATTTATCTTCAAACCAATGGAAAAGCTCATTGCAAAAACAATAAAACAATATCAGCAACAAAAAGAAGTTGTAGAGCGTGTTAGCCACAATAAAGAACGTTTTATAGCCCGCGCCAGTCATGAATTTAGAACACCATTGCAAGGACTGACAGCGTCAATAGAGGCGCTGGATATTAATGATACTCAGCAACTCACAAAAAAGCAGGCTTTATACTGCGTAAATAGGTTAGTCTCAATGCTGGATGAGCTACTTGATTTGCAGAAGCTTACTACAGGGGAGTGGCAGCTGAATTTAGCACAAGGGAATTTATTAACTAGCCTTAAGCAGGCCGTTACTCCTTTTGAATATGCGTGTAATGATAAAAAAATTACTTTTACGATTAACTTTGCAGAATCAGTAAACAAACAGGTCATTAGTGATCATGGGCGACTCCAACAAGTATTTGCAGAGCTTGTAAACAATGCTGTCAAGTTCACTCCAACACAAGGGCGTATAGCGGTTACCGCCAGTTGCCAAGGAGAGAAAGGTTTTGTATTTGAGGTGCAAGATAATGGTAAAGGGTTTGACCACTCATCCAGTGATTTTTTAAATGACGAGCAAGATGCAGAGCAGCATTTTCAAGGTTTAAAAACGGGACTGTTCAGGGTAAAACAAATTATTAAAGCGCTTGAAGGGGATATTCAGTTTTTTAATGTCCAGCCCCATGGTGTGAAAGTTGTGGTTAAGCTAGCCTTTAAGCAAGCACCTAAAGAGGCAGCTAAGGCATTATTACCTAGTAACTTGCATTGTTTGATTGTTGAAGATAACACTTTAAATGCGACAATATTGGGCCGTATTCTGAGCCAATTTAATTATACTTATGATATAGCGCCAAACGGTTTAATCGCGACAGATATGACCGAAACTAAGCCGTATGATGTGATATTTATGGATCTTAACATGCCAGTGATGGATGGCTTTCAAGCAATCGACATAATTAGAAATGAGCAATGTCAACTGACGCCTATTTTGGCTGTAACAGCCAATACCTCCAGTGAAGATTTGCAACGCATCTATGCGTTAGGTGCAAACCTTCACTTATATAAACCAATAACAGCCGAAACAGTAGAAAAAGCCTTGACGATTATGTTTGCTGAAAATAGAGCAGAATAAGCGCCATTAAAGGTTTTAGTTACTGACTTTTATATCGCCGACACCCACCTCAACATCAATCTCAAATTGCCCATTACCACTATACTGTGAGTGTGAACTGACAATTTTTCTGCTTTGTTTTGCTTCATTTAGCATGCCACGAATTTTTGTATCACCCACACCTGTTTCCAGCTCAATACGTTTGTAGTCATCAAGTGCACTATCGATACGCACAGCTCCCACTCCAAGCTCAATATCCACAGAGTTGCTTGTATCATTTATTTCAATGTCACCCACACCGAGCTCTACATCAATCGCCATTGTGTTGGGCATTTTTACTAACCAATTTTGTTGAATGTCATCGTTATCAAGCTTTAAGCTCAGTGAGCCTGCGTTTTGTGAGTGACTTAGTTTAATATCTGATAAGTCCATCTCAGAACCAAACCAACCTGTATCGTTTTTGGGCTCAATACGCACTGTGACCACTACTTCACTGCCTGCGTAGTTTTGTACTTCTAAGCTGCCAACTGGAAAATCGATTTCAAGCTGGCTTGCGCCATTAATTGTAAAGGTGTGATTGAGCTCTCGTGAATCTTTTGCTGTAGAGTCTGAAGTTGCCAGTATTAGACCTATTGCAGCCACACAAAGTAATTTTTTCATTGTTTTTTTCCTGTAAATGACCTTTTATACCTTAGTCGCAGCTGTATTCAAAAAAGGTTTAAACGATTTTTAATTTTTTATTGAATGGGGTAACGTCAAGCTAACGGTAATTTAGAATGAGGATTCAACGTGCAACAAGTGCAGTTGGTTAATGTTAGAGCTGGCCTAAAGGGGCAGGGTAATGATGTTTATTATTTAGATGATCTTAATATCAATGTATCGCGATTGCAGCAATGGGTTTTACTTGGCGCTAATGGCGCGGGTAAATCAGCGGTAGCTGCTGCCATTGCTGGCTTTGCAAAAATAGAACAAGGCCACTATGAGAATAGCTTTGAGCGAATTGCATTGGTCTCGCCAGACAGCCAAAAGCAGCTCCTTGCGGCTGAGCTAACAAAAGATCAAGATGACATTGTTGATGGTGTTACTGCCTCTAGCACCGTTTACAAGATTATGATTGCTGGCCGTGATGAGCAACAGTTTGATGGTAAGTTGCTACAACAATTAATTGCCATGTTTGATTTTAAAGATAAGCTTAGCAAGGCGTTTCGCGATTTATCAACCGGAGAAACCCGTAAGCTATTATTAATTCAAGCTTTGATAGGGAGACCAGATTTACTTGTGCTTGATGAGCCGTTTGATGGTTTAGATGTCACGGCAATGGCCGAACTTAATCAGCTACTCGCAGAGCTTAGTAAAACAACAACCCTCATTTTTGTACTCAATAGATTAACTGAGATCCCTGACTTTGTTGATCACTACGGCTATGTTAAAGAAGGTCATGTGGCTCAGCAATTAGCAAAGCCAACAACCGAGCAGCGCGATGATTTACTAAAGCTATTGCATCTAACTCATACTGAGTTACAAATACCTAACGCAGATACTGATCATCAAGCACCCCCGCTCACAGAACCTATGCTGGTAAGACTAAATAATGCTTCAGTGAGTTATGGTGGTGAGGCAGTTTTTGAAAACCTAAACTGGCAAATAAACCAAGGCGAACATTGGCAGTTAACCGGCAAAAATGGCTCAGGAAAAACCTGCTTGCTGAACCTTATCACTGGCGATAACCCGCAGTGTTATAACAACGATATTAAGGTGTTTGGTTTTCAGCGTGGCAGTGGTGAGAGTATTTGGCAAATTAAACAGCACATTGGTTATATCTCTAATGCGCTGCATATGGATTATCGGGTTAGTATCACTGCACTCAATACCCTTGTATCGGGTTTTTATGACAGTATTGGCCTTTATCAAAAAGCCACTGATAAACAGCTAGAAATTGCTACCAATTGGTTAGCTTTGCTGGGTTTAAGTGACAAAAAAAATAGCTCTTTTAGTCAGCTATCCTTTGGTGATCAGCGATTATTATTGATTGCGAGGGCGATGATAAAACACCCTAATTTATTAATTTTAGATGAGCCTTGCCTTGGCCTTGATGAAGCAAATAGGCAGCGAGTGCTATTACTGATAGAAAAAATCTGTGCCGCAGGGACAAGTACTGTCGTGTACGTTAATCATCATGCAAGTGACAAAATCACAGGTATTAAACACTATTTAGAGATGGCTGATTTCACAAAAAAAGCGCCATAAAAGGCGCTTATAAAATTTGAATTTGATTATAGAACATTTAGATACGTGTAACCGTGAAGCCTTTATCGGTTAGCTGCTTTAGCAAACCATGTTGTTCAGGCAAGTGCAAAGCACCAACGGCAATAAATAGTTTTTCTTTGCCGATACGTGATGAAAGTTGCTTTATCCAATTATTATTGCGATCGATTAGCATTACTTGCTCACTTAGTTCACCATATTGAGAATCATCAAAGCTTTCGTTATAAAACTTTGCTAGCGTTTTCATATCGCCAGATTTCCACGCATTGATAAGGCCAAAAAAGTAAGTGTCGACATCAGCTAGCTGCTCAAATGTTTCTTCAATCATCTTATCGTTCATAACTGCTAAATGAGTAAACATTTCCATTTGTAGCTCAAGAGTTTCTAATTCACCGATAGGTTTATTGTGTGCTTGCGCATAAGCAAGTACTTGTTTGTCGATGCCGTATTGATCTGAAAAACCAACGTTTTGGAACTCCATTTGCATCATGGTGACCATCACAGCCCACGGTGCTAAGTTTTTAAACATTGCGATATCTATAGACTTATCGGCAAAGTATTTTTGTAGCTTATTGAAGTTTTCTACAGAAAGCTCTGATTGCAGTGTTTTTCCATCTTTAAGCATCATAAAAGGCAGTGAACGACGCTGCATTTCGGTTGCTGAAATGGTGCTGATATCAACCTCAACAATAACTTTATCACTGCTCTCAATTGCAGATGTAACCTTCTTTGGTAGACCTTGCATGCTTTTATCACCAACATGTACAGTGCCAAATAAATAGGACGAAATGCTGTTTTTTTCTATTTTCCATAGTCCAGGCTCTGCCAATGCACATTGGCTAAAGCCAAGTAGTAGCACCATAAAAAACAGAGCATTAAAGCGCTGAATGAATCTCATAATTTTCCCTTTCAAATTGTGACTGTTTTCAATACTAAACTAATTTTCCATAAGCAGTTAAATTAAATCGAATGAAAGCAGAAAAAATACGAGCTAAGAGCTAAAAATTAATCAGCCATAGAATAGCTAATAAAGAGGTATGACATTTCCATATTTGTTTAAAAGTGAAATATAAACCCTTTATTAACTATATTTTGAATATTAATTTCCTTTTGAGTGTTTTTTGTATGTTTTTTTGAATTAATTTTATTGTTGACTTGAAGGGCTTAGCGCGGTACTAATAGAAAAAGGCAGCGGGATGGCTAGATTTCCGCTACAAATGAACAAAATTTGGTTACAGATAAATGCTTACAAACAAACTTTCTCTAATTCTGATTAACGTCGTGGTGATTATTATTACCGCGGGGGCTAGTTAGTGCTTAGAGAAAAGTGAAGCATTTAAAAAGCCCCCCGCACTTAACAGTCCGGGGGGCTTTTTCGTTTTAAGGTTTGAGTCGCAGCAAATACACAATGTCACTGAGGAATGAGGATTTACGATGACAGGCGCAGAGTTAACAATCGATTTATTAGCCAAACATGGCGTTAAGGATGTTTTTGGATACCCAGGTGGTGCCATCATGCCTATTTACGACGCCTTGTACGGTGCGCCAGTCAAACATTATTTGACGCGTCATGAACAAGGAGCTGGTTTTGCAGCTGTAGGGTTTGCCCGCAGCACAGGCAAGTTAGGTGTGTGCTTTGCAACTTCAGGCCCTGGTGCGACTAACTTAATAACAGCCCTTGCTGATGCGATGATGGATTCAGTGCCGTTACTTGCAATCACAGGGCAAGTACCTACCGCAGCGATAGGCTCCGACGCCTTTCAGGAAGTGGATGTGTTAGGTATGTCGTTATCATGCACTAAACATAGTTACATGGTTGAAAGAGCTGAAGACTTAGCCGAAATCCTACAAGAAGCCATCCACATAGCACAAAGCGGCCGCCCAGGCCCTGTGTTAGTCGATATCCCCAAAGACATCCAAATGGCGCAAGTACCATTCCACCCTTGGTTAGCCGCCGAAGATTATTTACCAAAATTAGACGCAAACCAAGTTGCTATTGCCAATCAAATATTGAGTGAAGCGCAGCGTCCTGTGGCGTATATCGGTGGTGGTGTACAAGCTGCTGATGCACAAAACGAACTTATGCAGTTTTTAGAAAAAACACACATGCCAGCAGTATCAACATTAAAAGCGCTAGGCAGCGTATTACCTGATTATGAATATGATTTGGGTATGCTAGGTATGCATGGTGGTAAAGCGGCTAACTTAGCAGTGCAAGAGTGTGATGTTTTGGTTTGTATCGGTGCTCGTTTTGACGACCGTGTTACTGGCAATTTAAGCAAGTTTGCCGCAAAAGCAAAGGTGATACACCTTGATATCGACGCGGCAGAGGTTGGTAAGCGCAAGCCTGCAAAAGCATCATTAGTCGCAGATTTAAAAACGTCATTACCGCAACTTGATTGTTTTGTAACGCCTGATGAGTGGTTAACGCACATCGAAAGCATGATGAAAGAACATGCATGGCGTTATGACTATCCAGGCGAGAAAGTATTTGCCCCTTATTTATTAAACCAACTAAGCCAAAAAATGCCAGCAACGGGTGTTGTGTGCTGTGATGTGGGTCAGCACCAAATGTGGGTGGCACAGCACATGAAGTTTAGCCACCCAAGTAATCATTTAAGTAGTGGTGGTGCGGGTACCATGGGCTTTGGTTTACCGGCCGCTATCGGCGCGCAAGTTGCTCGCCCAAATGATTTTGTGATCACAGTGTCGGGCGATGGCTCAATCATGATGAACATTCAAGAACTGGCAACAATACGCCGTAACAATCTGCCAGTTAAAATTCTAATCCTAGATAACCAGCGCTTAGGCATGGTACGTCAATGGCAGCAGCTATTTTTTGAAGGTCGTTATTCTGAAACAAACCTTTCAGATAATCCTGATTTTGTGCAGTTAGCAGCGGTGTTTGGCATTCTAGGTCAAACTATCACTAAAGCAGATGAAGTTGATGCTGCGGTTGATGCGTTAGTAAATAGTGAAGGTCCATACATTCTGCATGCCTGTATAGATGATAAAGAAAATGTATGGCCGCTTGTACCGCCCGGTGCTGCCAATGATGAAATGATGACGGAGACAGTAAAATGAAACACACCCTAACGATTGCACTAAAGAATCAAAGTGTCGCGGTAGAGCGCTTTTTACGCGTTGCACGTCATCGCGGCTTTGACCTAACAACCATGAATTTAGAAATGGCTGATGAAGCGTTTCACGTCACCATGACGGTAGACAGCGATAAGCCGATTTATCTACTAACATCACAGTTAAATAAATTGGTTGATGTAAAACATGTCAATGTTGAAAACCAATTTCAACAACAAGCAATCTAGTAAAAAAATCAACAGGTAACTAGAGCAATCAGATTGATGCTTTAGTGAGAAATAAATTAGGAATGAGGAAGCCAGTGGCATGCCACTGCAACAACTGAGGTAATTATGGCTAAATTAAGAAGTGCAACAACAACAGAAGGTCGCAAACGTGCAGGGGCGCGTGCTTTATGGCGTGCAACAGGGATGACAGATAAAGACTTCGGTAAGCCAATTATCGCTGTTGTTAACTCATATACTCAGTTTGTACCAGGGCACGTTCATCTTAATCAACTCAGTGAGCTAATGGCCGAAACCATCACTGAAGCCGGTGGTGTACCAAAAGAATTTAATACCATTGCAATCGACGATGGTATCGCAATGGGTCATGGCGGTATGCTGTATTCACTACCGTCGCGTGACTTAATTGCAGACTCAGTGGAATACATGGTTAATGCACACTGTGCCGATGCCATGATCTGTATTTCTAATTGCGACAAAATCACCCCAGGGATGATGCTGGCAGCACTGCGTTTAAATATTCCGGTTATTTTCGTATCAGGTGGTCCAATGGAAGCGGGTAAAACACGCCTTGCTGATATCGACATTAAACTTGATTTAGTGGATGCCATGGTGAAAGGCGCTGATACCTCAGTAAGCGATGAAGACTCTGAAAAAGTAGAGCGCTCTGCGTGTCCTACGTGTGGTTCATGCTCAGGTATGTTCACTGCCAACTCAATGAACTGTTTATTAGAAGCGATTGGTTTAGCACTGCCGGGTAACGGTACTACACTTGCTACACATAAAGACCGTAAACAACTTTATGTTGAAGCGGGTGCGCGCATTGTTGATTTATGCCGTGAGTATTATCAAAAAGATAATGCAGCAGTGTTACCACGTGCTATTGCTAATCGCACCGCCTTTATGAATGCAATGGTGGTTGATATTGCCATGGGTGGTTCATCAAATACGGTTTTACACTTATTAGCTGCAGCGCAAGAGGCAGGTGTTGATTTTGATATGTCGCACATCGATGAGCTTTCTCGTAAAACTCCTTTCCTTTGTAAAGTGGCACCCGCAACCAATAAATATCATATTGAAGATGTACACCGCGCTGGTGGCATGATGGCAATTATCCGTGAACTAGGTAAGGCTGGCCTTGTCGATTTATCGGTTGATCACGTGGCAGGCCATACTATGGCTGAAATGGTGACTAAATGGGATGCGACCGATCCTAATAATGAAGTGGCGCAAAAATTCTATAAAGCAGGCCCTGCAGGTATCCGTACTACAAAAGCAATGAGCCAAGAATGCCGCTGGCCTGAACTTGATAATGACCGTGAAAACGGCTGTATCCGCAGTGTTGAAAATGCCTTTCGTCAAGATGGCGGCTTAGCTGTACTATCAGGTAATTTAGCCCTTGATGGCTGTATTGTTAAAAGTGCCGGTGTCGTTGAAGAAATGCTGCACTTTGAAGGCCCCGCAGTTGTATACGAATCACAAGATGATTCGGTTGAAGGCATTCTTAACGGTGAAGTGAAGGCGGGTGATGTGGTTGTTATTCGCTATGAAGGACCAAAAGGCGGCCCTGGCATGCAAGAAATGCTGTATCCAACGAGTTACTTAAAATCAGTGGGCTTAGGTGAAAAGTGTGCGCTTATCACAGATGGCCGTTTCTCGGGTGGTACATCAGGTTTGTCAATTGGTCATGTTTCACCAGAAGCAGCAAGCGGTGGTGCAATCGCCTATGTTGAAAATGGCGATAAAATAGTAATTGATATCGCAACCCGTGAAATCACCCTAGCCCTGTCTGATGAAGAGCTTGAAGCACGTAAACAAAAGCAATTAGCACGCGGTAAAGATGCTTATAAACCACTTGATCGTGACCGTTATGTTTCATCTGCACTTAAAGCTTATGCGTTACTTGCAACCAGTGCAGACAAAGGAGCTGTTCGCGATTTAGCAAAACTTGAGGAGCTTAGTTAATTATGGTTTCTCAAGAGCTCGATTATTTTCGCGCTATCATTCAAGCGAACATGGAGCCGCTTGCAAAAGTCACTGAGGTCAGCGAAATGGCTGATCTTAGTGCACGGCTAGGCAACCATGTGTGGCTAAAGCGTGAAGACCAACAACCGGTTTATTCATTTAAACTTCGTGGTGCATTTCATAAACTGAGCAAGTTGCCAAAAGGTTCTGATGTGATCACTGCCTCAGCGGGTAACCATGCGCAAGGTGTCGCACTCAGTGCCTCATTTTTAGGGCATAAAGCAACGATTGTGATGCCAGTTACAACACCAGAAATTAAAGTGAATGCAGTACGTTCACTCGGTGGTGAAGTGGTATTACACGGCCATCATTTCGATGCTGCAAAAGCCCATGCTTTAGAGCTGACAGAGCAGCGTAATGGGGTGTTTGTGCCACCGTTTGATGATCCCGATGTGATTGTTGGCCAAGGTACCGTTGCCCGTGAATTAATGCAGCAACTGAATGACCTTGATGCTGTTTTTATTCCTGTTGGCGGTGGTGGTTTACTTGCGGGCATGGCGGTGTACATTAAGTCGTTACGTCCTGATATTAAAGTCATTGGTGTTGAAGCTGACGAGAGTGCTTGCCTAAAAGCAGCGCTTGAAGCAGGCAAGCCCGTTGAGCTTGACCGTGTTGGCAGCTTTGCAGATGGCGTAGCCGTAAAAGTTATCGGCACAGAAACATTTCGTTTAGCGCAAAAGTTTTGTGATGAAGTCGTTACTGTTACAGGCGATGAAATCTGCGCCGCAATGCAAGATATCTTTGTTTCGACTCGTGCGATAGCTGAGCCTTCAGGTGCGCTATCTACAGCAGGGCTGAAAAAGTGGTGCCAACAAAATGGTGTAAAAGGCTTAAACGTGGCTGCGATTTTATCGGGTGCGAACTTAAACTTTGACCGCTTACGCTATGTTGCTGAGCGAACGGCGCTAGGTGAAAAGAACGAAGCACTCCTTGCTGTGACGATTAAAGAAGAGAAGGGCAGCTTTAAGCAGTTTTGTAACTCGTTAGGTGGCAGAGCTATCACCGAGTTTAATTACCGTTATGCAGGCCCAGGCGAAGCACAAATTTTTGTTGGTATCGCGTTAAGGCAAGGCCAACAAGAGCTCGATGAATTAAAAGCAGCACTGACAGAAAACGACTATACATTTTGCGATCTATCAGATAACGAGCTGGCTAAATTGCATATTCGTTATATGGTGGGTGGTAAAGCGCCAGCCCAACTTCATGAGCGTTTACTTCGCTTTGAGTTTCCTGAGTATCCAGGCGCATTGGCGCGATTCTTAGATACTCTTGGTAGTAATTGGAATATCACTTTATTCCATTATCGTAATCATGGTGGATCGATTGGTAATGTTCTGGCTGCTTTTGCGATTGAACCGAGTGATTATGAGGTATTCAATGAGCATTTGAACCGTTTGGGATACAACGTTCAAGATGAAACGAACAATCCATGTTTCACTCAGTTCTTAACCAGCCAAGGTCAAGAACTGAGTGAAGTTAAAGCGGCAAATCAGTAGCTAAGTATCATCAAGACTGCTAATGTGCAGTCTTGATTTTCTCTCTATTTTTCCTATAGTTAATGCACGGTTTCAAGCAAGGATGATGCGTGCAAGGTATAAAAAGCCTACTAGGGTTAACTTGTTTATTGCTATCTATGAGCGCACAGTGCGCTGATAAAGTTAGCCTACAACTAAAATGGACTCACCAGTTTCAGTTTGCAGGCTATTATATGGCTGCAAAAAAAGGCTTTTATAAGGAAGCGGGCCTTGATGTTTCTATTATACCTGCCGATCCGAATGCGCCAGATACCTTCCCTAAAGTATTAAGCGGTGAAGCCGACTTCGCCATTACTCACTCAGGCATATTACAAAAGCGCAAACAAGGCGCACCAGTTGTTGCCCTTGGAGCCATACTGCAGTTTTCACCTTACTGCTGGATGGTAAAAAATAACTCAGATATTTTTCAGCCCAGAGACTTTGCCGATAAGAAGCTAAGTAAAATCGGCTCAGTTGAAAACGCTGAGTTGTTAGTGATGTTGCAACGTGCAGGGCTTGATCAACAAAGTTTAATAGCTGCAAGCCATGAAGGGGGCATTGAACAGTGGCTTGCCGGTGACTTAGATGCGGTGCAAGTTTATGTCACCAATGAGCCATACACGATGACATTACAAGGAGTGGGTCACCGACTCATTTGTCCACAAAAGTTTGGTTTGAATGTTTATGGCGATATTTTATATACCAGCGAAGCGATGGTAGAAAAAAATCCAGATATCGTTGAGCGCTTTTATCATGCAAGTATTAAAGGCTGGCGTTACGCGTTATTGCATTTAGAAGAGAGTATTGCTGTAACTAAACACGATTATGCTACTCATAAAAGCTTACAAGAGCTTGCTTATGAAGCAAATGTATTAACGAGTTATATTAAGCCGCCAAGAGTAAATCTTGGCAGTATGTCGATGGCAAAGTGGCGCTTAATTGCTGATCTATATGGTCTAGATCAAACCGAGTTTGACCGCGCGTTTAAACACTTTATGTATCAACATCAAGACGATGGCGGCTTTGAATTATCTTGGATGCTTATTCTAGCTATTGTACTGAGTATTTTATGCATCCCTCTTTATATCCGTTTAATCAGCAGTGGTAGGCGTTAAAGGGTGAAAAACTGTTATAATCAGTTTTATTTTTTGTCGTTTAGAAGTTATGACGCTTGCTCAGCAATTTATTGCCTTAGATACGCTGCTTTTTAAAACTCGCCAATACTGGCAATGCACCGCCTTCGATTTTGATGATCTTCCTTGGCCTGAATTAGCTAACTTACTATGGACGCTGGATGACCAACAAGTCAGCGAGCTTGATGCCGATCAGCCTGCTTTATATCGCTATTTTGCTGAGGCAATTGAGGGTATCGACCAGTTGGCTCTGTTATGTGAACTGCCAGCTATCAGTACTGCACGTAGTGAATTTCCGTTTTGGATAAGTAATGGCATTAAAGGTCGTAAATTTGAGCAGTTACAAGACTTTGTTGCAGCGATTAGTCAGCATCCATTAAACCAGCCTGTTTTAGAGTGGTGTGCAGGTAAAGGGCATTTAGGTCGTATGCTGGCATTTAATGGCGCGCCCAGTGTACATAGTATTGAGCTGCAACAGCACTTATGTGACCAAGGCCAGCACAGTGCTACACAACAGCACTTGGCGATGCAGTTTTCACAAGCAGATGTATTAACCGACAACACTGACGGCTTTTTTGAAAGCCAACAGCATGCTGTAGCTTTACATGCTTGTGGTCGTTTGCATCAAACATTTATGCAGCAAGCAAGCAAAGCGAAAACCCAGCAAATCAGCTTTTCACCATGTTGTTATCATTTATTCACAGATAACGCTTATCAGGCAATGAGCGAGCCTGCAAAACAAAGTCAGCTTGCGCTTACGCATCGCGATTTAAAACTGGCGCTGCAAGAAACCGTAACGGCACCGAGTCGAGTTGATAAGGTCAGAAAAACAGAAGTTGAATGGCGTCTTGGATTTGATGCGTTACGTAAATCAATCACTGGTGAATTACACTATGTGAGTGTGCCGTCAGTGAACAAAGCAATCTTCTCCGATTCTTTTGAATCATTTTGTTTATGGGCAGCTGAGAAAAAATCATTATCTCTACCTGAAGGTATTGATTACAATAAGTTTTTAGAAATAGGTAAAAAGCGCAAAAGGGTCACCGAGCGAGTTGAACTCGTCCGACATGTGTTCAGAAGGGCAATTGAAGTTTGGCTCGTGCTCGATCGTGCTTTATATTTGCAACAACAAGGATATCAAGTAACGGTGAGCACGTTTTGTGAGAAACAGCTGACACCAAGGAATATCTTGATCCAAGCTAATTATTAAAAACCGTAAAGAGGCGCAATGAGAAAGTTAAAAAATTTATTCGAAAATAATAGACGTTGGGCAGCACGTACAAGCGAAAATGACCCTGAGTTTTTTAAAATTCTATCAATGCAGCAAAATCCAGAGTACTTATGGATCGGTTGTTCTGACTCGCGTGTACCTGCAAACGAAATCGTAGACTTGTTGCCGGGTGAGTTATTTGTTCACCGCAACGTAGCAAATGTGGTTGTTCATACCGATCATAACTGCCTTTCAGTGATGCAATACGCTGTTGAAGTACTAAAAGTGAAGCACATCATGGTTGTTGGTCACTATGGCTGTGGTGGTGTACAAGCGGTATTAAACGAAGCACGCTTTGGTTTAATCGATAACTGGCTACGCCATGTAGGTGATGTAAAAGAAAAACATATCGAACAACTCAATGCATTACCTGAGCAAGAGCGTTTAAATAGCTTGATCGAATTAAACGTTATCGAACAAGTACGTAACGTGTGCCGTACTAACATTGTGCAAGATGCTTGGGCGAAAGGCCAAGAGTTAACAATTCATGGTTGGGTGTATGGTTTAGCAAATGGTCATTTGAACGACCTAGAGTCGGTCGTAACCTGTGCTGAAGAAGCCAGTGATACCTATGGTATTGCAGTAAAGCGCGTTTTTGAACGTGTTGCTGAAAAAAGCTAATACCAAAAGCTAGTTAGATAGAAGAAGGAGAGCTATAAGCTCTCCTTTTTTATTGTTCGTCTTGTTTGCTAGCAAGTTGCTGCTCAAGTAAAGCCACTTTTTCTTCAAGCTCAGTGAGTTTTTCACGAGTGCGAATAAGTACTTGGCTTTGAATATCAAACTCATCACGGCTTACAAAGTCCATCTCAGCAAGTTTGTTTTGAATAGCTTGCTTGGTTTTGCCTTCGACTGTTTCGGCAAGGTTTTTCACGCCTTGCGGCATGTTATCGGTGATTTGCTTAGCGATTTCTTCAAGTTTTGCTGGGTTGATCATCTTCGTCCCTTGAGTCACGTAAAAAAACAATCTTACCTTATTGGCTAGGCGTAGTGTAGTGATTACGGTAAAATTGCCCGTCCTGTCTTTGGATAATTTCTTTAGGGGCTTATGAAACTCAACCCAAAACAAGATGAAGCGGTAAAGTATATTAGTGGGCCGTGCTTAGTATTAGCTGGTGCGGGCTCAGGTAAAACGCGTGTTATTACTAATAAAATCGCTTACTTGGTGCAAAAGTGTGAGTATCAAGCACGCAATATTGCTGCGGTAACCTTTACCAATAAAGCGGCAAAAGAAATGCGTGAGCGTGTAACGCAAACACTGGGTAAACAAGAGTCGAAAGGCTTATGGGTTTCAACGTTTCATACCCTTGGGCTTGAGATCATCAAAAAAGAGTTAACGACGTTAGGTTTTAAACCTGGATTCTCACTATTTGATGATCAAGATACCAACCAGTTATTAGCTGAGCTAACCGAAGAAGAACTTAAAAAAGACAAAGACTTACTCAACCTACTGAAGATGCAAATAGGTAGTTGGAAGAACGAATTGATTCTACCTGAGCGTGCTATTCGGGAAGCCCGTGAGCCGCAAAAAGCCTTGTTTGCTCAGCTGTATGCTCGCTATCAAAATCAACTACGTGCTTATAATGCCCTTGATTTTGATGATCTGATCATGATCCCTACTTTGTTGCTGGGCCAAAATGCTACGGCACGTGAGCGTTGGCAACAGCGTTTTCGTTACTTGCTGGTGGATGAGTATCAAGATACTAATACCAGTCAGTATCAACTGGTTAAGCTATTGGTGGGTGAACGCGCTCGTTTTACCGTGGTAGGCGATGACGACCAATCAATTTACTCTTGGCGCGGTGCTAAGCCTCAAAACCTTGTGCTATTGAGTAAAGATTTTCCGGGCTTACGTTTAATTAAGCTTGAACAAAATTACCGAAGTGCTGGGCGAATTCTTAAAGCGGCGAATATTTTGATTGCCAATAACCCTCACGAGTTTGATAAGAAACTATTCAGTGAGCTTGGCTATGGTGAGCCTATCAAAGTGATTGGCTGTCGTGATGAAGAGCATGAATCTGAACGAGTGGTGGCAGAGATCATTTCTCATAAATTCATGAAACGCACCAGCTATAAAGATTACGCGATTTTATATCGCGGTAATCACCAAGCACGCGTGTTTGAAAAAGCACTTATGAGCAACCGCATTCCCTATAAAATCAGCGGCGGCATGTCATTTTTCTCGCGTTCAGAAATCAAAGACATCATGGCGTATTTACGTTTACTGGTGAATCAAGACGACGATAATGCCTTTTTACGTATTGTTAATACGCCACGCCGTGAGATTGGTACGGTCACACTGGAAAAGCTAGGTACGCTTGCTAATGAAAAGCATATCAGCTTATTTGCTGCCTGTTTTGAGCCTGAGCTTGCGCACCGATTAAAAGGCCGTGGCTTTAATGCCTTAGCTGGCTTTGCTCGCTGGGTGGTTGAGCTTTCTGATAATGCGGTACGGGGCGATACCCTTGAAGCTGTAAAAGAGTTAGTTAGGCAAATTAACTACGAAGCATACCTATATGAATCATCACCGAGTGCAAAAGCCGCTGAAATGCGCATGAAGAACGTTTCAGAGCTTTATCGTTGGATCACTGACATGCTTACAGGGGATGCAGACAATCCACCGCTGAACCTTGCTGAGGTGGTCAGTAAACTGACCTTGCGCGATATGCTTGAGCGCAACGAAGAAGAAGATGAATCTGACGCGGTACAATTACTGACGCTACATGCTTCAAAAGGTTTGGAGTATCCGTATGTGTTCATGGTTGGCATGGAAGAGGGCTTATTACCGCACCAAGTAAGTATTGATGAAGATAACGTTGAAGAGGAGCGCCGTCTTGCTTATGTAGGGATAACGCGTGCTCAGCAAGAGCTGGTAATGACCTATGCTAAGTTACGCCGTCAATTTGGTGAAACTTCAGATACTGAGCTCAGTCGCTTTGTGCAAGAGTTACCACAAGATGATCTAGCCTTTGAAGCGAAAAAACCACCGTCTTCACAGGCTGAGCGCATGGAAAAAGGCCAAGCCCGTGTAGCTAATCTAAGAGCTATGCTTAAGAAGTAATACTTTGTACTGTTTGTGAAAAAGGACTAAAAGGGGCTAGGGCGTGTTGTTTGCCTATAAACAAGGATAGACCGTGCTTATCTAACAAAGTGCGATAGTTAAAAATCGATGGCCCCTTGGCGATTACCTGAATATTTTGGATATTCGTAATGGCCAACACGCCTTGCAATTGAAGGTGATAATTATCTTGTTGGAGCACACGTTTACTAAAGGTAGAACTAAGTAGTAAGTAATCAAAGTTAAACTCAGTCAGTAAATTAAGCTCACATCTGTCTTTTGCGAACTCGTTTAGTCCAACTGAAAACCCTTGTTCAATTAAACTTTTTAAGTTTTCAATTTGTACCGCAGATGCGTAACGGATCTCTTGTTCATTAAACAGTAAACACATTCTTTGTGCATTGTTTGCCTTTAGTAACTGGCGTAACGATTGAAAATTAATACGTTCTAATACTAACCCTGAGCATGGGAAGAGTACTTTTTGTAAGTTAGCATTATGGGCTAATTCGAACGCTTGCTTCAACAAGCTAAGCTCCACTTCGAAATGTTGAACTCTATCAGTTGCAAACTTTTTCAATACTTCAAAACTAGTACTGCCAAGCACAGGGTGTTCACCAAATGCTTCCAATAATGACTCAGCTCTAGACTCCTCGTTGAGCGTAATGATTTCAGCGCTTCTAAAATGCATTGGCAGGTCATCAAGATGATGCATACTCTCGGTTTCGTGTTGAGAAGTAGTTGTATTCAATAAAGGATGGAAGCACTCAAAACGGTTACGCCCTGCATTTTTTGCATAATACATTGCAGCATCTGCATCACGAATAATTTCATCGGTATGTTTATAACTTGCTTTTGAATAAGTAATACCAATACTTGCGCCACTTTGAACGCACTGACCTTTCATGCAAAAAGGCTTTTTCATTATCTCAATAATACGTTTTGCAACATCTTCTGCTTGCTGTCTTTCGGTTAAATGATTTAACAGTACCACAAACTCATCACCGCCTAAGCGAGCTAATAAGTCGTGCTCTCTTATACAATGTGAGAAAGACTCGGCAACACCAATTAAAAATTGATCCCCTGCTTGGTGACCAAGTTGATCATTTATATCTTTAAACTTATCTAAATCAATAAATAAAACCGCAAATTGTTGCTCAGGATAACGTTGATAATGTTGTAATGTTTTTTCAAGTTGAGTTAAGAATAAGCTACGGTTGGGCAAGCTGGTTAGTGAGTCATGATGTGCATCATGATATAGCTGTTGCTCTATTTTTTTACGCTCTTCAATTTGCATTTGTAAATGCATATTTGCTTGGCGGAGCTCTTTCGTTTTTTCTGTAACTCGTTGCTCAAGTTTTTGGTGGCTCAGCTTTAACTCTTGGCTTGCTAAATGAGCCTGAATTACGCTTGCTATTTGATGTGATACAAAAGTAATTAATTCGCAATCATCTTGGCTAAATTCATGTTTATTACAATAAGCTTGGCAAACAATAAGACCAATGACCCCTTGTGACGTTTTTAGTGGTGCGCCTAACCAACTGGTTGCTCTTCTTTGTGGTGGGACATCGATAGGGCGTTCAATGACGCCTAGTTTTATTAAATCTTTTGCTCTTTGCTCATCTATCACTTGGCACTTTTCTGTACTAAGTACTAATTCACTGTAGCCTTTGGCGAAAGGCCTAGGTTTTGCGTTGTCATTAAATTCATCTACGCAATAGGGGAAGCTTAACCAATTAGTTGTTTGATCATACAAGGCAATGTATAGGTTATCGGCATAGGTGATGGTTTTAATAATTTCATGCACATGGGCATAGACGTCTTCAACGTTTTTACTCAAAGTTGCCAGTTCTGAGATTTTGAATAAAATTTGTTGGCGATCGAGTGCTTTTTTACGTTGTAAAATTTCATCATTTAAAGCTTGGTTACTTTGCGTCAGTGCACGGGTGCGAATTTTTACTTCAGACTCAAGTAACTCGCGTTTTTTCACCCGTTCGATTGCTGTTGCAAGGTAAAGCGACATGACTTCTAGTAGTTCTATTTGCTGCTCTGTATAGTTCTGTGCCTTGTCATAACTTTGCGCGACCATGACACCAATGATGGCTTTCTCACGGTAAACGGGTACGCCCACCCAATGCTCTGCTGGCGTGCCGTATGCTTTAAACAACCCCTTCTCAACGGCTTCTTGTGTTTGCTGTTTA
Organism: Pseudoalteromonas sp. L1; assembly: GCF_021728095.1. NCBI lineage: Bacteria > Pseudomonadati > Pseudomonadota > Gammaproteobacteria > Alteromonadales > Pseudoalteromonadaceae > Pseudoalteromonas > Pseudoalteromonas sp. L1. The sequence continues at coordinate 335,448 of NZ_JAKKCT010000005.1, read as the reverse complement.
GAAAAATAGCTTGTTTTGCCGTGCTTAAATACGTACCCAGTTAAACCATCTTTGAAGAAATGTTCATATTTTAGAGGTACAGACAGACCATCTTTTTCATCGGCAAAATAAGAAAGTTCAAGGTTATCTGTAACAGGGTTATTTAGTACGACATAAAAGCTTTTACTGGGTATAAAGTCTTGTAGAATATTATGAATAGCAGGGTAGAGTAGGGTTAATTCGGCAACAGTACTTGCTTGCTCTGAAAGTTGTAGTAGAGCATGCTGCAAGTGATGTGATTGCTTATATTTCTTTATAAGCGATTTTAAGCGAGCATTTTTATGGGCTAGCTTTTCAATGTGTGTTGCTGAATCTTCCAATGATTTAGAACCAGTTATTATTTTTGTTTATTTATTGTTCTCTATAGTTCCACTTTTTTCGTAGATCGTCAAGTAGATGATGGTCTCTATTAGTAGTGAAGATATGCGATTATAGGTACGAATTGCTTGGGGTTGAGAGGAGTTAAAGAGCAAAAAAAAGGGCTTAACAGAGTTAGGCCCTTCGTCGTTATTTATTTAGCAATTATTTGCTAGTCATAAAGTCGATTGCTGCACTGATTTCTTCATCAGAACAGTCCATACACGTACCTTTTGGCGGCATGGCATTGAAACCATTGATTGCGTGATCTAATAAGGTATCTTTACCTTTGGCAATTCGAGGAGCCCAGTCATCTGCTGATTTAGGTGCGCCAAGAGCACCCGTGCCGTGACATGCAAAACATGCGGCTTGATAAACTTGTTCACCAGAACGTGGACCTGTTGGCTCAGCAGCAGCAGCCGCTTTATCACCTTCTAGATATACAGAACCAATTGGCGCTAGACGCTTTTTAATGGCATCTTCAGTCAAAGAGTTGTCATATGCTTGCGCATATGCCGTTGTTGCTAGCAGTAATAATGCAGCTGATAGTTTTTTCATTTTGCCTTGCTCACTTCGATTTGAACGTGATCAATCACGATATATATGACGGAAATTAGAACGATTATAACGCTAAGCCACAATTTATAAAATGATCTGAAAGGCTTTTTCTTTATAAAAAGCGTCATTTTTTGCGTTAGCGCAATAAAAATTAGCTGCTTAAATAGCGCACTATGCCAATTCGAGTACTTTTTTAACGAGTTTTTGAATCCCTGCATCAGCATCTAATAAACTCTGCGCTAACATATAGGCGGGTGTGGTGACGACTTTATGTTGCTCATCAATAACAATATCTTCAACAGCACACGCTTGGTGATCGCCGCCTAGCTTTTCGATGGCTGAGGCTGTGTCTGCATCATTACCAATGGTTGTTTTAACACCTTGACCGTAAATAAGAGGTAGCATAGCGGGCGCAATACACATATAACCTGCGGCTTTATTAGCTTTAACAAAATCTGTACAAGCTTTTAGTACGTCATTTTGCATCTGAGCTTCAGGGCCTTTTACTGCAAAGTCAGATAGGTTTTTAGCGGCACCAAAGCCACCTGGGACAATTAACGCATCAAATTCACTTACCTTTAACTCTGTAATTGCTTTTATATCACCACGAGCTATACGAGCAGCTTCCACTAACACATTACGATTAGGTGCCATTTCTTCACCGGTTAAATGGTTGATTGTGTGTAGTTGGGCAATATCGGGTGCAAAGCATTGATAAGATGCACCTGCTTTTGCAATGTGCAACAGGGTAAGTACAGCTTCGTTAATCTCTGCGCCATCATAAACACCGCAACCAGCTAAAATAACAGCCACTTTTTTCATTTGATATCTCTCCTTAATGCAACTGGGTTTAGTGTAGCAAGTATCTAAGTAAGACCACAAAATAAAATAATTTTGTCGTTAAAATGCTCGCAACACACGATGAATCGCTGTTTATGCCTTTTCATAAAATACTAACGTTAAAAAAAGTATAAAGGATCGCTATGATCTTTGATCCATTGTGCTAGAATACTCCTCCGGTTATGGAAAGGGACGTTATATTCGTTGTCGAATAGACACAGGACGTGAATAGATAAAACCGTTTTCCACATTGGGTAAAATAATAAAAAAAGAACCTCGTATTATCTTTTTTAAATAAAAACATAGGCTTATATAAAATTCCTAAGTGTAAATCTACTTCGGGAGGTTTGCTTGTGGGTTTTATCTACAAAGTTATCCACAGCTTGCTATTATAGAAACCGTTATTGGTTAATAATTCACAGTCGTTTTCTTCATAGCCTTATGGCATGCTTACAGACAATTTAATGTTATTCAATTAGGATCCAATTTCACCATGGCTCAGATCCCTGAAAATCCACTTGTTCTTGTTGATGGTTCTTCTTATTTATTCCGTGCATATCATTCGCCACCACACCTTACTAACTCAAAAGGTGAAGCGACAGGCGCAATCTATGGCGTAGTTAATATGCTGAAAAGTTTGATCAAACAATATGATCCATCACACATGGTGGTAGTGTTCGATGCCAAAGGTAAAACCTTTAGAAATGACATGTACAGCGAATATAAAGCCAACCGTCCGCCAATGCCGGATGACTTACGCACACAGATCGCACCACTGCATAACATTATTAAAGCAATGGGTTTTCCACTTATTAGTATTGAAGGTGTTGAAGCGGATGATGTGATTGGTACTTTTGCACGTATTGCCTCTGAACAACAACGTCATGTGCTGATCTCGACGGGCGATAAAGACATGGCGCAGCTTGTTAATGAGCACGTAACGCTTATTAACACGATGACCGATAGCATTTCAGATCCAGAAACCGTGGTTGAGAAATTTGGTGTGGGGCCTGAGCTGATCATTGATTACCTTGCCTTAATGGGCGACAAAGTCGATAACATTCCAGGTGTTGATGGTTGTGGTCCAAAAACTGCGGTGAAATGGCTACAAAAATATGGATCATTACAAGGGGTGATTGATCATGCTAGTGAAATCAAAGGCAAGATTGGTGAAAAGCTTGCTGCAGCACTTGATCATCTACCACTTAGCTATGAATTAGCGACGATTAAATGTGATGTTGAAGTTGAATCGGAGCTTGAAAATTTCAAACTACAAGAGCCTAATCGTGATGAACTGATTGCACTCTACGGCGAATGTGAATTCCGCCGTTGGTTGGCTGAATTACTGGATAACCCTAAAGACGCTGACACGCACTTGGATGTACCTACTGAGGCTAACGAATTACCTAAAGTGGCTGACGCTCACTACGAGACAATCTTAACTGAAGAGCAACTTGATACTTTAGTAAAGCAATTAAATGACGCTGAACTTTTTGCTTTTGATACTGAAACAACCAGCCTTGACTATATGCAAGCGCAATTGGTTGGCATGAGCTTTGCGGTTAAAGCGGGTGAAGCTGCGTACATTCCAGTTGCTCACGATTACCCTGATGCGCCTGAGCAATTAAGCTTAGATACGGTTATGGCAAAAATTGGCCCAATCCTCGCGGATGAAAACAAAGCCAAAGTCGGACAAAACTTAAAATACGATAAAAGCGTATTAGCTAACGCCGGCTTTGAATTAAACGGTATTAAGTTCGACACTATGTTGGAGTCGTATGTTTTTAATAGTGTGGGTAGCCGTCATGATATGGACTCATTGGCACTTAAATACCTAGGCCATAAAAATATCAGCTTTGAAGATATCGCAGGCAAAGGTAAAAAACAGTTAACGTTTAATCAAATTGAGCTAGAAAAAGCGGCGCCGTATGCCGCAGAAGATGCTGATATAACACTTCGTCTTCACCAAGTACTATGGCCAAAAATTGATGCTGACAGCCAATTAAAATCAGTCTTCGAAGAGATTGAGTTACCACTCGTTTCTGTGCTATCTGATATTGAACGTACCGGTGTAGCGATTGATAGTAATATGCTTGCTGCTCATAGCCAACGTTTAGGCGAACGCCTGTTAGAGCTTGAGCAAGAAGCTTATGATATGGCTGGTGAAAAGTTTAACTTAGGCTCACCTAAGCAACTGCAAGCAATTTTGTTTGAAAAACTAGAACTTCCTGTTATTAAGAAAACACCAAAAGGCGCGCCTTCAACAGCAGAAGAAGTATTACAAGAGCTTGCTCATGACTATCCGTTACCTAAGGTGATTATCGAACACCGTGGTTTATCTAAACTTAAATCAACCTACACAGATAAACTACCGCTAATGGTTAATGAACGCACGAAGCGAGTACATACCTCTTACCATCAAGCAGTAACAGCAACAGGGCGCTTAAGCTCAACGGATCCTAATTTGCAGAATATTCCAATTCGTTCGGAAGAGGGGCGTCGTATTCGTGAAGCCTTTGTTGCTGCAAAGGGTCATAAGATAGTGGCTGCGGATTACAGCCAAATTGAATTACGTATCATGGCGCATTTATCACAAGATAAAGGCCTACTTAGCGCGTTTGCTAATGGTTTAGATGTACACAGTGCAACGGCTGCAGAAGTCTTTGGGGTAAATCTTGAAGACGTAACCAGCGATATGCGCCGTAAAGCTAAGGCAGTTAACTTCGGTTTAATTTACGGTATGTCGGCGTTTGGCTTATCACGTCAATTAGATGTGCCACGCCATGAAGCACAGCATTATATCGATAAATACTTTGAGCGTTTCCCTGGTGTGCTTGAGTACATGGAAACAACCCGTGAAAAAGCAGCTGATAAAGGCTATGTAGAGACTATTTTTGGTCGCCGATTACATTTACCAGAAATCAACGCAAGAAACGGAGCTCGTCGTAAAGCGGCAGAACGCGCTGCTATCAATGCACCAATGCAAGGCACCGCTGCTGATATCATCAAAAAAGCGATGCTGAAAGTTCACCAGTGGGTGAACGCACAAGCTGAAGGTTCTGTTAAATTACTTATGCAAGTACACGATGAATTAGTGTTTGAAATTAAAGAAGAATCTGTGGACGACTATAAAGCAGAAATTTGTAAGCTAATGTCTGAAGCCGCCACGCTTGATGTACCACTGATTGTTGAAGCCGACAGTGGTGACAACTGGCAACAAGCTCACTAATCGCTGAATTAGGAGCCGCGAGTATAAAATACAAGTGGCTCTGCAGGATTAAAATGTAGTCGCGGGTTTATCCCGCGCTTTCACTTTTATAGATTGCGCGATATACAATCGCTCCTCCCACCTTACGCCGACTTACAGCTACAAGATTGCTCGCGTAAATAATTAAGTACTTCACGGCAAAACCCTTCCTTTATAAAGGACGAGTTACTTACGCCATAACTTGAATAACCCATAATGTAAAATGGCTTTTGTTGTAAAATTAAAGTTAACAAGAAAAGACCGTTTTATCGATTCGTTATATGTTTATCAATTCGTGTTTTTTAGTACCAGATTTAATTTATTTTTAACTGAGTATTTGCTAAAGTCCGCGCCGTCCTCATCCTGTAGGACATCCTGTTGATGATGCATCTGAAAAGGTGCAACGTATTGATAGCTTCTCCCCAGTTTGCTATAACGACTCACTCCTTGTTGAGTGAGTCGCTTTTTCTTTTCTTATCATACAATTCATTGCACAAATATACGCAAGTGATACCATCAAAAGTGATTCTTATTTACTTTCGAAGGAATGCGTTATGTTTAAATCTATGGCAATTGCTGCCTTTTCATTATCGAGTTTATTAGTTGCCCCTCTAGCCAGCGCAAACTGGCAAGTTAATAATGAGCAAAGCAAAGTAAGTTTTGTCTCTATCAAGAAGAATTCAATCGCTGAAGCGCACCATTTTAAAAAGCTGTCAGGTGGCTTGAACGAGCAAGGTCAATTAAAATTAATGATTGATCTGACGTCTGTGGAAACTCTCATTCCAATTCGTAACGAGCGCATGACTAAATTACTGTTTGAAACACATGAATTTCCAAACGCAATTTTAACGGCAGATCTCAGTAAAACACTAGCAACCCTTAAACCAGGCCAGCATGTACTTAAAGGTTTAAAGGCTGAATTAGACTTTCATGGGAACAAGAAAGAGTTAACGATTGATGTACTTGCCAACATGTCACCGAAAGGCGATGTAACTGTGTCATCTCTTACGCCAGTTATTATTAATGCAAGCGATTTCAAAGTAACAGAAGGCATCAGCGAATTACAAAAGCTAGCGGGTTTACCATCCATTGCAACAGCTGTCCCTGTTACCTTTTCACTTACGCTTGATAAAGAAAAGTAATGCAATCACTTGCTGAGTTAGAAGCCGCCCTTCAGACACCTGATAAACCGTTTGATCAATGGCAGCCACAAAGTTGTGGGCAATTGCCAATAACGATTGATGCGCAAGGACAGTGGTTTTATGCCGGCAGTGAAATAAAACGCGAGGCAATGGTTAAACTCTTTGCCTCCGTGCTTTGCAAAGAAGCTGACAGCTATTTTTTAAAAACGCCTGTTGAGAAAATGGCTATCGCAGTCGATGATGTCCCCTTTATTATTGTTGATTGGCGTTTTGAAGAGACTGAACAAGGTCGTGCGCTTTGCTGTGTTGATAATTTACAGCGCAACTGGCTAGTCTCTGAAAAACAACCATTAGAGCTATGTGAATTTGCTGGGGTGAGTATACCTTACTTACAATTGGCCCATGGATTGGCTGCAAGGGTATCGAGAAAGGTTTATTATCAGTGGGCGGAAATAGCCTGCTCAGACGAGCAGGGCTATTATATCGAATCGTTGGCCAAGCGTTATTACTTGGCTTAAGAGGTTACGCTTCAGGTGTTTCGTCAGACTCAGGCGCGTGTACTTCAATGGGTCCTAAAAACCACTCATCTAGCTTTTTAGCAACTTCAGGTAAGCCTGTGCCTTTTAATGAAGAGAAGGCATGGACTGTAATATCACCCTCTAAGCTACTTAACTCACGGCGAACGTGCAAAACTTGTGCTTTACGCGCACCTTGTTTGAGTTTGTCGCACTTGGTTAATAGTGCCAGCACTGGAATTTCGCTGCCCACAGCCCAGTCAATTAAGTCACGGTCTAAATCTTTTAACGGATGGCGAATATCCATCAAAACAACGATACCTTTTAAGCTTTGACGCTTTTGTAAGTATTCACCTAACGACTTTTGCCATTTCTTCTTCATTTCGATAGGAACTTTAGCGAAACCATAGCCTGGTAAATCGATAAGACGTTTATCGGCATCAAGTTCAAACGTATTGATCAACTGAGTACGACCTGGTGTTTTAGATGTACGTGCTAATTTTTGATCTGTTAAGGTATTAAGGGCACTGGATTTACCCGCATTCGAACGACCAGCAAACGCGACTTCAATCCCCGTATCAGCAGGTAAGCGTGAGATATCAGGTGCGCTGGTAACAAAGGACGCAGTATTATATTTGATACGAGATTTGAGCACAGGCTCTCCTAGTCTTTTAAAAATAATGGTAGTCAGTGGCCTAAATCCACCTAAGGCACGTATTTTATACTATTAAAGCAGCATTCAAAAGCGTATTTAGGGGTGCTAAGCTGGCTTTGAATGAGGAAAATTTCTAGGTAGAAACTTAATCTAAGTCAAATCCCTATAAATTATGAGCTTAATGTGGGCAGAAAACGTGCCAGAGAATTTATTATCGTGTAGAATATAGAAATCACAACATCCATATTGTAGATGATACAGGGTCGGAAACAGAGAATTCACCATGAAAAAAATAGCACTATCTTTAACTATATTGCTTGGTACGTTGTCAGCAAGCAACGCAACAGCATTTGATGGCGATGTAAACGCAGGTAAAGAGAAATCGGCAACGTGTGCGGCTTGTCACGGCCCAGACGGTAATGCACCGGTTACTATCTACCCTAAAATTGCAGGCCAACACGCAGATTATATCTATAAACAATTACAAGAGTTTAAATTAGGTATGACATCTGGCGGCAAAGAAGGTCGTATGGATCCAGTAATGAGTGGCATGGCAATGCCGCTTAGCGATCAAGACATGAAAGACCTAGCAGCTTACTTCTCTTCTTTAAATATGTCTGAAGGTACAACACCTAAAGATGTAGTCGAAGTGGGTCAACAGCTTTTCAAAGCAGGCGATGCTGAGCGTGGTATCCCTTCATGTGCAGCATGTCACGGTCCTCGTGGTAATGGTACATCACTTGCAAAGTTCCCGAAAATTTCGTTTCAGCATCCTGAATACATTAAGTCGCAACTTGAAAAGTTCCGTGATGGTACGCGCAATAACGACCTAAATGGCATGATGCAAGACATTGCTAAAAAACTAACAGATGAAGACATCGAAGTACTTTCGAAATACCTAGGTGGCTTACACTAAAGTCTGATTGCGAGCTATATTGTTTCGCACTAAAATTTATTTAGTTTGATAAAAGCAGCGTAAGCTGCTTTTTTTTATCTACATCCTGTGTCGAAATATCCTACTCTTGTGTGAGACATTGACCATACCTTGGTGTGAGCTAAGTCTTATTTTTATTTTATTTTTAAATGTAACTTATTGTTATTGAATGAAATGAGCTTGTTTCAATATCTTCAATGTAAGAAAAGTTATATAAATTAGTTGTAACAAAATTATTAATAAGTAAATTAACCACTGTCGCTGAAACAATAGAACAACATGGACAATGTTAATAAGGAAAGTAACTGCGGCGAATCTTTAGGGGTAGACACTGGTTAGGTGTCCTAAAGGAAATAACAAAAAAGTGTCAGGATTGACCGAAAATAATAAAAGCTCATGGAAGTCTAATAATAAAAACAAAATGGAATGCTACACGGAAGGTAAAAATAATAACAAAATGGAAAACAATAATAATAAAAATAATAAAGACTAAAAAAGTCGAAGGGAGAAGTGTCCAGATAATTGGCGCTCAGATTAGTAGGCGGTAGAGATGTTTTCTCTACCGCCTTTTTATTTGTCCTGTTACAATAGCCCCCGTTTATACGATAAGTATAAAAAGTGCGCAGGTCATCGTGTTGACCAACGTCATCCGCACATACCAAATTCTTCTGGTTATGCCAGCATTACAATGCCTAGAGGCGTTGTGCACAACCTCTTAAGTGAGACGATCAAGATATGAGTAGAAAGAAAAAGTCGCGTAAGATTCCATCAAATGGTCCAGTACGTCTAAGTAAAGAAAAGCTTAGAGAAATGCGCGCACTAAAAGAGCAGCGAGTAAAGAAAACAAAAGGGGCAAAAGCCGGTACTCGCAATGCACCTGATGCTTTAAAAGATGATAAAGCGACAACAAACAGTCAGCCTAAAGATAAGCGAACGGGCAGTAAAAAGCCTGTTTCATTGGTAGCACCAAAAGCTGAACCAAAAGTTGAAATGAAACGTAACTTAAAACCAATGGTTGAGCTTAAGAAAGTGGCTGAGCCTGAGTTAACGCCAGAGCAAGAGTTAGAAGCACTTGAAAGTGACGAGCGCCTGCTTAAGCTTGTTGAGCGTCATGAACGTGGCGAGTTACTAACAGGCAAAGATGCTAAATACTTTAATAGCCGTATTGCGCGTCACCAAGTGCTCTGTGAGCTTTTAGGTATCGAAGATGAAGATGATTACGAAGACGACTTTGAAGATGACTTTGATGCTGAAGGCGAGTCTGACTTTGATAAGTACTTATCAGACGATTTAGCGAATGAGTGGTTTGATGAAGACGATGAGGATGAGCGATGAGCACGAGCTTGATTATTGCCATTGTTATAGGAGCGGCAATTATCGCAGGACTTGCATTTTATGCAGGGCAATTATTGTATAAGTTAAATGTACAAAAAAAGTCGATCGCAAAAAAACAAGCTGAGCATGAGCAGCAGCTTGCTGCATCAAAAATGAAGCGTAACGCAAAATTGGCTGACAGCATTCACTTGATAGCGCGTGCTATGAATGAAGAGCAATGCGAATTTTCAGAAGGCTGCTTACGTATCTGGGTATTGATGTCTCAATATAGCTTTGCTGAAGAGTTCGAGCTGAGTGAGCGCTACCCAGGCATTTTTAAAATGTACGAAGTGGTCAAAGACATGCCAACTCACGATGCCCGTAAAAAATACTCTAAAAAAGAAGTTTTCAAAATGGATACAACACGTTGGCGTGCAGAAGAGCAACATAGCGACGAGATAAAAGCGGATTGCGCACGTTTAATCGAAGAGTTTAAAGCCGCACCTGGCAGTGAAAACGTCGTATTCAATTAAGCGGGTTGGTAAAGCTGTTATAAAAAAGCAGAGCAATTTTATTGCTCTGCTTTTTAGTTTGGGCGTGAAAATATCAAATAACCCGTGAAAAACGTGTTTGTTTGATTTGTTGTTGTAAGTGCGCATCAAAGCACATACAAATAATACGAATAAATAAGTTACCGCGGGCTGTAACAGTGATCTTGTCTTCGCTAACTGACACTAAACCATCAGCACGTAATGGCTCGAGAGCGAGTAGAGCTTCACGGAAATAATGTGTAAAGTTAATTTTAAACTGTTGCTCGATTGTTGGAATATCAAGCTCAAACTGACAAATCAGTTGTTTGATCACCGCTGCACGTAAGGTATCGTCATCACTGAGTAAAACACCTTTACATACCGCGGTGCCAAAACCTTCTTGCACAGCTTTATAATAGTGCTTAAGCTCTTTTTCATTTTGTAAAATGGCATTGCCAATTTGCGAAATTGACGACACACCTAAGCCTAATAAATCACATTGACCATGCGTGGTGTAACCTTGGAAATTGCGGTGTAATTGACCTTTGTTTTGTGCAATGGCGAGCTCATTATCTTTACGGGCAAAGTGATCCATACCGATAAACTGATAGCCCGCAGCTAACATCTGCTCAAGCGTATTTTTAAACATTGTGAGCTTGTCGCTAGCAGACGGTAAGTCTGCATCTTTAATTTTACGCTGCGCTGCGAATCTATCAGGTAAATGAGCGTAATTAAAAACCGACACGCGATCTGGGTTTAATTCAATTAACTGCGAAATCGTCTCTTTAAAGCTCTCTGGTGTTTGTAATGGCAAACCGTAAATCATATCAGCATTAATTGATTTGAAGCCAAGCTCACGAGCCTCACTGATTAAACCTTTTACTGACTGCACGCTTTGCGGGCGATTAACTGCCAGCTGTACAGCATCATTGAAGTCTTGAATACCAAACGAGACACGATTGAAGCCAAGCTTGCGCAGGTGTACTAGCATGCCATCAGCTAAAGAACGAGGATCAATTTCAATACCGCGCTCGGCATCATCAGCAAAATTAAAGTGTTGCTCAACCAATGCCATTAAACGGCTCATTTGCTCTGCCGATAGAAAGGTTGGCGTACCACCCCCTAAATGCAGTTGCTCAACGCTATAATCAGCAAATAGCGTTGCTTGCTCTGCAATCTCAAGTGCCAAGTTATCTAGGTATAAATCGGCTTTCGATTGATGACGAGTGATCACTTTATTACAACCGCAGTAATAACAAAGCTGACTGCAAAAAGGGATATGGATATACAAAGATAAAGAACGGCTCTTCGAGGCCGCAATCGCATTGATCATATCTTGTTGTTTATAACCATCAGCTAAAGACAATGCGGTGGGGTAAGAGGTATATCGAGGCCCAGAAATATTGTACTTGTTGATCAGAGATTGATCCCAGCTTGGTAAATTTATCACAGTCAGCACTCCGCAATTAATAGAGTGGCTATTTTAGCGAGTTTACTCATTCTGCTATTTGATCTAGGACAATATCAACGTCTACAAACTAGCCAACATTGCAGAGGTAATTGAAAAATAGATAAGTTTACTATTTGAGCAGTTAGAGTATTGATTGTTAAAATAAAGAGTTTTGCTAGTGACAAGGCTAAAAAAAGTTTTTATACTGCAACCCGCTTTAGAGACTTATGTCTATAAACGCATCTAAAAAATTAGCTTTCGCTAATAGCATGGCCCCTTAGCTCAGTTGGTTAGAGCACACGACTCATAATCGTTAGGTCCCCAGTTCAAGTCTGGGAGGGGCCACCATTTTTACAAGCTTTCCAAGTAAAGACCTATTAACAGAAATTACCCAAACTATTGTACGAGCTGTATTTGTTTTTGACTAACAAGAACATTCAAGTATAGAAAGTAATCAAAAATTGATGTACCTTTTTTCTTTTATTAACGAGGGAATGTTATGTCAACTGAAAAAATGATCGAACGAAATATAGGTGTATTGCGCGATAAAATTAGAAATGCAGATACAAAAACCGTTATGGGCTGTGTTGCGATTGCAACGAGCGCGGATATGTTATCTGGTGCAAAACTATCTAAATCTCAATATAGCCATATTGTTAATAATCGCCAGCAGTGTTTCCTAATTAAGCAGTCATTAACACAAGATTTAACAAAATTAATGACATTAAAGGCAATACCCAAATTATTATCTGCTGCAGATCCAACTTCAGATTTATCTAAAGTGGCTTTTATGTCCGAAGCGTCAGCTGACGCCGCTGGCGAGACTTTAGAATTAAAAACTGGTATACCTGCATTCAAAACAGCAGCTGTTTTGAATGCATTAAGTGCAGGTATTCAAATTAAAACTATGTGGGATATACAGGCGATTGAAAGTAGCTTTGCGCAAAGTCCCAAGCAGTTTGAAAAATTATTCGCCGATTGGAGAAGCTGGAACATCGAAGAGCGTTATCAGGTGGCAAAATGAAAAAATTTTTAGTTTTATTATTACCAAGTACATGCTTTGCACAGTTTTCAGATTTATCTTTGTGTGAGGATAAGCAAACTATGCTAGGGGTGGATTTTTATGATAAGTGTGTGGGTATGGCAGACGCCTCTGTACAAAAGTTAAAGTCTGACATAACCGTTAAACAGCTTTATGATTACATCACAACGGGCATCAAAGATGTGAATTCTTTAGAAAAACACCTTTCTGATGACATGATAGGTAGAGTACATGCATTAATATCGATTGACCCAAACCCGCTTTATTACACGACTGTTGGTAATAATATTTTAGTGAACACAAGAGAAGGGCTAAATATTTTTGAAAAGCATGATGGCTATTGGCTGCAAAAGTTAGTATCAAACAGACCTCGTGAGGAATATGATTCATCCGAAAACTAATTCAATATTGAATAATCATTTAAGTAAACCTCACTTATACAGCCTAAGGGTTAATGCAGATTAAAAATTATTCGCCGCTTAAAAAGCCGGTACAAACACCGGCTTAAAACATATTTAAAGTGCTAATACTGGCTGGTTACTTATAACCATTAGGATTATTGCTTTGCCAACGCCACGTATCTTGCATCATTTCATCAATACCTCGCTCAGCTTGCCAACCTAGTTCATTGAATGCCTTTTCAGTTGCAGCGTAACAGGCGGCTATATCGCCAGAGCGACGTGGTGATATTTGGTAAGGTACGGCTTGACCACTGGCTTTCTCGAAGGCGTTGACCATCTCTAGTACTGAATAGCCGTTTCCTGTGCCAAGGTTATAAATATGGGCGCCTGTATTATCGGTAATGCGTTCTAATGCTTTTAAGTGGCCTAACGCCAAATCAACCACATGGATATAATCACGAATACCGGTACCATCTTTTGTATTGTAGTCATCGCCAAATACGCTGAGTTTTTCGAGTCTTCCTACAGCAACTTGTGAAATATACGGCAATAAATTATTTGGAATATCATTAGGGTCTTCACCAATGAGGCCTGATTTGTGCGCCCCTACAGGATTGAAGTAGCGTAGTAATGCTAGCGCAAAACGGTCATCTGATTTAACAATGTCTTGCAGTATCATTTCAACCATAAGCTTAGATGTGCCATATGGGTTGGTTGTGCCACCCACAGGAAAATCTTCACGAATAGGTAAACTTGCAGGGTTGCCATAAACGGTTGCAGATGAGCTAAAAACTAATTTGAACACACCTGCATCACGCATGGCATCCACTAATGTAAGGGTACCTTGTACATTATTTTGATAGTACTCAATAGGTTTAGCAACAGATTCGCCTACAGATTTTAAACCAGCAAAGTGGATCACGCTATCAATGTTATGATGCTTGAAAATCTCATCAAGGCATTCTCTATCTTGTACATCTCCTTGATAAAAAGTAATTTCTTTTTCAGTAATTTGCTTAACGCGTTTAAGCGACTCGCTGGATGAGTTACTTAAGTTATCAAGTACAATAACTTCACTACCTTGTTGAAGTAGCTCTAACACTGTATGAGAGCCGATATATCCAGCTCCGCCGGTGACTAAAATGGTCATAAAAGCTCTAAGATTAATACGTGGTTGAATAGCCTCTATTTCATCATACTTTGTAGCAAAATTATATTCTAAATTTACAATAGTATGGGGAGCCTATTGTCTTGCTTTGGGTTACATTTTATACCATATTGGTTACAAGTGAACGATGTGGTTAAGCTATAGTTAAAGGTGACTGTTTAGTTTATATAATCGTATTTCGATGGAGAGAAAGATGAATACATTAAAGAAAATAACTCTCGCTATGATATTTGTATTGCCAGCCTTCACCTATGCGGGAGAGGCAAAGGTAAAATGGCACGACTTTGATGATTATCGGGATGTACGCCCAGGGAATAACTCAACTAAAGGATCATTTCATAAAAGCGTAGCGAACAACCTTGAAAAACACTTTAGCAAGCTTGCTGAAAAACTACCAGAAGGGTATACGCTTAATGTTGAGGTGACGGATCTTGATCTTGCTGGTGATGTTCGTTTTGGTTCGATGAACGAACTGCGCATTATTAAGCCAATTTATTTTCCTAGAATCGATTTAAATTATTCAGTGACAGACAAAAGTGGCAAGGTATTAAGCGAGGCCAGTGATGTAAAACTCAAGGACATGGGCTTTATGGATCGTATGAAAATGGGCCGTGATGAAGCCTATTATTACGATAAACGTTTGATCACTGATTGGTTTGAAGATGAGCTATTACCATCATTAAACCTTGGCGAGTAATCACTAAAAGCTGTAAGCCGTCAGCCAGGCACGCCAAGCAAGCTTGACGTCTACGTTTGATGTAGGCGTGAAATTTATTTCGCGCGATAGCCTCTATTTACAACAAATGAAATAGAGGCTTCTACGTTACTTAAACGTCGCTAACAGTTGTAATAACTGTTGAAGCTTAATAACGGTTTTTTTCAGTTTTTCTTCGTCCATCCCGTCGTTGCTTAAGCTTTCTACATCAGCAGCAACATCGAGAACATAAGGTTTAAAGCGTTTGGCTTCAAAATCAAAGCCTGCATCTTTTGCAAATAAGGCTTTGAATTTGCCATGGCCTTGCTGCTGTAAATCATCTAATTTTTTATCAGCATCAAGTGCCTGACGATAAACGATTTTTAGGTTAGCATTGAGTTGTTCAATAATTGAATCCATTTTTTTCCTAAAGCTTTAGACTGCAATGCCGATATAGTACGTGGATTGTTATAAAAAGTCAGGTAGTGAACTATGAATATATCAGGATCAAATTTACCGGCAATGAGTGGCGGTGGTGAAAGTGCGGAGCTTTATAGTGCTGCTCTTGCAAAAAAACAGCAAAAAGCTGAAGGCGCTGCTGCACTTGCTCTTATTGAAGGTGCTGCAGTAAATTCGAGCGCCGCGCAAACACCTGCAAAGTCTGTAACCGCAACGTTGGGTAATAACATAAACGTATATGTGTAACTAAACTAGATTGAGGTCGATAGGAGTTTTACTTTTTTCTCCACCGATCTCTCTAACTAGTTTGGGTACTAAAAACCCAGGTAATGCTGCTAGCATATCTGACATTATTTGTTTTGCTAGTTGTTCAGGTATATCAAAATGACTCGCCCCTTCCACTTTATCAAGTAGGTGCAAGTAATAGGGCAGTATGTCAGCATCGAATAGAGCCTCACTGAGGGCTATTTGTGCCCTTGCTGTATCATTCACATCTTTTAATAACACCGCTTGATTTAACAAAGTGACCCCCACTACTTTTAGCTTTTGCATAGCAGCTTTAAAGTCATCATCAATTTCGTTTGCATGATTAATATGGTTGATAAACACCACTTTTAAAGGTGATGCTGCAAAACGGGCACACAGCTCATCGGTAATTCTTGCTGGGATCACCACAGGCAAGCGGCTATGAATACGTAGGCGTTTAATTTGTGGAAGCTGTTCTAACTCATCCATAAACCAACTAACAGCATCGTCTTTGGCCATTAATGGGTCGCCACCACTTAAAATAACTTCGTTGATGTTGGTATCTGCTTTTATATAGGCGAGGGCTTCAATTAAGCTGCGCTTATTCAATTGATTTTCTTGATACGGAAAGTGGCGCCTAAAACAATAACGACAATTGACCGCACAGCCTGTTTTAAACATGACCAAAACACGAGAGCGATACTTGTGTAATAAACCAGGTTGGTCGTTATCTTGCTCTTTTAATGGATCTTTGTCGTATCCTGTTTGTGCTAAAAATTCTTGGTGCCTTGGCATCACTTGCAGCAAAAGTGGGTCGTTGATGTCGCCATAACGCATTTTTTTGATAAAAGGCAGCGGCACGCGGACAGGAAAAAGACTGCGTGCTTTAAGGTCTTTTTCGTCTACTTTGCTTGATAATCCTAGCATTTCTAGCAAGCGTTCAGGACAAGTGACAACATTTGCCAATTCTTTTTGCCAGTTTTTATGCAAATTTACTTCATTTCTTTGTATCATTGACACGTAGATTACTCGAAATTATTTAGACAGAGGAAACGATGGCGAATTATAGCACCAATGAGTTCAAGGGCGGCCTAAAAATTATGTTAGACGGCGAACCTTGCAGCATCTTAGAAAATGAAATGGTAAAACCAGGTAAAGGCCAAGCGTTTAACCGTGTTCGTATTCGTAAACTTATCACAGGTAAAGTACTAGAAAAAACATTCAAGTCAGGTGAAACAGTTGAAGGTGCAGACGTAATGGATACAGATTTAGCGTATCTATACACTGACGGTGAGTTCTGGCACTTTATGAACAACGAAACATTTGAGCAAATCGCTGCTGACGAAAAAGCACTTGGCGACAATGCAAAATGGTTAGTTGAAAATGACGTTTGTACAATCACACTTTGGAACGGTAGCCCAATCGCTGTGACTCCACCAAACTTCGTTGAATTAGAAATCACTGAAACAGATCCAGGTCTAAAAGGTGATACAGCGGGTACTGGCGGTAAACCAGCAACATTAAGCACAGGTGCTGTTGTTCGTGTTCCTCTATTCGTACAAATCGGCGAAGTGATCAAAGTTGATACACGTAGCGGTGAATACGTGAGCCGTGTTAAGTAATAGGCTTAATTAAGCAATTTGTTATAAAATCCCAGCTTATGCTGGGATTTTTTTTGGGAAACACTATGTCTAATGTTCTTTGGCAACCAAGCGCCGATATTGAAACTTTACGCGAGCGTGCCGTCATCATCCGCCGTATTCGCGAGTTCTTTTATGCACGGGATGTAATGGAGGTTGAAACGCCAAGTCTTAGTGCTGCCAGTGTAACCGATGTACATTTAGCCACATTTAGCACAGAGTTTGTTGGTCCTGGTCATGCTGGTGGCTTGCCATTGTATTTACAAACGTCGCCTGAGTTTGCCATGAAGCGTTTACTTGCTGCTGGCTCTGGTGCTATTTTTCAGCTTTGTAAAGCATTTCGAAATGAAGAAGCAGGAAGCCATCATAACCCTGAATTTACAATGCTTGAGTGGTATCGCCCAGGTTTTGATGAATTTGCGCTTATGGATGAAATGGATGAGCTTATGCAATTAGTGCTCTGCGTAGAACCCGCAGAGCGACTTACTTATCAGCAAGCCTTTATTAATGCATTAGCTGTAGACCCTTTAACGGCTGATATTAGCACATTGCAGCAACTAGCAACGGAGCAAGGCTTTGCCGATATTGCTGCGCATGAAACACATCGCGATACCTTGTTGCAGCTATTATTTTGTATGAAGGTAGAGCCAACGATTGGCCAGGAAAAACCTTGTTTTGTCTATCATTTTCCGGCTTCGCAAGCCGCTCTTGCCCAAATTTGCCAGCATGATGAGCGGGTAGCAGGGCGCTTTGAGTTATATTTTAAAAATATGGAACTGGCAAACGGCTTTAATGAACTAACGGATGCTAAAGAGCAGGCTGCTCGCTTTAAAGAAGATAATCAATACCGTGAAGCGAATGGCTTAAAACAAGTGCCAATGGATGAGCGTTTAATAGCTGCACTTGAAAATGGGTTACCACAATGTGCTGGTGTGGCACTGGGAATTGATCGACTCATTATGCTGGCAACCAAAAAGCAAAAGATTAAAGACGTGATTGCCTTTGATGTTGAAAGGGCTTAATTGTAGGAGCGGGTTTCCCTCGCGATTTTCGTTGATTTTAAAAGCGCGACATAAAGTCGCGCCTACGGTTTATAGCTCGTAAATAAATGTCACACCGGCAACCATAGGTTCGCCAAGTTGTGTGTATGTGTGAGTCGCGTAACCATCTAAAGGGTCGTTACCAAACTCGAAGCCACGGGTTGGTACGTCTTCGTCAAATAAGTTACGTGCCCATGCATTAATGCTCCAATTATCACTTTCATAACCAAACGAAGCATTCACCAAGTTAATGCTTGGCGCTTTTGAGTTGTGGCTATCAGAGAAGTAGTAATCGTCTTTGCCCTCAACACCAATTGATGCGTAAAGTGCTGGCGTAAAGTTATAGCGCGCAGTGAATGCATATTGGTATTTAGGTGCTTGTGCTTGGTCTCGACCATCTTGATCTAGACCTGATTGCGCAACAAAGTCATTGATTTCTGTATGTAGATAACCTGCACTACCCGTTAGTAGTAAGTTGTCAGTAGCTTGGAAGCTGCCTTCAATTTCTAAACCATAGTTTTCGCCAGAGCTTGCGTTATCGATATAACCTGTGAACTTTTGACCTTCAACTTGCCACGACTTTAACTGCATATCTTCGCGGTACATATAGAAAGCGGCGAGACGTAACACAAACTTATCGTCCAAAGAGCTGCCTTTTACACCAAACTCACCGCTCCATAAATATTCAGGGGCAAATGATGTGTGATTCGCAAAGAAATCAGCATCTAGATTTAAGCCTTCATCTTTTGCTTTTGCCAGTGCTTCAGAGTTAATACCGCCTGCTTTGTAGCCACGAGTAATACTGGTGTAGATCATGGTGCGATCAATCACTTGGTATTCAAGAGCAAGTTTACCACCCACCATGACATCATCGGTTTCTTCAATAAAGCCATTGTTATCAATGTAATCGCCTTGGTATTGCTCAACGCGCAGACCCGTAATTAAGGTTGTTTTTGGTCCTATAGGGGTTGCTACTTGCCCGTATGCAGCGATGTTGCTGGTTTCATAATTTGAGGTAAAAGGTTGTGTCAGCCATGTGTATTGGCGTTCCAAGTCAACTTCACGACCTTGATAATAAATGCCCGCTACCCACTCGCCAGACTTACCATTAAATTGCAGTTCGGCCGCTTGATCTTTACGATCGCGCAAGTAAGTATCTGTTGAGCTATAGCCCCACTCATGTAAACCTGCGGCGCAAAGCTCTGGCTGAGCTTCATCATTACACACCCAATCTTCGTCAAAACTGTAAAGTAGCTCACTGTCGATACCTGACACATTAAGGCTTACATCAAATAAATCGAAGCCGGTGTACGTATTGGCAAGGCCAACTGCAATGCTTTCTTGGTTATCTTCGCCTGGCTCATCAGCAACACTGTAACGGCTATTATCGAGTGTAAATGCATCGTAGCCATTATTAATATCAATATAGTGAACACTCAGTTCTGTGCGTAAGTTATTTGTTAGCTGGCTGTGTAATTTAAAGCGAGAAACGAGCTCATCTTGTTGCTGGGTATCTTTGTTTAAATAACGGTTTTCAACGTAACCATCAGACTCACGTTGATAAATGCTAGCGCGCACTGCGGTGTCATCAGTAATACCCGTGCCGGCAGCAATACCTGCCTCATAGCTGTTGTAATTACCTGCACCAAGCTGCACTTTTACACTTGGATCAAGTGTTGGTGTCGCTGATTCCATTTGAATCATACCGGCAAGTGCATCAGCGCCAAAGCGTGTGCCTTGTGGTCCACGGTAAATTTCAACTTGGTCAACATCAAATAATAATGAACTACCACCAAGACCAGAGTAGTTAATACCGTCGATCACCAAACCTACAGATGGGTTAATTGGGTCAACAAACTGTGAGCGCAAACCAACACCACGAATTTGCACATAACGACCTCGTGATGCGCCAGACGTAAAGTTTACATTCGCGGCACTTGCTAGCATCTCATCTAAAAACTTAGCGCCTCGCTGATTGATCTC
Organism: Pseudoalteromonas sp. L1; assembly: GCF_021728095.1. Lineage (NCBI taxonomy): Bacteria > Pseudomonadati > Pseudomonadota > Gammaproteobacteria > Alteromonadales > Pseudoalteromonadaceae > Pseudoalteromonas > Pseudoalteromonas sp. L1. The sequence goes on along the minus strand of NZ_JAKKCT010000005.1, from coordinate 315,194 downwards.
ATGATCAGAAAATAAGCTGGCGCTGGCGCTAAGTGTTTGAATACTTTCTTTTTGGAAATCACCAGTGACTAAAATTTTTTCTAGCTCACCGTCTTCAGCATAAGCGATTGTTGATGCTGCAAATAATGGCAAAATAGCAGCAGATAATAATGATAAACGTCGTTTCATGCGGTTCTTAACTCCATTTTAGGGACTGCTATTCTAGCAAGCCTGCTGGCCAAATGGCTATTGCTACCCAAACAAAGTGAATCTTTAGGTTGTTTAGGTATTTATGATATAAACGCAGGCAATTATACGTAAATTGATTAGGAATACGACTATGACCTTTAAAGTTGACTTTAAAGTGCGAGATTATGAGTGCGATTTACAAGGCATTGTTAACAACAGTGTGTATTTTAATTATCTTGAGCACGCACGTCATGAGTTTTTACATGCCAAAGATATCGATTTTGCAAAATTAGCCAAAGAAAAAGTGAATCTTGTGGTGCTTCGCAGTGAAATGGATTACAAAGCATCTTTAGTACCAGGCGATGAATTTTATGTTGTGGTAGAACCTGAGCGAGTTAGCCGAATAAAATTTGCTTTTAGACAAACTATTTATCGTAAATGTGATGATAAAGTGATGCTGCAAGCATTTGTGATTGGCACGTCAGTTAATGAAAAAGGTCGTCCTTTTTTACCAGAAGAAATCGATAAGTTATTCAAATAACCCTTGTTGTTCTATAAAGAGCTAGCTTAGAACATTTTTTTACAGATAAAACATGTTTTTTTAACGATCAAACGCGTTAAATATTGTTATCATTACTAAATTGAAAATAAAGTCGAAAAATATATGAAGCTAGTCGCCTTGCCAATTCTTTTTGTATTATTTTGTGTGGGATGCTCATCAACTGGGAGCGTGTCAAGCGAGCACTTAAAATACACACAATGGCAGCTATCAAAAATAAATGGTTTATCTATCCCTGTGTCACAAAGTGCATCAATGCGTTTTATTGAAGCCATGCAAATTAATGGCTTTGCGGGTTGTAATAAATTTTTTGGTGAAGGGCAGCTCGTCGAAGACACATTGAAAGTAAATAAGCTAGGTATGACTCGTAAGTCATGCGGTGAAAAAGTGGATGAGCTAGAACAGAAATTATTAATGACTTTAAAGGAAGGCGCTACAATTTCATTGAATGATGAACAGTTGGTGTTACAAGGCGAGCATCACTTCACTTTTATCGTTAAAAACTAAAACGCTTAGCTTGCAGCTATTTTTTAACTCACGTACACTCATTGTGTTTTTATAAAACAACGAATTTAAACTTGTCGGAGTGCCTTTAAAAGGCTGAGATCGCGAAAGCGGGATCCGTGAACCTGATCAGGCTAACACCTGCGTAGGGAACAAGCTGCCTCGTTAGGCGCTTGTGCGCCAAATATAGGGGCATAAGCGGCATAGGCTGCAACAGTAAGTGTTTATCTTACTAACGATCCAATGGCGTTTGCCACTCTCTATTGCGCTTGCAATATCTGACAAGACAACCCTTAAAGCAATGAGGTAAGTCATGTCAAACACAACAACTAAACCGTCTCGCCGCGAAACTCGTGCGGCTGCATCTGATTATATTTACAACTTAACCGGTCAACCTTTTCCTAACTCACATAAAGTCTATGTTGAAGGCACACAAGATAACGTACGTGTGGGAATGCGCGAAATTACCCTCAGCGATACCTTTGTTGGTGGTACTGAAGAGAACCCCGTATTTGAGCCCAATGCACCAATTCGTGTTTATGATACATCAGGCCCTTACACTGATCCTGATTTTCAACTTGATGTACGTAAAGGTCTTGAAAAATATCGTGAAAAGTGGATTGAAAAGCGTGGTGACACTGAAATTTTAGATTCAGTTACGTCGCAATTTTCGCAGCAGCGTATGGCAGATGAAGGGTTAGATCATATCCGCTTTGAACATCTACCAAAGATCCGCCGTGCAAAAGCGGGTAAAAACGTTACCCAAATGCATTATGCGCGACAAGGCATTGTGACGCCTGAAATGGAATATGTGGCGATCCGCGAAAACATGGGGCGCGCTAAAATTCGTGAAGAGTTACTCGCTGCCCAGCACAAAGGCGAATCGTTTGGTGCCAGTATTCCTGATTTTATTACCCCTGAATTTGTGCGTGATGAAATTGCCCGTGGCCGCGCCGTGCTGCCTAACAACATCAATCACCCAGAAACTGAGCCGATGATTATTGGCCGAAACTTCTTAGTTAAAGTGAACGCGAATATTGGTAACTCGTCGGTGACTTCATCAATCGAAGAAGAAGTAGAAAAAATGGTGTGGTCGACTCGTTGGGGGGCTGACACGGTAATGGACTTATCAACGGGTCGTTATATTCACGAAACTCGTGAGTGGGTGGTACGTAATTCACCAGTGCCAATTGGTACTGTACCAATTTACCAAGCGCTTGAAAAAGTAAACGGTGTGGCTGAAGACCTAACGTGGGAGATTTTCCGCGATACCTTGATTGAACAAGCAGAACAGGGTGTTGATTACTTTACTATTCACGCAGGAGTGTTGCTGCGTTACGTGCCGATGACGGCAAAGCGTGTGACTGGTATTGTTTCGCGTGGTGGTTCAATCATGGCGAAATGGTGTTTAGCGCATCATAAAGAAAACTTTTTATATACTCACTTTGAAGATATTTGTGAAATTTTAAAACAGTATGATGTGTGTTTCTCATTAGGGGATGGCTTGCGCCCAGGCTCTATTGCAGATGCCAATGACGAAGCCCAATTCAGTGAATTACGTACTTTAGGTGAGCTGACAAAACTTGCTTGGAAACATGATGTACAAGTGTTTATCGAAGGCCCAGGCCATGTGCCAATGCATATGATCAAAGAGAACATGGAGGAGCAGCTAAAACACTGTGAAGAAGCACCATTTTACACCCTTGGCCCATTAACCACGGACATCGCCCCTGGGTATGACCATTTCACATCAGGCATTGGCGCTGCGCAAATTGCGTGGTACGGCTGTGCCATGCTTTGTTATGTAACCCCTAAAGAACATTTAGGCTTGCCAAACAAAGAAGACGTTAAAGAAGGTTTAATCACCTACAAAATTGCTGCCCATGCCGCCGATTTGGCAAAAGGCCACCCAGGTGCGCAAGAGCGTGATAACGCACTATCAAAAGCGCGCTTCGAGTTCCGTTGGCACGACCAATTTAACATCGGTTTAGACCCTGAACGCGCCCGCGAATATCACGACGAAACACTGCCGCAAGAATCAGGCAAGATAGCTCATTTTTGCTCTATGTGTGGTCCTAAATTCTGCTCAATGAAGATCACCCAAGAGGTACGTGATTACGCTAAAGATCTTGAACAAAGAGGTATTGATTTTAATACCTTGGGTGAAGGCATTGAAATCAAAATGGTTGATGTCGAAGCCGAGATGAAAGCGAAATCAGATGAGTTCAAAAAAACAGGCTCTGAGATTTACCACAAAGCAATTTAGGCTAGTTGTAGGCGCGATTTTATATCGCGCTATTTGCTTAAATCTTATCGTTTAAGGCTGAGGTTAATATGTCTTACAACATTGCAGTGATTGGTTTTGGCTTAACGGGGCGCTTAGCGGCATTGGCGTTAAGTAAGCAGCATCAAGTTACGGTGTTTGAACAAGATGATGAACATGCTAGCAACAGTGCCGGCAGCGTTGCCGCAGCGATGTTGGCACCCTTTGCGGAATCAGTCCTGTGTGAACAGGATTTAGCCCTACAAGGGCTTAATAGCATCACTCGTTGGCAGCAAATTTTAAGTGAGCTTGATGACGCTGTGTATTTTCAACAAACAGGCAGTTTAGTGGTTGCTCATCAGCAAGATAAGGGCGATTTACAAAGTTTTGTGAGCCGCTTAAAACCGCTTGAAAGCTATCAGGCACAGGCATTGGTTGGTACTCAAATCGCTGACCTTGAGCCAGAACTTGCTGGGCGGTTCCATCAAGGTGTGTATTTACCTTGTGAAGGGCAACTCGATAATCAGGCATTTTATAGCGCGAGTTTTAAAAAGCTTACCTCGCAAGGAGTGCAATTTAACTTTGGCTGTAAAGTTGAATTGAACGCCCACCAAGTGAATGGTCAAAGCTTTGATTATGTATTTGATTGCCGCGGTTTAGGTGCTAAACAATCTGAGCCTTTACTTCGCGGAGTAAGAGGGGAAGTAGCACGTTTATATGCACCAGAGGTGAACCTAACCAGACCGATACGACTGATGCATCCGCGTTACCCAATTTATATTGCTCCTAAGCCAAACCATCAATTTGTGATTGGTGCGACTGAAATTGAATCGCAAGACCGAGGTAAAGTCACAGTGCGCTCAGCGCTGGAGCTATTGTCTGCTGCTTACACGGTGCATAGCGGCTTTGCTGAAGGGCGTATCGAGAGCTTGCAATCAGGGCTTCGTCCAGCGTTTGCAGACAACCGTCCGAAAGTCACAAAGCAAGGTCGAGTGATCAGTATTAATGGCTTGTACCGTCATGGCTATTTACTCGCGCCTCAGGTGGTTGATGACGCAGTGAGCTTAATTGCTTAAGGATAAAAATGAATATTTTAATTAATGGTCAGTCAGTGACAGTGAACGACAATACATCGCTCACTCAGGCGTTGAGCCAGTTTGGCGCAAGACCTCCATTTGCCGTTGCCGTTAATGGTGACTTTGTACCGCGCAGCCAATGCGATGCTAAACCCCTCAACGAAGGCGACAGCATTGAGCTATTGTCGCCAATTCAAGGAGGCTAAGATGGATAGTTTTTCGGTTTATGGTGAGCAATTTACGAGTCGTTTACTGATTGGCTCAGCACTGTACCCTTCGCCAAGTGTTATGACAGAGTCGATAGTGGCCTCACAGGCTGAAATTGTCACCGTTTCATTGAGACGTCAGCAAAGCGCTGCTGCGGGTGATGATTTTTGGCAATTGATAAAAAACACCGGGCTAAAGGTGCTGCCAAATACGGCGGGTTGCCATAGCGTGAAAGAAGCAGTGACCTTGGCACAAATGTGCCGCGAAGTGTTTGCCACTGATTGGATCAAGTTAGAGTTGATTGGTGATGAATATAATTTACAGCCCGATCCAATCGCACTGCTCGAAGCCACTAAAATTTTATTGGCCGATGGCTTTAAAGTTTTACCTTATTGCACTGATGATTTAGTGCTGTGTCAGCGCCTCGCTGATTTAGGCTGCGAAGTACTAATGCCTTGGGGCGCACCGATTGGCACGGGTAAAGGCTTGCTGAATCCTTACAATCTAAAAATGATCCGTGAGCGCTTGCCAAACCATACGTTAATTGTTGATGCGGGCTTAGGTTTACCATCTCATGCCTGCCAAGCGCTTGAATTAGGGTATGATGCCGTATTATTAAATTCGGCAATTGCGGGTGCAGGTTGCCCAGTGACGATGAGTAAAGCGTTTAAGAGTGCTGTAGAGGCGGGTCGATATAGCTATGTGGCTAAAGCGATGCCAGAAAAAGACGTCGCAAGCCCGTCAACGCCGACGCTCGGAATGCCATTTTGGCATCAAGAATAAAATGTGAGGAATAACATGAATCAGGTTGTATGGACCATAGCTGGCTCAGATTCGGGCGGCGGTGCAGGAATTCAAGCCGATATCAAAGCAATGCAAAGTTTTAACGTACATGGCTGTACGGTTATTACTGCTTTAACGGCACAAAATAGTTTAGGTGTAGAAGCGCTGAACCCGATATCAACAGAAGTGATTGAGTCGCAACTATTAGCCTTAGCCAGTGATATGCCTGCCAGCGTGATTAAAATTGGCATGCTTGCCAATGTGCAGCAAATACAGCTTATTAGTGAGCATTTAAAACATTACAAAGCAACTTGGGCAGAGCCGCCTTTGGTTGTTTATGATCCGGTTGCCATTGCCTCAAGTGGTGATTTATTAACAGAAGAAGATACTGTTAGTGCTATCAAAGAGTGTTTATTGCCATTAGTCGATGTTGTAACACCGAACACCCACGAAACGCAGTTATTAACTGGTGTTTACCTGATTGGTCCAAGCGCAGTGAAAGAAGCCGCCGAGAAGTTAACAGGCTATGGTGCAAAAGCGGTGATCATCAAAGGGGGTCATTGGGATTACCCAAGTGGCTACTGCATTGATTACTGCGTGCAAGGTGAGCAGGCATATTGGCTTGGCAACGAAAAAATTCAAACTCCGCATAGTCATGGTACTGGATGCAGTATGGCTTCTGTGATTGCTGCGTGTTTAGCCAAACAGTATCCACTCAAAGATGCCTTTATTTTAGCGAAAGCCTATATAAACCAAGGATTAAAAGCAGCCGTTCGTTATGGTGAAGGGATTGGCCCCGTTGCACACACTTGCTTTCCAACAAATCTAGCTGATTACCCACAAGTCATCGAAGCGGGAAGTTGGCTAGGTGATGAGCTCGACTTTGATTGCCCGGTTGATTTTACCATGGCAGCAGGTTTTGCCGAGTGTAACTCTAAACAGCTTGGACTATATGCCGTTGTTGATACGGTTGATTGGTTAGAGAAGTGTTTAGCCGAAGGGGTTAAAACAGTTCAATTAAGAATGAAAAATGCAGACGATTCAGTACTTGATGAGTCGATTGCAAGTGCGGTTATGCTGGGGCAGAAGTATGATGCGCAGGTATATATTAATGATTATTGGCAACTGGCGATCAAACACGGTGCTTATGGTGTGCATTTAGGGCAAGAAGACTTACAAAACGCTAATTTAATTGCCATAAAAGAGGCGGGGTTACGCTTAGGTGTGTCGACTCATGGCTTTTATGAGATGCTGCGTGCACATAATTACAGACCAAGTTATATGGCGTTTGGTGCTATTTATCCAACCACCACCAAAGATATGACGGGGCAAATTCAAGGCTTAGAAAAGCTCGAAAAATTTGTGCCGTTGATGGCTGATTACCCAACGGTCGCGATTGGTGGAATTGATATATCTCGTGCTGAGCAAGTTGCGAGCACAGGTGTTGGCAGTGTTGCCGTAGTGCGTGCGATTACCGAAGCCGAAGACTACCAAGCAGCCATTGCCAAGTTAAAACTGCTGGTCGAAGGTCAGTCTTAATATGAGCGCGTTAAGCGACAAAGAGCAAATTCGTTATAGCCGCCACTTGCTATTAAAAGAGGTGGGGCTTGCGGGTCAGCAAAAGTTAAAGTCTGCACATATTGTGGTTGTCGGGGCGGGTGGGCTTGGCTCACCAGCATTGTTTTATTTAGCGGCGGCGGGTATCGGAACGCTCACTTTAATAGACGACGATAAAGTTGAGCTTTCAAACTTACAGCGACAAATACTCTATAAAGTAAACCATTTAGGGCAGTCAAAAGCACAGGCGGCTGCCAAGGTGTTAAGCAGTTTAAATAATCAAATTACGGTTAAACCTCTATGTCAAAAGCTTGATGAAAGTAACTGTGCTGAGCTTCTTGAAGGTGCTGATATTATCCTTGATTGCAGTGATAACTTTGCTACTCGCTATTTGGTTAATCGCTATTGTTTAGCTAAATCTATCCCACTTGTATCAGCTGCTGCTATTGCAACGCAGGGGCAGGTGATGAGTTTTGATTTTCGTGATGAACAGAGCCCTTGTTATGGCTGTGTATTCCCGCAAACGGAGCAGCAAACAGCACTTAATTGTGACAATGTTGGGGTATTGAGCCCGTTACTGGGTGTTATGGGAAGCATGCAAAGTTTATTGGCTATCAATATATTGCTTGGCCACAAAACGGGCAGCGAGTTTATTCAATTTGATGGGCTAACACTAATGCAGCAGCGCTTTAATATTCAAAAAGATAGTGAATGCTCAGAGTGTAATCGTGGGGTATAGGCGCGGTTTATTGTGAATTTAAGCAAACCACTTTTGCTAAAGTGGTTTGCTTAATTGTGCTTAATTGAACTTATTAATCGTTAATTTTCGCAAATGGTGTGCCCATGCGCGTCACTGTTTCTGGGTGTTGATCTGATAAGAACTCAGCTTGATTTGCACCCCAGGCTAAAATAACGGTAGAGCCTAATTTAAAGCGACCCATTTCTTCACCTTTCTTCAGAGTAATCGCGTTGTCACCTGTGGTTGGGTAATTCCAACTAAATACATCTTTACCTGCTGGTGGCGTGACTGTGCCCGCCCAAATAGTCTCGATGCTAGCAACAATTGTCGCACCTACAAGTACCATGGCTAACGGGCCAATTTCGGTCTCAAAGATAGCCACAACACGCTCGTTACGAGCAAATAGGTTAGGTACATTTTGCGCTGTTAACGGGTTGACCGAAAATAAATCACCCGGTACGTAGATCATTTTGCTCAGCGTACCATCAACAGGCATGTGAATACGGTGATAATCTTTAGGCGCTAAATAAATAGTGGCAAATTTACCGCCTAAAAACGGCGCTGTGTCTTCTTCTTTGCCACCTAGGAGTGCTTGTAAGCTGTAGTCATGGCCTTTTGCTTGGATGATTTGACCGTCTACTACATCGCCTAATTGGCTAATTGCACCATCAACTGGGTGAGCAATAATGTCGCTTTCTTCAGAAAGTGGACGAATACCTTCTTTTAATGGGCGAGTGAAAAACTCATTAAAAGTTTTGTAATGAGCTGGATCTGGGTATTTAGCCTCACTCATATCAATTTTGTATTGTTTGATAAACAATTTAATTAAGGCCGTTGTTAAGCCACCCGCTTTTGCTGCTGCTAACTTGCCAACCATGCGCGAAATGAAATGTTTTGGCATGGCATATTGCATAGCAATTTTGAATTTATCTAAACTCACTTGTTATTTCCTAAATAGTTATACGCGAGGAGCGCGTGCACCAGCACGGCCGTCGGCCATAGTTTCTAAAATTCGGTGGTAACTGTCAAAGCGAAGTTCTGAAATTTCACCATCATCAACAGCTTGGCGAATTATACAGCCAGGATCGTTTAAATGCTTACAATCGCGAAAACGACAGCCACCAATAAAATCACGGAACTCTTTAAAGCACCACGTAACGCGCTCAACATCTAAATGCCATAAGCCAAACTCACGAATCCCCGGTGAGTCGATTAGGTTCCCCCCACTTGGTAAATGGTGTAATCGCGACACGGTTGTTGTGTGTTGACCAAGGCCGCTGTTCTCTGAGACTTCTTGGGTTAAGATGTCAGCATCAGGCAGTACAGTGTTCACTAAGGTTGATTTACCCACACCACTTTGACCAACAAAAATGCTGTTTTTATCGACCAGTTTTTGTTTAAGCTCATCAATGCCTTGACTCGTTTTATTACTGACTAATAGTACTTGATAACCTAGCTCACGATAGATATCGAGAATTTTATCAATAAAAGCAAGGCCTTCATCGTCAATTAAATCTATTTTGTTAAGCACTAAAATAGGCTCAATACCCATGTCTTCACAGGCAACTAAATAGCGGTCGATAATGTTTGGCGTAAACTCAGGCAACACTGCCGAGACCATTAAAATTTGGTCGATATTGGCAGCGACGACTTTCACGCCGTCATAAAAATCAGGGCGCGTTAATTGTGAGCGACGTTCATGGGTTGCTTCAATAACGCCAGCTAAGTCGCCTTCGCTAACTTTTGCACGGCGAAAAATAACTTCATCACCACATACAAGGCTCGATACTGTTCTGCGTATATTACAGCGCAGCACTTCGCCTGATTCGGTTTCGATGTCAGCATGTTGACCAAATCGGCTGATCACAACCGCATTTTCGGCAGGGCCTAAATTGTCATTTTGCCATTGCACAGTTGCCCCTTTCTGTTGCTTTTTGTCTGCATTAGAGAGGCGTTTTTGATGATTGGCCTTAATTCGACGCGATTGGCCTTTACTTAATTTCTTTTGTTTTGCCACTTTTGGCCTATAACTTGAGTAAATGTCGGGCTTTTTGAAAAAAAAAGCTTTAGGTCGACTGATGATACTAATATGATATATCTAAATGCGTTGGATCTAAAGGAAAGCACCGCTAAGGTAACTATGTCTTTTCATAAATCAAATCTTATCTGGCTCGATCTGGAAATGACTGGCCTCGAACCAGCAACAGATAAAATACTCGAAATTGCCACTGTTGTCACCGACAGTGATTTAAACATCTTGGCTGAAGGCCCTGTTATTGCTATTCATCAAAGCGATGAACTGCTTGATGGCATGGACGAGTGGTGTACGACTCAGCACGGTCAATCTGGTTTAACAGCTCGTTGTAAAGCAAGCACATTCACTGAACAAGATGCTATTGATCAAACATTGGCATTTCTAAAGCAATGGGTACCAGCGGGTGCTTCACCTATGTGTGGTAATTCTATCGGCCAAGACCGCCGTTTTATGAATAAGTACATGCCTGAATTGGAAGACTACTTTCACTACCGTAACCTTGATGTGAGTACAGTTAAAGAACTTGCGCGTCGCTGGAAACCTGACGTATTAGCACAAGTGAACAAAAAAGGTTCACATCTAGCTCTCGACGATATCAAAGATTCGATCATGGAATTAAAGGTTTACCAAGAAAAATTCTTTAATTTGTAAAAAACATTTGCAAACACATCGGATTATTGTAGAATCCTGCCCCGCTTAAGACGTTAACCCCCGCGGGGTTAGTGTGTCTTTAGCTAAACTTTTATAGTTGAAATTTGCGGCACTAGCTCAGTTGGTAGAGCGCAACCTTGCCAAGGTTGAGGTCACGAGTTCGAGCCTCGTGTGCCGCTCCAATTTCTCACCAAAAGGAATTGGCTTAAGTTTCAAGGGGAAAGTAACTAACTTGAAGCTTGTAACTTAAAACTAGTAATTTATTGTGCGGCACTAGCTCAGTTGCCAGAACGTTTTACCGCAACCTTCAAGGTTGTGCGCCAACGGACAAATTACTGACTACTTATAAAGCGGCACTAGCTCAGTTGGTAGAGCGCAACCTTGCCAAGGTTGAGGTCACGAGTTCGAGCCTCGTGTGCCGCTCCAATTTCTCACCAAAAGAAATTGATATAAGTTTCAAGGGGAAAGTAACTAACCTGAAGCTTGTAACTAGAAACTTTTTTGATGCGGCACTAGCTCAGTTGGTAGAGCGCAACCTTGCCAAGGTTGAGGTCACGAGTTCGAGCCTCGTGTGCCGCTCCAATCTCTAAAAAATTCCAAAAACACTTTCTTAAATAATTTAGTTAATGCCAAGTTTAGTTTATAGCTTACAGTTAGTTTTAGATCTGGCCTTGAATCGTCGCGACAATACGTCTAGCGCCACCATGATCACGGTGTTCACCTAAATAGATGCCTTGCCATGTGCCAAGCATTAAGCGGCCTTGGTTAATAGGTATGGTGAGTTCAGCACCTAATGTACTGCTTTTTATGTGGGCTGGCATGTCGTCATCACCTTCATAATCATGACGATAATAACTTTGTCGTTCTGGTACAAAGTGATTGAAGTGACTTTCCATATCCATTCGCACAGTGGGATCGGCATTTTCGTTAATTGTTAAGCTTGCAGAGGTGTGCTGGATGAACAGGTGTAATAAACCGACTTTGTATTGCGTTATTTCTGGAAGTTGACGAAGTAGCTCGTCATCAATGATGTGAAAGCCTCGCGAGCGAGGCTTCAATTGAATGGTTTTTTGCTGCCAGCTCATAGTTTATCAAAGCTAACTTCAATATTGGCGTTACCATCAGCGGACGTGAATGGGATCAATACCTTGGCGCCTTCACATTTATGGGCGATTGTATGCCCTTTACCAGACACAACAATCGGCGTTGCCATATCAAACTCATAGCCTTTTTCGCCGAGTAAGTTTTTAGCACCGCCTGTTACCATGTTGGTAATTTCACCTACCATGTCGGTTACTTCTTCATTGACTGAGTCTGGTCGCTCACCCAGCATTCTTTCCATAATAGTTAATGCTAAGCTTTCATCAAAGGTAATTGATAGTGAGCCTTTTGTTTGAGGCCCTACCATACCAATCAAACCTGATACATCGCCACGGGCTAATTCATCTTTTTTTAAACTAGGTTTACCCGGTTTTAATTCTGTTTGAGCCATGGTGCTCAATACATTTAATAATGATGATAAAAAAGGGTTGATGAACTCTACATTCATTGTTTATTTTCCCTCAGATTACGCAGTTAAACTGCCTTTCTAACTATAAGTGTAGTGGCTGTATGTGACAGCGCACTTAATCTTTGCAATTTTCACATTTACCGTGTGCTTCGATAGTTTGTCCTGAGACAATAAACCCACTCTCTGCCGCTAGATTATTTAGTTCGTGTGAAATAACGGTTGAGTGTAACTCTTTAACATAGCCACAACTGTCACATATCAGTAACTGTACAGGGTGAATGTGATCAAAATGGTGGCACAACATAAATGAGTTTGTGCTTTCAATTTTGTGAATAAAGCCAAGTTCTGACAAGAAATCCAGAGCACGATAAATAGTGGCAGGTTTTGCGCCTGACTCAGTTAATTTAAGTTGTTCTAATAAATCATAAGCACCAACGCCACCCTGAGCACTTGCTAGCAGGCGGAATACTTTTTCACGGATAGGTGTGAAACGTGCCCCACGATTGTCGCAGACTTGTTTTGCTTTACTGACGAGTGATTCTATATTCATCTTCTCTTATCCTTACGCTACCGTGATATACTAACATACTGTATTGTAGTTGCAGTGTTTTTATTCGCTAACACGTTTTATAGGGAGTTTTCTTAATGAATGAATTGCTTGCCGCATTCATTTTCTTTTTTGCTGTTATTGATCCTATCGGTACAGTGCCTGTTTTTATTGCTGTTACACGCTGGGATGACGCCAAATTTAAGCGCAAAGTTGCTTTAAAAGCAGTTGGTGTTTCGGCACTGGTTCTATTATTTTTTGTTGTCGCGGGCGAGTTACTTTTAAATGCGATAAATATTCCGCTTTCGGCGTTTCAGATTGCCGGAGGTATTGTTTTATTACTTTTTGCTTTGTCGATGATATTCGGTGAAAGTAAACCAGAAACTGAAATCAAAAGCGTACGAGATAGCACCGAAACGGCTATTTTCCCATTAGCCATTCCTTCTATTGCGAGCCCTGGAGCCATGCTTGGTGCGGTGCTAATGACTCGAAATACAGAATACACTTGGTATGAGCAGCTTATAACGTCATCAATCATGCTTTTTGTATTAGTAATCGTGCTGGTTTTATTACTGCTTGCCACACATGTTCATAAGTTAATTGGCGACAGTGGGGCAAGTATTATTAGCCGAGTAATGGGGTTAATTTTATCTTCTGTGGCGGTAACTAATATTTTAGGTGGTATTGCTCATTACTTTGGTTTAGCTGTGCCAACATAGTTTAAATTTAAAGTGCATTTTCAGTGATTTAAATTTTGAATTATTGCCTTCTTTTATCTAACTTAAAGGAAGGCAATATAAAATTTAAGGAACAAAGAATGCTAATTAAAAATGTTGTTTTATCCATTTTTCTGATCTTTAGCTTGGGCGCTTGCATGGAGCCAACCTATGATAGTGGTAAGCTAAAAGTGATTGAAGTAACTGATCACGATTTCAAAATTAATGGGGAGAGCGCTGTTACAGTAATTGTTGGCCACGCTAATGTGGCTGAATACAGCTTTTCTATTCGCAAAAGTGATCTTCAAAAGGGCACGCTTTTGCAGTCTGTCTCCGATAGCAACCCAAATGTACGTGCTGATGGTACTTTCTTTAGCGAGTATTACGTACAGTCAAAAGATCATGATACACATGCATCCATTGAAATTGTAGAAATAGACCCTGCTCAGAAAATTGCTCGCATTGCAGTAGGAGCTAAATTAGTTAATCTGAAAAATGAGGATTATAAAGAACTTGAAATCACTGTTTTGGAGCTTACGGGCCAAAACCTTGAACACCTTCTTAGTAAAGTAAAAATGTAGCCTTTACATTTTATCTTATTCTTCAAAGAAGTGAGATTGCAGTACACTTCTTCGCCTCTTTTCATCATCTGATCTTCGATTAAGCCATGCCGCGAGCCAGCTTCGGTGGTATAATGGTCGCAATTTTTCATTTCGGTGCATACCTAAAGGGTATGTGTCATCGCTATATTAAGCGTTAATCGTATTAGGTAATTTAAGTTGCAAGTAAATGCATTGATCTTTAAAGGGGCCATGTTATGAGCACAACGACATTAAACCGCCGTTTTTCCGTGGCACCCATGTTAGATTGGACTGATCGTCACTGTCGAACCTTTCACCGCAAAATGACTAAGCATGCTGTGCTTTACACTGAGATGGTGACAACCGGCGCTATTTTATTTGGTAAAGGTGACTACTTACACTTTAATGAGCATGAAGGGCCTGTGGCATTGCAACTTGGTGGCTCAGATCCTGAAGCGTTGGCTAAATGTGCAAAATTAGCGGCAGAGCGAGGCTACCATGAAGTAAATTTAAATGTGGGATGTCCGTCTGATCGCGTGCAAAATGGTCGCTTTGGTGCTTGTTTAATGGCTGAGCCGAAGCTTGTTGCTGATTGCGTTGCAGCAATGAAGGCCGAGGTGACGATTCCTGTTACGGTTAAAACACGCATTGGTATTGATGAGCAAGACTCGTATGAGTTTTTGTGTGCCTTAATAGAAGCAAGTCATGATGTGGGGTGTGATGACTTTATTATTCATGCGCGTAAAGCATGGTTAAATGGCCTAAGCCCCAAAGAAAACCGTGAGATCCCACCTCTTGATTACCCGCGCGTTTACCAGTTGAAAAAAGATTACTCGCAGCTGCACTTAAGCTTAAATGGTGGCGTGAAAACCATCGCTGATAGCATAGCTCACCTTGATTATGTTGACGGTATTATGATTGGCCGTGAAGCGTATAGTAATCCGTTTATTTTATCTGAAGTGGATGAAAAAATTTATGGTGATGAAGCCTTTACGCTGAGTCGTCATCAGGTTGTGCGCGCTATGTATGACTATATTGAAGATGAAATGAGCAAAGGTGCTAATTTTTGGCATATTGCTCGCCATATGTTGGGAATTTTTCAAGGCCAACCTGGTGCGCGTGGTTTTAGACGTCATTTGTCTGAGAACGGGCATGGTAAAACGGCTAACTTAACTGTTATGGATAAAGCCTTAAGTTTTGTCCCAGA
Source organism: Pseudoalteromonas sp. L1 (assembly GCF_021728095.1). Classification (NCBI taxonomy): domain Bacteria; kingdom Pseudomonadati; phylum Pseudomonadota; class Gammaproteobacteria; order Alteromonadales; family Pseudoalteromonadaceae; genus Pseudoalteromonas; species Pseudoalteromonas sp. L1. The sequence continues at coordinate 300,091 of NZ_JAKKCT010000005.1, read as the reverse complement.
AGCCTAATCATATACCTCGTTAAAAAAGCCACATTTTGTGGCTTTTTTTGATCCTAAAATTTGGTGAAAAAGTTAATTTTTTAGTCAAATTAGTTATTTCTCATTCAGTCACTAGTCAGTCAAAATCTAAATTCTATTAACTCAACTTATTGTATCTAAATAACAAAATTAATTTATTTGTTAGTTGGCACAAGAATTGGAATCTCCTAGCTGTATTAACCCAATTATCAACAGGAGAGTCACATGGGTGTATTAAATCGCGTAAATGACATTATTCAGGCAAACCTTTCTGCAGCACTCGATAAAGCGGAAGACCCTGAAAAGTTACTTAATCTACTCGTGCAAGAAATGCAGGATGCACTGACTGAATGCCGTGCAACCGCTGCGACATTTTTAACGCAAGAAAAGCAAATGAAGCGTGAAATTGCAGCGAAACAAGCGAAAGTAGCTGACTGGCAAGCGAAAGCAGAAAAAGCGTTGAGTAAAGATCGTGACGATCTTGCCAAAGCAGCATTAGTTGAAAAGCAGCGTTTAACGACAGAAATCGAAGCGCAACAAGCTGAAATGGATAAAGTGGCAGAGTCACTATCTAAATTAACTGATGATTGTCAGCGTTTACAAAACAAGCTTGCAGATGCAAAAGCCAAACAGCTGACTTACATGCAAAAAGAGCGCGTTGTTACAGCACGCTTAAAAGTAAAAGAGCAGTTGCATAGCAGTAAAGTTGAAGATGCATTAGCACGTTTTGACTACTTAGAGCAGCGTGTTGAAAACATTGAATCGCAAGTTGAAGCATATGAACTTACACAAGGTGATGCCGCAAATTCAACAGCAGCACAAATCGCTGCCTTAGAGAAAGATGAAGCAATCGATAAAGAGCTTGCTGACTTGAAAGCAACGATGAAGCAGTCAGCTTAGGAGGTTAATAATGAACACTTATCATACATCATCACGTTGGTATCGTGATCTAAGTAACAAAAAGATCTCGGGTGTGTGTAGCGGACTCGCTGCGCGTTTAGGGTTTCCTGTATGGTCTACGCGATTGGTGATGATCATACTACTGATTAATATGCCGCTGTTAATAGGCGTGGGTTATTTAATTGCTCACTGTTCTTTACCAGTAAAAGGTTACTAGGAGTAGAACATGAAAACGTTAGCTATCATCGTCTTAGCAATGCTATTGTTGTGTACCGATGCAGTGTCATTCGTATCGTTTGACTCATGGCAGTTGCCGTTATCAATTGCAGATATGAGCTGGGCAGGGCTTGAAGTCATCGGTGCGATAGTGGCAGTGATTGTCGTTGTTGCTGGTGTTGCATTATTCACTATTGGCTTACTTGGCGCAGGTGTTGTTGCTCTGATTGGTGTTGTGCTTGCGTTTCTATTTGGCTCAGTGATGGTTGCATGGCCATTGTTGTTAATCGCCGCATTATGCTGGCTGATTGCTGATAACAAAAAATCGGCGGCTTAGCGCCTTAATAAACTGCCTTAATAAACAAAGTATGCTAAATTTAGCGGGTAAGTTGATGTCTTAACAAGGATTAAAGCACGATGAAGCTGTTACCCGCACTCTCTTTTCTTACTGCAAGTTTGCTTTATAGCACTTTTTCATTTGCTCATAGTGGTCATGACCATAATGATAGCGCTGAAATTTCAGTCAGTAATGCACAAGTCCGTGAGTTTTTACCCGCGAGCAAAGCCAGTGTTGCTTATATGACTATCACAAACCCTAGCAATCATGCAGCTGTTTTAACGAAGGCTGAACTAGATGGTTTAGGGCGCGTTGAAATTCATCAGCATACACATGTGGATGGTATGATGAAAATGGAGCAGGTTTTGTCATTAAAGATTGATGCCCACAGCAGTGTTGAGTTTAAACCAGGGGGTTATCATTTGATGGTGTTTGAGCCAGAAGATAAGCTAAAAGCAGGGCAAGAACGAAAACTCACGCTATATTTTAATGATGGAAATCGAGTTTTTACTCAAGCTAAAGTTGTGTCTTTACAAACAATGTCAGAAGAAAAACCGCAAAAAAGTAAAGAGCACTCACATCACTAGGAGATAATATGTCTGAACACAAAGGAAAAATAGCCAGTGCGTTGCTTATAATCTTAATTGTTTTTTATGCAATTGCCGTTTATTGGAGCAGTGAGCCTGCTCGTATGGATGTGGTAAGCAAGGCGAAGCAAGAAGCACAAATGCGCGGCGATAAATTTGTGACGGGCTATACCACGACAAGCACACTGATCAACGTTGCTGATACGCTGTTAAATAAACCGGGTGGTTATCTATCTAATGATATTATGCCACCTAGTGTAATGATGGATAATATGCCTGCGTGGGAATATGGCGCGCTTGAGATGACGCGAGACTTAGTATTGTCGATGCGAAAAGACTTTAGCCGTTCACAATCCCAATCAACAGAACATGCAGCACTTAAAAAGGCACAACCACAATTTAATATTAGCTCTGAGGCGTGGGCATGGCCAAGTGCAGAAGCAGAGTATCAAAAAGGTATCAATTACCTCATTGTTTACCGAAGCCAAATTGCCGACCAAAATGACAGAGACAGTCAATTTTATGCTCGTGCAGATAACTTGCGTAGCTGGCTAAAAGAGGCTGAGAAGCGCCTTGGTAGCTTAAGCCAACGATTAAGTGCTAGTGTCGGTCAAGATCGTTTAAACACGGATTTAGCCGGCGATACAGCGGCTCATCAAGCAACGTACACCCCATTGCAAAATCAAGTGAAAACATCTTGGTGGCAAATTGATGATGTATTTTATGAGTCGCGAGGTGCAACATGGGCATTACTGCACTTTTTACAAGCGGTGGAGTATGATTTTGCCGATGTATTAGAAAAGAAAAATGCTCGAGTGAGCCTGCAGCAAATTATTCGTGAATTAGAAGCTACACAAGAAACTGTGTGGAGCCCGATGATTCTTAATGGCAGTGGGTTTGGCTTTGTAGCAAACCATTCACTGGTGATGGCAAATTATATTTCGCGAGCCAATGCGGCTCTAATTGAACTTAGCGAACTTTTAGCGCAAGGATAAAATGATGAAAAAGTACTGTTTAGCGGCCGCGCTGTCGATGGCCTGTTTAGCACCTACAGCACAAGCTGATACTTTATTGGGCCTGTACTTGGGTGTTGATGGCTGGCGGTCAGATAATAGTGGTAGTTTTGCTCAAAACGACAACTTACAAAACTTTAATTATGATGATGAGACATTCATTAGTTATTACGCGGCATTAGAGCATCCGGTGCCTTTAGTTCCTAACTTTAAATTTAAGTACACTGAGCTTGAGCTAAATGGCTCAACAACCTTAGATGATACATTTAGTTTTGGTGATGCTGATTATGTTGTTGGTACGCAAGTAGGCACGGTGAGTGATTTATCTCATATCGATTATATTCTTTATTACGAGATTTTTGATAATGATCTCGTTTCGATTGATTTAGGCTTAAACGCTAAGCAATTTGATGGTGATATCGTTGTCACTGGTACGTCACAAAATGGTGGCCCTGCATCAACAGAACGTGTTGATTTTTCTGGCTTCGTTCCTTTAGTTTACGGTCGTGCGGAAGTGGGTTTGCCACTGACAGGTCTGAGCGTTTTCTTTGAAGGAAGTATGCTTGCGATTGATGATAGCAAAGTACAAGACTACCAAGTGGGTATCGCGTATGCGTTACTTGATAATCTTGCGGTTGATTTAGACGTTAAAGCCGGTTACCGCTCAATGACCTTAGAACTTGATGATGTTGATGATATTTATACAGATATTGATGCATCAGGCCCATTTGCGGGTATTCAAGTACACTTCTAAACACTTTACTTAGTAAAAGTAGCTGGCAGGTTATTTGTTTACTTGCCAGCTAGTTTCGAATTCCTCTTCCAACGATGTAGATACTATTTGTTTGTAGGCCTTGTTAACAGGTGAGGCAATAAGCTTTCTTAGCTCATCCCCCGTTTGTGTAAATTTATAATAGCTCAGTACTAAGTCATTACTTTTTGCTTTTAGGGTTAAGCGCTGATGCATAAAGCTTAAATTAAATTCCTGTCCGGCTTTTAAAACAGCCGATTCGATCTCTTTTCGGTATAACAGGTTAATATCCATCAGTGTCAAAATATCAGGAAAACTGACAGGTGTTTTACCTAAGTTTAATGACACCTTGTTACCTTTACGTAGTAAATCAAACAAGGAAGGCTTTTTATAAAAGCCCAACAAAATAAGGTTACTGTTATCTTTTTCATTAAAACCACATAGCGATGTGCAGCGCTGAAGTGCGTCAGCTTCACGCTGAGTCATATGCTTGAGTGTTTGCAGGCTTTTTATTGAAAAAGTGCCAGGCGAAACAGTTTCACCTGCCAATATCTTAGCCCAGAGCTTTTGCATTGAAGTATTGGCCGTATCTTCGCATAAACTTATGAAACGCTCTATCCAATCCGAGTCAGGTTGATGGCGTCCTGTTACATCAGGGCAAAAGCCCATTGCCATAGCCATGATTGTTTCTATATTTTCTTGGCGTTTAATAAATTGAATCTCTTGACGAGTGTGAGCTCGCTCTAATAAGCCCACATCAGCCTTTATTTTGTAGGGAAGTTGTTGTTGGCCTTGTGAAGAATAGCTATCACTGTCTGCGTTATTAATTTTTGCAGAAGGAGATTTATGAATAGAATACCCTAGTTGGTTTTCTATAATATTTGCAAGATTAACTCTTGCTTGTGCCGTTTTGACTGTCATCGGTGGCATTGGCCTTGTCGGTAGTGGTTAATTGCGCATGTGTTTTTATATTATTAAGCGCAAGTTTTACTGTGTTGTTAAGTATGTATTGGCTTAAAAGGGCAAGGTAGCCACCTATAATTGGGGTATTTACCTCACCATGAAGCGTACATATGACTTCAACATCACTGCCTTGATTTAAGTAACGAATAGAACCTCGAGCAATGTGTTCTTGATTAAATAAAAGGTTAAAGCTCATTCCTTCGTCGTTCATTTGTGTAATTGTCATTTCACCCGCTCCCCAACGGCTATCCCAAAATTGGTGGGCACCGACACCTTGACTTGGCTCAGCAAGTGTAAACTGAATACTCGGATCGACTGCTTCCCAAGGTTGCCACTGTGGCCACTGGTTCAAGTCCGTAACGAGCGAGGCAATATCATCACGCTTCGCGGTGACTGTTATTGCTTTATTTACGGTATATTGCTGTGAAAGCATCAGCCCAACCACTAAAGTTATAAGGGCACATATAAACAGTGTTTTTATACACAGAACGAATAGTTTAATAATCTCACCTCAGGTAATAATTTTATAGCTTTCATAACATTATACGTATCATAGACTATAATCTACACAATATAAGTTATCAGCAATGTATCATAGTCAAATTAAGTGGTAGAATTTTCCATCAAGGCTGTAAAATGGGACGGAGTCATCGTTGCAGTTTTTGGATGAGTAGTCTAAGGAATTATTAATGGCATCAGAGAGTAACGACTTTTTATTTAGTGATCAGGATGATGAGCAGCCGCTAGAGGAGTCTGTTTCGGATTTTTGGGATGTATTAATTGTTGATGATGATCCTGAGATACACTCTGTGACTAAACTTGCTCTTTCTGGTGTAGAGTTTTGGGATAAAACGTTACGCTTTCACCATGCCTACTCAGGGGCCGAAGCGCTCACTGTCCTTAAAGAAAATTTATCTATTTCTGTTGTATTACTTGATGTTGTAATGGAGTCTGATGATGCAGGCTTGCAGGTTGTTAAACAAGTTCGCGAATGCCTAAATAACCATAACGTACGTATTATTTTACGTACAGGGCAACCAGGTTATGCCCCAGAAGAAAAAGTAATTCGTGAGTATGATATTAATGATTATAAGACGAAAACAGAATTAACACGTAGTAAGCTAATTACATCACTGGTTACTGCTATTCGCTCGTATGAGCAAGTTTGTCAGCTTGAGTTTCAAAGTCGTGCGCTGAACAACATTCTTTATGCTTCAAAAGCTATTTTAGGGTTTACTGATATTAAAGCATTTACGATGGCTGTGATTAAACAGTTATCGTTTATTTTAGATTGTGAGCCGAAAGGGGTCGTGTGTGGCTCCTTAGAAGATGATAATCAAATATGTGTGTTAGGGGGCTGTGCAGAATATAACAGTTTTATTGGACAAGGTATTGAGCAACTTGATGATGGTCGCATTATTTTACAAGTTAAAAATTGCCTAGAGCAGTCACAGCACCAACATACAGATATTGATAGCACCTACTTACTGAAAAGTAAAAACCGTCAAGCTGCAATCTATTTGGAAACAGAGCATATTCCAAGCCCGTCACAACTTCAGTTTGCTGAAATATTCCTCACCAACGTAAGTGTGGGATTAGATAATGTTCGTTTATTTAATCGTCTGCGTGATGCTGCCTATAAAGATATCTTAACGGGCCTGCCTAACCGTAATGATTTTATGAACAAAATTGAACGCTTCTACCAGCCAAATAAAAATGATTACGTATTTTTATTAATAGATGTTGCGCATTTTTCAGATATAAACAATGGCTTAGGTCAAGAAATTGGCAACCTGTTGTTAATGGCCATCGTTGAAAGGCTTGAGCAAGAATACCCTAATGCAGAGCTAATATCGCGCATTGGTGCGGATGTATTTGGTTTGCTATTGCCAAAAGAGCAGTATGATCTTGAGCTACTTCGAGAGCATTTGAGTTTACCATTTAATGCAGGGGAACATATTTTACCTATTAATTTTAAAATAGGTTTATGTAACCAAAGTGATTTTCAGCAAGCAGGGATCGAGACTTTAAAATTAGGTTATATCGCGCTAAACCAAGCTAAAAAGCAGTCAATGGAAGCCGTGGTTACTTATACGCCTGATATGGAAGAAAAAATGGCGTGGCGATTAGGAATTATCAGACAGTTACGTCAAGACTTTGAGCAACGTAAGCTAGAAGTATGGTTTCAACCACAACTTGATTTAACGACCCTTGAGATTATTGGCTGTGAAGCATTGTTGCGTTGGCCCTCTGGAAATGGTCAATATATTTCTCCGGCTATTTTTGTGCCTATGGCAGAAGATGCTGGCTTAATTGTTGATATTGGCCAATGGGTACTAGAACAAGCATGTATGCAGCAAAAGCGACTAGAAGCTATGGGCATCGAAATTAGTATAGCGGTTAATGTGTCAGTGCCTCAGTTTAAAGTGAAAGGTTACGCACAGCAGGTAAAAAATACATTAAACCAATACCAGGTTAAGCCGCAATTTATAGAGTTAGAAGTAACAGAAAGCGTGGTTATGGACGAACTTGCTAGTGTTATTACCACCTTAAAAGAATTGAAAGAGTTTGGCATAGAGATTGCGATTGATGATTTTGGTACAGGGTTTTCATCACTCAGTTATTTACAACAACTCCCGTTAGATCGCTTAAAAATTGATAGGGCATTTGTTAAAGACTTACCAGATAAGGATAGTGAAGCAATTGCAGCATTAATTATTTCTTTAGGCGCAAGACTCGGCTTGAAAACCATCGCAGAAGGGGTGGAAACACAAGCTCAAGCTGATTATCTAGTAGAACTTGGCTGTGATGAAGTACAAGGCTTTATGTATGCTAAGCCTATGCCAGAAAAAGAGTTAATAACGTATTTGCAAGCCAAGCATTAAGTGGCTCTTTAAAAAATAAACTCACATGCTAACGCCCTTCAAATTGAAGGGCGTTTTGTTTTCTATAATAATGATTCATAGTGGGGTATAATTCGCCCCCTTTTGGTAGCAGAGTATATTTTATGAGCGCATTAAAAGCCGAGCGCGGCCTGTTTTCTTATCCTAAATATTGGGCCGAATGCTATGGCACAGCGCCATTTTTACCCACTACTCGCGCTGAGATGGATGCGTTGGGCTGGGATAGCTGTGACATTATTATCGTCAGTGGTGATGCGTATGTTGACCATCCTAGCTTTGGTATGGCGGTGATTGGTCGCATGCTTGAATCGCAGGGGTTTCGTGTTGGTATCATTGCCCAGCCTGATTGGAACTCTAAAGATGCTTTTATGGCGTTAGGTAAGCCTAACTTATTCTTTGGTGTAACCGCGGGTAACATGGACTCAATGATCAACCGTTATACCGCAGAAAAACGTATTCGTCATGATGATGCTTACACCCCAGGTAATGTTGGCGGTAAGCGTCCTGATCGCGCAGTGGTTGTATACAGTCAACGCTGCCGCGAGGCCTATAAAGATGTACCATTGATCATTGGTGGTATTGAGGCGAGTTTACGTCGAATTGCTCATTATGATTATTGGCAAGAAAAAGTACGCCGTAGTGTGTTGTTTGATGCCAAAGCGGATATTCTTATTTACGGTAATGCCGAGCGCCCACTAGTTGAGGTTGCTCACCGCATCGCTGGTGGCGAAGCCATAGAGACAATTCAAGATATCCGCGGTACTGCGGTTATTCGTAAAGAGCCTTTACCAGGCTGGCGTGGTAGTGATTCCACTGCCATCGATAAAATCGGTAAGATTGATCCCATTCCAAACCCGTACGGTGCCGATGATGTGGGTTGTAGTAAGTCTGAGTTTAAACAAGCGGGTATTGATTTAACCGCCGAGGCTGCTAAACCAATTACTATTCAGCCTGCGCGCCCCAAGCCTTGGGAAAAGACCTACGTTAAGCTACCAGCGTATGAGCAAGTGAGTGTGAATAAACCACTTTATGCCCATGCATCGCGTATTTTGCATCAAGAAACAAACCCTGGCTGTGCGCGTGCGTTATTTCAACGTCATGGCGATCGTTCTATTTGGGTCAATCCGCCTGCATTCCCACTTGAAACAGAAGAGATGGATGGGGTATTCGGTTTACCTTATCAGCGTATTCCACACCCAAGTTATGGTGATGAGAAAATCCCTGCCTACGAGATGATCAAAACCTCAGTAAATATTATGCGTGGCTGTTTCGGCGGGTGTTCATTCTGTTCGATTACTGAACATGAAGGGCGCATTATCCAAAGCCGTTCTGAGCAATCTATCATTGATGAAATTGAGCAAATTCGTGACAAAGTGCCAGGTTTTACAGGGGTTATTTCTGACTTAGGCGGGCCGACAGCGAATATGTATAAGTTACGCTGTAAGAGCAAAAAGGCAGAAAGCACGTGTCGTCGTTTATCCTGTGTATACCCTGATATTTGTAAGCATATGGACACTGATCACACGCCAACTATCGAACTTTATAAAAAGGCTCGTGATGTTAAAGGTGTGAAGAAGATTTTAATTGCCTCTGGCGTTCGTTATGACTTAGCAGTTGAAGATCCTCGTTATGTAAAAGAGTTAGTTACTCACCATGTTGGTGGTTACTTGAAAATAGCTCCAGAGCATACTGAAGATGGCCCACTCTCTAAAATGATGAAGCCGGGTATGGGTGCCTACGATAAGTTTAAAGAGTTATTTGATAAGTATTCGAAAGAAGCGGGTAAGAAGCAGTACTTGATCCCGTATTTTATTTCTGCTCATCCAGGCACCAAAGACGAAGATATGGTGAACATGGCGCTGTGGTTAAAGTCTCATGACTTTAAACTTGATCAAGTACAAAACTTTTATCCATCACCCATGGCAAATGCAACAACGATCTATCACACTGAGATGAACTCGCTGCGTAATATTAAAAACAATACTGAGCAAGTAGCTGTGCCAAAAGGTGCACGCCAGCGTCGTTTACACAAGGCTATATTGCGTTATCATGATCCAGCAGGTTGGCCAATGATCCGTGAAGCGCTAAAAAAAATGGGTAAGGCGAACCTAATTGGTAAAGGACCAAATTGCTTGGTGCCTGAAGAGGGCCGCAACGAGAAAGCAGCGAAAGGGAAGGGCGGTAAAGGCCGTGCAGCACTGACACGTCATACTGGTTTTAGCCAGTTTAAAAAGGCCAATACTAAACCTAGAGTGGGTAAAAATAAGCAGCGTGCAAAGTAAATATAAATACGGCCCTTAGAAGGGCCGTTTTTATATTAAATTAGATTAATAACCAGGTTGCGGTGCCTAAAAAGGCAAAAATACCCACAATATCGGTGACGGTGGTCAGCACGACACTGCCTGCAAGAGCAGGGTCAATTTTCATTTTCTTTAAGATTAAAGGAATGCTTGCACCAGCAATACCTGCAGCAACGAGATTCATAAACATCGCGAAGGCTAGCACCGCACCGAGCTTAAAGTCCCACTGCCAGAGCGCGACAACACCGGCGATTAATATCGACCAAATAACACCATTTAGCGCCCCAATCGCGAGCTCTTTGAGTAATAAAAAGCGTTGGTTAGTTTGATTAATATGGCCAACGGCTATACCACGAATAACTAAGGTAAGTGTTTGGCTACCAGCAACTCCTCCCATTGAAGGCACAATTCCATTAAGTACCGCCAGGATTGGTAAGATTGCTAAGGTGTTTTCAAAGAAGCTTGCAACGATGGCAGCTAACAATGCGGTTAATAGGTTAACCCCAAGCCAAATAGAGCGACGCTGCGAGCTTTTCAGAACGGGTGCAAAGGTGTCTTCTTCATCATCAAGACCCGCTAGGCTAAGCATGCTATGCTCTGCATCTTCACGAATGACGTCAACGATGTCATCGATGGTTATACGACCAAGCAAGTGGGCGTTATCATCCACAACAGGCGCGGAAATCCAGTTATGACGCTCGAATAGTTGAGCAACATCACTTTCGTCCATCGAAATGAGAATAGACTCACATTCTTCATCCATTAAGTCGCGAACAATTTTGTCTGGTGGGCTGGTTAAAAGTGTCGTTAATGACAAGGCGCCTAAAAAGCAGTTATGTTTATCAACCACGTACAGATCATCTGTACCTTCAGGTAGCTCACCACGTAGACGTAAATAACGCAGTACAACGTCTAATGTAACATCGGGGCGAATAGTGACAGTATCACTATTCATTAGTGCGCCTGCAGAGCGCTCCTGATAAGAAAGTGCTTGAGTCGCTCTTTCTCTATCTTGCGTATCCATAGCCCCGACAACATCTTGATAGACAGTATCAGGTAAGCTACGAAGTACTTCACCTAAGTCATCATCGTCCATGTCCTCAGTTGCGGCGGCAATATGCTCAGGTTCCATCTGGGCAATAATACCAAGACGTACATCTTCTGACAGCTCTTCAAGTACGTCACCACGTACATCCGGATCAACGAGTTGCCACAACATGCGGCGGATTTTATGAGGAGATGACTCAAGTAACAGTGCTGTATCGCAAGGTGCTGTTTTAGCTAGCATACCGCGCACTTGAACAAATTGACCACTATTAAGTGACTTGGTCACCTGTTTAAGTTGTTGTAGTGGGTAATCTTGTTCAAAGGCTTCTGGCATTGGCGTCCTTACAACTAAAAAAGTTAGCTCTGGCTAAATAAATACAGCATAGTTGCACAATAATAAATTTGCTGAGTTATCGTTTAAAGCAACCATTATATTAAGAATATTTGTTATATAAGATGAACGAATGACTTAAAAGTAAGATATTTAAGAGAAATTTAAATATCTAAGTTAAGTTTAACGTAAATCTTTCGTGCTTAGCAAATGCTATTCTTGCTCATGAAAGCGTTGTGCTATTAATTCACCTATTGCATTAAGTGCAGCAGTTGCATCAGGGCCTTCGCATACAACTCGAACTTCTTTACCTTGACTGCTCTCTAATAACATTAGAGCAAGTACACTGTCACCTTCAGCTTCTTTGTCATCTTGATATAACATAATTTTAGCATCAAATTGCAGTGCAAGTTGTGCAAGTACAGTTGCTGCGCGCGCGTGTAAGCCAAGTTTGTTTTGAATTAAAAACGTATTTTCAGCATACATGTTAAAGCCCTTGTTATAAGTCTTGCTCACGATGGCGAATTTTTACATTCGCATGGCTTTTCGCGAAACTTTCACCAATCGTCTGTGCTAAGTAAACAGAGCGATGCTGTCCACCCGTGCAGCCAATTGCGATAGTTAAATAACTGCGGTTATTGCGTTCAAGGTGTGGTAACCACGTTTGCACAAAGGTTTGAATCTGCCAAGTAAATTTTTGCACTATGCTATGGCTTGCAAGGTAATCTTTAACTGGTTGGTCGAGCCCCGTAAGTGGCTTAAGATCTGGCTCCCAGTGCGGGTTTGGTAAAAAGCGTGCATCAAATACATAGTCAGCTTCTTTCGGGATACCATGCTTAAAGCCAAATGACATAAAGGTAATAATGAGCTTTTTATCTTTTTTACCAAGAATCTTCTCACGAATTGACTCTGCTAGCTGATGTACACTTAAATCCGTTGTGTCGATCATAAAATCAGCGCGGGTAATTAGGACATCAAGCAGTATTTTTTCTTGCTTAATTGCTAAATCGAGCGGTAAAGAATCTAAAGAAAGCGGGTGTAAACGTCTTGTCTCAGAGAAACGTTTAATGAGTGTTTGATCATCACTATCAAGGTAAAATAATGTTGGATTGGCGAAACCTGGCAAGTATTCAAGAATATCATTAAATTCTTGTTGCTCTTTTGGCAGGTTACGCACATCGATACTGACCGCTATTTTGTCGTAATTATCAGAGACACTACGCACTAGCGAAGGTAATAGGTTTACAGGAATATTATCAACGCAATAATAACCAAGGTCCTCAAGGACTCGTAAAGCGACTGATTTACCTGAGCCAGAACGGCCACTGATAATAATTAATTCCATTTATGCCTCTGATGCAATAACTTGAAACAGTTCCTGATCGGTTTTTGCGCTGCGTAACTGTTTACAAAATTCTTTATCTTTTAGTCTATCAGCAATTGTTGATAAGGTCTTTAAATGAAGTTGGCAGTCTCCATCAGGTACGATGAGTGCAACAAAAATATCAACAGGGCGGTTGTCAATTGCATCAAAGTTAATTGGCGATTCGCTCACTATAATAAACGCATGTGGTTTATCAGCACCCGACATACGGCCATGCGGAATAGCAATGCCTCTACCAATTCCTGTACTCCCCAACTTTTCTCGATTGAGTAAAGCATTAAGAATATCTTGCTGCGATAGATGAGGAAGCTGCTCATGAGCGAGTTCGCTGATAAATTCGAGAATTCTTTTTTTGCTATTAAAAAGGACCGCAGCTTTGCTGCAGTCCTGGCTAGTAAGTGAACTAAGTTTCATAATTTAGTGTCGAGCTAATTTCTCTTTGTGTTTAATAACTTGGCGATCAAGCTTATCAATTAGCGAGTCGATGGCCGCGTACATATCTTGATGCTCTGTAGAGGCAAACAGTTCGCCTCCGTTTACATGTAAAGTTGCTTCTGCTTTTTGACTTAATTTTTCTACATCTAGAATGACATGAACATTATTAATATGATCAAAATGCCTTTCTAGTTTCGCAAACTTGGTGTTTACATAGTCTTTTAATGAATCTGTGATTTCTACATGACGACCAGTTAGGTTTAGTTGCATAAGCATTTTCCTTCTATGTAAAACGTCTAAATCAAGCTTTTACGCTGATTAGACGGCGGTATTGCTAGAGACTCTCGGTATTTTGCAATTGTACGTCTAGCTACTTTAATTCCTTGCTCAGCCAATATATCTGCAATCTTACTGTCACTCAATGGCTTCGCTGAGTTTTCTGCGGCAATAAGCTTTTTGATTAAAGCGCGTATTGCCGTTGATGAACACTCGCCACCATTTTCTGTGCTGACGTGGCTTGAGAAGAAATATTTCAACTCAAAAATACCCCTTGGGGTATGCATATATTTTTGCGTTGTTACCCGTGAAATCGTCGATTCATGCATTTCGACCATTTCAGCGACATCATTTAGCACCATCGGCTTCATCGCTTCTGGGCCGTGTTCAAAGAAAGCTTGTTGTTGTTGAACAATACAGTTCGTTACTTTTAATAAAGTATCATTCCGGCTCTCTAAGCTTTTAATAAACCACTTAGCTTCTTGCAGATGAGAGCGAATAAACTGGCTGTCACTGCTTGATTTTACAGAGCGTGACATAGCCGCATACTGGCTGTTTACTCTGATCTTTGGCATACAGTCAGGGTTTAGCTCAACCACCCAACGACCTTTTACTTTTTTTACCGATACATCAGGTATGACGTATTCAGACTCTTCACGTACGATGCTATCTGCAGGCTTAGGGTTCAAGCTATGGATAAGCGTCATCACTTCTTTAAGCTCGTTTTCTTTAAGCTTAGTCTTTTTCATCAAAGTACGATAGTCGCGACTTGCTAATAATTCGATGTGCTCAGATAAAACCATTTTAGTTTCAGCCAAATAAGGTGTATCTGCATCGAATTGACGAAGTTGTATACATAGGCACTCTTGTAAGCTGCGAGCACCAATGCCGACAGGATCAAATAACTGTATTCTTTTTAAGACCGCTTCGACTTCATCAAGTTCTATTTCTTCTTCATCATCATTTTGATTAAAGCTTTCAACAATATCCTCACAACTCACAGTTAAAATACCTGAGTCATCGATAGCTTCGACTATAGCAACAGCAATTGCTTCGTCGGTCGGACTAAATGGAGTCAACTGTAGTTGCCACATCAGGTATTCATGGAGAGTTTCGGTTGACGCACCTTGGTAAATAGACTCATCTTCTGGCATTGGCCCTGACGAGGTTGAAGGGGCTGCACTCATGTACTCATCCCACGTGACATCCATTGCTAGGTCGTCACTGACGGTATCTTTATTGAGTGCATCACTGCTTTCTTGCTCGTATTCACTTGGTGCTTCTTCTGCTGTAGCTGCGACTTGTGAATCATCAGAGTCAGATTTTTGTTCGTTTTTACCGATCGCTTCTTCATTATAATCCGCTTCTTCCACTTCAAGCAGAGGATTACTATCAAGCGCTTCTTGTATTTCTTGCTGGAGATCCAATGTACTAAGCTGCAATAAGCGAATGGCTTGTTGCAGTTGTGGAGTCATTGTAAGTTGCTGGCCCATGCGCAGCTGTAATGATTGCCTCATGTATCCCTAACAATCCTTTTAAATCATTTATTGATACTACTTTGAGTCAATATCAATATGTTGTCATTATTGTAAGTCTAGCAGATGCTCTAGTCGGTGGTGTATTGGTTACAACCTGAATTGCTCGCCTAGATAGACATCGCGTACCGTTTGGTCTGCTAATACGTGCTCAGGCGTGCCTGATGCAATTAGCTCCCCATGAGAAACAATGTAGGCTTTTTCACAAACATCAAGGGTTTCTCGAACATTATGGTCAGTTATTAGTACACCGATACCACGGTTTTTCAAATGCTCTATAATTTTCTTTATATCTAACACTGAAATTGGATCAACACCAGCAAAAGGCTCATCTAGCAGAATAAATTTTGGATCTGCGGCTAATGCTCGCGCGATTTCAACACGGCGACGCTCGCCTCCTGATAGCGCCATACCTTGGCTATCTCGGATGTGCTGAATACTAAATTCATCAAGCAGGTTATTGAGTGTTTCTTCTCGTTGCTGTTTTTTAAGATCTTTGCGTGTTTCAAGAATCGCCATCAGGTTTTGGTAGACTGTCAACTTTCTAAAAATGGATGATTCTTGAGGTAAATAGCCAATACCTAATCGAGCACGATTATGCATGGGTAATAAAGTGATGTCGTTGTCATCAATGCTAATTTTACCTTTGTCGCTTGGCACTAGCCCAACAATCATATAAAAGGTGGTGGTTTTACCTGCACCATTAGGACCTAGTAAGCCGACAATACTGCCTGCTTCGACTTCTAGTCCCACATTTTTGACAACTTGGCGGCCTTTATAGCTCTTTGCTAGCAGCTCTGCTTTTAATGTACTCATGGCTGGCCTTTATCATCTTTTTTATTATCAACAGGCACTAAGATTGTATGCACACGATCCGTTGAGTTTTCGTCTTTTTCAGCACTAATTAGCTGTTGTTCCATGTCATAAGTTATACTTTTTGCGCTGACTTTTTGCCCTGCTTGTGTCACTTGCGCATCGCCAACTAATGTGAGTAAACGCTTTGCTACATCGTAACGAACTTCGTCTGCGCTGGCGCTCATAACCGTGCCATCTTCTTGTTTTTCTTCAAAGTAGGCTGGCTTACCTGTGGCAATGATAAGTGAAACAGTACCATCAACTTCACCTGCATGTGCTTCTAGGCGATCTGCGGTAATACGACGATTACCATGGGTTATTTCTACATTTTCTTCAAAAATCCCTACACCATTTTTTAACTGACCTACTTGGCGATCTGAGCTAATGCTGATAGGAGTACCCGCTTGGTCTGCAGCAGCGCTTGAAAACGCAATCAATAAGCTTGGGATTAGAAGTAATTTTTTAAGTTTATTGGTCATAGTATATGGTTCGTGTATGGTTAGTTAACTCGACGATTTCGGCTTTTAAATCGGCTTTTAAACCTTTACCGGTAATCTTTAAGTTTGGGCCTGTTAATGTAACAGGTTGTTTTGAGTACATGGTCATTTTTTCAATATCGACATTGATATTTTCTGCGTTGATATCTTCAATCATGCCATTATGAGTTAGGTTTTTTGCAACAACGTCACCTTCAAAAATGAGTTGATCGTTTTCGTACAAGGTAGCCTCTTTTGCTTTTACCTGCCAAACCTGTTGATCCCCATAAATGGTAAAAATAGGCTGTTCAAAAAAAGTAAATCCTAATTGCTGGTATAGCTCCATTTTAGCCGCAGCGACTTTATGGCTGATGTTACCTTGCTCATCATACGCAGTTTGCTTTAGCGCAATGGCGGTGTAATCCGGTGTTGCGATTATCTCGTCTTCACTGTTTATTGCGCCTGTTGGTTGGCTAAAGTACGGATACCATAACCAGATCATGCAACAAACAAAAACAATACTCAGTAAAATACGGGCTATATTCATGCGCTGGTTCCATCAGTTGTTAACGCTTTCGCGTTTTCCAGCATTAATAAATCAGTCAGCTCTCGCACAGCACCAAACCCTCCGGGTAACATGGTAGTGTAATGAGCGAGTCTTTTTATAAGTGGGTGAGCATCGTTTACAGCAACGGCAAAGCCTACCTTTTCCATGACGGGTAAATCAGGGCCATCATCACCGATATAAGCTATTTGCTCATCGGTCAAAGCCAGTTTGTCTTTTAATTCTTGATACGCAATAAGCTTGTTTTCTTGACCTTGATAGATGTGTTGTACTGTTAGGCTAGTCATGCGTTGCTGAACTATTTGTGAATGTCGCCCTGTAATAACCGCAACCTCAAAGCCACTATTTATTAATGCTTTGATACCAAAGCCATCTTTGGTATTAAACGCTTTGAGTTCTTCACCGTTATTTCCTAAGTAAATACGGCCATCAGAGAAAACGCCATCAATATCGCAAATGAGTAGTTTTATTTTCTGAGCACGTTGGCTTACATCTGTGCTTAATGGCTGATAAAGCTCGGCAAACGTCATGTTTAAAGTACCCCTGCTTTTAAAAGGTCTTGCATATTAAGTGCGCCAATCGGTGTATTACTTTCATCTATTATTATTAAACCGTTAATGCGTTTTCGCTCCATAATATTCAATGCTTCCGCAGCGAGCATATCTGCATGTGCGGTGGTGCATGAGCGTGTCATTACTTGGCTAATCGATGTGTTATGAATATCGACGCGTTGCTCTAAAATACGGCGTAAATCACCGTCAGTAAACAGACCTGCAAGCTTTTTATTTTCATCGACAATGGCTGTCATACCGAGGCCTTTGGCTGACATTTCTATTAGTGCATCTTTAACACTTTGGGATTCGGTAACGATAGGCGTGGCACTGCCGGTATGCATGACGTCTTCAAGGCTCAGTAATAAGCGCTTACCTAGGCTCCCCCCAGGGTGAGATAAAGCAAAGTCATCGGCAGTAAAACCGCGCGCTTCGAGTAGGGCAACGGCTATCGCATCGCCCATAACTAATGTCGCAGTGGTGCTGGCAGTAGGGGCGAGGCCCAATGGACACGCTTCTTGGCTAACTTTGATGCACACATGGACATCCGATAGCTTCCCCATAGTTGAGTTAGGGTTACCTGTTAGAGATATCATTTTTGCGCCAATACGTTTAATAACAGGGATAATACCAAGCACTTCACTGGTTTCACCTGAATTTGAAATGCACATCACAACATCTTCACGTGTGATCATACCTAAGTCACCATGACTCGCTTCACCCGGATGAACAAAAAATGCAGGGGTGCCAGTACTTGCTAATGTTGCGGCTATTTTATTGCCAATATGGCCTGATTTACCCATACCTATGACGATAATACGCCCTGTGCAATGAAACATTAATTGGCAGGCATGTTCAAAATCAGCATTGATATACTGTTCAATTTCTCTTAATGCTTGCGCTTCAACTTCAAGAACTCGCTTACCTTGCGCAATAAAGCTTTGCTGCGTCATTTGTTATCCTATTTGGCTGAAAATATAGCCTTGGTATGCAATAAATGCGATTAACAATAAACCACCTTCGATTCTATTGATACGACGAGCACCTCTTAAGTTCAATGACATGGCGATTAAAGCAATGGTTGCTCCAATCATAATCAAAGCATCTCGGTTTGCCGCTGAAGGGTCGATGATTGATGGGTTGATAATCCCTGCTAGGGGCAATACTGCCAACAGATTGAATAAGTTCGAGCCAACAATATTACCTAAGGCTAAATCATCCTCATTCTTTAGTACACCGGCAATACAGGCTGCTAGTTCAGGTAAACTGGTGCCGATAGCAATGATGGTTAACCCAATCACCAAGTCGCTTAAGCCAAAGTATTTTGCAATATCTACTGCCGAGCCAACCAGAAAGTGTGAACTGATAGGAAGAAGGATCATACCCACAACAAGCCAAAACAAAGCTGAGCCTGTAGAAACATTATCCGGGATATCTTCACATGCTTCAGAGACGAAAGGGTCATCCGCTTGGTTTTTATCCCTTAAAGAAATAATAACTAAGCCTACAAGGAAAACAATAAAGCCAACAAATAGCGCAATACCTTCACCAAATGAAAAGAAGTTATCAGAGAATATATACCAAGAAGCAACTGACACTAAGAGTACTAACGGCATCTCACGTTTGAGTGTTGTAGAAGAGACAGATAAAGGCCTTAATAGTGCTGTAATGCCTAATACTAGTAGGATGTTAGTAATATTAGAGCCAACAGCATTACCTACAGCGGTATCTGTTTTGCCTGCAAGGGCTGCTGAGGCTGATACCATCATTTCTGGTGCCGATGAACCCATGGCAACAACCGTAAGGCCAATGATTAGGGTTGGGATCCCCATGTTTTTTGCCAGTGCCGCTGCCCCGTAAACAAAACGGTCTGCACTCCATACAAGTGCGGCAAAACCAATAATTAAAATGACAAAAGAAGTCACCATTTTTATACGCCAATATTACTTAAACAGATGACTGCAAATAGTAACAAAAGCAAACCTGAAAGTATAAGTAAAAGAATAGACTGAATGTTTTAAATGGGTGTTTTTTGGAAACTAAATTTAAGCGTGTATTAAGTTCGACATTTCTAACATAGATTATTTCGATAGAAAATATTACAAAATTTTACGATTTGTTTTTTCCATCTTGACTAAAAAACCCTTAAAATGGCAAAACTAGTGAAAAAAGTTATGGAGAGCGACTTGTCGCAATCAATAGTAGAAATCAAGGATGTAACCTTTTCACGGGGCGATAGAATCATATATAAAAATATGACTTTTAACATTCCGAAAGGCAAAATCACCGCTATTATGGGACCAAGCGGCATTGGTAAAACCACCATGTTACGCTTAATCGGTGGCCAACTTAAGCCTGACTCGGGTGACATTTTGTTCGAAGGGCAGAGTATCCCTAGTATGTCGCGCAAGGCACTTTATGCTGCCCGTACAAAAATGAGCATGTTATTTCAAAGTGGCGCTTTGTTCACTGATATGACTGTATTTGATAACATTGCTTTTCCTTTACGTGAACACACGCAACTCAGTGAAGACTTAATTCGTCTTGTCGTGTTAATGAAATTACAAGCCGTTGGTTTACGTGGTGCGCAAGATTTGATGCCATCTGAATTATCGGGTGGTATGGCAAGACGTGCTGCACTGGCACGCTCTATTGCACTTGATCCTGAACTCATTATGTATGATGAGCCTTTTGCTGGCCAAGATCCTATTTCGATGGGGGTGTTAGTGAAACTCATAAAATCACTTAATCAGGTGCTCGGTTTATCCTCTTTAATTGTTACACATGATGTCACAGAAGTTTTAAGCATTGCAGACCATGTTATTATAATTGCTGAACAAGGGGTGATAGGCGAAGGCTCCCCTGAGCAAATGCAGAACCACGAGTCTGAATTAGTACAACAATTCTTAAAAGGTTTGTCTGATGGCCCCGTGCCTTTTCATTACCCAGCTCCTGAATACAGTGAAGAGTTATTAGGAGTGCGCAATGTTTGATCTTTTGCAAAAGCTAGGACATAAAACCTTAGGGCGTTTTGCTGCTCTGGGTCGTTCTACACAAATGTTATTTGGCGCCTTAGTTAACAAGCCGAACTTTAAAAAGGGCACACCTTTACTTATACGCCAGTTGTATATGGTGGGGTCGCAATCGCTGCTTATTATTATGGTGTCAGGCTTATTTATAGGTATGGTACTTGCGCTCCAAGGCTACACAGTATTAGTTGGTTATGGTGCTGAGGACAGTTTAGGTCCATTGGTTGCACTTAGTTTATTGCGTGAGCTTGGGCCTGTGGTTACAGCACTGCTTTTTGCTGGTCGAGCGGGAAGTGCTTTAACGGCGGAAATCGGTTTAATGAAAGCAACCGAGCAACTATCGAGTCTAGAGATGATGGCAATTGATCCGCTCAAGCGAATTATTGCGCCTCGATTCTGGGCTGGTTTCATTAGTATGCCCATATTGGCACTTATCTTTTCTGCGGTAGCTATTATAGGCGCTCATTTAGTGGGTGTTGATTGGCTTGGTGTTGACTCAGGGAGCTTCTGGTCAATCATGCAATCGCAGGTGTCGTTCCAACAAGATATAGTAAACGGCATGATTAAAAGTTTTGTTTTTGCCATGATCGTGACTTGGATTGCTCTTTATAAAGGGTATGACTGTATCCCAACCTCAGAAGGGATAAGCAAAGCCACAACAGAAACCGTTGTGCACTCGTCACTGGCAGTATTAGGTTTTGACTTTATTTTAACAGCGGTAATGTTTACCAGCTAATTAGGGTATAAAGATGAATTCACGGAAATTAGAAATTTTAGTTGGCTTTTTTGTAGCCCTTGGCATTGCTGCATTTGCGCTATTAGCATTTAAAGTCGCCAATGCGGGTATCAGCGGCAGTGGTGAGACCTACCAGCTTAATGCAAAGTTTGAAAATATTGGCTCTTTAAAAGCGCGTGCGCCAATAAAAGTGGGGGGGGTTGTTGTGGGTCGTGTCGAGTCTATCTCAATTCATCCTAAAGAGTTTGTTCCTGTGGTTAACATGGCTATTGATGCGAACTATTTATGTAAGTTTTCGGACACGACATCAATCTCTATTTTAACGTCAGGTATTTTGGGTGAGCAATATTTAGGTATTAATCCTGTTATTGCGCCACAGTCAGCTGAGCAACGTTGTATGGGAAGTGAAGTGACTGCCGATGAGCAAGATGCAGGCTTAGATGAACTATTTGGTGTCGAGAGTAAAGCATTAGCTGATGGTGATTACATCACTGATACTAAATCAGCATTAGTACTTGAAGAGCTAATCGGTCAGTTCTTATTCAACCAGGGTGGTGAGTAATTATGTTTAAGAAATTTTTGTTATGTTTAAGTGCTGTATGTGCACTAAGTGCCAACGCGGCTGAACCAACCGTCGATTTAAAAGATCCATATAAAATGGTGCGTGAAGTGTCTGACAATACATTCGCACGTATTACTAAAGATCAGCCATTAATTGCCAAAGACAAAGAGCACTTACGTGTTATCGTTGAAGAAGAGTTGATGCCATACATTGATTATAAATACGCAGCGCTTCGTGTTTTGGGTAATCATGTTTCAAAAGTAAGAGCAATCGAGGATAAGGCTGAAAAAGAAAAAGCAATTAAAGAGTTACAGCGCTTTATTGACGTGTTTCAAAAGTATTTAATTGCGACGTATGCAGGTGTATTCACACAATATACCAATCAAAGTGTAGAGTTTGGCCCTGCTCAGCCTTTTAAAGGTCAAGACGTTGTTTTAGTTAAGACAAAAATTGTTGAGTCGGGCAAACCTGATATCAAAATTGATTTTAAAGTACGTGAAGATCGTGATGGTGATTGGCGCGCTTACGATATGATTGCAGAAGGGATCAGTTTACTGGATGCAAAGCAAAGTGAGTTTCAAGGTATCTTACGTCAGCAAGGTATTGAGCATGTGAGTGACTTACTAGAGCAAAAGAGCCAACTGCCAGTGCAATTTAGAGGTGAAGGTGGGAATGAGTAAAGTATCGATTACTCAACTCGACGATGACCAATTTCGAGTCAGCGGTGAACTGACTCGAAATTCTATCAGCCATGAACGACTTCTGAATATGAAGCCACAAACTAAGCATAAAACATGGTATTTTGACCTTTCTGAGGTCTCTAGGGTTGACACGGCGGGCTTAGCTTGGTTAATTCATTCTTTCGCAGAATTAAAGCAGCAAGGTGTGCGCCTTGAGCTGAAAAACAGCCCTGATCAACTGCAGAAATTAATGCAATTAGGTCAGGTCACAAACCTTTTTGAGTGAGATTTATGGAAACAAGCCAAGTCGAAACGTTATTACGCGACGAATTAAAATTAGATGAAGTAATTGTTAAAGCAAACGGTAGCCACTATGAAGTGATTGCTGTTGGTGAGTGTTTTGATGGTTTATCTCGCGTTAAAAAGCAGCAACTGGTATATGCTCCATTAATGGCGACTATCTCAGACGGTACCATCCACGCAGTGTCAATCAAAGCATTTACACCAACAGAGTGGAAACGCGAACAAAAATTTATACTTCCACAATAGTCACAGGACCTCCTCATGGATCAATTTGTTATTCAAGGTGGTACATCACTGGCTGGTGAAGTCACTATCTCTGGCGCTAAAAATGCCGCTCTGCCAATCCTTTTTGCTGCACTGTTAGGACAGGGCAAAAGTACCTTTAGTAATGTTCCTCGCTTGCGCGATATCGGTACCACAGAAGCCTTGTTAAAAACGCTGGGCGCAAATGTCGAGTGGCAACAAGATAAGCTTGTAATTGATGGCGCAACAGTCAATAAGACACTTGCACCTTATGAATTAGTAAAGCAGATGCGTGCCTCGGTGTTAGCTTTAGGGCCGCTGGTTGCGCGTTTTGGCGAAGCTCAAGTTTCATTGCCTGGCGGCTGTGCAATTGGTGCTCGTCCTGTTGATATCCATATTCAGGGTCTTGAGCGCATGGGTGCGGCCATTAAGGTTGAAAACGGTTATATAAATGCCAAAGTTGACGGTCGCTTAAAAGGTGCTGAGATTTTCATGGAAATGGTCAGTGTCGGCGCTACTGAAAACTTATTAATGGCGGCAACGCTGGCTGATGGTAAAACCGTACTTGAGAATGCAGCCCGTGAGCCTGAAATTACCGACCTTGCTAATTGCTTAATCGCAATGGGCGCAAAGATCACTGGGGCAGGTACGAGCCGAATCGAAATTGAAGGCGTTGAGTCGCTTTCTGGCTGTGAATATAGCATATTGCCAGATCGTATTGAGACAGGTACTTTCTTGGTTGCTGCGGCAATGGCCGGTGGCGAGGTACTGTGTAAAAATACCCACTACCATAGCCTTGATCCTGTGATTGAAAAACTACGTGCTACTAATGCATTGGTTGAAGTGACAGATAACAGTATTTACCTAGATATGCGCGGCCGTGATTTAAAAGCCGTGAATATCAAAACCATGCCACACCCAGGTTTTCCAACAGATATGCAAGCACAATTTACCGCACTTAATGTTGTGGCAAAAGGCAGTGCAACAATTACAGAAACGATCTTCGAAAACCGTTTTATGCACGTGCCTGAGTTGCAGCGTATGGGGGCTAATATTCGTTTAGAGGGAAATACAGCGATTTGTGGAGATACCGATAAGTTGTCAGGTGCACAAGTAATGGCAACGGATCTACGCGCTTCAGCGAGCCTTATCTTAACGGGGATTGTAGCGCAAGGTGAGACGATTGTTGATCGTATTTATCACGTTGATCGTGGTTACCAGCGCATTGAGGATAAACTTAGCGCGCTAGGCGCTAATATTAAGCGCCGCTCAAATTAGTTAGAGAACGTTAAGTGTAAAAAAGGCCTAATACTAAGTTAGGCCTTTTTTGTGCTTATAATTTGGTTTCAAGTTCAGCAACTGTCACCATGATTTTCAATATTTTACCATCACGGTAGAGCTCAAATTCAATTTCTTTGCCAGGTTCGGTGTTCCCGATTTTTTCGAGAACCTGCTGTGGGTTAGCAACCGATAAGCCGGCGATCTTAATCACAATATCTTGCTCTTTAATACCCGCTTGCCAAGCAGGGCCTAGGGGATCGAGGTTATTAATACGCATTCCAGTGACGGGTGTGTAGCTGTCACTCACATCTTTACCCGTGCTATCAACAGCCGTACCTGTAAAGCCAAGATAGCCTCTGACAACACGACCATGTTTAATCAGCTTGTCCATAATATCCTTTGCCAGTGAGTAGGGCACTGCAAAGAAAATACCTTGTATATCTAAATTTTCACGGGTTTTAAATTGTGCAGAAGTAATACCAACTAAATCACCCCGAGAATTAACTAATGCACCACCCGAGTTACCCACGTTTATTGCAGCGTCCATCTGGAGCAAGTTATTGTAAGGACTATCTGTAATTTTTTGTTTTCCTGTTGCACTGATAATACCTTGAGTAATTGTTTGCCCTAAATTAAGTGGGTTACCTATCGCTAAAACAACATCACCAACGCGAGGCTTGAAGTCATCATTAATCGGGATAACAGGTAAATGATCAGAATTGATCTTTAATAAGGCCAAGTCTGTGATTGTATCAAAGCCAATTAACTGAACATCATAAAAGCGACGACCATCAGTTAAAATAACAATGATTTGATCGGCATTATTAATGACATGATAATTCGTTAAAATATACCCGTCTTGCGACATGATTACACCAGAGCCAAGCTCTTGAATGGTATTTTGTCGCTTATAACGAGGTTGATTACTGATGCTTTCTGAAAAAATAGTCACTACCGAAGGAGCAGCACGATGGACTGCATCCGCAAAACTCATATGTTGAGTTGATATTGCATCCGGTAGGCTGACATTCGGAAACAGCGCCGCGCGCATCGTAGGACTGAGCAAAACGACTAAAAAGGCAATGCCTAAGCCTGTGAAAAGCGGTGGAAGAATAAATTTTAAAAGTTTAAGCACAGTATTCTTATTATCAGTGAGCAATCCCTTAATGATGGCACAAAAAAAATAACAGCGGCAAGCACCACTGTTATTTTTTCATGATTAATCAATTAAGTTTATTGGATAAGAACAAAAATAAGCTCTCTTCCACGTTTCACGCCTAGGACAATATTGCCTTGAGTGTTTTCAATAATCTTGTGCATATCTCGGATATTCTCAACGCGTTGTCGGTTGACTTGCATGATCACATCTCCCTCTTCCAAGCCTACTCGCGCTGCTGGTGAGCGAGCTTCTACCGAGGTAACCTCTACGCCTTTGCCATCACTTTTTTGCGTGTTTTCAAGTGTTGCGCCTTGGAAAGCTGGGTGAGTTTCTTCGCCAGCGGACACTGAGCTTGCAGCACCATCTAAGGTAACGCTTACTGTTTTAACTTTACCATCACGATAAATGCCCAGTTTAACTTTTTTACCTTCACCTAGAGTGGCAATCTTACTGCGCAGTTCATGAAAACCACTGATCTCGCTGCCATCAACACTAATAATGACATCACCAGCCTTTATGCCTGCTTTACTTGCTGCGGTATCATCCATTACTTGCATTACATAAGCACCTTGTTTCACATCGAGCTTTTGCGCTTTAGCAAGGCCTGCATCAAGTGGGCGACCTGAAATCCCTAACGAGCCACGTCGCACTTCGCCGTGTTCAATAATTTGATCAACAAGGTTTTTCATCATGGTTGATGGAATAGCAAAGCCAATACCTACGTTACCGCCTGAGGCGCCTAAAATAGCCGTATTGATACCAATTAGTTCACCATTTAGGTTAACTAAGGCGCCGCCAGAGTTACCTTGGTTTATAGCTGCATCGGTTTGAATAAAGTCTTCATAGCCTTCTATATTTAAACCGCTGCGGCCAAGGGCACTGACGATACCTGATGTCACTGTGTGACTTAAACCAAATGGGTTACCAATCGCAACGGCAAAGTCACCCACACGAAGTTTATCTGAATCGGCAATCTTTAGGGCTGTTAAGTCTTCGGCATCAATTTGCAGCAATGCGACATCAGACTCTTTATCACTGCCGATTTTTGTTGCTTCATACTCACGACCGTCCTCTAACGTGACGACCATTTTTTCTGCGTCTTCAATCACATGGTTGTTGGTGACAACATAACCCTCTTTCGCATCAATGATTACACCTGACCCAAGACCACTAAACTGGCGTTTTTGGCTACCACCTCGGGGGACACCAAAAAAGTCATCAAAGGGTGTTGCACGGCGGCGTACTTCTTTTGAGCCAGAAACTTGGATACTGACAACCCCAGGGGTGATCTGTTCAAGCATAGGCGCTAAGGTAGGTAACTGTTGACCATTAACTGCAATAGGAAGTTTTGCAGTTGCAATCGCAGGGCTTAATAACAAGCTTGACGATAAAAGGGCAGCACTAATAACAGATAATTTCATTTTCATAGTCTGGGTTTACTCCACTTCAGAGATTTCAGAGTTAAAGCAAATGAGGCGTGTTAATTTTTGATGTTAACTCGCCCAAAAGAAAAAGGCTGCGTAAGCAGCCCTTTTCTCGGTTTAGATATAAAGCTGTTATACCTAAAGACTATGGGGTCAAAAAAAAGTTCATCAAGAGGCTTTAGAATGTTCTGAAACTTTATTTTCACCTGCAAACAAACCACTCTCACCAACAACGTAGTCAGCTGGCTGAGCCTCGGCGTTTGAGCGATCGCTGCTGCGATCTTTTAATGAGTTTTGTAACTGCTCAGTGGTTTCTTTCGAAAAGAAAGGCTCTGCAGGGTGCTGCTTCTTATCTGCAAGTAATAACTTATTTGTTTCTTCAACATGATTTAGTAATTGGTCGTAGTTATCCTTCATTTTCGATACAAGCTTACCTGTGCTCGCAAGATGATCAGCAACATCTTGGCGATATTGCTCAAGTGCATTGTTTGCTTGCTCAACTTGCTCTTCTAATTCGTCTTGCTTAAATTGCTTTTTAGTTACAAATGCGCCAATGAAGAATGCCGAGATTGCAACGATGATTAAAATACCTATCCAGGTAATAGTACCCATAAATCTACCCCTTTGGGAAAAATAACAAAAAACTATGCTGTTGAAGCGTTTATAGTCCAATCTATATTAAAAAAAGCTTAATGTGATTGTGAAATCATACTGCGGGTTAATATACCCTGAGATACGATGCGTGTTAATATACTGTGCAAATTTAACTGTGTTTTATTGTAACGACCTATGACTCCTTGGCAAAAATACCAACAAGATTTACAGCGAGAAGACTTTGTACATGATGCAGCGCAAGAAAATGCAGTGCGCCATTTGCAAAGACTCTATGATGACCTAACGGCAGACAAACCCGCCGCGAAGGGCTGGTTTGCCAAACTATTCTCTAAAGATAGCACGGTGAGTATAAAAGGGCTGTATTTTTGGGGCGGAGTAGGCAGAGGTAAGACCTATTTAGTTGATACGTTTTACGAAGCTTTACCCACTGAACGTAAAATGCGTGTGCACTTTCACCGTTTTATGCATCGCGTGCATGATGAGCTGAAAAAGTTAAAAAATACCAGTAACCCATTAAATGTGGTTGCCGATATCTTTAAATCAGAAACAGACATTATCTGTTTTGATGAATTCTTTGTACAGGATATTACCGATGCAATGCTGCTCGGTGGTTTGATGGAAGCATTATTTGAACGTGGCATTGTGCTCGTTGCTACGTCAAATATTGTGCCTGATGAGCTGTATCGAAACGGTTTGCAACGGGCGCGTTTTTTACCAGCGATTGAGTTGGTAAAAGCGAATACTGAAATCGTCAATGTTGATTCTGGCATTGATTATCGATTACGTACACTAGAGCAAGCAGAGATTTTCCATAGCCCGCTTGATAAGCAGGCTGATGAAAATTTATTTGAATATTTCGATAAATTGTCGCCTGAGCCAGGTGTGCTTGATAAGGCAATTGAAATTGAAGGGCGAATGATCAAAACCCGCAAAGTTTCAGATTGTATTGCCATGTTTGAGTTTAGTGAACTGTGTGAAACAGCTCGTAGCCAAGTCGATTATATGGAAATAAGCCGACTTTATAACACGGTGATTTTGTCGAACGTAAAAGCACTTGGTCAAGCCAATGATGATGCAGCACGTCGTTTTATCGCTCTAGTGGATGAATTTTATGAGCGTCACGTAACGCTGATTATCTCCGCTGAAAAGCCAATTACAGAGCTGTATAGCGACGGAAATTTAAATTTTGAATTTAAGCGTTGTATTAGCCGATTACAAGAAATGCAATCGCTCGAATATTTAGCAAAAGAGCATTTGGCATAAAGCTGTTGGCGTAATTTCTGTCATTGAAATGTGCCTGACAAGCCTAGCGGCTATGCTTTATTTTTTAGAATAAAAAACGACCATCATATAGCAATGTGGTTTAAGTGCTGGTATACTCCCGCGTCTGCCACGTTGCGTTCTATTGCCTGATATTAGTTTAGCCTCTAATTGATGGCTCAAAGTCTTAAACTCGAAGGGGTTAAAGCATTCAACTTAGAGCGGTAATTAATGATAATTACCTGTGGTTTTAAATAAGAAAACATTGGATTTTAATAAATGAAAACGTTTGTTGCTAAGCCAGAAACAGTAAAACGTGACTGGTACGTAGTTGACGCTGAAGGTAAAACTTTAGGTCGCATCGCTACTGAAATCGCTCGTCGCCTACGCGGTAAGCATAAAGCTGAGTACACTCCTCACGTAGATACTGGTGATTACATCATCGTTATCAACGCAGAGAAAGTTACTGTTACTGGTAATAAAGCAAAAGACAAAATGTACCACGCTCATACTGGTTTCCCAGGTGGTCTTAAGTCTACTACTTTCGACAAGCTTCAAGCTGCAAAGCCTGAAATGATTATCGAAAAAGCTGTTAAAGGCATGTTGCCACGTGGTCCTTTAGGCCGCGCAATGTACCGTAAACTTAAAGTTTACGCGGGTACTGAGCACAACCATGCTGCACAACAGCCTCAGGTTCTAGACATTTAAGGAGCACTATCATGGCAAATCAATACTACGGTACAGGTCGTCGTAAAAGTTCAAGTGCTCGCGTATTCTTACGCCCAGGCACTGGTAACATCGTAATCAACAAGCGCTCTCTAGAAGAGTACTTTGGTCGTGAGACTGCTCGCATGGTTGTTCGTCAAGCATTAGAGCACGTAGAAATGACTGAAAAGTTTGACCTACACATCACTGTTTCAGGTGGTGGTACTACTGGTCAAGCTGGTGCTATCCGTCACGGTATCACTCGTGCACTTATGGAGTTTGACGAGTCACTACGTCCTACACTTCGTAAAGCAGGTTTCGTTACACGTGATGCACGTAAAGTTGAGCGTAAGAAAGTGGGTCTTAAGAAAGCACGTAAGCGTCCACAATTCTCAAAACGTTAATATTTACGTTTATCAGAATACCAAAAACCCAGCTTCGGCTGGGTTTTTTGTTTTCGTGCAAAAGCGTATTGATTCACTCAGCCGCCACAGTTAACTCACAAACTATATTCTTATTCCTCACTTGATATGGCTGACTCTTAATTCGTAATGTAGAAGAACAAAATCAAGCATGCTTTGCGTACAGATGTTTCATTTTTTTCGCTCGATATTTAACCGCTCTTAGTAATTCCTACGTATTACAGTAAAAAAACTTCATGATTTGGCAAAATTAGCTTAAATCCATCAGTTAATTGATGAATTTTTTTGCTACAATTGGGGGGCAAGTAATGTGAGTGAGTTCAACAACAGCTAATACAGAATTCTGTTTCCTCTTAGTGAGGTTGATCTTGGTCAGTATATTGTTTTTTTATATGCGTTATCATAAATAGCGGCTTCATACTCGAGCTAACCCAAATTAATAAGATATTAAAACGGGTTTATTCAAGCATGAGACTGTGAATAACCTTGTTTTAATCAAGGCTTTTAATTATGATCGCGTCTATTTTGAAATTTCTAAAAATTAACCTGCTGTAACTGATGTTCTCAATATGGCAAGTGTTGGGAATCATAGTGGAGATAAGTGGATGAGCAATGCGCCTGTAGACAATGGCCGACGTCGCTTTTTAACCATAGCTACCTCTGTTGTTGGTGGTGTTGGTGCGGCTGGGGCTGCTGTTCCTTTTATTGCGTCTTGGAATCCAAGTGAGCGAGCTAAATCTGCGGGTGCGCCTGTAGAAGTAGATATCAGCAAGCTTGAGTCAGGACAATTAATACGTGTCGAGTGGCGTGGTAAGCCTGTATGGGTTATATCACGTACCCCGAGAATGCTTGAACAGATGAAAGAGCATGAAGGTCAACTTCGTGATCCTGCATCTGAAGAGCCTCAACAACCTGAATCATCAACCAATGAATACCGTTCACAACGACCAGAGATTTTCGTTGCTGTTGGTATTTGTACACACTTAGGTTGTTCTCCGAGCTTCTTACAAGGTGGCTTTGGTGAAAAAGTAGAGGGCACAGATGACGGTTTCTTCTGTCCGTGTCACGGTTCTAAATTTGATATGGCTGGTCGTGTATTCCAATCTGTACCTGCGCCATTAAATTTAGAAATCCCTCCGTATACCTTCATTGATGATACGACTATCTTAGTCGGTGAAGAAGAAGGAGTGGCATAATGTTTGGAAAAATTATTGGCTGGATCGACGATCGCATTCCAATGACACGTGTTTGGAACATGCATATTGCACAGTATCCTGCACCAAAAAACTTTAACTTCTGGTACTTCTTTGGCTCATTAGCCATGTTAGTACTTGTTAACCAAATCGTAACGGGTATCTGGTTAACAATGAACTTCGTACCGTCTGCTGAGGGTGCTTTCGCATCGGTAGAATACATCATGCGTGATGTTGAATACGGCTGGCTACTTCGTTACCTTCACTCAACAGGTGCATCAGCGTTCTTTATCGTTGTTTATTTGCACATGTTCCGTGGCATGATCTACGGCTCTTACCAAAAACCACGTGAGTTACTGTGGTTATTCGGTATGTTCATCTTCTTAGCACTTATGGCTGAAGCTTTCATGGGTTACTTACTTCCTTGGGGACAAATGTCTTTCTGGGGGGCACAGGTAATCATTTCACTATTCGGTGCGATTCCGGTTATTGGTGATGACTTAACGCTTTGGATCCGTGGTGACTACGTAATCTCTGGTGCAACGCTTAACCGCTTCTTCGCACTTCACGTAATTGCGTTACCTTTAGTTATCGTTATTTTAGTATTCTTACACATTGTTGCACTTCACGAAGTGGGTTCAAACAACCCAGATGGTGTTGAAATCAAGCGTAAGAAAGGTTCTGTTGCTGAAGAAGATAAACCTAAATTCAAATTCCACGAGTATTACACCAACAAGAAAGACATTGTTGATGCAATCCCGTTCCACCCTTACTACACAGTGAAAGATATTGTGGGTGTGGTTGGTTTCTTAATCTTATTCTGTTGGGTTGTATTCTTTATGCCAGCGATGAATGGTTTCTTCTTAGAAGCGCCAAACTTCGAAGCTGCGAACCCACTGAAAACACCTGAGCACATTTTCCCTGTTTGGTACTTCACGCCATTCTATGCGATTCTGCGTGCTATCCCAGATAAACTAATTGGTGTTATCGCGATGGGTGCATCTATCGTAGTGCTTGCGTTACTACCTTGGATTGACCGTGGTTCGGTTCGCTCTATTCGTTATCGTTGTGGCTTACACAAGTTAAACATTGCTCAATTCGTGGTAACTTTCATTATCTTGGGTTGGGTTGGTGCAACACCACAAACTGATTTCAAAACGCTGTTATCACAAATCACGACTGTGACATACTTCATGTTCTTCGTATTGTTATTTGTTTACAGCAAGAATGAGAAAACTAAGCCATTACCAACGAGGTTGACGAAATGATGAAAAAGCTAATTATCGGTTTATTCGCATTGTTGCCATCGTTGACAATGGCAGCAGGTCCTTCGGTTCCTTTAATGGATGCGAACATTGACCTAAAAGACAATGCGTCTTTACAACGTGGTGCTAAATTGTTCATGAACTACTGTCTTGGTTGTCACCAAATGCAGTATCAGCGTTATGAACGTACGTTCCGCGATATCGGTATTCCTACTGAAATTGGTCAAGAACAACTTATTTTTGACGGTTCAAAAGTAGGTAGCCATATCAAAAACGCGATCGGTAAAGAAGATGCTGCTAAGTGGTTTGGTGCTGCGCCACCAGACTTAACACTTGTAGCACGTGTTCGTGGAACTGACTGGATTTATACATATCTGAAGTCGTTCTATAAAGATGAATCACGTCCGTTTGGCGTAAATAATATTGTTTTCCCATCGGTAGGTATGCCTCATGTTCTTCAAGAGCTACAGGGCTTACCAACACCAATCACTGAAGAAGTCGAAGAACATGGTCATACTGTGACTAAAGTTGTTGGCACTGAAACAGATGGTACCGGTGAAATGAGTGACGATGAGTACGACCGTGCTGCTCGTGACTTAACTAACTTCTTGGCTTATGTTGGCGAACCGTCACGTTTAGAGTCAGAAGCGTTAGGTCTTAAGGTAATTGGTTTCCTAGTGATTCTATTTATCTTGGCATTCATGCTGAAGAAAGAATACTGGAGAGATGTTCACTAATCCTGGGCATGTTGAAAGGTAATTTTGTGATAGGGGCTTAAGCCCCTATCACTGTTTTTGTAATATAATGGAGGTAGGCATGGCCGTAGCTGCCAATAAGCGCCCTGTAATGACCCTGTTTTCTGGTGCTAACTGTATGTATAGCCATCAAGTACGTATTGTACTTGCTGAAAAAGGTGTAAGTGTTGACATTCACCTGGCTGAAAAGGATAACCTGCCAGAAGCACTTCATGAAATTAACCCTTACGGTACAGTACCCACACTGATCGATCGTGAGCTTGGTTTATATCAGGCAAACATCATCATGGAATACCTTGATGAACGTTTTCCTCATCCTCCACTAATGCCAGTTTATCCGGTTATGCGTGGCCGTAGTCGTCTGATGATGCATCGCATTGATACTGACTGGTATAGCTTAGCTAACAAAATTTCAAGCGGTAGCAGTGAAGCAGCTCAAGCGCGTAAAGAGCTGACAGAAGCATTACTTGCAATTGCTCCTATCTTCTCTGAAGCTCCTTACTTCATGAGTGAAGAGTTCAGCCTAGTTGATTGTTACTTAGCACCACTACTTTGGCGTTTACCAGAACTTGGTATTGAGCTTACTGGTGCAGGCGCGAAAGAGCTTAAAGAATACATGTTGCGTTTATTTGAGCGTGAATCATTCCAAGCTTCACTCACTGAAGCTGAGCGTGAGATCCGTTTATAATGACGCCTAATCGTCCTTATTTACTACGCGCTTTCTTTGATTGGATTGTTGATAATCAGTGCACACCGCATTTAGTTGTGAACGCTGATTTTCCTGCTGTACAAGTACCAACACAGTTTGTTCAAGACGGCCAGATCGTTTTAAACATTAGCCCATCGGCAGTTACAAATTTTGCTATGGATAACCAACAGCTAAGCTTTAATGCACGCTTTGGTGGACAGCCTATGCAAGTATACGTACCTATGGGCGCTGTACTCGCAATTTACGCACGTGAGAATGGTGAAGGGACTGTATTTACTGCAGAAGAATTCATCGAGGACGAAGAAGAGTTTGCTCCGGTATTAGAAAGTGTTGAAACACCTGACGATATTACGCCAGATGATGAGCCGCCGACTAAACCAGAGAAGAAAAAAGGGTCTCACTTACGAGTGATTAAATAACCTTTCAGACTTACAAAAAACCCGCTTCAAAGCGGGTTTTTTATTATTAGTGGTAAAAGTTATAGGTATTCGAATACTTTAATGACTCGTTCAACACCTGAAACATTACGTGCCACTTCAACGGCTAAATTAGCTTCTGTATTGCTCACTAAGCCCATTAAAAAGACTTCGCCATTCTCTGTGACCACTTTTATATTATTGCTACTGATGTTCTCTGTGGTGAGTAATTGCGTTTTTACTTTTGATGTTAGCCATGAGTCGTGAGTTTGCGTGCTCATACCAATATTTGAGCTTATACGAATTTGGTTATGAATTTTACGTATGCCATCCACGCCTTCGATAGCACGTTGTGCTTCGTTTTTCATTTCTTGGTTAGCAACTTGCCCAATCATCAGTACAATGCCATTCACACTGATTACATTTACATTGGCAAATTTATGCAGGCGCTCATTTTCACTTATAGCAATAGAGCTTTTAATTTCAATGTTGTTGTCATCAATTTGTGAGCCTATTGTACGGCGATCATTGGCTGAGGTGACAGCACCTGCTGTGCCAGCAACGACTGCTGCAGCGCAACCCTGTAGAAGTAATACGGTACTTATGACAATAAGAGACTGTTTAAACATTGTTTTCTTCCTGTGGGAATAAGGTTAAATCAATAAGCTCACCTAAGCAGTGTAAATTAACGAGATGAGATTCAACAATTCGACTTGGGCGTTTTGAAGGGACGCGGATCTCTACATCGTTAGGGCCTAATAAACCAACTAACTCTCCGCCATCGTCACCGACTAATACAATGACTTTCATATCGCGGGTTAGCGCAGCCTCTACAGCAGAAATAATTTGTTTCTCATTGCCATTCACTGCAATAGCGAGTAATAAGTCACCTTCTTGAGCAAAAGCGCGAATTTGTCTCGCAAAAGCTTCATGTTCATCGTTATGATTGCTTTGGCCAAGGTTAACTTGCTCTTGCGCAAGCGCAACAGCGGGTAGGCAAGGGCGTTCAGTTTCATAAAAATTAATAAGTAAGCCTGCCATATGTTGTGCAAGCATATGACAGTTAGCGGTACCGCAGCAAAGTAACTTATTTCCATTTATAAGACTTTGTGCAATGGTAAATGCTGCAGACTCAAGAGCACTTGGCAAAACTTCACCAGCGGCTATTTGGACTTGAATATTTTCGGTAAAAATCTTTTTAATAGTTTCTTGCATAACCTACCAATAAGGCTTGTTAGCCTTTGATGTTAATATACATTTCTAAACCAGTTTATCTCACTATCTTGTTCACCTGTTATGGCGACGTAATCAATGCGCATACTCTGGTTGGGTAATTTTTTATCTGCAAGGTAATGGGCGATAGTTCGCCTAAGCCGTTGCTGCTTTTGTTGGCTAAGCGCATAATTCGCGCCACCACGAAGTTTGTTCTTTCTAAACTTCACTTCGACAAATACGAGAGTATTGCCTTCTCGCATAATGAGATCAAGCTCACCATATTGGCATAAGTAATTACACTCAATGGTTTTTAAGCCGTGCTGCTTCAGGTAGCTTTCGGCTTGCTTTTCATAATATAAGCCTTTCTCGCGGCTATTTTGCCATAACTCTTTGAACCACGACATGACCTCATCCTTGAATCTTATTGGCTATTCTGCAGAGCTAATTCCTGAAGCTGATTGCATGAATAACGGTATAGGTTGCTCAGTTGCTAAATCAACAGCAATAATTTGTTTATTCTTATATTGCGCCCAATCTAAAGAGCGTGTGACATGGCCATTGCTGGCTATGCTCAACTCGCCACTGATGCCATTAAAGCGCTTGCCTGCAACCATACTCAATTGTTTTACGCTTCCTAGCATACTGGTTGCGTCATAGGTCATCGCAAATAAACGCTGGTTAATATCGGCATTTTCAGGCCAAAGGCTCTCATATTGCTGACGCAAGTTATGTTGCTTTATTTGACCTTCGAGCATCCAAGGGAGTTCCGTGAAATAAAGGCCGTCTAGATCACCTTTGTCAGTTCTATCTATTTGCTTACTATGGCTTTTTGAACTAGCGTAAAGCGGAATACGTTCAGCAAAAGTACTGACATTAACATCCAAGTAAGGCTTTATTAGGCGTGTCTCGGTTGCATCTCCAAGAATGTAGATAACATCCACATCGCTACGCGATCGCGTTTCGCTCTCAACCTCTTGCCTAAATAATGACTTAACGACTTTAATACGCTCTTTACTTTGGTCTACTTCTAATAAACCTGTAATAGTTTTAGGCATATCATCTTTACTAGCGTAAAAGCCAACTTGTGGTTTAACCTCACTATAGCGTTGCCACTGCGTATTGAAGTATTCAACTAAGCGTTGGCCATTACTATTATTTGGTGCCAGCAGCATTGGCTTTTGGTAACCCGCTGTTAAAAAGCGCTCAAGTGCTTGTTGCACTTCATGCTCAGGGTTTAAAGCAAAGAAAAAGTGCTGTTGAGAAACTCGTTCACCATCAAACGTATTTAGGTGCATAACAGGGTAATCAATAAGTGTTTGCGCCGTGTTTAATTTTTCAATATTGCTTTTGAGTAAAGGGCCAATAACAAAATCGGCTTTAAATTCACTGAGTTTTAGGGCAATTTCTGCCGCTGACAGCGATTCGTCTATAAATAAGGTTTCTTCTAGCGGATTGTTATCAAGTGCAGCGAGTACACCTGCTTTGAGTGCATCGCCTAAACGTTCATTCGCACCTGACTGTGGAATGAGTACAGCAAGGCGATTAACCGTTAGTGGCTCGACTTCAATTAGTTCGGTCACTTTTTTTGGCAGCACCTCAGCAGCAGGGTGCCCTGGGTAGCGTCTCATCCAATTATTCATTGCTTGATGCAGCTCGACAGGCGCGCCTAAGTATACTTGATGATAAAGCGCTAAATTAACCCAACCTTGTTGCACAACAGAACCGCGGTTAAAGCGCTCTAGTGCATACGATGAAAGCTGAGTAAGGCTATGCCATAAATCCTGATTTAAATTTGCAACGCTAAAGTTGTTATCATTACTAATTGTTGAAGCCGCAAAATAATAGGGCATGGCTTGTTTTGGCAAACCTTGTGATGCGTAAACTCGACCCGTTAAATACTGATGCCAAGCCTTATGTTCAGGCAGATTCAGCTCAGGCTCAAGTACTCGTAGTTGCTCAAGTGCAAGATCGCTTTTACCTTGCTGCTCTTGTGCTAACGCAATGTAAAGCTTGTTTTGAATTTGGTCTACGCTGGGAGTTGCTTCAAGCTCTAAACAGATATTCTCTAAAAGAGACCAACGCTCTTCACTAATAGCTGCATCTCGGGCTGTATAAAGTAGTTGGATTTTATCAGCACCTTGGCGATTAAGTGCCGTTTGATACATAGATTGTGCGTCGGTTAATTGTGACAGAGCACTACTCGATTGGCTCGATGGATTTTCTGTACTATTTGATGGTTTTTCGGTTGTGCTACAAGCCGATAACCCTGACAATACAATTAATAGACTAACAAGTTTAAGTCGCACAATGATTTCCCAATACGTTAACGCGATTTGCTTATATTACTGACTGACGCAGGAGACCTCAATGTTAAATGAGGACAATTCAGATAAAATCGGCACTCTTTACATTGTTGCCACGCCTATTGGTAACTTTGATGACATTAGCCAGCGTGCCATTCAAACCCTATCTGAGGTTGACTTAATAGCCGCTGAAGATACTCGCCATACGGGGAAGTTGTTAAGTCACTTTAATATCAAAGCAAAAACCTTTGCTTTACATGATCACAACGAAAAACAAAAAGCGCAGCAAATAGTTGACTGGCTTGAGCAGGGAATGAACATTGCCTTGGTATCAGATGCCGGCACACCATTAATTAGTGACCCAGGTTATGCGGTTGTTAATTTATGTCGTGAACAAGGCGCACATGTAACGCCTGTGCCTGGTGCCTGTGCTGCGATCACTGCGGTATGCTGCTCAGGCTTACCAACTGACCGTTTTCAGTTTATTGGTTTTACGCCAGCAAAAAGTAAAGCCAGACAAACTTTTTTTATTGAAGCGGTAAACTCAGGTATAACCAGCATCATGTATGAAAGCACTCACCGCATTATGGCAAGCCTTGATGATTTAGAAGAGGCGCTCGGCTCAGAGCAGCCTGTGGTGTTTGCGAAAGAGCTAACAAAAACCTTTGAAACCTTCTTTAATGGCAGCGTTGCTGAGCTAAAGCAGTTTTTAACCGATGATCCAACTAAGCAGCGCGGCGAAATTGTGCTTATGCTCCCAGGTAAGGTAAAGCAAAGTGATGATATTCCAGAAGATGCGCGCCGTATGCTTGGTTTACTCGAAGCCGAAATGCCACTGAAAAAAGCTTGTGGTGTTGTAGCTGAGTATTTTGGTTTGAAGAAAAACGCACTTTATAAAGCAATTATTGACGAAAAAGACTAATTCTTTACTGCATAGACGTGCGTGCTCAGGTATACTGCGCGCCGAGTCAGCCGAGATAATCGCTGCCTGCAACGAAAATGCGCAGGGGGAGGAAAGTCCGGGCTCCACAGGGCAGGGTGCCAGCTAACGGCTGGGGGGCGCGAGCCTACGACAAGTGCAGCAGAGAGGAGACCGCCAACTTCGGTTGGTAAGGGTGAAAGGGTGCGGTAAGAGCGCACCGGACCACTGGTAACAGTTGGTTGCAAGGTAAACTCCACCCGGAGCAAGACCAAATAGGGTTCTATCATTTTAAATAATGAACGCGTGGCCCACGTGAGAACCGGGTAGGTTGCTTGAGCCATAGAGCAATTTATGGCCTAGACGAATGATTATCCACGACAGAACCCGGCTTATTGGCTGACTCACCAAATTAGATTAAAGCCCCGCAGCGATGCGGGGCTTTTTGTTTTTTTGGGGGGAGAAAATCCACTCCGCGCATACAAAACAGCGGCTTATTGGCTGACTCTCCAAATTAGATTAAAGCCCGTAGTGAATGCTACTGGCTTTTTGCTTTTTTAATGCCACTTGCTGACTCATTAACTAACACAAGAGCCTCGGTATATGTCGAGGTTTTTAGCTTTCTAAATCACAAGCAATTTTTAACCAGGTACTATCATTCCCTAATCGCCACTATTATTGATCTCGAACAAGGTTGCGACGTTGACTCTATTTTGCACAATGTTACAGTGAATTTGAAATCTAATTCTAGTCAAAGGAGTTGCCCATGCTAGGCGAAAAACACTCGTTATTGAATGAATTCCCAGAGTTTAATGAATTAATCCACACCCTTGCTAAAAGTGATGCGCACTTTAAAAATACCATGCAGCGATATGATGATATGGATAAAGAAATTAGAGAACTTGAGCTCAATAGTTCTCCGATCGATGACAGTGAAATGCATGACAAGAAACATCAAAGAGCGGCGCTGAAAGATGAGCTGTATGATTTCTTGAAGACCAAAGCATAAAATCAAATCACACCTAATGCCCCTTGCACTTATGACTCTCGCTGACAAGGGGTGTTATTTCCAGTTAACCCTAATTTAGGCCTTTCTAACGCTTTTAATTCCCTTATTTTCAATAGTTTTATATGTTGGTAACTAGTTTATTTACGTTTTTTTAATGGGTGGAATTCATATGTTAGCAAAGGGAGCAATCAAAGCAGTTTCAATGTGCATGATGGCAATGTCTGTCAGCTTTAGTGCCACTGCAAGTATTAACAATACCGAAGTGATGTGGCCTGGTACTGTTTACAATACTGATATACCTACGTTTAAGCAGGTTCTTGGTTATGATGTAGGTGAGCGTATTACTAATTACAACGATATGCGCCGTTACCTCAGTGCCCTTGAAAAGGCGGCACCTAATCGTATTAAAGTGTTTAAGTACGCAAATAGCTGGGAAGGGCGTGAACTGGTTTATGCGGTGGTTGGCACCGCTGAGCATATTAGTTCATTAGAAACCCTTTCGAATAACACACAAGCCTTGGCTGATCCGCGAATTACTTCTGAAAAAGAAGCTAAGTCGCTCATTAAAAACTTACCGACATCAGTGTGGCTTCAGTATGCGGTACATGGGAATGAAATTAGCTCAACCGATGCCGCATTATTTACAGCGTATCATTTATTAGCAGCTCCTAATGATGCTGTTAACAGCAAAATTTTAGACAATACAGTGGTCTTTATCGACCCATTACAAAACCCAGATGGTCGTGAGCGATTTGTTACTCGTTACTATGCAACTGTCGGTCTTGAGCATAGTGCCGATCGCTTAAGTGCAGAGCATAATGAGCCGTGGCCAAGAGGGCGAACAAACCATTATTTGTTTGATATGAACCGTGATTGGTTGGCACTTACTCAGCCTGAAACAAAGGGAAGAGTGGCAGCAATCAATAAATATAAACCACAAGTGGTGGTTGATATTCATGAAATGGGCGGCGATCAATCTTACTACTTTGCACCAGCTGCTCAGCCATTTAACCCACATATGACAAAAACACAAATCGCCAACATGGATGCGATTGGCCAAAATCATGCAAAGTATTTTGATGAGTTTGGTTTTGATTATTTTACCCGTGAAATTTTTGATGCCTTTTACCCAGGCTACGGCGATAGCTGGCCAGTATTTTATGGGGCGTCTGCATCAACATATGAAGTAGGCTCAGCTCGTGGTCATGTGTTTGAGAAAAACACCGGTGAACTACTCAGTTATTTTAATACCGTAAAACGTCAGTTTGTAGCGTCAATTTCAACCGCCGAAGGGGCTGCCAATCAACGTGAAAAATTACTGAGCGATTTTTATCAATATCAAGTTGATGCGATTGATTCGGGTAAAGATAGCAAAGAGCGTGTTTATATTTTACCTAAACAAAGTAACCGTGAAGGCGCTCACAGACTAGCAACGTTAATGGCTGAACATGGTGTTGAAGTTAAACAAGCAATTGAAGACTTCAAAGTATGTGGCGTTAAGTATAAAGCGGGTAGCTATTTTATTGATACCGCACAGCCGCGTGGTATATTTGTGCGCACCACGTTTACAGACCAAGTTGATATGGCTGAGGCATTCGTAAAAGAGCAAGAAAGACGCCGTGCTCGTAACCTTGACGATGAAATATACGATGTCACAGGTTGGTCACTGCCGATGATGTTTAATGTTGATAGCGATAGTTGTGATCGCACTGTTAGCGCAGAAAGCAAAGCGGTTCAGGCCGACGACACACTACTTGGCAAAGTAAATAACCCCGAAGCCTCTGTGGCTTATATCGTTGCCTGGGGCGATACTGCTGCAGCACGCTTTTTAACAGCAGCATTGCAAGCCGGCATTAAACTGAAAAGTGCTGACCAAGCATTTATATTAGGCGATAAAACTAAGTACCCAGCGGGTAGTTTAGTAATCGAAAAGCGTTTAAACGACAAAGAACTAGTTGCTAAAATTAGCAAAATCGCGGAGCAAACAGGGGCAATTGTTGATGGTGTCAATTCTAGCTGGGTGATTGAAGGTCCAAGCTTTGGTAGTAACAAAACAGTGCCCATGGTGGCGCCAAAAGTGGCGATGGCATGGGATGCACCCATCAGTGAGCTAAGTGCCGGTAACACCCGTTTTGTTATCGAAAGGCAGCTAGGTTACCCCGTTACGGCGATTCGTACGCCAATGCTTGCATGGGCTGATTTAAGTGATTACCAAGTGCTTATTTTACCGGAAGGCGATTACGAGCAAGTGCTCGGTAAATCAGGTGCGGCTAATTTAAAAAGCTGGGTTGAAGCAGGCGGCGTGTTGATTGCCCTTGGTAATGCAAACCGCTTTACTAGTAATGCTGATTACGGCTTATTAGAGGTTAAGCGTGAGCAAGCTTACCGTGAAGATAAAGCCGACAGCAGCGATGATAAAAGCAGTAAAGTGGCAGGGCAGCTGTTCACATCTCGTGATGATTTAAAAGCAGCAAGCATCGAGCCTCACACATCACCAGACTATGTAGCCGGTGTACTTGCTAATGTTGAAGTAGACCAAGAGCATTGGTTAACTGCAGGTGTTAATAAAGCTCTCGTTGCGGTGGCTTACGGTAACGATATTTACACACCAATAAAACTGAACTCAGGTAAAAACCTAGCGTGGTTTACAGGGAAAGACGATGTTTTGGCGAGTGGTTATCTGTGGCAGCAAAATAAAGCACAGCTTGCGTATAAGCCATTATTAGTTCATCAACCGCAAGGTAAAGGCATGGTGATTGGCTTTACACAATCACCAACCTACCGTGCTTACCTTGAAGGTATGAATGTACTGCTAACTAACACAATTTTCCGTGCTGCAGCACATGCTCAGTAATCGCAAAAAATAATAAAAACGGCATCGACTTAGGTGCCGCTTTTATTTATGGAATCACAGCTTTTTGCTGGCTTATTA
Organism: Pseudoalteromonas sp. L1; assembly: GCF_021728095.1. Classification (NCBI taxonomy): domain Bacteria; kingdom Pseudomonadati; phylum Pseudomonadota; class Gammaproteobacteria; order Alteromonadales; family Pseudoalteromonadaceae; genus Pseudoalteromonas; species Pseudoalteromonas sp. L1. Next base: position 257,513 of record NZ_JAKKCT010000005.1, on the reverse strand, counting down.
GTTTTTAGATTCAGATCAATGACCAAGCAGCGGTCATTTTCACCTGCTGCTAGTTTTTCAAAAATAGTAAGCGCTTTGCTAAGGCCCACTTGTAGAGTACAAACATCAACTGTTTGCGCTATTTTACTCATTTGCCTTGGTAAGCATTGCCCCATAGCATTTAACTGCTGTGTTATCAGCTTATAAGTTTTGAAGTGTTCTTTTGAAATATCTTCAAATGCTAATGAACCTGCATTCCGTAGTAGGTAAAAGTCACGAATAAAATCAAATAAAGTGACTTTACTCAACAAAGCATCTGAAGCTTGCGTTATTGGAGGGGGTGTAGGGCTATCGTAAAGTGTTAATAGCTCCTGGAAGCTATATGAGAGTAGCTGGGTTTTAAAACTGTCAGGCCACTCTTTAGGTATAAATCGCCATTTTGCGAGTCCGGCTAGGTGTTGCAAAGTAAATTGCTGATAGTTTTCGCTGCCTAGAATATCCGCAAGCCATTTCTCATCTGGATTATGTTCAGCTAAGTAACTGTATTCCTTTTCATAAGCTGGAAATAACGTATCAAAGTTAGCAATAGAATCAAGTAAAACCGTATCTACTTTCGCTTCTCTCCCTGTAATATTGACAAGCTTGTAAGCAGGGCGATAAGCGCTTATGGATGGAGCTTGAATATTATAAAGCGTGTTTTTTCTTGCTCGAATTATATTGGTGTCATTCATATGCATATGGCCGCCAATATGCAAACGTAGCCCAGTTTCAGCTAACGCACTTTGCGTCTGATTTGTGGGTTTTCGAGTTAGTTGAAAAGCGTTGTCGCCGAACAAGTCTTTGATTGATTCACTTTGCTGATCGTAAAACTCTCCCATTGGAAAGTGACTAAATGCAATCAGTGTTTTGTGCTGTTCTTTTGCTGCGGTAACAAGCTGTTTTATCCAACTTAATAAGTACGGCTTTTCCGTTAAGACCTTGTTGTATCCTGCATTGCCTGATCCCTTGAAAGTAAGTTGGTTATTCTTAAACTCAGGTAAATAAACATTGGCGTCGATAGCTAAAAGCCATAATCCTGCAACAGGTTCAACAAGGTAACTCGTATCAGGGAGCATTACACAGTGCTTATTATCATTAGTGCACTGTTGGTACTGCCGCTCGGATAAAGAAGCGTGATTATTTAAAAAAGGTGTTTGCCATAGCAAGTCTTGGCTCTGTGGCTTTAAACCAAATTCAGACATCGCGTCCATGATTTCTTGATAGCCACCGTGGCTAATAGCATCATCGCAAAACAAGAAATCAGTATGAGGGGCTTTACACATAGCGTGGTCGTTACTAAAAATTGCCACCTCACGGCCTTGCTTATCTAAAAAGTCTGATTTACCAGCAGCACTTCTTATTGGCTTAACAGGATCATGATTGCCTGGAATAGCAAAAAAGCGCATTCCATAGCGTTTGCTGTAATCACTTAAAAGAGTTTTTAATCCCTTTAGGTGAACAGGTTGTCCATCGTCGGTAAAATCCCCTGGTAATGCCACTAATTTCACGCCGCGTGCGGCAATATCATCTAGCGCTGCTATCAGAGCAAAGTAGTTTTCATTAAATAATCGAGTTGAGTGAAGCTGAGATTTCATGCTGCGAATAAAAACAGGCTTCGATTGGTTATCGAGCTTAATGCCAGCGAAGCCAGCTTGGCTAAAGTCAGCGTAAATATCGTGAAAATGTATATCTGGTATAAAAGCAATTTGCGTGTTTAGCTCTTTGGCATAGAGTTGAAGCGTCGCAAAAAGCAGTGAAAGTAGTGCAAATAATCGCATTAGTATAGCCTTACTGAAAAAATCGGGGCGCACCGCCCCGATGATCCGCTTAGAAACTGCCGCGTAAGCCTAATGAGAAGCGACGACCCGAGAACTCATACATAGTTGGGAAAACGGGGGCTATTGTGTAGCCTGTTGTTTCTTCATCTGTAATATTGATGCCCTCAAGGGTAACTTTAAATGTGTCGTTTATTTTATAGCCAAATGAAACATCTGTTTGACCGTAAGCATCGCGGTAAACTGGATACATATCGCGTTCTATGTATTCAACATATTTATCTTTGTAGTTGTAAGAAATACGTGCATCAAAGCTGTCATTCTCAAAATAAAAGGTAAGGTTATAGGTTTCGTCAGCTAAGCCTTCTGGTGGTGTTGGTATCGCTAAATCAGACGCGCCAGTGAGTGAGTTATCAAGCGTCGTGTAGTTAGCATTAACACCAAATCCTTGTAACATAGGGTGAAAGCGAGCAAATGGAATTTGTGCAATAAACTCGATACCACTCACATCGTACGAACCATCCGCATTTACTTTTTGATAAACGTCAAAATCATACACACCATCGACAGTGCCATTGTCGTTATATTTAGTTACGTCATTTACAACACCTGTTAGGGATTCACGTACTACACCTTCAATTTCTTTTTCGAAGTAAGACACTGCAAGTAAACCACCTTCTTCTAAGTACCACTCTAGACCGGTTTCCCATTGGTCTGCGTAAGTAGGTTTAAGATCAGGGTTACCGTCACGATATTTAAATTCACTTAAGCTAACTGTACGTTTGTAGGCAATATCGGTTAATGCTGGGCGAATAAATGTTTCTGATGCAGCTGCGCGGAATAATAGGTTGTCTGTAAGCTCTAAACTAAAGTTAATGCTTGGTAGGGTCTCTTTGTAGTTACCTTCTTTTGAAATAGGTGCTGGTGTATAGCCAGTACTACCGTCATCACTTTGTACTTGGTGATACCCAGAAGAATTAACATCGGTATCGATATAACGGACACCCGCGTTTAAAGTAGCTGGTAATGTGCCAATATCAAATACAAAATCAGCCATAGCGTAAATAGCGGTGGTTTTTTCAGTTACTTCGTAGAATTGATCAGGTGCGTAGTCGACACCAAAGCCATCGTAACGTAACTCATTACGCGCGTAGTTATTTGAAATTTGACTCCAATCTTGTTTTGAAGAAACATCAGATAAATACTCACCGCCCGATACTAAATCTGATATAGCGGTTAGCTCGCTATCAGCTAGAGTACGGGTGCCTACCCATGAAGAGTCGCCCGCAGAAGGTCCTGTTATACGGTTGCTACCATAATTACGTTGCTTTGACTTATCCGTATAGCGAGCACCAAATTGTACTTTTGATAATGCAGGGAAGAAGTCTAGTTGAAAATGACGACTAAAATCGAGCTGAGCCGCATATTTGTCGTCTGAGATATCTTCTAGATTCACCTCATAATAATCAAACGTATAAGCTTGTGGTGAATTATACATGTCAAATGTATCTGGATTATCACTGGCAATCGTTTCGCCACCAGTTGATGTGTATCGGCTACGAGTTGGACGGTAGGCTGTGTGCTTTAGGTTGGTAGTTTCTGCCAGTTTATCTGCACCACTATAACCAACGACCCCGTACACTTCCCAATCGCCTAGCATCCAATCAAGGGTTAAGCTGAATTGTTGGTAATCTGTATCGCTGCTATTTTCTTTACTCAAAAATTCATGTTGAGTTGCTGCATAATTAACATCAGTAAGTACGGTGATGCCATAATTAGCTAAAGTTGTATTATCGTAACTGTTTATTTTTTCTAATGAGCTGATGCTAGAAGCGGAATAAGCTGCTGCATCATATTCATCTTCATGGTTATCAAAGTTACCAAGTAATGCATCAAACGTGAGGCTAAATTCGCTGCTAGGTTTATATTGTAATGATAAAGTGGCTCCCCATTTTTCTTGTTCTGTTAAGTAAGCGCGGTCTCCTACTTTATCAAGAAAAACAACGCGGCTTGTTTCATCTTTATCAAAGCGATCATTTATAGTGATGCCTGTATCACGCTCTAAAACATCAGCCGCTTGGTCAGATTGCCATTGTGATGATCCCGATTTTTCTAGCCAACGAGACAACGGACGAAAGTTGATTCCTGAATTACTGTCAGTTCGGTTGGTGCGCTCAGAATATGCAAACGAGGCAAGTGCACCCCAGTCGCCAAAAGTGTTACTCGCTAAGAATGAAAATTTGGGGTCGCTTTGCTCTGAAATATCATTATAAGCGCCTTCAACAGATGCCACAATTTGGCGTCCATCATAATCAAATGGGCGCGCAGTGGTAATAGCTACAGAACCGGCAATGCCACCTTCTTCGTCTGCTGCTGTTGGTGATTTTTTTACAGTGACACTTTGAATTATCTCTGAAGCGAACATATCAAATTCAACATCACGGCCACCACTGCCAGAGGCTGTGGCAAGATTATTAATAGAAACAAATGTAAACTCAGACGGTAAGCTTCGTACATTGACTTTTTGACCTAGCCCTTTATTACGTTCAATAGTAACACCTGGCATACGCTGTAAAGCTTCCGCTAAATTTTGCTCTGGGAAGTCCGCAATATCAGATGCCACTATTGAATCTGAGAAGCCAATATTTGTGCGTTTTAAATCAATCGCTTTTTCTAAACTTTTTATGTAGCTGCCAGTGACAACAATTTCTTCAATCGGTTCTTGGTTTTCTTCTGCGTAAGCGGGAGTGATTAATAATGAGCCAACAGCAAGTGCTAAAGGTGATAATGAAAATGCACGGTACGTCATGTGAGTTAATTCCTGTTAAATGCAATATTTGGTTTAAATTCGCCTGTAAAGACGCTGCAATAACAAAGAAGGGGACGCCTTTTTTCGTGAAGCTTTCGTGACATTTTTAAGTCGATAATTACTTAAAACTGTAACCAAATGATCATCAAACTGTTGTCCCCTTTAGGCTAGCATTTGCGTCATACCTAGATAAATAAGCTAGCCTTCACCACTAAATTATGTCTTTACCTTCAATGACTAACGGTTTGAATAATACAGTTACAGCGCATAGCAGAACCTTATTGCAGTGCTTTATAGCCAATCAAGACGCGCTTAAAGGTTTTTTTTGCAAGGCCGTAGCAGAGCGTGCGGATGCGGACGATTTATTTCAAAAGTTACTGCTAAAAGCACTTAACTCTGAGCATTTAGATCCGATAGATAATCCACTGGCATATGGTTATCGAATGGCCCAGCACTTGGTTATTGATCATCATCGTGAGCAAAAGAGAATACCAGAAAGCTTAGAGCATGAGCCGCATTGTGAGGCGCTATCGCTTGAGTCCGCGCTTGAGTATGAGCAGCGTATTGCACTATATCAGCGCATTTTGTCACAAATGCCAGCACTGCGTAGAGACGTGTTTATTCGGCGTCGGATTAAAGGTCAAACTCGTTCTGAGATTGCAAGCAGTTTGGGGATCTCCGAAGAAGCGGTTAAGAAACATATTTCGCGGGCAATGGATATGCTAAAAAACGCTATGACTGGGTATTTTTTAGTGCATGAGTGTCCCCGTTAGGGCGATTAATCCGTCACATTAGTATTACGAGTAATTGAGATAACGATGAACTCTTCACACCAACATGATTACGAATCGGATAATGCATTAGAAAAAGCGATTTGGAATGACCCTGCATTATTAGCCGCACTTGAGCTGGTGGATACGCAACAGAATGGACAACTTGAGCAAGCTAAAAAGCGGCGTCGTTTAATGCAATACTCTTGGGGCAGCGGTGCTGTAGCAGCGTGCTTTGCTATTTTCATGTGGACTTTAATGCCACTAAATGAACAGCGCTCGATACCAGCCTCTAATCTTGTAGCTGTGCAGCAATTTAGTAGTGATAAAGCACAGCAAGTCAGCTTGTCTGACGGCACACAGGTTGCAATGAATGTACATGCTCAACTTGAATTTACTGAAAATAGGCGAACTCGAAAAGCAATCTTAAGTAAAGGCGAAGCATACTTTTCTGTGCACCGTGATGAATCGCGCCCATTCACTATAGATGCAGGCAATGCCACGATTGAAGTGCTTGGTACGGCTTTTAATGTCGATAAAACATTGCGTGAAACCTTAGTCGAGGTTTTTCATGGCAAAGTTTCAGTAACCAGTTTAGATGGAACGCAGCACGTTGAATTAGTGAAAGGGCAGCGTGCCCGAGTGAGCGATTCTGTAATACAAGTATCGCAATTTAATGCTTTACAACCTGATTGGCAGCAAGGCTGGTTGGACTTAGATAACGTGTCTATCAATGATGCTTTATTTCAGTTAAATCGTTATAGCGACAAACCGATAGTATTAAAGAGTGTACCGACTGACATACAAGTGAGTGGGCGTTTTGCGGTTAACGATATACTTGGGTCTGCAAAGCTAATTGCTCAGCTAAATACACTCGATGTCAAGCAGTATCCTGATAGTATTGAGTTAAGTAAAAAGGCTGAAAACTGACATGATTTTGTCATAAACCTTTCATCGAAAATAGACACAATGTTTTCCTCTAGTAATGAGGATGCAAGTTAATGGGGCGTATTTTCTGCTTTGCTTTGATGCTGTTTGGTGTGTATGCCAAGCAGCTATATGCTGCACAAAGCACCCTAAAAACAGCACTTAATGCACTGGCTGAGCAGTACCAAGTTGCAATCATTTACCCAGATAAGTTAGTGAGTGACGTGGTTTTGCCGTCAGCTGAAGTTCCTGAAGCTAACAGCATTGAGACTCTCTTAGATACACTATTATTAAATAATGGCTTTATTTGGCAACAAACCCCATCGGGAATTGTGGTTTCAAAGCCAGCTCAAATACAAAGTAAAACCCAGTCACAGTTTGTAATGGAAGAAGTAACAGTGACTGGCGATAAACATAACCAAGCCTATACGCGTCTTTATGACCTAAACTACCAACAAAGTGCAGACTATGCGCAACAGCAAAAGCAAAATTACATAGGTGAAGCTGATTTTGCTAATGGCGCAATGCTGTCGCTATTACCCGCAGAAAATTTAGCCGAAGCACTGCAAGCAATTCCAGGTATGAGTATTTCCCGAGATCGCGGCGAAGCACTTAATATCAATGCAATGGGACTTGGACCAGAGTATCAATCAACGTTATTGAATGGTCACCGGTTAGCGAATACCGAAAACGTTCGTAACTCTAATCAATATGGTCAGCAATATCGTTTTGATACTTTCAGTGCTGAGCTATTTTCCAATATTGCAGTGTATAAACTGGCCGATGCGAGATTACCCAGCGGAGCGGCAGGAGCAACAGTTAACTTAATGAGTGATGATCCGTTCTCATTTGATAATGATCATTTTAAAGCAACCTTGACCAGTGCTGCACTTGCGGGAGAGCGTAATTTCCAACCAAGCTTTGGCTTAACAGCGAATACTATTTCAGCTGATGAGGAGTTAGCTGCTGTTGTTAAATTTAATTACGAGAACCGATTACAAAGGCAATTTCAATTTGAAACGTGGCACTGGGGGAATAATGAGGGAGCCCCCGCAGCTTATTATTGGCAGGGGGTAGAGAGTAATAGCTTAGTACCCACTGACACGCTAGCACTGACCATCGAAAATGAAGATAGAACACGAACGAGTTATTATGCAAATATAGCATGGCAACCACACCCGCAGTTTGAGTTAGATATGCTATGGCTTCGTTCAGATACAGATTTTACTTACGATGAACATCGCTTGTCGATTAACCCGTTAAGTAAACAGGCTAAAGCTACTTTAGATGAAAAAAACAATAGTGTTCAAAATGTGCAGTTTGATGCTGCACAAAGTAAATCCTCACGAGAAGAGTCGGGGCTTTATTACCACAATCAGACATTACAAGTTATGCCCACATGGTATTCAGAGGATGAAATAAGTTGGCGAATAAGCCCGTTTTATAGCCATAGTGAATCACTTAGTGCAACCAAAGCACCCATTACGCGAACTCATGTGGATTTAAAGCCTGTACCAGCGAATGTCTCTATTTTGGGACATGAACTGACCGAATATGAGTTTGCTGCAAATTTATCACTTGTTGATAGTTACTCGCAGTTATCGCAGTTAAGTCGCCGCATGATAGAGGTGAATGATGAAGTAACAGAATGGGGAGTGGATAGCACGTGGCAAGTTTCATCTAGTTGGGGGTTGTCGAGTGTACAGTTTGGCGCCGTAAAGTCAGCACAGTCTCATCAATACCTACGCCAAGATATTAATTTATCTAAGGCACAATTAGCTGCTTTACCTGATCTTGATGGCCGTTGGTTGGAGCCTTTGAATAAGCCATTTAAAGCTGATTTTCTATCTCAGCCAATGCAAGCTTGGTTGATCCCAAAACGTGATCTTTTGCAGCTTTATGATATTGAATTGCCATTTGCTGAGCGACAAGCTAATGATTATTTAAATAGTTATGAAACTAAATTTACTGCCTATGAAAGCTATATCCATAGTCTATGGCAGATATCAGATCTAGAAGGCTTAACGGCTGCTTTTGGACTTAGGTATAGTGATACAAGAAGTGAAACATTAGGGTATCAGCTTAATGAGAATAACCAATTAGAAGAGCTTTATGAGCAAGTTAAATTCTCTATGTGGTTACCTTCATTCAATGTTAGATGGCAATTGTCTGAGCATTGGCTTGGTCGATTAGGTTATAGCCGTTCATTGAATCGGCCTAATTATTCAGAATTAAACCCAAAGCTTCATGTTAATTCAGGTGGGCTACCTTATGCCGAATTAGGAAACCCAACTTTAGAGCCTGTCGTTGCTAACACCACAAGTTTTTCGCTTAATTGGTTAGCTAAAGAGAATAACATGCAACTCATGGCATTTAATCATCAACTCGATAATTTTATCGTTGAACAAATCAAAACCGTTACTTATCAACAGCAACAGTACCCAGCTTTACAGGCAACCAATGATGGGCAAGCAACAATAAATGGGCTGCAATTAAGTGCTGATTTGAGTCTGCCTGTGCTATCAAACTCTTTTTTACAAAGTCGTATGATAACGAGTGTAAGTCAGTTGCTGGACGCTAAATTAACGGCTAAGCAAATTTACAACCCTGAGATTGAAGGGGTCTCTGAACTAACAGCAAATCTGCGTTTCGTGATTAATGCTAAGAGATGGCAAAGTGCTGTTAATGTTAATTATCGAAGCGAGTTTTTAGAGCAACGAGACTTATCGAATAATGCTGATGTATATATTGATGATTTTACCAGTGTTGATCTCAGCTACAGCTGGTTTTTCTCTGATGCGGTAGCATTGCGTTTTGATATTTTTAATGCCACAGACAAAAATCTTGTTCGAGAGGTGCAAACAAACGATGCTTCATCTCTTATGAAGGTTGAGCAATTTGGTCGCCGTTTTGTACTTAGCCTTTCATTAACTCTGTAAGAAAACTTTCATTGGATTTCTTGTCCACTAAATGGGAAATGTTTCGTCTAAATAGTGGCACTCAAGTGTCACTCATCAACAGAGAATAAGGAACATAATATGGATAAATTAATGGCATTAACAACGGCAAGCCTTTTAATAACGAATACTGCTTTTGGACAAGAATTGCCTCGTTTAGATGAAGCTGTGACTTGGTATAATCAAGCAGCAGTACGTAATTTTGCACCGGTATTTGATTTTGACTCGGACGGCTGTTATCCAGCCACACCTTTTGATAGAAATAATAATTTGGCGCAAAACAAAGGCGAAGATGCGGCATGGAAAACGCCTTGGGGAGGATGTCGAGATACAGGGTGGGAGTTATTTGCTAACACTGTGCATCGTCAGTTATGCCATCAAACAGATAACCAAGACCAGTATTGTGCACACTTTTATGAGCTCTATTTTGAAAAGGATCAATCAGTTCACTGGTCATTTGCGGGTGGACATCGTCATGACGTTGAAACGGTGATCGTTTGGACTGTGAAAGAAAGTGGTAATGAGTATATTAGTCACGTAAGCACCAGTGCCCATGGTAATTATGATACGCGAGCGTTTAATGAAGTGCTCCAGCAAAACGGTCATCCTATGGTTGTTTACCATAAAGATGGTATTGGTACTCATGCATTTCGCTATGCAAATCAGCAAGACAAAGACATAGTCGAATTCTTAGGTAACTGGGGGGTGTTCTATACGCCAGTGATTATTAGTCATTACCGTGGTACTGATACATTTTATAGCGACAGTTGGGATCGCTATTGGGCAAATAGAGCTTACCGTGAAACACTTGAGGACAGCGATTTTGGTTCAGCAAGTTTTAAAACACGTCAAGAAAATGTGCTGATAGATCAAGCAAATAAAGCAAAACCAAACTCAGGTGGATGGCAACAAGTCACTTTCAATGCATTTGATGCAGCGCAAACTCGCCAAGCTGAGTTTCAAGCAAACTATGCTGATATTGCGTCGCAAATTAACGAATAATTATCTTGGTTAAGAAAGCTCGCAGCATACGCTGCGGGCTTTATATTTTAGGAAAGGTGTATTAAGACACAATCCCCAAAGGCTTGCCTGTTTGCCAAGCGCCACGGGTAAAGTCTGGAATTGTTTTGCTGTTACTTCTATCTGCTACCGATGCCATACTTTGCGGGAAGATTGATGACCATGCTGCGGCATCGTATACATCTTGATCGAGTGGCTCATTATTGCGTAAGCAGTAGATCATGCGCCAAAGCATAATGAAGTCCATACCGCCGTGGCCGCCGTTACGAACCGCTTCTTCACCCATGCGTTTCCACAGTGGATGATCAAATTCAGCACGCCATTTTTCCATATCTTGATCCCAGCTATGGAAGTTTTGTAAATGTGGCTTACGACCTTGCGAACCCGCTTTTTCCCACGCTGCGAGCTCAGCTTCATATTGCTGTTGATAAATTTTTGCAATCGCTGGTGGCACATCTTCAAGGGCAATACGATTGGGGAAACCGGCAAATGTGCCATTAGTACCTTGAATTAGGTTATGGCGGCTGTACGGACGTGGGCTTGTGGTGTCGTGCTGAACCATGATGCTACGACCTTTCACTGTTTTAATGATGCTGGTGTTCATGTCGCCAGCAGTAAATTTAAGTGAACGACGTTCGTGGCCTGCAGGGAATTCACGCTCTGCATAGGCGGCGCGTCCAAGTGCTGGTGAACTGACTGATGTAACAAAGTCAAAGCGATCCCCTCGGTTGATATTCATATACTGAGATACAGGGCCTAAACCATGGGTTGGGTATAAGTTACCGTTTACTTTTGTATGCCAATAAGTACGCCACGAGCCAGTACTGCGGTCAATTTCTTTCATTTGCCAACGCAGGTCATGAATATAAGCGGCTTCACCGTGTAGTAACTCACCAAATACGCCTTTACGAACCATGTTTAAAACCATTAACTCGTCACGACCGTAGTTAACGTTTTCCATCATCATGCAGTTCTTTTGCGTGCGCTCTGCGGTATTTACTAGTTGCCAACACTCTTCCATCGTGGTTGCTGCGGGTACTTCAACAAAGGCATGTTTACCACTTTCCATGGTCTCGACACTCATTGGTGTGTGCCATTTCCAAGGCGTTGAAATGATCACAATGTCGATGTCATCGCGAGCAAGCATGTCTAAATAGGCTTTATCAGAACCCGTATAAGCAGTTGGTTTAGGTAAGCCTTTTTCAACAACATAGTTAACAGACTTATCAAGCATTAGCTGATCTGTATCGCAAATAGCTTTAATTTCAACACCCTCAATATGGCAAAGGTGTTTTACATGGCCGCTACCACGTTGACCAACCCCAATAAAGCCAACACGTACCACATCCATTGCTGGCACAGCTAAGCCCATAACGCTTTTACCTTGTGCGGCAAGTGGTGTGCTTTGATTATCACCTTGTTGGCTTTTCGCACAGCCAGTCACGACTGTCGCGGCGGTAATGGCTGCGGCAGATTTTAAAAAACTACGTCTATCTATTGTCATAACGATACCTAAATCACTGAGATTATTTTAATAGTGTGTTTCAGTTGTTTCTGTTATATCGCAACTCAAAGTCAATTACAATTAAATGCTTTCAAATTCTTTCGTAGTTTTGGGGTTTATCATTTTTATTCTTATAAAATACCGTTATTAGTGTGTTTTTAACTTATCTTTTATCTTTCATTGCCTTTCGTTTTATTGCGGAGTGTTTCGCGCTGTGCTAGTGTAATTTCAAATCACGTATCTAACCATAGGCGTAAGCTGCTTGGAGGAAACCATGAATGCATTAAAAACGATTATAAATAACAATCGAGTAGGGCAAGCGCAGGGCATTTATTCTGTGTGTTGTGCACACCCGCTCGTTATCGAAGCAGCAATGTTGCAAGCTCTAAATGATGACACCGAAATTTTAATTGAAGCTACAGCGAATCAAGTTAATCAGTTTGGTGGTTACACAGGAATGAAGCCCCATGACTTCGTTGAGTTTGTTCATGCAATAGCGGAAAAAGTAGGGTTAGATACCCAGCGCATTATTTTAGGTGGTGATCATTTAGGCCCAGTGTGTTGGGTAAATGAGCCTGCAGACGTTGCGATGGTTAAAGCTGTTGAACTAGTAAAAGCCTATGCAAGTGCGGGTTTTAAGAAAATTCATTTAGATGCCAGTATGCCATGCGCTGACGATGGAGAGCGTTTAGCTGATGCCGAAATTGCCAAGCGTGCCGCGTTGATGTGCCAAGCCGTTGAGTCATCAGCAAAAGATAACGATATTCTGTATGTAGTGGGCACTGAGGTCCCTCCTCCGGGTGGCGCAACACAAGAGCATGAAATTATTGAGGTATCGCATGTTGAGGGAGTGCAGCAAACAATCGAATTACATCAGGCTGCATTTGCTAACTTAAACATAAGCGATGTGTGGTCACGCGTTATTGCTGTTGTTGTGCAGCCGGGAGTGGAGTTTGATAACCATCAAGTTTTTGATTACCAACGTAATGAAGCGCAAAAACTGAAAGAGTTTATCACCACTGTCGATAATCTTGTTTATGAAGCTCACTCTACCGACTATCAGCCAGATCATTGCTATCACGAGTTGGTGCAAGATCACTTTGCCATATTAAAAGTGGGTCCACAGCTAACCTATGCACTACGCGAAGGGTTGTTTGCGTTATCTTATATTGAAGATCAATTAGTCGAAGCGGCTAAGCGTTCAAATTTACGTGATGTATGTGAGCGCATCATGCTAGAAAAGCCACATTACTGGAATAAGTTTTACCCAACACAAGGTGCTGAAGCTAAGCTGTTTAGAGCTTATAGTTATAGCGACCGTATTCGTTACTACTGGCCTGAAGATGAAATAAAACAAACAGTAGAAACTTTATTTGCCAACTTAGAAGGGCAAACTATTCCACAGACTTTGCTTAGCCAATTTATGCCAGCGCAATACAAGGCATTGAACAATGGCAAAATTAACTCATCACCGCGTGAGTTAGTACTTAATAAAATAATGGAAGTCACGAATACCTATTCGCGTGCTTGTAATCAATAAGTGGTGTTGAGAGAGAATTAATTATGACGCAGTATCTATCATTAAACGAAACAGAGCTTAAGCAGCAAAGCGCTTATTGGACAGCAAAAGAAATTTCACAACAGCCAAGTTCATGGCGTAATACGGCAAAACTGGTTAATAATGATCGCGCTGAAATTAATGACTTTTTAGTGCCAATTTTGGCATTAAAAGAATTACAAATCGTATTAACAGGGGCTGGCACATCAGCCTATGTGGGTGAAGCATTAGCACCACACTTAACAGCTAAAACTGATTTAAATGTGCGTGCAGTTAGCACCACGGACATTGTGTCTAACCCACATGGGTTTTTACAAAAGAGCACACCCACTTTACTTATTTCTTATGCGCGTTCAGGTAACAGTCCTGAAAGTGTTGCTGCGGTCGATATCGTAGAGCAAGTTGTTGAAAAATGCTTTCACTTGGTTATTACCTGTAATGAAAATGGTGAATTAGCGAAAAGGGCGGCAGCTAAAAGAAACAGCTTTAGTGTACTAATGCCAAAAGAAACTCTGGATGAAAGCTTTGCAATGACCAGTAGCTTCACTTCGATGTTACTTTCAACCTTATGTATTTTTACCCCTGATGCTAATCAGCTCGCAGAAGTTGCAAGGCAAACAGATCTGCTGCTCGAAACCCAACTTGATGACATTAAGCAATTCGCGCAAACTGACATTGAACGTTTGGTGTTTTTAGGGGCTGGCTCGTTACTTGGCTATGCTAAAGAAGCGGCTTTAAAGTGCTTAGAGCTGACCAATGGGGATTTAATTAGTTACTTTGAAACCCCGCTTGGCTTTCGTCATGGTCCTAAAACAATCATTAATGATAAAACCGCAGTGTTGTTAATGGCCTCAAGTGATTTTTATAGTAGTTTGTATGATGCTGATTTACATAATGAACTATTAAATGACCAACAATGTTTAGCGGTTAAAAAACTGGCGTTAAATACTGAACTGGTCGAGCTAGATGATGTTTGGCAAGGCTTGTATTATATTGTCTATTGTCAGATTTTTGCATTTTATAAATCAATGTCACTCGGTTTAACACCTGATAATCCTTGTCCGACGGGCGAAGTTAACCGTGTTGTAAAAGGGGTAACTATTTACCCATTAACTTCTCGCTAAGTAGTGTTGGGTAAAGTATGGCTGTTTACGGACTCGATATTGGTGGTACAAAAATAGAGACCGCCATTTTTAATGATAATTTAGAGCAACAGCAAAGTTGGCGTATTACTACGCCAACGGATGACTATCAGCAATTTTTGCACGCAATTTATCAGCAGGTAATTAAAGCCGATGAGCTGACAGGTTGCCAAGGTGCGGTGGGCATCGGTATGCCAGGTATCGTTAATGATGAAGGTAAAGTGCTGTCGGCTAATGTGCCGTGTGCCACAGGCAAATTGATTGCCAACGATCTTCAAGCATTATTAAAACGCCCTGTTGCGATATTAAATGACACCCGATGTTTCGCCTTATCAGAAGCTAATGGCGGAGCTGGTGAAGGTTACAGCCGCGTATTTGGTGCTATTGTTGGCACTGGTGCGGCGGGTGGTATGTGCATTGATGGAACCTTGTTTAACCAAGGCTTGGGTATGTCGGGGGAGTACGGTCATTTACCGCTGTCTGCGTATTTGCAGCAAAAATACCAGCTGCCGGTTTTAAAATGTGGCTGTGGTTTAAATGGCTGTGTCGAAAGTTATATTGCGGGGCCTGGTGTACAAACCTTGTATCAACATATTACGCAATCTCCTAAATCTGCGATTGAATGGGCAAACGATATCAAGCGCTCGGATGAGCAAGCCTTAAAGGTGCTCGCTTGTTACTTAGATATTCTTGGCGAAACCTTTGCTGCTATTAGTAAAAGTTTACACCCAGAAGTTATCGTACTTGGGGGCGGTTTGTCGCTCATTGATGCAATTGTAGAAAAGCTCCCTGACGCAATTCAAACTCATTTATTTTCAGGTTTTGCCGTGCCCGACGTGAAGCGCGCAAAATTTGGTGATTCTAGCGGCGTAAGAGGCGCTGCAATAATAGGAAGTGTTCATGCTAATTCCAACGCATCTTAATCGCTATTACTTAAAAGCCGCAAAAGTGGTGACTGCTGATGCGGTTTTACTCGATCATGTGGTCTTGGTCGAGCAAGGTAAAATTACTGCCATTACCACGCAAATAGCGCCCGAGATCGAGGTAATAGATTTAGGTGAGCACAGTTTATTTCCGGGCTTTATCGATTTACATATTCATGGCCGTGAAGGCTGCGATATTATGGACGGCACCCCAGAATCACTAGAGACTATTTCTCGTTCTTTAGCAAAGCACGGCGTAACGGGTTTTGTTGGCACAACGGTGACTGCAGACTGGGATGTCTCAATTCAAGCTTATAAAAATATGGCGAGAGCCTATCAAAAAGGCTTGGCTGGGGCGCAGTTGCTAGGGGCTTATAACGAAGGTTTATTCTTTGCAGAAGCGCATAAAGGCGCGCATAACGAGTCATTTTTTTTAGAGCTTACTAAACAGCGATTTGATGAAATTTATGCCGCATGTGAAGGTTGCTTAAGCTCATTTGCGTTGGCGCCAGAACTACTTAAATCCCCCGACATGATCCGCTATATCACCGATAAAGGTGTGCGTGTGATGCTGGGTCATACAGATGCTAATTTTGAGCAAACAACACAAGCTCTTGCCCATGGTGCTTGCGGTGGAGTGCATATTTTTAATGGTATGCGCGGTATTCATCATCGTGACCCTGGTTGTACGGGCGCACTGTTGATGGACAAGGATGCCATGGTTGAGCTTATTCCTGATGGTATTCATTTGCACCCGAGCATCATGAATATGGTTTACCGTTTAAAAGGGGCAGATAAAATTGCTCTGATCACAGACTGCGTGAGCGCTGGAGGTTTACAAGATGGTCGCTACCGTTTAGGTGAGCTTCCTATTGTGGTTGAGCAAGGCGTTGCACGAACTGAGAGCGGTTCTTTAGCGGGCAGTACATTAACCATGGAAGTTGGCGTTGAGCGTTTTTATAACCTAACCGACGCAAGCCTAGTTGAAGCAACTAACATGGCCAGTTTAGTACCCGCTGAGTTTTTAAATAAAGCGGAGCAAATAGGCAGTATTGCGGTAGGTAAACAAGCTAATTTTGCCCTGCTCGATAAAGACTTTTCTGTGCAAGCAACGATCTGTGCGGGTAAGCAAATCTTTTAAAAGTTAAGTGAGAATGCAGGCAAAAGTATTCGATGCCATTGTTATTGGCAGTGGCATTACTGGCGGCTGGGCTGCTAAAGAACTGACCGAAAAAGGGCTCAATGTACTGCTACTGGAACGTGGTAGGCAGGTTGTGCACGGTACTGACTATATCACTGCCTTTAAAGATGATTGGCAACTGCCATTTCGCGACAGGCCCAGCTTACTAGAAAAACAGAATCAAGCTAAACAAGCACGCACTGGCTATGCCACCAAGCAATCAATAAAACACTGGTTTGTGAATGATTTGCAGCACCCTTATCAAGAATCTCAGCGTTTTGATTGGATCAGAGGGTATCATCTTGGTGGGCGCTCATTAACTTGGGGGCGGCAATGCTTGCGCCTCAGTAATATAGATTTTGCAGCCAACAAACAAGATGGTCATGGCGTTGATTGGCCTGTTCGCTATCAAGATATTGCGCCTTGGTACGATAAAGTTGAAGCCTACATCGGGGTTATTGGCGAAGCGCTGAACTTACCTCAGCTACCAGATGGACCTTACTTACCTCCTTTTGCGCTTAATGCTGTAGAGCAGCAGCTTAAACAAAGTTTATTAACTCACTACACTAATCGGCACCTCACCATCGGGCGAGTAGCGCATTTAACTAAGGCCAAGCCTGAGCAAGGTCGTGCTCCATGCAGCAAACGCAACCGCTGTATGCGAGGTTGTCCAACCGGTAGTTATTTTAGTAGTTTAGCCTCGACCTTACCTGCAGCGATGCGTACTGGGCGACTCACTATTCAGACTCACTCCATTGCTAAAGAGATTATTTACAATCCAGAAAGCGGGCAAGCCACAGGTGTGAAAGTAATTGATGCTGAATCTAAAAAAGAGCGTATCGCGCAAGCGAACATCATCTTTTGCTGCGCATCAACGGTGGCAACAACAGCCTTGTTATTAAATTCAACCTCTGCACGTTTTCCTAATGGCTTAGGGAACGATAGTGGAGAGCTTGGTCATAACCTCATGGATCACCATTTTAGGGTTGGCGCAACGGGTGAACCAAAAGGTTTTGCTGATGACTTTAATGATGGCGACAGACCCGTTGGTTTTCATATCCCGCGTTTTCGAAACCTTGATGATAGCGAGCAGCATAGCTTTATTCGCGGCTATGGCTATCAAGGATACGCAACACGCAAAGATTGGCGACGGGGCTTTAAAGAACTTAGCTTTGGTAAGGCTTTTCGAGAAGAGCTTGCCAAACCTGGGCCTTGGCAAGTTGCATTAATTGGCTTTGGTGAATGCCTGCCTTATCATCGTAATAAAATGAGCTTAGATCCGGTATTAAAAGATCAATGGGGATTACCTTTAGTTAATTTTGATTGCCAATTTGCTGAAAACGAGCAGCGCATGCGCGAAGATATGAAAGAGCAAGCCGTCGAGATGCTCAGCAAAGCTGGTTATCAAAATGTGCAAGCGTACGATAAAGGCTCAGCGCCGGGGCAAGCTATCCACGAAATGGGAACTGCGCGCATGGGACATGATGCTACAACCTCAGTGCTTAATCGTTACAACCAAATTCATAGTGTGCGTAACGTCTATGTCACTGACGGCTCGTTTATGTGCTCGTCGGGTTATCAGAACCCTTCGTTAACCTATATGGCATTTACTGCAAGAGCCGCCGATCATGCTGCACGACATTATCAAAATGGGGTATTCAATGGCTGATCTACAAAGGCGAAATGCCATTAAATATTTAGCAGCATTATTCGGTGCGGCTATTACGCCAGTGGCTGCGACTCAGCTATTTGATAAAGTGGATGGCAATCATTTTGAGGTGCTTAAAACAGCGGCGCATCGGGATGTGGTCACGCAAATGCAGGCGGTTATTTTAGAGCTAGAGCCAAATGAGCAGCTGTACTTTAATTTAGTCGCTTTCACAGATTTAATGCTAGCAAATACACTTAGTATTACTGAGCGTACGGCATGCTTAAAAGGCGCTGAGCTGATTGCAGAAGGTGCTCTTTCATCGTCGCAATTAGCAGACAAACTCACAGGTTTATTTACTATCTCTTTGCAGAAGCAACAGCGCATAATAGCGCAGCAAGCCTTACCGCTTTCAGAAGTGAGCCCTGATAAGCGTGACGAGTACTTAATTTATAAGTGTATTTTTACCGTGCGTGAATTTTTGCTACTGGGCTATTTCACATCAGAAAAATTGCAGGCTAGTTAAATAGTAAAACAACTAAGCCTGCCCATGTCGTTACTTACGCCAACTTGTTAGTTTGTGACCAATCAGTGCGTAATAAAGAATAAACGCATAGCAAGGGATCAACAGAGTGTAAGCTTGTTGTGCATTGCCTGTATATTCTGCAAATATACCGTATACCAAAGGCAATAGAGCGCCACCAGAAATCCCCATAATCAGTAATGCCGCACCGGTTTGAGTTTTATCGCCAAGATTTGCAAGGGCCATAGGCCAAATGGTCGGCCATACCAACGCATTCGATAAGCCAAGTAACGCAACAAATAACACGGTATCAGGAAAACTGTTATCAGCAAGCCAAAAGAGCACTAAATTCGAAATCGCAGTTTGTTGCGGATCAATCAAAATGATACCAAGTGAAAACACACAACCACTTAAGGCGGAAAATATCAGCGCCTGTTGCTGACTAAAAAAGCGAGGAATTAATACGATACCTAAAACATAACCTAGCACCATAAAGCCCATGGTGTAAGAGGTGAGTTCTGCGAACTGCAATACCCCTTGTTCTTTGCCGTAAAGGCCAATAGTGTCGCCAGCAATGACTTCTGCACCTATGTAAAAGAATAGAGCTATTACGCCTAAAACTAAGTGTGGAAATTGCAGGACTGATTTACTCTCGCTGTTATTGCTGGTTTTTGGTTGCTCAATATCAGGTAGCGGGGCCAGCATAATTAATGCCGCTAATATCGCTAATGCGATTGCCATTATAAAGTAAGGAGTAATTAAACGATTAGCCAGTTCTTGTAACTGCAATTGTTTTTGAATACTGTTTAATTGGTCCAAAGCCTCTGGGCTAAAGCTGGCAATGTCGCTAAATACAATCGCTGAGAAGAGCAATGGAGCAACCACACCAGCACTCTTATTGAGAATACCCATAATGCTAATGCGCACGGCTGCCGTGTCTTTAGAGCCTATTAGCACGATGTAAGGATTCGCAGCGGTTTGTAATAAGGTGAGGCCGCTACCTAACGTAAATAAGGCAACCAAAAATAACCAATACGCTTGAATTTGTGCCGCAGGAATAAACAACAGTGCACCAAATGCCATGGTGCCTAAACCAAACGACATTCCATGTTTATAACTGAATATTTGCAAAATCTTAGCGCTTGGCAGTGCCATCAAGGTATAGGCGATATAAAACACCAGTGTCACCATATAAGCTTCAATATGGTTGAGATCGCAGACCATTTGTAAAAATGGGATCAAGGAGCCGTTAAGCCAAGTTATAAAACCAAATAAGAAAAACAACCCGCCTATGATCATCATAGGCAGTAATTGCGTGCGATTGGTGTGTTCTGTTTGCTCTAACAGTGAGCTTTGTGTTGTCATTTTTGTCACCAAAGAAGATTGTTGTGAAATAATCATAAAACAAAATTCGTAAGTTTTGAAAGTTTTATTTTATTTCGAAACTAAATTTGGCTTTGAAACTGTAAATTGTGTAATATTGAACTACAAATTTGAAAGCAGCTATTAAAACAACAGGCCAGCTATGCTAACCACAATAGAAAGAAGACAAAAAATCGTCCTGATGACCGAGGAAAATGGCAAAGTAAATGTTAAAGATCTTGCTAAAACCTTTGATATTTCGGAGGTTAGCATTCGCCATGATCTTAACGAGCTCGGTAAACGAGGCTTAGTTGTCCGTTCACGTGGTGGGGCAATTGCCTGCGATAAATTGGCTAAAGAGCTTTCGGTAAAAGATAAGCATAACGAAAACTACGCTGTGAAAGTGTTATTAGCGAAAGCTGTGGCAAGTTTGGTTGATGATGGCGATTCATTAATTATTGATTCTGGCACCACCACAGAAGAAGTTGCCAAAGCATTAACCAATAAGCAGGGCCTCACAGTGATGACAAACGGCCTTAATATTGCCCATGTACTGGCTGATATTGAAGATGCAAATGTGTTTATGCTGGGTGGGCAATTGCGAAAGAAATCAATGTCTTTCTACTCAAATGAAGTCGAGCAAGCACTTAGCAAATATAACTTTAAAAAGGTTATTTTAGGGGTTGATGGTATCGACTCAGAAGCGGGGATCACCACCCATTATGAGCCCGAGGCAATGTTGAATCGCACCATGTGCACCCGCGCAGATAAAGTCATTGCAGTCACAGATTCAAGTAAATTTGGTAAGCGTGCTTTGTATAATGTATTGCCGCTTAAATCAATCGATGTGCTGGTCACCGATAAAAATATGCCAGCAGAGTTCGTTGAATCATTAACGAGCTTAGGTATCGAAGTGATTACTGTTTAACTCTCTAGTTAAATAGGATTGATGAAAGGTGGCTTTTGCCGCCTTTTTTATTATCCAAAATAGATCGTGCCAGCCCACCGAAAGAAAATCTTTAAAAAAAATCATTATCGTAACTTTCGAAATTAAATTCCCATATTTAAAGGCATTTGAAGCCATTTTATTCATATATAAAACTCATTTCGTAACTATCGAAAGTTTCACAAGGTAATTTATTGTTGCTAGATTGTTTCATTTTGTTATAGATTAAATATAAGGCCTTACTCATTACCATTTTAATGGTGAAAAAAACTGAACATTAAAAACAGGAAATCATCATGGCAACAACAACTAGAAAAACATATTTGAGCGTGTTGATAAGCTCGATTCTGGCCTCATCAGTCAGTTTTGCTGCGACGGCTCAACAACAAGAAGACGATAGTAAGGCCGAAGAGGATGTTGAGGTTATTGAAGTTACAGGGATCCGTAGCAGTATTAAAGAATCAAACTTTCGAAAGAAAGAAGCAACGACAGTCGTTGACGTCGTTGTCGCTGATGACATCGGTAAGTTCCCAGATGAAAATTTAGCCGAAGCATTGCAGCGTATTCCGGGCATCACCATTACCCGTAATGGCGGTGAAGGGCAAAATATTTTAGTGCGTGGTTTAGGTGGCGGCTACAACATTACCACGTTGAATGGTCGTAAGCTGGCGTCTGAAAACTCAGGCCGCGACTTTAACTTTGATACAATTGCCTCAGAATTAGTCGGAGCACTTCAAGTGTATAAGTCACCAGAAGCACGCTTAATTGAAGGGGGCATTGGTGCTGTTGTTGATATCGAAACGCGTAAACCACTAGACCAAGATGGCTTTACCTTGAGCGCTTCAGCAAAGGGGATTTATGAATCGCGAACAGGCGATGTACATCCACATGCTTCATTCATCATCGGTGACAACTTTAATGATGATACCTTTGGTGTGCTTTTCTCGGGTGCGTATTCTAAGAAAACCTTACGTGCAGACACATACTCAGCAAGCGGCTTTTTTGACGAAGAAGAAGGTTGGGGAGCAGACAGCGCAGGTGTGCCAGTCGACATGAACGGTAACGGAGAAATTGATGGGCAAAGTGAAATATTTGCCTCAAAAATCCCGAGCTACATGTATTTTGCGAACGCGCAGGATGTGCGTGAACGCGTCGGTGCGACGTTAGCAATGCAATGGCGTCCAACAGATACCCTAGATATTAACTTTGATGCTCTTTATTCACGTTACAATACTGACGGTCATCGCTATCAAATTGGTTTTGTTAACTATGATGAAAGCTGGACGCCAGGCACGCCAGTGTTTACTGATGCAGAATTTGATGACACAGGCCGTGTAGTATCAATGACGCAAACCGGTAACACAATGGTGGAGCTACTTAACTTAACCAACCCTCGTAAAACCGATACTTATCAGTTTGCCCTTAATACCAAATGGTATCCAATGGATGGTCTAACCTTGGCTGTGGATGTTGCACATTCAAAAGCGAAAAATGAAAACGGGGGTGATAACCGCTTTATTGTTGCGCGTGGTTTTATTGACTCAATTGGGATTGATTACACCACAGGTAATATGCTACCAGATGTGACCTTATCGCCAGGCTTAACTGCGGATCAATCTTACGGTGCTCACTATAGCCGTAACACAGGTACAGGGGTTGAAGACACGGTTAATGACTTTAAATTTACCGGTACGTTTGTGCCGGAAAGTGATTTAGTTACCCGTGTTGATTTTGGTTTAACTTACCTTGAACAAACTAAGAGTCAACTTGAATATGCATCAAAAAATGCCAGCCAATTTAGTAATGGTGGTCAATATTTAGAGCGTGATGGTTATGAATTTGATGACAGCACCGTGGTGAATGTTGGTGACTTTAACCTCTTTGAAATCCCAAGCGATGTGTTTGTTGAGGCGAACTTCGATAACTTCTTAGAAGGTGAAAGTAGCATTACGCCTGAGCCATGGCCAAGTTTCGATTACGATAAGTTACTTGCTTATTATCGTTCAATTAATGCTGAAGCGACCGATAAGAGCATTGTTGCATCACTTAATTCATCGGGCACTTATGAGGTAACCGAAGAAGTTCTTACCGCGTATGCGCAAGTGACGCTCGAAAGCGCCCTTGCAAAAATGCCGTATATGTTAAACGTCGGTATTCGTGGTTCGCAAACAGAAGTGAGCTCTAAAGGGTCAGTGTATGACCTTTCGTTAATTGAGTTACAAGTGGATGGTAAACCACTTGAAAATGGTTGGCGCGAAACCGTTGAGCAATCATTTAAAGGAGACTATAGCAACATTTTACCAAGTATGAACTTTAAGCTTAGTATTACCGATGATTTGATTTACCGTTTTTCTGCGGCACAAGTAATTAGCCGCCCATCGTTAGGCTATTTACGCCCATGGCTTGCGCCAAACTTCGATACGTATCGCGAAGGTTTACCACAACTTTCTATGGGCGATTCATCGTTAACACCAGAAGAAGCAAATCAAGCCGATATGACCTTGGAGTGGTACTTTGAAGACAGTAGCTCGTTAAGTGGTGGGGTGTTCGTAAAAGACCTGAAGTCATTTATCGATTACGTAGAAAGCCCTGTTGAAATTGAAGGTGTACGTTACTTTGCATCTTACCCTGGTAAGAGTAAGTACGGTGCAACTATCAAAGGGGCTGAGTTTGCTTATCAGCAATCGCTTGAAAACTTATTACCAGAACCTTTCAATGGCTTAGGTTTTCAGCTTAATTACACCTATGTTGACAGTAGCTATGATGAGCCAGAGCTGAAAGAGTCAGGCTTACCATTTAGAGGCATGTCGAAAAATTCATATAACGCCGTGGTTTACTATGAACAATATGGTTTCCAAGCGCGTTTAGCGTATAACTGGCGCAGCAAATTCTTGTCGGATCCTGATGCATGGGGTGGTCCATATTGGATCTCTGATTATGGTCAGTTAGATGCCAGCATGAGCTATAACATCAGTGATCAATTCACTGTGTTTGCCGAAGCAACGAACTTAACGAATGAGCGTTATTGGGGTTACACCAAGCGTACTGACCAAGTTAGTTATCTTGAGCGTTTCGGTACTCAAGTTGCCTTGGGGGTTCGAGCTAGTTTCTAATTTTATTATTCCTAATGTTAGTGTTGTACAAGCGCCTGTCATGGGCGCTTTTAATTTAAAAAGAGGTTGTTATGGCAGGAATTAGTGTTTGGCAATTAGCCATTATTGCCGCAATTGTGGTGCTTTTATTTGGCACAAAAAAACTATCTCGAATAGGTGGAGATTTAGGGACGTCAGTCAAAGGGTTTAAACGCGCTATGCAAGATAAACCCAATGATGAAGCTTAGTTCTCAAGTACTTTAAATTATATTACTCCCCTGTTCAGGGTCGCGAGATTGATCTGCCTGTTCGCGAATATCATCGGCATCACTGCTAACGTCATCAAGGCTGTGGTCGTCGAGTGATTTTGTTGTTTTTGGCTCTGCGCTTACATTATTGTTTAGCTGCTCGGTATCGTTCTCGCTATTTAAAATAATTCGCTCGCGAGCATCATCAGGCATGCTGATTTGCTCTGCTAAATAGGTATTGACCAATTCTCGCATTAATTGTGAGGCGACTTTGACAGTGCTATGTTCGCTGCTGTTCACCCAAAAATATATTGTTAAGTTGAGAGTGGCAGAGCCAAGCGATTCAATTAAGACCTGACTTGGTGGATCATTAATAACAGCAGGGTTTTGATTAACCACCTTCATTGCTAATTGTTGGGCATAGCGAATGTCATTATCGTAACCAATGCCAACTGTAAAATGGCCTCGCATTTTGGGGTTG
Organism: Pseudoalteromonas sp. L1; assembly: GCF_021728095.1. NCBI lineage: Bacteria > Pseudomonadati > Pseudomonadota > Gammaproteobacteria > Alteromonadales > Pseudoalteromonadaceae > Pseudoalteromonas > Pseudoalteromonas sp. L1. Next base: position 232,630 of record NZ_JAKKCT010000005.1, on the reverse strand, counting down.
GCAGTGAGGTTTTTAATCACGTTTTTATACACGGTTGCATTGGGAATTTGAATGTGATTGCCATCAAAATCAACCAAAGTAGTAGCGCGAGCCGTAACCTTTTTAACTACCCCTAAGCGACCATCCACTTCGATAACATCATCAATACGAAACGGGCGCTGCACACTGAGCAGCATACTTGAGATAAAGTTTTCGGCAATATCTCGAAAAGCAAAACCTAAAATAAGTCCGACTAAGCCAGTTCCACTCATAATCGCCACGGCAAAACTGGTGAGCCCTGCAAGACGCAAAAATAAGTACACACCAAATAAGATGATAATGATGCTAAAAAAACGCCGTGTTACCACATGTAATAGCTTGCTTTCACTTACAAAACCAAGTGGTTTTATTAATAAATACGATAAAGGGCGAGCTAATAAGTAGCAGATAATAATCGCTATAATACCGAGTGTCAGAGCAGGTAACATTTGCCATGCAGTGTGTAAAAACTGCGTAACTTGTGAGTTTAAATCTTGCCAAGATAAACTATCGTTGACCGCCTTTGGTACTACAGATGTGTTCGATACCAGCAAGTTAGCTAATTGATTTTTAATAATTAAATAATAGCTCATTGCACCGCTCCATGGATAATTGCTTTACTCTTATAAGCTTAGTTCAATGCAAATTAGGCGCCATTACGACTGGCAAGTTGTTTGCACCTTTATGCAGTTATCGAAGCAATTTTTTAGGTCACATATGACTAAAGACAATCGCGGTTTTCAGGCTCACTCGCCGGTGGAAATTCCAATGCGAGGTTGGTGGGATATTAGCAAGCGGGTTTACCATAATTTATCACAAGATAATTTATCTTTTGTGGCGGCTGGTGTTGCATTTTATGCGCTATTGGCTATTTTTCCCGCTTTGGCTGCGATAGTGTCTGTTTATGCTTATTTTGCTTCACCAACCGACATTCATGATCAACTTGATAAAGTGATTGCCATCTTACCAACCAGTAGTCGCGATATTATTCTGATGCAAGTCAGTGAGGTGACACAGCAGTCGCAAAAAGTATTAAGTATGAGTGCGATAGGTACTTTGTTATTGACTGTTTGGAGTAGTAGTAAAGGCTGCCAAGCACTCATTACCGCTTGTAACATTACCTATCATCAATATAACAAACGACAGTTCTTTGTGGCGTTACTGGTACGTTTTCTATTTTCACTGGGCGCGATTGTTGTTGCGCTGGTGGCGTTGTTGATCATTGGTATTTTACCCATAGTACTAAACTTAGTTGGTCTAACAGAGCTTATTGATTTAATGATTAAGCTTATTACTTGGCCACTATTAGCCATTATTTTTAACTGCGCTTTAGCATTTTTATATCGGTACGCACCTCATCGCACTCCTGCAAAATGGCGTTGGATCACCCCAGGCTCAATACTTGCCACGTTACTGTGGATCGTCGCATCCATTGGCTTTTCATATTATGTCTCACAATTTGCAAGCTACAACGAGACGTATGGCTCGTTAGGTGGTGTAGTGATCATGCTGATGTGGCTTTATATCAGTGCTTATATCATTATTTTTGGGGCGGCGATTAATGCCAGTACAGAGCAACAAACACTGATTGATAGTACTGTAGGGCCAGTAAAAGAAGTTGGCGAGCGCGGAGCAACTGTAGCTGATAGGTTAACTAAGCAGCAAAATGAGCATTCTCATAAATAGAATGATTGGCGCGACTTTTACGCATGGTTGTTAGTTAAATTAGCGCCTACAATCATTTCATACAATTTACGGGAGTAAAGTTATGAAAGTGATTCAACAGTTAAATAGCCATGCCACACAAGATGGTGATGGTGTAAACATCAGCCGTATTCCGGGCTTTGATGGCAAGTATTTAGATCCTTTTTTAATGATCGATGAACTTAAGTCAGATGATCACAGTGATTTTATGGGTGGGTTTCCCGCGCATCCCCATCGTGGTATTGAAACTTTTACGTATATTATTAAAGGTGGTTTTGAGCACCAAGATCAAATGGGTAACAAAAAAGCCATTCGAGCTGGCGATGTGCAGTGGATGAGTACAGGTTTTGGTGTCATTCACAGTGAAATGCCATTAGCGGATGCCAAAGAGGGCATGCATGGTTTTCAAATTTGGCTCAATATGCCAAGTGCAGAAAAACTCAGAGCACCACGATATCAAGATACCACTGAAGCGCCAGCGCCAACGATTCAAAATGAGCAGGGTGTTGAGCTTAAAGCGTTGGCAGGAAGCTGGCAATTTGCTGGTGAAGAGCAGGTATCTAGCCTACAAGATCTCGCAGCTGACGGCATGCTTGCTGATGTGACTTTACCCGCTGGTACGCAGTTTTACCATGCACCGCTTACACAAACTAAGGTGATGATTTATATCCATACCGGAGAAATTCATACTGAACAGGGCGGTCCAGTTAAAGCGGGAAGCTTACTGATTTTAGAACCTGGCAGTGACATTGAATTTAACTCGCAAACCGGTGCGGGGGTTTTGATACTTGCAGGCTCGCCACTTAAGCAACCAATCGCTCACATGGGCCCGTTTGTAATGACGACTCAAGCAGAATTACATCAGGCAGTACAAGACTATCAACAAGGTAAATTTGGCACACTATAGGAGGTTATTGTGGGATTACTAGTAAACGGCCAATGGCAAGATAAATGGTACGACACAGACAACAACCAAGGTGAATTTAAGCGAGAGGCAGCCCAGTTACGTAACTGGATCACCGCAGATGGCAGTGCAGGACCAAGTGGTGATGCTGGCTTTAAAGCAGAAAAAGATCGCTACCACCTTTATGTCTCTTTAGCCTGTCCTTGGGCGCATCGCACTTTGATTTTTCGCCATTTAAAAGGCCTGGAAGATTATATCAGTGTGTCGGTTGTAAGCCCTGATATGCTAGAGCACGGCTGGACGTTTGATAAAGACAATCACAGCACCGGTGATGCACTTTTCAATAGCGACTTTATGCATCAAATTTATACGCGTAACAAAGCCGATTATTCAGGCCGTGTGACGGTTCCTGTGCTTTGGGATAAAAAAACGCAGCGTATTGTCAGTAATGAGTCTGCTGAAATTATTCGTATGTTCAATATTGCGTTTAATACTCTTACAGGTAATGAACGCGACTTTTATCCACAGTCGCTACGCTCTGAAATTGATGAAGTTAATGAGTTTGTTTATCACAACATTAATAACGGCGTGTATCGTGCGGGCTTTGCAACGACGCAAGACGCTTACACAGAAGCCTTTGATGATCTTTTTGCCGCTTTAGATAAAATTGAGCAACGTTTAACTGCTAATCGTTATTTAGTGGGTGAGGCACTGACAGAAGCTGATTGGCGTTTATTCACCACTTTAATTCGCTTCGACAGTGTGTATGTGGGGCATTTTAAATGTAATTTGCGTACTATCGAGAGCTATCCGGCGATCAGCAACTATTTGCGTGAGTTATATCAAATTGAAGGTGTGAGTAAGACCGTTGATTTTTATCATATAAAACGTCATTACTATTTTAGCCACACCATGATTAACCCAACCCAAGTTGTGCCAAAAGGGCCTGATATAGACTACGCTCGACCACATAATCGAGGTTAATAGACTCTGATAACTAACAGTTTAATGACTGATTAAGCTGTTAGTTATAACTATCCATGACCTTGCGGATAGTGTCGATGCCAAACATCACCTTTTGAATAAATGACTCTGAACTTTTCACTAAATTAAAATTTGGGTGTTGCGACCAAACGGCTTGAAGTTTGTCGTCAAGTATAATTGCTTGGTTGTCTGATTCATTTCTAACAGGGTTATTTGAGTGGATGCTTTGACCTGATTTAGCCGCGGTTTCGAAAAATATAACAGCGTCATATTGCGCGAGCTCAGTGTTTAAATCGGTGTTCAGGTATTTGAAAAACTCATCAGGGTTATCGGGCCAATAGGCGAGCCCATCTAAACTGCCACGATCGCAAAGCATTAAACGGTCTGGATGTTTGGTGCGTTGGATATGTTCAAGGTGCTTCTGGAGATTATAAATTGCTTGTTGTTGTGCTTTGATTAGACTAGGCGAATCATTACGCTCTATCCCACCACTGAACAGCATGGTTGCAGATTCAGGAACAACTACAATTTGATTTGAAAATTCACGTCGTAATAAATCAATTGCCGTTGTTTTACCACCACCTGGTCCACCTGTTAACACAATCCGTTTTTTCACAGTAACCTATCCTATTAGCCATAATAGCTTTAAGTTAATAGCATAAAGTGAAAATGAGAAGTAGCAAAACAGATTTAGATGATATAAATCATGATTATAGTAATCTTAGCAACCAAGCAAACTGAGTTACTTGTTTAACCGGACCTTTCGATGGTTCATCACTTTTCATTGCTTGATAACCCATCCCTGCGGTAAAAGCGCTTGCGATACCGGCTTTGCTTACTGCAAAGCGTTTTAAACGATAATTAAAAGCTTGATGATGTTGGCGCTTTAATTCATCAGCTAAATCCATTTGTTCGCTAAGTGAACGTACATTTTTTTGAGGCTTATTAATAAAATAATCAATAATCATGATTCATCCTTATCAATATTAAGAAGCTGTTTAAAACTACGTACTGATTTATCAAACCCAATCTTGCTGCTGACATAACCTATATTTTTCCAAAGCCATGCTAAACAAAGTAATTGCAAAGCGATTAATGAGATCGCTGATAATATTAGCGATTGACTTAGGGTAAATATGCCAATGCCGATTGTGGCAAGTAAACCAGCCCATAACAGCACTAAACCACCTGCAAAACAAACCAGCATAATAATAGTGAGTGCCAACGAGCGTGTTGATAAACGCCACTCAGCGGCTGCTAATTCTTTACATATACCCGCTTGTTTTCGGTAATCGACGTATAGCTGCCTAGAGTAGTCTGAGAGTTTGGCAAGATGATCTTGCCACTGATCAGCGTTTGATTTCTGATCAGTGGCATCTTGCGTTTTCTCATCTGTAGGTTGAGAAGATTGCATAACAATTACTTACGGCGAATAAGTGCAGTTACTAGCATACCCGCTGCAAACGCAATACCTGCTGTTGCAAGTGGGTTTTCTGAGGCAAGCTGACGCGTTTTGCCGCTATATTCATTAAATTTAGCACGCGCTACAGCTTGCTTTTCAGAAAGCGTTTTAGCAGAGCTTGACGCACCTTGGCGAACACTGTGCTCGGCACTGGCTGCACGAGTCGATAAAGCATCCACAGCGTGATGTGCTGCTTCAGTTGCTTTGTCTGTGAATGGCGCTTCAACTTGAGCCGCTTTCGGATCTACATTGCTGTTGCTTGTTGCAGTTGAGTTCGATTTTGTCGTTGCGGTAGTCATAATCATTCCTTAAATATTGCCATTAGTTGGTAGTTTATATGTGGCAACCTTCATACCAAATATAAATATTCTTAATTTTTAATGGGTTATGCTTTCTCGAATTGAATGGTTTTTGTCTTAGCGTTGTTTTCTCGTAACTCTTGCAGGGTAACTGAGTAAAAATTACAGTGCGGTAGAAATAGTGTAACTATTCACTGCTCATTCATTCATCATTTTTACCCAATAAAATAGGTAAAAAAAATTTTTTCTTTGTTTGCCACTTTTTCCCACTTAATTCAGTAGCTTTGCTTGAGCCCTTATTTTTTCTGGCTTTAGAAGGCGAGTATGATGATCAGCTTACTTGACAAAATGGCTTGTCAAGCCCTAAACTGGAGCACTGTGGTAAAAAGTGGTTTTTAGTGGATCAAATTGGATCAGAAATAATCGTCAGCGATTAACAACCTAATTTTAAGGCAAGCTATGTTTCGGGGTGCGAGCTCTCTGAGTTTGGATGATAAAGGACGCTTTGCGGTACCAACCAAGTACCGAGATGCGATCTTGTCTGAAGATCAGGGAACGGTTATTTGCACTGTTGCTTTAAATGAACCTTGTTTGTGGTTGTACCCATTAGCTGAATGGTTAGAAATTGAATCGCGATTATTAAAGATCTCTAACATGAATCCACGTGCACGCCGTATGCAACGAATGTTGCTCGGTAATGCTACAGAGTATCAACTAGATAAAAATGGCCGAATCTTGCTGGCGCCGTCGTTACGGGCTCATGCAGAACTTGGAAAAAAAATCATGTTGGTTGGCTTGATGAATAAGTTTGAAATTTGGGATGAAGATCGTTGGCATGAGCAAATGCGCCAAGATACTGAAATTGAACGCCTAGGTGATTTTGAGGCAAATCCTGAGTTCGATAACTTTTCACTCTAACCACAATAATAAAAAGGCAAAAAATAGCTAATGACAGCGCAATTTGAACATGTCTCTGTACTAATGGACGAAACCATAGATGCTTTGGATATTAAACCCGAAGGCATTTACATGGATGGCACATTTGGTCGCGGCGGACATTCAGGTCAAATTCTTGCGCGTTTAAGTGATCAAGGTCGCTTACAAGCAATCGATCAAGATCCGCAAGCGATTAAAGCCGCCGAAAAATTTGCCGACGATACGCGATTTTCAATTGCCCATACCCGTTTTTCAAACTTAAAAACGGTTGCTGAAGACAACAATTTAATCGGCAAGGTTGATGGTATTTTGTTAGATATCGGTGTTTCTTCACCACAGCTAGATGATGCTGAGCGCGGCTTTAGTTTTATGAAAGATGGCCCGCTTGATATGCGTATGGATCCAACCAGTGGTCGCAGCGCGGCACAATGGCTAGCGGAAGCTGAACTTGAAGATATCACTCATGTGATCAAAACCTATGGCGAAGAAAAATTTGGTCGCCGTATTGCTCATAAAATTATTGAGACTCGTGAGCACACTGCGATTACTAGCACCAAGCAGCTTGCTGATTTGGTCGATGAAGCAGTCCCCGTAAAAGATAAACATAAGCACCCTGCAACACGCACATTCCAAGCGATCCGTATTTATATCAACAGTGAACTTGAAGAAATTCAAACTGCACTGCAAGCCGCTGTTGACGTTTTAAAACCAGGTGGGCGTTTAGTCGTTATCTCGTTCCACTCGTTAGAAGATCGCATTGTTAAGCAGTTTATTAAAAAACAGAGTAAGGGAGAGGCGATACCCAGAGGTCTGCCTTTAACGGACGCACAAATAAATAAAAACCTGACGTTAAAGGCAGTGGGTAAAGCCATTAAGCCTAGCAAAACGGAGATTGAAATGAATCCTCGTTCGCGTAGTTCGGTACTAAGGGTTGCGCAGAGATTGTAATGAAAGCAAAAGCGACGCATCGCCAACCAAACTTATTTAAAGAAATTTTTAAAGGCCTAGGAGCTAATAAGCTGACCTTGGCCTTGTTGGTTGTGATCCTTGCATCGAGCTTGGGTGTGGTTCAAGTGACACACTTAGCACGTCAACAGTTAATAGAGCAGGATAAATTATTGCAAGAGCGTGATGAACTCGATTTAGAGTGGCGCTACTTGTTGGTAGAAGAAGAGTTTTACTCACAGCATGCGCGCATCGAAGAAGTTGCGACCATGCAGCTTGAAATGAAAAGGCCAACTAGCCAAGATGAACAGGTGGTAGTACTGCAATGAGAAGCAGAGGGAAAAAGCCAACAAATACCTTGATCACATGGCGTTTTACGCTCGTGTGTTCAGTTGTTCTACTCGTCTTTATGACGTTAGTTGCTCGTGCTGCCTATTTACAAGTGATTGAGCCTGATAAAGCCCGTTCAGAAAGTGATAAACGCACAGTGCGGGTTGAAAAACAACATGTACAACGGGGCATGATTTTTGACCGCAATGGTAAAGAGCTTGCCGTTAGTGTTCCTGTTGTTAGCGTTTATGCAGATCCAAAAGCACTTCATAAATCTTTAGTAAGCAAAGTACTTCGCCAAGCCCGTAAAAATGGTGAAGACCAAAATGCCCTTGCTGAAAACACCAATGAGCTCAATAAACGTATTGCCACGTACTATAACCACGATTTACGTTGGCGAGAGCTGGCTGATGTGCTTCGTATTGAGCCAAAGAAAATTAATGCACGCCTGCGCGATAACCCTAAACGCCGCTTTGTTTATTTAAAGCGTCAAGTGACTCCCGCTGTAGCAAATTATATTGGTGATTTACGTTTACCTGGTATCCATTTACTTGATGAATCAAAACGCTATTACCCTGCCGGTGAAGTGACAGCGCATGTTATTGGTTTTACTAACATTGATGGTCACGGTATTGAAGGCATTGAAAAACTTTACGAAAAACAACTTACAGGTGTCGAAGGGCAACGTACTATTCGTAAAGATGCGCAAGGTCGTGAAGTGGAAGTACTTGATGAGCGTGAGCGTGTTGAACCTGAAAATATACAGCTTAGTATTGATCAACGTATTCAGGCAATCGCCTATAAGGCTGTTAAGTCGGCAGTGCTGACATATAAAGCAACCTCAGGATCAGCGATGGTCGTCGATGTAAAAACAGGCGAAGTGTTAGCGATGGTTAATAGCCCTTCGTTTAACCCTAATAACCTTAACGATGCAGCACCTCATAAACGTCGTAATCGTGCTATTACAGATTTATTTGAGCCAGGCTCAACTGTTAAGCCGCTAGCCATTTTAGCTGGTTTAGACTACGGCTCGATCCAACCGGATGACATCATTGATACTTACCCAGGCTGGATGCGCGTAGGTGGCAGCTTAGTACAAGATACACGAAACCATGGTGAAATGACTTTAAGAGAAATCTTGAAGTATTCAAGTAATATGGGTGTTACAAAAGTGAGCCAAACCGTACCGAAAGACTATTTTGTTGGTCTTTATCAAAAAGTAGGTTTCGGAAGCGACAGTGGAACAGGCATGGTCGGCGAAAGTAGCGGTTTATTTTACCCTAATCGACGTTGGTCAGATCACGAGATAGCAGCGCTTTCATTTGGCTATAACCTCGCGGTGAGCACAGCACAAATGGCCCGTTTCTACGCCATGCTTGGCTCGGGTGGTGTAATGCGTCCGTTAACAGTTTTAAAGCAAGATTCAATTCCTGAGGGTGAACGTGTCTTTCAACAAAAAGACGTTGAGGCTGTAGTTCACATGATGGAGAGCGTATTTGAAAAAGATGGTACGGCTAGAAGCGTTAAAGTTGATGGCTATCGTGCTGCGGGTAAAACGGGAACCTCTAAAAAAGCTGCTGTGGGTGGTTATGGTGACGAATATGTCGGTTACTTTGCAGGTGTCGCACCGGCCAGTAACCCTCGTTTAGCTGTTGTAGTAATGATTAATGAACCCGGTGGAGATGTATATTATGGCGGTGCGACGGCAGGCCCTGCGTTTGCAGAGATTGTCTCCAATGCCTTAAGAATTTTAAACGTCGCACCGGACAAAGATGCGGTTGCGTACGTAGAAGGCAAAGATAACGATGCGTGATTTAAAACCGATTCTTAATCATATTGATGTTGAAGCCAATACCTTATTGGTGAATCAACTTCGTCTTGATAGCCGAGACGTAAAACCAGGCGATGTATTTGTCGCAATTAAAGGGCACCAACTTGATGGTGGCCAATTTATTGATAAAGCTATTGAAAATGGTGCTGTGGCAATCATTGCAGACCGTTTATGTCAGTTTGAGAGCCATTTTGAACCACTTTTTTTAATTACTGATTTAGCTAAGAAATTACCTGCTTTGGCCGCTGCTTTTTATGGCCAACCTTCTAAACAACTTGAATTAGTGGGTGTCACGGGCACCAATGGTAAGTCAACAACCACAGCTATGATTGCGCATTTAGCGCAGCAGTGTCATAAGTCAGCTGCGGTCATCGGCACTCTAGGTTATGGTCACCCTGATAACTTAACGCCACTGATGAATACTACGCCTTCAAGTGTTGACTTACAGCGTATTCTATCTGAATTAGAACAACAGCATACTGACATTGTGGCAATGGAAGTTTCATCCCATGGCTTAGTTCAACAACGTGTTGATCATTGCCAGTTTAAGGCGGCAGTATTTACTAATCTTTCACGGGATCATTTAGACTATCATGGCTCAATGGAAGCATATGGTGACGCTAAACTGATGTTAATGCGTGACCATAATCCTGAACTTGTCGTACTGAATCAAGATGATGCGCAAGTTGAGTTGTGGTTAGAAAAATACGACTTTAATAACCTTGTTTGTTATGGACATAAAAACTTAACACCTGAAAACGCACGTTTTGTCTATTTCAGTGAAGTAACCTATGACAACACAGGTATTGCCGCTAAGTTCGAAACCAGTTGGGGCGATGCATATATTACATGCGCTTTATTTGGTGAATTCAATCTTTATAACTTGGCTGCTGCACTCGCAACGCTTCTTGGCTTAGGGTATCCACTTAAATTATTAGCTGATGCGTGTAGTACTTTGCAGCCTGTCGCAGGGCGTATGCAGGCATTTAGTGCGCCAGGCCAACCAACCTGTATTGTAGATTACGCTCACACTCCTGATGCGCTGGCACTTGCATTACAAGCATTGCAAAAACATGTTCCGGGTGGCGTGAGTTGTGTATTTGGTTGCGGCGGTGACCGCGATAAAGGCAAACGCCCAATGATGGCAAAAGCTGCAGAAGGGAATGCAGACCGTATTATTATCACCAGTGATAATCCACGCAGTGAAGATCCTAACGAGATTATTGCTGATGTTATTGCTGGGCTTGAACATCCAGAGCAAGCTCACAGTGAAGCAGATCGCGCTCGCGCAATCAGCTACGCAATAGAACAAGCCAGTGCCGATGATGTCATTCTTATTGCAGGTAAAGGCCACGAAGATTATCAAATTATTGGCGAGCAACGTATCGATTTTTGTGATCGTCAATATGTACAACAACAATTAAAAGAAAAATCGCAAGGGGCGCAGTTATGATCCCTATGGATTTTGATTGGCTAGCAAACGTTCTAGCAACCGATTACCAAGGTGGTAATCAACAAGTTAAAAATATAAATACAGATACGCGTACACTCTGTGAGGGAGACGTGTTTTTAGCGCTTCAAGGACCAAACTTTGATGGCCACAAATTTATAGCACAAGCCAAAGAAAAAGGGGCGATAGCAGTGGTAGTGGCACACCCTGTTAATGTCGATATTGTGCAGTTTGTGGTCACTGATACACGCATTGCGCTAGGTGAAATTGGCTCAGCCGTTATGGCGCAAGTTGCACCTAAAACTATTGCGATTACGGGCAGTGTTGGTAAGACAACCGTAAAAGAAATGTGTGCGGCAATTTTGTCAGGGCACGGCGAAGTGCTTTCGACGAAAGGCAACTTTAATAATGACATTGGTGTGCCACTGACTTTATTACGCCTTGAACCACAGCATGAATATGCGGTGATTGAATTGGGCGCGAATCACATTGGTGAGATTGCTTACACCGTTGCAATGACTAAACCCGATGTTGCCGTGGTGTGTAATGTAGCAGCTTCTCACTTAGAAGGTTTTGGCTCACTTCAAGGTGTAGCAACAGCAAAGGGCGAAATCTATGATGGCTTAAAGCCAGATGGTGTAGCCGTGGTTAACTGTGACAGCGATTTTGCTGATTTTTGGCTCGCCAAACTAAATGAACGCAACGTAAAACGCTTTTCTACTAGCAAGCAATTAGATTATTGGGCAGAAGATGTGGTGCTTGATGAACAGGCTCGCGCATCTTTTATGCTGTGTAATCAAGATAAAAAAGTACCTGTTACCCTTGCTCTACCTGGTAAGCACAATATTGCCAACGCACTGATTGCCACAGCCTTAACGACTGAGCTTGGCGTAAGCCTAGAAAGCATTGCATCGGCACTGGCAACCATGGGTGAAGTTAAAGGTCGTGTGAATGTACTCAAAGTCTCTGACACGCTGACTGTGATTGATGACACTTATAATGCCAATGTACAGTCTGTAAAGGCGGCGATTGATTTATTAAGTGATATGCCAGGTCGTCGCATTTTTGCACTAGGTGATATGGGCGAGCTTGGCGAAGAAGCACGTTTTTATCACCAACAAGTCGGCGAGTACGCACAGCAAAAAGGGATTGATGAGCTATACAGCTTAGGCGTATTGAGCAAGTCAGCCAGTGATGTATTTGAAAAGCCAAACCGCCACTTCTCAAGCCGCGAACAATTACTACAACAATTGCAGAGTGTGCTTGCTCAGTCTCAGCAAAAAACCACGATAGTTGTAAAAGGGTCACGTAGTTCTCGTATGGAACTAGTCGTCGCAGATTTAGTTAATAGCCAGCAAAATGGCAACAATGGAGTATCGTCATGTTAGTTTGGCTGGCAGAGTATTTAACACAATATTACAGTGGTTTTAATGTCTTTTCGTACCTAACGCTGCGCGCGATTTTAGGTATTTTAACAGCATTACTTATATCACTTTATTTTGGTCCAATATTAATCCGTGGCTTGCAAAAGATGCAAATTGGTCAAGTCGTTCGTCATGATGGACCAGAGTCTCACTTGTCGAAAAAAGGCACGCCAACCATGGGTGGCATTTTGATTCTAGGTGCTATTTTTACCAGCACATTGCTGTGGGCTGACTTATCTAATAAGTATGTTTGGGCAACTTTATTTGTTGTGGGATCATTAGGTATCGTTGGCTTTATTGATGATTACCGCAAGGTTATTCGTAAGGATCCAAAAGGACTGATTGCTAAATGGAAGTATTTTTGGCAGTCAGTCATTGCTTTAGTCGTGGCTAGTGCGTTGTATTTTACATCGCAGCAAGCAAGTGAAACGTCTTTGGTTGTGCCGTTTTTTAAAGATGTATTGCCGCAGCTAGGCTTGTTTTATATCGTCATGACTTACTTTGTAATCGTCGGCACATCGAATGCAGTAAACCTGACAGACGGCCTTGATGGTTTAGCAATTGTACCTACTATTTTAGTGGCTTCGGCACTTGCTATTATTGCTTACCTCACCGGTAATGTGAATTTCTCAAGCTACTTACATATTCCTCATTTACCACTGGCAAGTGAACTGGTTGTGGTATGTACCGCGATTGTTGGTGCAGGCCTTGGTTTTTTATGGTTTAACACTTACCCAGCGCAAGTATTTATGGGCGATGTTGGCTCATTAGCGCTGGGCGGAGCACTTGGCATTATTGCGGTACTCGTTCGACAAGAACTTATTTTAATTATTATGGGTGGTGTATTTGTAATGGAAGCCTTATCAGTGATTTTACAGGTAGGCTCTTACAAATTACGCGGCCAACGTATTTTTAGAATGGCACCCATTCATCATCACTATGAGTTGAAAGGTTGGCCTGAGCCGCGCGTAATTGTGCGCTTTTGGATTATTTCAATTGTGCTAGTTCTTGCTGGCCTTGCTACATTGAAGATCAGGTAAATGACAGTTATTAACGAGATAAAAAATAAAAAAATTACAGTGCTCGGACTCGGTGTAACCGGTCTGGGCATTGTGCGTTTTTTATTATCTCAGAATATAAAGCCAATTGTTGTTGATAGCCGCACAGCGCCACCGGGTGCAGATTGGTTAAGCGAGCATGCTCGTGAGTTAACGACTCACTTTGGTGATTTAAATAATGCACAGCTGAGCAGCAATGACATTATTATCATCAGTCCAGGTTTAAGCTTAGCGACACCGGCTGTCGCAAACGCAATTGATGCTGGTGTGGAAGTGATTGGTGATGTTGAGTTGTTCGCGCGCCTAACAAATAAACCCATTGTGGCAGTGACGGGCTCAAATGGTAAGTCGACCGTTGTTACATTAGCGTTTGAAGTGCTTAAAGCTGCCGGTTATAAAGTAGGCCTTGGCGGTAACATTGGCACTGCGGTGCTTGATTTACTGTCGCAAGACTACGATGTGTATGTACTTGAGCTGTCGAGTTTTCAACTTGATACCACGCACAGCTTAAAAGCCAAAAGCGCTTGCGTACTTAATGTGAGCGAAGATCATTTAGATCGTTATTCAAGCTACCAAGCTTATATAGATTCAAAACAAAGTATTTATAACGGATCAGAGCTTGCTGTCGTCAATGCTATTGATGTGGCAACGCACACAGCAAAGCAGCCACAAGTAAGCTTTGCTCTCGCGCATGCAGACTATGCACTGATTGAACATCAAGGTGAGCACTATTTTGCAGCTTATGGGAAGCCCGTGTTACCTGCAAGCAGTTTGAAAGTAGTGGGCTCGCATAATCAACAAAATGCCTTAGCTGTAATGGCATTGCTAAGTCCTTTTGACATAACAGTAGCACATTATGAGCAAGCATTCGGCGCATTTATAGGACTTGCGCACCGTTGTCAGTTTGTTGCTGAAATTAAGGGTGTAAAATATTTTAATGATTCAAAGGCGACCAATGTCGGCGCAACTATCGCAGCCATTGAAAGCCTAGCTGACCAAGCAAAACAGTTAGTTGTTATTGCAGGTGGTGATGCGAAAGGGGCTGATTTAGATGCTCTAAAACCGTATCTAACCAACAAAGTCAAAGCCTTAGTATGTTTTGGTAAAGACGCCAAAGCACTCGTAGCACTGAGTGATAAAGGTCATTTAACCACGAATATGCATGAAGCTGTGCAGCTAGCGAAAAAACTAAGTGTTGATGGTGATATCGTACTTTTAGCGCCAGCTTGTGCGAGTATTGATATGTATAACAACTACATGCAACGCGGTGATGACTTTACGCAATGCGTATTGGCGGAGGCAGTATGATTGCATTTGCAGATATCCGTGACGCATTAACACCTAAACAGTCCGCACAGCTTTATGATGTCCCCTTATTGTATTGCATGATAATGCTGATTGGTGTTGGTTTTGTCATGGTAACCAGTGCTTCGATGCCTACCGCTGAAAGGTTATTTGACGACCCTTACCATATTATTATTCGCCATGCGATGTTCCTTGTTATGGGGTTTATCTTATTTTGGATCACAACCAATGTACCTATGGATTGGTGGAAACGAAGTAATCCCTATTTGTTATTACTAGGCCTTGCTTTGCTTTTATTAGTTCTTGTTGTGGGTCGCGAAGTGAATGGTGCAAAACGCTGGATCCCGATTGGACCAGTGGGTTTTCAGGTTGCAGAAGCGGCTAAGTTATACTTTTTTAGTTACATCGCTGGCTACTTGGTTCGTAAGCGAGAAGAAGTGCAAGAAAACTTAAAAGGCTTCGCAAAGCCTATGGTGGTATTTGGTGCATATGCTTTATTAATTTTATTACAACCTGACTTGGGTACCGTGGTTGTACTATTTGTTACGACGGTGGGCCTATTATTTTTAGCCGGTGCGAAGCTATGGCAGTTTTTTGTATTGATTTTAACAGGCGTTGCTGCCGTTGTCGGATTGATCATTGCTGAACCTTATCGTATGGCACGTGTTGTAGGCTTTTTAGAGCCATGGGAAGACCCGTTTGGTAAAGGATATCAACTCGTGCAGTCGCTAATGGCATATAGCCAAGGGGGCTGGTTTGGGCAAGGTTTGGGTAACAGTGTACAAAAATTGCAGTACCTACCAGAAGCACATAATGACTTTATTTTTGCTGTAATTGGCGAAGAACTCGGCTTTTTTGGGGTTATGAGTATTTTATGTGTGTTGGCTGTTTTGGTATTCAGAGCATTATTAATTGGTCAAAAGGCACTTAAATGCGGAAAAGAGTATGAAGGCTATTTTGCGTTTGCGATAGGTATTTGGTTTGCTTTTCAAACCATGGTGAATGTCGGCGCGAGTGCCGGTATTTTGCCAACCAAAGGCTTAACACTGCCATTTATTTCTTATGGTGGTTCAAGCTTATTAGTAATGACGATAGCCACAGGTGTACTTTTACGTATTGACTTTGAAACTAAAATGGCGACCAAGCAAGCGACTTCAGGAGGTAAGCGATGAGTAAAAAATTACTTGTTGTTGCCGGTGGTACTGGTGGACATATTTTTCCAGGCATTGCAGTGGCTGACTTTCTCAAACAGCAAGGCTGGCAGGTTAGCTGGATTGGTACACCTGATCGAATGGAAGCAACTGTGGTCCCTAAGCACAATATTGAAATTGATTTTATCGATGTCAAAGGGGTGCGAGGCAATGGTATTAAACGGCTAATTAAAGCACCATTTATGGTGATGAATGCGATTTTTCAAGCGCGTAAAATTCTAAAAGCACAACGCCCTGATGTGGTACTTGCAATGGGCGGTTATGTGACAGGACCAACAGGGATTGCAGCGAAAAGCTTAGGTATCCCGTTAGTGATTCATGAGCAAAATGCAGTCGCTGGTATGAGTAATCGTTGGTTAGCTAAGTTTGCCAGTAAAGTATTAGCGGCTTTTCCTTCAGCATTTGCTAAGGGGCAGTGCGAGGTAGTCGGTAATCCAGTAAGGGCAAGTGTTGCTCAAGTCAGTGCCAAACAAACAAGCACACCCATTAATATATTAGTTGTGGGGGGATCGTTGGGAGCGCAGGTGCTTAATCGCACTTTACCTGCTGTATTCAGTGCACTTTCAGCGCAAACAACGCTTAATATATGGCACCAAACCGGAAAAAATAATGAACAAAAAGTCACGGCAGACTATCAACAACTAAGTCTTGCTGAAAATACGAAAGTGGCTGAGTTTATTGATGATATGGATAGTGCGTATCAATGGGCCGATTTGGTTATTTGCCGTGCTGGTGCATTAACGGTTAGTGAGATTGCCGCAGCAGGTCGAATGGCATTATTTGTGCCGTTCCCACATGCAGTGGATGACCATCAAACTGCTAATGCTGCTTATTTAGTTAACTCAGATGCTGCACTGATGATGCAACAAAACGCGTTTTCTAAAGA
This sequence comes from Pseudoalteromonas sp. L1, assembly GCF_021728095.1. Lineage (NCBI taxonomy): Bacteria > Pseudomonadati > Pseudomonadota > Gammaproteobacteria > Alteromonadales > Pseudoalteromonadaceae > Pseudoalteromonas > Pseudoalteromonas sp. L1. The sequence continues at coordinate 215,883 of NZ_JAKKCT010000005.1, read as the reverse complement.
GGCGGTGGTGGATTTGTTGACACCGTACTTAATTGCACCAGAAAAAATTTCCATAATGGCAAGCAAAGCAAAACAGCTTGCTATTTTAGATGCCACAGCCAAGGTTGCAAACCGCTGTGAGCAGCTAGTAGATAGAAGAGATTCGTAGTGAAAGAAAGCATGATGAAAGAAAACAACACGCGCCCTGCGATGCGTCGTATCGACACCATCCACTTTGTTGGAATTGGTGGTGCAGGGATGGGTGGTATTGCCGAAGTACTTGCTTTTGAAGGTTACCGTATTACCGGCTCTGATATTGCGCACAGTGCAATGACTGAGCGCCTAATTCATGTTGGCGCAGAAGTGTTTATTGGCCATGATGAAAACAATGTAAAAGATGCCAGCGTTGTGGTGGTATCAAGTGCAATCAATGAGCAAAATCCCGAAATTAAAGCGGCTAGAGCAGCGCGTATCCCTATTGTTCGCCGTGCAGAAATGCTTGCTGAACTAATGCGTTTTCGCCACGGTATTGCTGTGGCAGGAACACACGGTAAAACAACTACAACCAGCTTAATCGCGAGTATTTATGCGCAAGCAGGTCTTGATCCAACCTTTATAATTGGTGGTCTTTTAAATAGCGCAGGTAGTAATGCCAAAGTCGGTAAGAGTGATTTCTTGATTGCAGAAGCCGATGAAAGTGATGCATCATTTTTGCATTTACAACCTATGGTATCGGTGATCACGAATGTTGAAGAAGATCACATGGATACCTATGGTGGCAGCTTAGAGAAGATGAAAGATACCTATGTCGATTTCATCCACAACCTGCCATTTTACGGTCTCGCCGTTGTCTGTATCGATTCAGACGTTGCTGCTGAGCTTATTCCACGTTTTGGCCGCCCAGTGATCACCTATGGTGAGTCAACGGATGCAGATTATAGAATGCTTAACTTCAGTCAAACAGCTAACACATGCTCGTTCGATGTTGTGAATAAACAAGGTGAAAGCTTACCTGTAACTTTAAATATGCCTGGTAAGCACAACGCTTTAAATGCAACAGCGGCTATTGCTGTTGCCAAAGATCAGCATATTGCTAACCAAGCGATTTTAGAGGCGCTTGCGCAGTTTGAAGGAGTGGGTCGTCGTTTTCAGCATTACGGCACTTTTGATAATGAACGTGGTAATGTCATGTTGGTGGACGACTATGGTCATCATCCATCAGAAGTTGCAGCAACCATTGCGGCAGTGCGCGAAGGTTGGCCTGATAAGCGTTTAGTGATGGTTTATCAGCCTCACCGCTATAGCCGTACACGTGACTTGTATGAAGATTTCGTGAAAGTATTGGCAGATGTCGATCAACTTTTATTACTAGATGTGTATTCAGCAGGTGAAGAGCCAATAGTCGGAGCCGATAGTAAGAGTTTATGTCGTAGTTTGCGTCAACGAGGCAAAGAGCCTATTCATGTTGCCAATAGCTCTGAGCTTGCAGGCGTTCTTGCTAACCTTCTGCAAGATAACGATTTAGTATTAACTCAAGGTGCTGGTAACATTGGTCAGTTAGTTAAGACGCTCGCGGCTACTAACTTATCTATTGAACAACTGAAGCAGGTAAATGTATGAGCCAGTTAAGCGACAAATTTGGCAAAGTAGCAGTGCTTTTTGGCGGCACATCTGCTGAACGAGAAGTTTCTCTAAAATCAGGCCAAGCTGTATTGAATGCTTTGCAAAGTGTGGGCGTTGATGCCATTGCTTTTGATCCAAAAGATCAGCCTTTGTGGCAATTAAAAGAGCTAAACATTGAACGTGTGTTCATTGCTCTACATGGTCGCGGTGGTGAAGACGGTACTATTCAAGGTGCTCTTGAATTTATGGGGATTCCTTATACCGGTAGTGATGTTTTAGGCTCAGCACTGGCGATGGATAAAGTACGCTGTAAACACTTGTTTAAAGCAATGGGCTTAAGTACCGCTCCTTATGCTGTTGTTGATAGCCGCTATGAGTTTGATAGCCAAGCAATTATTAATGAATTTGGCAAAGTGATGGTTAAGCCGTCACATGAAGGCTCAAGCATTGGTATGGCTGAGGCGAGTAACGCAGAGCAACTAGATACTGCGCTCAACGCTGCATTTAAGTTTGATAGTCAAGTGCTTGTTGAGCAGTGGATCTCGGGGCGTGAGTTTACCGTTGCTGTGCTTGGACACGATGTTCAGCCGGTCATTGAAATGACCACGCCAAATGGTTTTTATGACTATCAAGCTAAGTATCAGTCAAGTACAACTCAGTATCATTGCCCTGCGGATATATCTGTGCAAGAAACTGAACTGTTGCAAGATATGGCATTAAAAGCATTTGATTTAGTCGGGGCCAGCGGTTGGGGACGTGTCGATGCGATGCGCGATGAGCAAGGTAATTTTTACTTACTCGAAGTCAATACAGTTCCTGGCATGACTGAAAAATCATTGGTACCAATGGCAGCAAAAGCCAACGGAGCGAGTTTTGAGCAATTAGTTGTTCGCATTTTGGAGCAAACCCTTTAATATGCATCACTTTTTAGAAAAAGCACAACAGTTAAAGCAGCGGCTCAATTGGTCGTTGATCTTTGGCGTGAGCTTTTTTCTCATCGTGATTTTTAGTTTGGTTAAAATCACTACCGGTGTGTCAGATTGGTTGGTCGAAAATAAAGATGCGCAAATAAAGCATTTAGCTGTACAAGGTGAGCCTAAGTATACAGATGAAAAGGCAATTATTAGCGCAATAAAAAAAGCCGACTTATCGAGTTTTTTTGAATTGGATGTTAAACATGTGCAACGCTTAGTACAAAGTTTGCCTTGGGTGGCGACTGCATCGGTCAGAAAGCAGTGGCCAGACACCATTCAAGTGTATGTGGTTGAGCATGAAGCGGTTGCACATTGGAATGATGATTTATTGTTAAATCAGTCTGGTGAAGTGTTTCAAGCAAGCAGTGATAAATTACCAAGCACATTACCCAAGCTCTATGGCCCTGAGGGGAGTGAGATAGAAGCATGGACGGCATTTGGTCAATTTAAAGCGATGCTAAAAGTGAATAATTTAGAGCTAACAAGCCTCGCGCTTTCAGAGCGTTTTTCATGGCAGCTGTGGCTTGATAATGGCATTCGCCTTAATTTGGGGCGTAAAGAAAAAGCAAAGCGTGTACAACGTTTTATAGATGTGTATCCGCGCATGGAACAACGTGTAGATGCACAAATTGATGTTGTTGATTTACGGTACGATACCGGTCTTGCAGTGAGCTGGAAGCCACTGCAAGAGGAACAATTAGAAAATAAGAGTAAGGCATGACTAAGTCAGCAGAAAGAAACCTAGTGATTGGATTAGACGTTGGCACCTCAAAGGTAGTGGCCACCGTTGGTGAAATCACCGCAGATAATAAACTCAGCATTGTGGGTGTTGGCAGCCAAGTTTCGCATGGTATGGACAAAGGTGGCGTTAACGACCTTAACCTTGTTTCTGAATCGATTCGTCGCGCTATTGATGAAGCTGAACTAATGGCAGATTGCCGTATCAGCTCTGTTTATTTAGGTATTTCTGGTAAACATATTCAGTGTCAAAACGAAAGCGGCGTGGTTGCGATTAACAACACTGAAGTCACAGATGAAGATATTGAGAATGTGATTCACATTGCACGCTCAGTGCCTATTTCAGCTGAACGCAAAATGCTGCATGCGTTACCGCAAGAATACAGCATTGATATGCAAGAGGGGATTAAAAACCCATTAGGCATGAGTGGGGTACGTATGGAAGCGCGTGCGCACATCATTACTTGCTCAAATGACATGGCTAAAAACATAGAAAAATGTGTTGAGCGCTGTGGGTTAGAAGTTGATCAACTGATATTTACGGCATTAGCGTCATGCTATTCCGTTCTGACAGATGATGAAAAAGAGCTGGGCGTGGCTGTTATGGATATCGGTGGCGGAACGATGGATATCACCATTTATATTAATGGTGCACTTCGTCACTCAGCAGTTATTCCGGTTGCGGGCAATCAGGTGACTGGCGATATTGCAAAAATATTTAGAACACCTATATCGCATGCTGAATCACTCAAAGTACAATATGCGTGTGCAAGCAGCCAAATGGCAAGCAATGAAGACACCATTGAAGTGCCGAGTGTGGGTGGTCGACCTGCACGTATTATGTCGCGCCATACCTTATCTGAGGTAGTTGAGCCACGATTTAGAGAATTATTTGAGTTGGCAATGGAAGAAATACGCCGCTCAGGTTTAGAAGACCAAATTGCTGCCGGTCTTGTCATTACTGGCGGGACGGCAAAAATGACAGGTGCAATGGAAGTGGCAGAAGACATTTTCCAAATGCCTGTAAGAATTGGCAAACCAATTGGGATAGTTGGTTTGACAGATTATGTTGATGATCCTTCGTACGCAACCGCTGTTGGTTTGTTACAATACGGCCGTACAATGCAATCGATGAATGCACAAAAGTCGAAAGCAGAAGGTGATAATAATTGGTGGAACCGTATTACGAAGTGGTTCCAAGGTGAGTTTTAAGACTCAAGTCGGAGAGTAAAGATGTTTGATATAATGGAACAGCACAGCGAAGAAGCTGTCATTAAAGTAATTGGCGTGGGCGGTGGCGGCGGTAACGCTGTCGAGCACATGGTAAAACAACAAATTGAAGGTGTACGCTTCATTGCAGCGAATACGGATGCACAAGCACTGCGTAATTCATCAGCAGATGTCACTGTACAGCTAGGTACACAAATCACTTCTGGTTTAGGTGCTGGAGCCAACCCTGAAGTGGGTCGTAATTCAGCGGAAGAAGATGCTGAAACAATCCGTGCAAGCCTTGAAGGTGCTGACATGGTATTTATCGCAGCGGGCATGGGCGGTGGTACTGGTACCGGTGCGGCTCCTGTGGTTGCTAAAATTGCTAAAGAGTTAGGGATCTTAACTGTTGCAGTAGTAACACGCCCGTTTGACTTTGAAGGTAAAAAGCGTGCCGCAGCGGCTGAACAAGGTATTAATGAATTGTCAGAAACTGTTGATTCACTTATTACAATTCCGAACAATAAATTGCTTAAAGTTTTAGGCAAAGGCACTACACTATTAGATGCCTTCGCAAAAGCAAATGACGTGTTATTTGGTGCGGTTCAAGGTATTGCAGAATTAATCACACGCTCTGGTCTAATCAACGTGGATTTCGCCGACGTACGTACTGTTATGTCAGCGATGGGGACTGCGATGATGGGAACTGCGTCAGCGTCTGGTCCTGATCGTGCGCAAGAAGCAGCTGAAGCCGCTATTTCAAGCCCATTACTTGAAGATGTCGATTTAACAGGTGCTAAAGGCATTCTAGTTAATATCACAGCAGGTATGGATATTGCGATTGAAGAGTTTGAGATTGTTGGTAATCACGTTAAAGCGCTTGCGTCAGAAAACGCAACGGTGGTTGTCGGTGCGGTAATTGACCCTGAAATGAGTGATGAGTTACGCGTTACTGTCGTTGCAACTGGTTTAGGTGGCGAGCGTCGTCCACAGTTTGGTATTGTTGATAATGGCTTTAAAAAAGCATCGGGTTCAGATGTGCAAAGCACAACAAGCCAATCTACTAGCAGCATGTACGTGCCAAGCTTTGCAAGCCAAGGTAGTAGCGATGATGTAAGCGTGTCAGCAAGTGTTGATAAGCAAGAATCTGTGAAGCAAAGTACAGCAAGTAGTTCAGTATCAAGTAATACTGAAAGCAGTAAAAAATCTGATAAGTCAGAGGGTGGCGATTATTTCGACATTCCAGCGTTTTTGAGAAAACAAGCTGACTAAGATTTTTTTATGGTATTTTGCCTGAAAAGTAAACAAATTTGGCAGTTGAGTGTATTTATGATACAATCCGCCGTCTAACTGTAACTATAAGTGAGCGAACCTATGATTAAACAGCGTACGATTGCAGAAGTAGTCAAAGCCATAGGAATTGGACTTCATAAAGGTGAGAAGGTCACTATTACTCTCCGACCTGCGAGCGCAAATACTGGGATTGTATTTCGTCGTGTGGACCTTGACCCGGTTGTTGATTTTGAAACAACACCTGAAGCCGTTGGCGATACGCAATTGTGTACCTGTTTAACAAATAAAGATGGTGTTCGCTTATCAACGACTGAGCACCTTATTGCTGCCGTTGCGGCAATGGGGATTGATAATCTAATTGTTGAATTAGATAGCTCAGAAGTGCCGATTATGGATGGTAGTGCATTACCATTCATCTACTTGTTACAAAAAGGCGGCATTAAAGAAGTAAATGCAGCTAAGCGCTTTATTCGTATTAAAGAAAAAGTACGTATTGAAGAAGGCGATAAGTGGGCTGAAATAGAACCCTATGATGGCTTTCACATCGACTTTGAAATTGCGTTTGATCACCCAGCGATCAATGAAAGCCGCCAACGTATCGGTTTAGATATTACTACGCAGAGCTTCACTGAAGAAATCAGCCGTGCACGTACTTTTGGCTTTATGAAAGATATCGAGTATATGCATGCTAATAACCTAGCATTAGGTGGTAGCATGGATAACGCAGTTGTTTTGGATGACTTTAAAGTACTAAATCCAAACGGCTTACGTTATAGCGATGAGTTTGTTAAACACAAAATCTTAGACTGTGTCGGCGACATGTTTATGACTGGCCACAACATTCTAGGTAAAATCACGGCTTATAAATCAGGCCATGATTTAAACAATAAACTACTTCGTAAAATTATGGCAACTGAGTCAGCATGGGAGTGGGCAACATTTGAGACCCCAGTGACTATGCCTGCACCTGGCCTAGAAGTAGCGACAGCTTAATCGCAAGCATATTACAGTTATAAAAAATGACGCTTTTAGCGTCATTTTTTTGCCTTGCTTATAATCCAAGAATAGCTTCAAGCTCTACTAACTGGTTGATTTGATAAGTTGGTTTAATATCTTCAGGTAATAGAACACCTGGGTGTTGCAACCAGCAAGTATCGATACCCACATTATGACCCCCCAAAATATCGCTGGCCGCTGTATCACCAACCATTAAGATTTGCTCTTTTGGCGGATTGCCCATTAATTGAAACGTGTGCTGAAAAATTTTAGGAGCAGGCTTTGCTTTACCTACTAACTCTGAAATAACGAGCCAATCAAACATATCTTGTAAACCTGTATGCTCTAGGCGTTTTTGCTGTAATTTTGCAAAGCCATTAGTAATAATCCCCAGCTTTGCATGCGGCTTTAACTTTGCCAACAACTCAACAGCACCAGGTAGTGGTACACAAATTGATGCCATTGCATCTAAAAAGCCATCGTTAAGAGTTTTAGCGGGAACATTAAGTTTGTTAGCCCACTGGGTAAAACGGGTTATTTGTAGCTCACTGGCAGTGATCTCATGCTTTTGATACGCAACCCAAAGAGGTTTATTAGTGGCTTGGTAATGCTGATAGTCTGCATCAGTAAATTCTACGCCATAATTGGCGAACATCACCTTTAACCCTTCAAATGCATTAAAACTGAATAGGGTTTCATCGGCATCGAATAATACGTGGCTATACTTCATGGTTATCCTAACTACTGATTAAATAAGCTCGGGTGTAAAAATGGCGCCATTGCTAGTGTAAGCGCTTGTGTATAGGTGCTTTCACGGGTAGCAAGGTGATTGGTTAATAAGCCAATCGCGCCCCCTTGTTGTTTGATATTAACGGTATTGAACGCATCATCCATGACGTCACCCAGTTCTTTACCGGCCAGTAAGGCATCGTAAAAAGATTGCGGTAAGGGGAGGTTACTACTGCGACCAACACTAAATTGTTGTTTATTTGCAATAACCACAAATGCAAAGGTTGCTGCACCATAACTAAACTGTTCTGCGCCACCTTCCATCGCTGCATAAAAGTCAGCGTCAAAGTGAGTTTGGCAGTACTTTACACGGTTTTCAGCACCTATGCGGGTCTCATCTTCACCCAATGGCTGATCAGGCACATCGGAAGGGGCGTGTTCACCTTTGCATTCAATGATATGGTCTGGGAAATAAAGACTAAAGACATGTTTAGCTGCGTTAATTTTAACAGGGTTCTTTGAACCGACAATAACACGTAATGTTTCTTTCAAGCTGACGACTCCATCATTCCTAGTTAAGTCAGCAGTGTACCCGAGTGATTTAAATCGGCAAGTCAACTGGGGCTAAATTTTCCAGCGCACGTTTTTTCAAAATGATGTCTTTGATTAGCGGTGTTAAAACAAGTTCCATCGCCAAACCCATTTTCCCACCTGGTACAACTAAGGTGTTTATACGTGACATAAAACTACCTTCAATCATGCGTAGATAATATGGAAAATCTACATCTTCAATGCCACGAAAACGGATAACAACAAAGCTTTCGTCTAGTGACGGAATATCTTTAGCGCTAAATGGGTTTGAAGTATCAACCGTTGGCACGCGCTGGAAGTTAATATGAGTACGTGAGAATTGTGGCGTAATGTGGTTGATGTAGTCGTCCATACTGCGCACAATTGAGCCCATGACAGCCTCGCGAGAGTGGCCTCGTTCTGAGGTATCACGGATTAGTTTTTGGATCCATTCAAGGTTGATGATAGGCACCATGCCGATAAGCAAATCAACATGCTTGGCTACATCATGGTCTTGGTCAACTGCACCACCATGTAAGCCTTCATAAAAGAGGATATCGGTATTGGCTTCTAGGTCTTGCCAAGGAGTAAAGGTTCCTGGCAACTGGTTGTAAGGAACGGCTTCATCAAAAGTGTGCAAGTAGCGTCTAATTTTTCCTTGGCCAGTTTCACCATATTGGTAGAATAATTCTTCGAGTGCACCAAAGTCGTTAGCTTCACGACCAAAATAGCTTATGTGCTTGCCCTCTTGCTGTGCTTCACGAACTTTTTTATCCATTTCAGGACGCGTATAACGATGAAAGCTATCACCCTCGATAAAGGCCGCATCAATATTTAAGCTTCTAAAGATATGCTTAATGGCATTCGTGGTGGTGGTTGTGCCTGCACCAGATGAGCCGGTAATTGCGATAATTGGGTGTTTAGCTGACATAATTGTTCTCGTTATTAGTGAAGTCGTGTTATTTGCTCAAGCACTTAGTTAAAGTAACAAAAAACAAACACGCCTTAGTTATAAAGGTCGAGTATAGTAAGGTCAAGTGACTGGCCAATTAAATAACGCTATCATGAGCGAATAAAAATTAAAACGAGAGAGCAACATGAAATTAATTTCGCCTTTATTTTTTGTACTGACAAGTACATTTTTATCAAGTGCAGTGGATGCTGCGATGCCGAAAAGCGAAATATTATTAGCTGATCTGGATACACCTTATGGCATGAAGGTGTCTCGTATTACCGATGATACAAGCTATAACAATCAACCGTTCTTGATTGACCAAGGTGTTTATTATACCCATGAAGTAATTGCTGAGCAGGGGCAATCACAAACTGACTTGTATTATTTTGATTTTGCAAGTCAAAGTGCCTTAAACCTAACCAATTCTCCTGTTAGTGAATATTCACCTACTTTAATGCCTGACAAACAGGCTTTATCAGCCATCGTGGTGGAAAAGGATGGTAAGCAAAAATTGTGGCAATACCCTTTAAAATCAGACCAACAAGCGAGTCGTATTTTTGAATGGATTGAGCCTGTTGGCTACCATGCTTGGGGAGCCGACAATGATCTTGTTATGTTTATTTTGGGGGAACCACATACCTTACAATACACATCACTCGCTGCTGCTAAACCTCAAGTTATTGCCGGTGATATTGGTCGTACACTTATTTTTGATAAACACACAAACAGCTTTTTGTTTAGCTACAAAAAAGATAACCAGCATTGGTTGGCGCGCTTTTCACCTAAAACGAGTGAAGTTGCTGATTTATTTCGATTACCTGAAGCAGTACAAGATTTTACATTAGTGAATGAGCACACCGTGGCGTATGCAGTTCAAAGCCGTATTTATAAACGTGATTTGACTGATGCAGGGGGGGTATCGCAGTGGCTTGATTTAGGTCGTTATTGTGAAACCTCAATTACACGATTAAGTTATCATAATCGTAAGCTTGCATTTGTGTGTAATAAATAAGTAACGATTTTCAACAGATTACTGTACTGTATTTATTATTGATCATTTTTAACAAGGCGCGCACTTGTCTTTATCTGCAGCACAACTTAGTGAACAGCTTATAAAATTAGGCTGTCGTAGTAACTTTAAAATAAAAAATATTAACGAGTTCATGCTTGCTCACTCCAAAGAGGCGTTTTATGTGCATGAGCAAAGTGGTCAGGCTAAATTAATTATAAGGCCTGCTTTTGAAGTGTTTAGCGCTGATTTTGAAGCTTTGGAAGGTATCTCTAGAGTTAAAGATTACTTTCATAGTAGTGAAATGACACGTTTCCCTACACGGATTTATAAAAGTGCTCAGCCCATTCATTATGGCGTTGCTTTTAAAGTGACAACCACTCAAGCCGTTGAATTATTTATTAAGCAGCTAAGTACTATTTTAGCACAATGATAAGGGCCACACATGTGGCCCTTATTTAACGTGGTTGTTAGCGTTTAAGAAAACTATTCACTGAGCTTAGCTCACGTTTCTTAAGTGCGATACAATCATTCACTCCTTCCTCTAACTTGCTCAAAGTGCGAGCATAGCCAGGTTGTTCAGAAATTTTATCTGTAAAGAAGGTTTTTGTTTTTTCTAGGCTTTTCGCATCACAGTTTGCGGTTGTGAAGAACGGCAAGTTTGGAACAAAGAAAGGCGGTAAGCTCTTAGTGATAGCATCGTAATTTTTGTAGATCCAATCAATGAACAATGCTTGGCGTTCTTTACCATAGCTTAGGCCACCTAATAGTGTTCGCATATCTGAGGCCGTTACTTCATCTGTTAGGCTATAATCTAATACCGCTTTTTGTAGCTCAGGCTTTCCGAAATACCCCATCGCAGCTAGCATCTTAGTACGTACTTGCGGGTCTTTGGTTGTTTTAAAGGTTTGCTTGTACTTTTCAAGGAGCTTTGCATCGCCGTGATAGGCTGCCAAATTTAGGTAGGTTGAAGCTAAATATGGGTCAACATTTTCAGGGTTATTCAAATAAAGCGCTGCTTGTGCTTTTGCTGTATCAATCACTTTTTGATCTTCGCCATCAAAACCTAAACGGCTAATAACCTGTGCGCGTAATTGTGATACAGCAGCATCTTCATTCACTTTTGCTGTTAGACCGTATTGCTTCGCCGCTGGTGCAATGCTGTTACGGATAAATTTAGGCCATAAATCACGGTTGCTGTCATCTTCAAATACACGTTTTTGCGACGCTAAATAACCAAGGGCTGTATTAGCAACAAGCGGGTGCGCATCGCTTACGAATGCTTCAAGGGTTTGCATTAGATTTGCAGCAGAAATAACGCCTGCATCTAATAGGGAGTCTACCGCCGAAAGAAGCGCTAGGCGCTCTCGCACGGTTAGCTTATCCGCTGCGTTGTCGAGTAGGGCACTAAACTGTGCGTCATCTAATAGCCAGCGGTAATAACCCATGGCGCCTTGATCTGGATAAATCCACTCAGGTTCAAAATCGAGGGTTAGCTGTTGTGTCTCTTTGTTCAGTAATATATTGGCTGTTTCAACTTTATCGCCTGCACCATATTTAATTGCAACCGGAACATTCCACAGTTGTGCTGGCGCATCAACACCGGCATTCACAAAGCGGCTTTGGCTAATATTAATTTTCTTACCGTCTTGGGTTACTTTGATAAGTGGGAAAGATGATTGTTCGATAAACGATTTTAGTACACTTGCAACGTCTTTATTCGAGGCTTCGCCTAATGCTTGCCAAAGGTCTGCTGCTTCTGCATTTTTATATGAGAACTTCTTCAAGTAAGCTTGAATACCTTGCTGGAATGCTTCTTCACCAATCCAGTTTTCCACCATTGAAAGCACCGCACTGCCTTTACTGTAAGCAAGGCCAAGGCCATCCATGATGTCAGCTTCGGTTTTTATTGGCTTACGAATAGGCTTAGTACTTAAGCGTGCATCGAGTGCCATTACATGGTTTTGTGGTAAGTCTAGGTGTGACTCAAACTCAGGGTTGATTTGTGCGGTGATTTTAGCAGCCATCCAGCTTGCAAACGCTTCGTTTAACCATAAGTCATTCCACCATTTCATGGTGACTAGGTTACCGTACCACTGGTGAGCTAATTCATGGGCAATGATTGATACATTGCGCTCTTTTTTACTACGTGTTGCAGTGGCAAGGTCGACCAGAAGGATATCTTCACGATAAGTAACAAGGCCTGCATTTTCCATCGCGCCAAATGGGAATTCTGGTACTGCAACTGAATCCAGTTTTTTATAAACGTATGGGATGCCAAAGTAATTTTCCAGTGCTTTTAATACGCGCGGCATATTTTCTTTTGCGTAATCAGCAAGGTGAATTTTACCTTGCGGTGTCAGTACACGACCAGGAATTGGCATGCCTTTAATTTCAAGCTCTTCAAATGGGCCTACAGCCATTGCTACTAAGTAAGAAGGAATAGGCGGCGTTTTATCAAAAAAGTGTGTTGTCATCTCGCCATCAACCTTGGTTTTTAATACAGGTGTGTTGGCATACACTTTTTGAGATGTTGGCGCTGTGATTGTTAGCTGAAATGGAATTTTATAACTAGGCTCGTCAAATACAGGGAATGCACGGCGGGCATCGCTCATTTCAAATTGAGTAAATAGGTAAGGCGTACCCTGATCAAGTGTTTTATATAAACCGACACTTTGACGGTTGTAAGGTGCTGTAAAATCAATTTTTAAAGTGTATTTACCAGGCTGAATTTTTTCATCACAGGTGAATTTAACTTTACCTGTTTTTAGCATTTCAGCACTGAGGTCGCAGTTCTCTGCACCTAAAATCTTGGCCATACTCACAGCGTAATCAATACCGTTTAGTTCGATATAATTCGTTGCTTTAAGTACTTCAAGGGCAATGTCGGTATGACCAGAAAAATTGTCTTTTGCAGGATCAAGCGTAAGTTTTACTTGTTGTGAGCTAGGCTTGGCAAGCTTTTCGATAACATATTCATTGGCATGGGCTGAGCTAACAGCAAGTGCAACACTCACTGTTAATAGGCTTTTTAAGAACATAAGTATCCCTGATTTTTTGTTGTTAGAAAGGCACCTGCTATGAGGGGCGAAATACCATGCTATCAGGTTTTAATTTGAACAGTAATAAATAGTTAGTAACAAAGTTTGTCAGCTAATGATGGCGGTCGATGAAGCGTTGCCAATGTAGTTGCGGGTTGATTTGTCGCACATTTTGTAGCACGGTGTTTAATAGTGGCATATCCGTAAAACGTTGCTCGTTGAAATCTTTAAAACCAAGTAAGTAGTTAAAGGCATCTTTGCTGTTTGCTTGCAGTGCATGAATACGAATTTGTTGTTCAAAGTTGAGCCGTAAGCTACTAATCGCCGTTTTCATTCCTTGTTGGTCAACACTGGGAATAGCACATTTTTGTAAATAACCAGCACGTTCACCTTCACCGGAAAACCAAATGCGTACTTTTTCGCTATAGCGGCCTGACTTAGCCGGTAAATCAAACATTAACCGTTGTTGGTTTTGTTCGCTTAAAAAATTTAAGTATTGATCAAGTCCTGCATTAAGTAATGCATTGTGGATGGGTACATAGCGTGGTTTTATTTTACCATGAGTGTGAAAATCAAAGCAGCGAACACCATCACAAGTGATAATGTTATCAAGGGTTAAATGACCAATTTCATCGCTGTAGGCACCGGTGTAATAAGCAAACAAAGGCAGCCAAAAGTGCCAGTGTTTTGCTTGCTCACGAGGAAGGCGTTGATCACTGTAGATGTAACCGTTATACAGGGTATGTAATTCCATGGCCGAAAAGGGCCGGCGACCGAGATGGGACTTCAACCTAATACCTTGATAATAAAGACGCTTTAAAGAGTATACCTGAACAACGTTTAGTTTCCAGCCTAACGGCACTACGATAGTGAACGTAGTGCCGTGATAGGGTTAGTCACAAAGCGCTTTAGCAAGTCCCACAGGCTCGATTTCTACACATACTTGGTCATCATTCCAGTTTAAACCAACCAGTGCATCATCTTCGTTTAGGTCTTCAACCCATTCATCAAGAAACTCGTCTAAGCCAATTTCAACTGGCGTATAGTCTTGCCATTCGTCTTTGCATTGTGCTTTGGCGGCGTCTTCGGTGCCCCAAAGTAATAGGACGTCAGTGTCGCTAAATTGGTTTGATTCACAGACAACAAATCCACCATCTTCGGCACCGAGTGCCCACATTGTCTCGTTGAGACGAACTTTTTCAACGAAGCTTACTAATTCTGATTCAATTTCGATATCGCTCATTTGCCTAACCCTTATCTTATTTTCGTGGATCTGTTTGTTGTACCGCCGCTTTATCGGCGAATTCATGATAAAAACCAACTAACTTTTCTAGTTGGCTAAAATCAGTTAATTCGCGGAAGCGGATCCAATCTAGCAAGCAGTATAAACTGATGTTGAGGTATTCACAGCTTTTAAATACTGGCTCAGATAAATGATTATTTAAATAGGTTAATGTTTCAGCAATTCGTTCATTCTGTAAATTAAAAAACAGTTTGTCAGTGTGTGTATCGAACCCTGAGCGTTGGCATAGTAGCATTTCTACTAATGAGTCATTACAGGCATTAATGATGGTAAGAAAGTTCTCTTGTCGCCAACTTAACAGTGGCTGATTTGTTTTTTCGAGTAGGTAGCGAATAATTGAATTTGAATCGTATAAGCTAAAGCCATTATCAATAAGGATAGGAATTTTTCTTGCAGGGCTATGCGCTATCATCGTCTGCCTATCTTGCTCAGAAAATATATCTAAATTTTTAAATACTAAAGCAAGTCCATTTAAGTCAGCCCATATTCGAATACGTCTAACAAAGGGAGAAGTTGTTGAACCAAGTAATTCCATGGTGATCTCTTGTCGAAAAAAAAAGCCGCTGTAAGCGGCTCATTTATTAGTATTTATATCAATCTGTACGGCTGGTGACTTCAAGTAAGTGATAACCGAACTGAGTCTGAACAGGGCCTTGTACTTGATTTACTGGAGCTGAGAATACCACTTTATCGAATTCTGGCACCATCATCCCAGGTCCAAACTCACCTAATGCGCCGCCATCTTGACCTGATGGGCAATTTGAGTGAGCTCGTGCAAGATCTGCAAAGTCTGCACCTTGTTCTATTTGCTGTTTTAAGTCTAAACAGTGTGCTTCACTGTCTACTAATATATGCCTCGCGCTGGCTACTGCCATAATTACTCCCCATAATGTGTGTTTTTATAAATTAAATGAATAGTCTAGTTCAATATTTAATGAACGAACAATTAAATTTATTGTGTAGCTAGCTCTGTTTCTATAGCTTTGCGCAATTTCTCTGATTGCGGTTTGGTTTTGCTGTTAAAGCGCGTCACCGTTTTTCTGTCGGCGGAAACGAGATACTTATAAAAATTCCAGTTTGGTGAGCTAGTTACCTTATTTAAATGTTGGAATACAGGGTTTGCGCCGCTGCCTCTCACTTCGCTGGTCGCGAACATATTGAACGTGACTCCGTAGTTTATGAAACATACATCGGCAGTCTCTTTTTCATCATCTTCTTCTTGGAAAAAATCATCAGACGGAAAACCCAAAATAACTAAGCCTTGGTCTTTATATTCTTTGTTTAGTGCTTCTAAGCCCTCAAACTGCGGGGTGAAACCACAGTTGCTTGCGGTATTAACGATTAGCAATGGTTTGTCTTTAAATTGGCATAGGTTTATCGTTTCTTTGGAACGAAGCTTCCGTAATTCAACATTAGTGAAATCATCACATTGTGTTTGTGTTGTGTTTGATGATGCGGGCGTTTGAGCTGCAACCTGAGTGGTTAAAAGAGTTGCACTAAGTAACAAAGCAAATTTATACATGGTTATTTCCTGCTAGTTTTTCCAATCGAATATACGCTAATATGCGCAAAAGTGATCACCAAATATTCGTTTTATGACTATTCGTACAGCAACTTATGATGATTTAGCGGCAATTGTCGCAATCTATAATGAAACAATCCCAGGACGTATGGTAACAGCAGATACCGAAGAGGTAACTGTTGCAGATAAAGAAGCATGGTTCTTATCCCATTCTATTAATCGGCCTATTTTCGTATATGAACAAGAAGGGAAGGTTTTAGCATGGATAAGTTACAAGTCTTTTTACGGACGACCCGCTTACGATGGCACTGTTGAAGTGAGCATTTATATTACCGCAAGTGCACAAGGAAAAGGGCTAGGAAAACAATTGCTGACATTCGCAGAGACCCATGCAAGCACACTTAAAATAAAAGTCCTTTTGGCATTTATTTTTAGTCATAACCTACCGAGTATTAAGCTCTTTAATTTATTTAATTATAAAGTGTGGGGTGAATTGCCGAATGTGGCAATTATGGATGAAAAGCCTTACAGCTTAACTATTTTGGGAAAACATTTAGATTCATAGTTTGTTCATAAACTAATAAAAAAATACGGTGTAAATTGTGCTGCATCGTTTTTTTTCGACTACGCTAATTAAGTAACATGATTAAGTGGGCGTAGTGTAAAGTGCGAAAGATATTAATTGTTGATAGTAATAGTGTTTTAGCAATGCGAGTAAAGGTGTTACTTGAGCTCATAGGTTGTAGGGTTGAGCTGATACACTTTTCAATGGTTGATAATGCTGTTTTAACTCAACAGTTTGATCTTGTTGCTGCTTCACATGGTGTACCAACAGATACTATCAAGAAGCTAATGGAAGTGTTTTCTCAAGAGCACCTTTTACTTTTGGCCCCTAAAGCACAGCGCAGTGATTTACTTGAACACTTTAGTGAGATTAATCGTTTGCTGCCCAATGCGGTGGTCATATACCCTTTCTTTGCCAACAAAGAGATCAGCGCTCTATTAGAAGGCGTGCTTGAACTTGATTCCGATAATATCTTAAAACTTCCTACGGTTTTACTTGTTGATCACTGCCCTGAGCGATTAAATAAGATTGCGCACAATTTAAAAGGTGCACATATTAAAACCTTCACCGCAGAAAATATATTCTCAGCGGTAGAGTTGGTGAACCAGCACGCAATTGATTTATTAATTAGTGATTTTACCTTTGAAGATGGTACCGGTCTTGAGCTATTTAATAAATTCAAAACATTGCAACCTAATTGCCGCTGTTTACTTTATACCTCTAAGCCCGATCAAGTCTCCATGGTTGCTGCTATTCGCCAAGGTGTTGAAGATGTTCTAATTAAGCCCATAGATGACAATAGCTTACTGCAATCGGTTCATAAGCTTTGGCAAACTGAGCTACTAAAACGTCATAATGCAGAGTTAGTGGAGCGTTTACAAAACACGGTTGATGCACTCATTGAAAAAGACAGTCTTTTACGTGTTATTTTTAAGCACACACCCGATGCGATAATTCTATTTGATCGAAACGGTAAAATTATTGAGACCAATGATGCCTGTGAGTCGTTATTTGAGAAGTCATTAAAAGAGTTTGAAAATTGCTCGGTGTATGACTTTTTTGACTTAGCCTCGACTAAACGTATAAAAGATAAAGTCAGTACACTTAATAAGAATCGACAATTTAGTTGTGATTTAAAGCTACTAAAGAAAAATGGAGCATCGGTTCCATTGGTAGGCTCGTTCAATGAAATTGACCATCACGGTGAAATAGCACTTGCTGTCATCTTTAAGAATGTTACGCACCTTAAGGAAAAAGAAGAGTTACTCCTTGAAGCAAAAGACACCCTAGAAGAAGAAGTTAAAGCACGCACAGCCCAGTTAGAGCACGCAAAAAATGTCGCTGAAGCTGCCAATCACAGTAAGTCAGAGTTTTTAGCTAATATGTCTCACGAGCTAAGAACACCTATGCATTCTATTCTTAGCTTCGCACGTTTTGGCTTAGAAAAAGTAGCCAATGATGATCTCAGTAAAGAGAAACTTAATAAGTATTTATCACGAATAGAGCAAAGTGGTGAACGGTTACTTTCTTTACTCAATAACTTGCTCGACCTATCTAAGCTTGATGTTGGTAAATTTCCTTTTAATCCGCAGAAGCATAGCCTGATGAATATCATAAAAACCAGTATTGATGATGTCTCGGGTACAGCGCTTGAACGTAATATCACTATTAAATTAATTGCGCCTAATCCAAACATCACACTTGAGTGTGATGAAGAGCAAATTAATCAAATTATGCGTAACTTACTTGGCAATGCACTTAAATTTAGTGAACCCAATAGCGATATAGACATAAAGCTGGCGCTAAGCAATGGGTCGGCTGAAATTGCTGTTGTTGATCGTGGTATAGGTATACCTGACGATGAATTAGAAAAAGTATTCGCAAAGTTTGAACAAAGCAGTAAAACCAATAGCGGTGCAGGAGGCACAGGACTCGGTTTAGCAATTTGCCGTGAGTTTGTTTTGCTACATCAAGGCACTATTGTGGCAAGTAACAACGAATACGGTGGTGCCACTATTTTAGTGACCCTGCCTTTAGAAATTGACTTTCCTCAGCATTTAACAAATGAAGAGCGAGTGCAAAGTAATTATGAAGCTTAATTTAAAATGGAAGAGGGTGAGATGGCCTTAAAACGAATTTTAGCAGTTGATGATGAGCCTTTTAATTTAGAGATCATTGAAGAGATTTTAGAAGAGCTCGATTTTGAATTAAAAATGGTTAACAGTGGTCCCGAATGCTTAGCTGTAGTTGAAGAGTTTGACCCACAAGTTATTTTACTTGATGTAAGTATGCCGCAAATGAGTGGTTATGAGGTATGCCGAAAGCTTAAAGAAAATCCAAACACAGCAAACATTATTGTTATGTTTGTATCGGCAAGAGGCACAGTTGAAGAGCGTATGGAGGGATATTCGGTTGGTGCCGAAGATTATATTGTGAAGCCATTTGGGCATGAAGAATTAAAACTGAAGCTTCAGCATCTACACCAAGTACTCATTGAAAAAGAGTCCTTAGAACAACAAGTCGAGGATGCAACATCGACAGCGTTTAATGCGATGGCAAATAGCAGTGAGATGGGTCAAATTGTTAATTATATTGAACATATTGGTTCTATTGATAATGAACAAGAGTTAGGAAAGGCATTGCTCCATTGTTTAAGCTCATTCGATTTACAAAGCAATGTTGAGTTTCGTCTTGACTCAGGGATAGAGCATTTTTCTGTAACAGGGATATGCTCACCTATTGTGGTTGAACTGTTTGAAATGCTAAAAAATAAAGGCCGCTTACATGAGTTTTCGAGCCGAATTTTAGTGAACTATGAAATGATCAGTTTATTGATCCTCAATATGCCTGAACAAGACCCTGATAAGCATGGTCGAATTCGAGATCATATTTGTTTTTTGGTGAGTGTTACTGAGCAACAGCTTAAAGCGATTATTACTAAAAAAGAGCTTATTCGTCAGCAACAGCAATTAAATGACGCGGTGGGTAAAGTACATAGTAAGTTTCGTGGCTTAATTGAGCTGTTAAATGATAACCGTCTCAATAACGAAGCTGTTTTTAAACAACTACAGGAAGACCTTGAACAGCGAATACCAACAATGGGGCTTGATGAAGACCAAGAGGTTTTCATTTATCAAAAAGTTGATGAAACGATTCAAAATTCAGTTGCACGTGAAGAGTCAGTACAAGGTGTTAAAGCGGCATTTAAAGAAATTGAAGACGATTTATCCTTGTTACTCAAAAGCTAACATTTATGAGGTAACGCGCTAAGCGTCTCGTGGTAAGCCTTTTTCTACAATACGGATAAGTCGTGCTGTTTTACGTAATTGTTGTTGGCGCTTATGGGTCTGTTGATCAAGCGCCCACTCTATGTGCTCTTTTACAAGTGGAGTTGCGCTTTTAAGCGCGTCGCTCAATGTTGCCACTATTTCTTCGTTATATTCAGCATTACCCAAGCCGACAGCGAGATTTCTCTGCCATCGCTGGTGGCCTATTCGTCGGATAGGACTACCTTCTGTATTTTTTAAAAATGTTGGTTCATCCCAAGCAAAAAGAGTTAAGAGGTCTTGATCTTTTAATTGCTTTCGCGGGTGAAAATCAGCTTCATCCGTTATTTGACCATAACGATTCCATGGGCAGACGAGCTGGCAATCGTCACAACCGTACACCCGATTACCGAGTAAAGGACGATACTCTTCAGGGATCGCGCCTTGTAGCTCGATTGTTAAGTATGAAATACATTTACGAGCATCCACTACATAAGGCTCCACAATCGCGCCTGTAGGGCATAACGTCATACAAGCAACACATTTACCACAGCCTTCAAAGGTGTTTTCCTCGTCGATAGGCAGTGGAATATCAACAAATAACTCACCTAAAAAAAACCAAGAGCCCGCCTCTTTATTGATTAACAGACTATGCTTACCTCGCCAACCTAAGCCTGCTTTTTCAGCAAGTTGCCTTTCAAGTACAGGCGCAGAGTCGACAAATGGGCGAAACCCTAGCTCGCCAACATGCTGCTCAATCTTTTGGCCGAGTTTTTTTAGACGATTACGAAGTAGCTTGTGATAGTCCCGACCCAAGGCATAACGGCTGATGTACGCTTTGTTTGTTTGCTTTAAGTTTTTTGCAAAGCTGGCATCGGGGGGCAGGTAATTCATCTTAACTGAGATGACCCTTTGTGTACCTGGGACTAATTCAGCAGGGCGAGCACGCTTCATACCGTGGGCAGCCATGTACTCCATCTCACCATGATAGCCTTTATCTAGCCAGCGCTGAAGCTGTGCTTCATGCTTGGTGAGATCGATATCGGTGATCCCCACTTCGGCAAAACCAAGGTCTTTACCCCATTGTTTAATTTGCAAAGCGAGTTGTTGGTAATCGGTAGTAGGAGTTGTCACATTCAATAAAAAAAGTAGCCAAGAAGTGGCTACTTTACCATAAATAGTTAAAACAAAAGAGCTAAAAACTGGCCTTAAACAAACCGTTTTAGCTGTTGTAGTGTTTGTTGACTTAGTAAATGTGATTGCTCACAATCAGCCAGTGACTCATCTATTTGCTGTTTCGCTTGTTCACCTAATGTCACAATTTGTTCAACACTTTGATGAGTTTGTGTTTGTGTTTGTTCCAGCAAATGCACTGCACTGACTATTTGTTGTAATTGCTGCTGATTTTGCTCAAATTCGCCAAGCATATTACTAAACCCTGCAGAGGTGTCACTAATCGCTGTTTCTGCATCGCTAGAATGACTAATTAACTGCTCTGATTCTTTGTTTGTTTCATTAACTAACGAATTCATTTGATTGATGAAGTCACTTATTTGACGGGTCGCATCATTCACTTTTACTGAAAGCGTTCTCACTTCATCTGCAACCACAGCAAAGCCTCGTCCAGCTTCGCCAGCGCGTGCCGCTTCAATCGCTGCATTTAATGCAAGCAAATTAGTTTGGTCGGAAAACTCTTCAACCATTTTTAAAATAGCGCGAATATTTTCACTGTTTTCTTTTAAACCTGAAATAGTCGCTGAGAAGTTAGCTAAAATTTGGCTAATCATCGCGACCTTCTTAACAAGGGCAGAGAGCTCAGTGGCTGAATGTTTCACAAATGCCAGATGCTCACTATTAATCGTATGCACACTGTCTGTGTTAGCCGAAATATTTTCTAAACTTGAAGTAATTTGGTTACTTGAATCAGTAATTGTATGGCTAAATTTAATTTGTTGATGGCTAATCTCTGCCGTTTGTTGCATTGATTGAGTCATCTTTGAGCTGCTCTGGGCACTGGCTTGCGCACTTTGATAAGTTGTCGCGAGTAGCTCACCTAAGTGTGCTGTAAAGGTATTGTATTGCTCACTGAGATCTCTGAATTCATCGAATGTGAAGTGTGGTAATTTAGCAGATAGATCAGCATCATGACTGTTTATATGCGCTAAAGTGTCACGCATGGCTTGGACTGGACGAACTATTAAAAAGCGCATATAGAAAATAGTAAAAATAAAGCTCGCGACGATGATAAACGCCATCAGCCAAAACAAGCCCATGCTTGCTTGTTGCTCAGACAGGCTATTGTAAAGCCAGATTAAAGTGATAGCTTGGAATGCAAACACAAATCCTAAATTACCGACAATTTTACGCGTTAAGGTGTAAAAGAAAGTCTGTTCGATAAAATTATACATGCGCATATAGCTACTCATTAAGGTGTTGTGTTGATTCATTTGGACGTTTCTTAGTCTTATTCAATGCCACTCAATTCAACAGTATAGCTTACTCTTGCTGAGTTACAGTGATTGAAGTGTCATTTGTGTATGACACGGGAAATTGGTAAAAATACCATCCACGCCATAACTTAACATTAATTCAATATCTTCTACTTTATCGACCGTGTAAGCATAAACTTGAAGGCCTCGTTGTTTTGCATCTGCAACAAATTCATGGTTTATAAAGTTTTTATCTATATGAATGCTGTAGGCATGCAGTTTTTGAGCAAATTCACTGTAATTGATTGGAATTGAAGCCGTAAGAGCGCCAATTTTTACCCATGGTAACTTTTGTTTGAGCCACATGAGTTGATGATGATCAAAAGATGATACCAAAATATTGTCTCTTGATATTTTTCCAATACTAATGTTTGACTCTATCATCTCAACAAACTTATCTAAAGAAAAAGTGTGTTTTAGTTCAAGATTTAAAAGCGTTTTATCTTCTACCCAGTCAATGGCATCTTGCAGACAGGGAACAACTTCTCCGTTACCTGCATCATATTGTTGAATTTGCTCTTTTGTGCAGGCATTTACTTTACCGCGACCAGAGGTTGTGCGATCGAGCCAAGTGTCGTGAATGATCATATAATCATCAAGGCAGCTTTGTACGTCAATTTCGATACCATCTACTGCCAAATCTACTGCGGCAATAATGGCGCTTTTGGTATTTTCTGGATAGGTACCACTGGCACCTCTGTGAGCGAATACTTTCATCATTGCTTGTGTTTCCGAGTCACTGACCATGTTTCATAAAAAGCGGCACTAATCACTAATGTACCACCAATAAGTGTGCTAATTGTAGGTTGCTCATGCAAAATTAAAAAAGCGAAAAACGTACCGTATAAAGGTTGCAAACAAGATATTAAACCAGCGGTTGAAGCGGATAAATGTTTTAAGCTTGCTGCAAACAGTGAATGCGGTGCTGCTGTAAAAATAACCCCTACGGTAATTAATAGCAGCCAATTTATTGTATCAACTTGTAATGGTGGTATTTCGACAAACGCGCACAACATAATACACGCGATCCAAGTTTGATAAAGCATGGTTTGTGGGCCGCCATATTGGCTAAAGTAACGCTTATGCACAATATTTCTAAAAGCAAAAAAGAACGCCGATAAAATACCAATGGCAATCCCTAAGGTCACATCATTACCTAAACTGGCATCAGGAATGAGTAAGTAAATACCCAACATAACTACCAAGGCACTTGCTATATCTTTGAGCTGTGGTTTGCTGCCATGAAAAAAAGGTTCTAAAAATACCGTAATCACAGGGTAAGTAAAAAAGGCAATCATACCCACCGCAATCCCCGCCAATTGCATGCCAGCAAAGTAGGTGAGCCAATGTATTCCAACAGTAATGCCAAGTAACAAGGCAATTAGGTAATCACGGCGAGAGTGAAGCTTAATGGCTTTGTGTTGAATTGTGAGTAAAATCAGTAAGGCACAGCCTGCAATCGCTGTTCTATAAACGGTAATATCTAATGCACTTAGGCTGACCAATTTGGCAAATAATGCCGTGCCACCGAATAGTAGCACTGCAATGTGTAAGTACATAAGGCTCTGTTTGTGCGCCTGCATTACAAACCTTTTGTTTGTTGTTATTAGCTCTCTTTGTAACGGTAATCCTTTACTTTGTAAACTCCCTAAATAGGCTAATCCATTCGGTTAGTTCCAATATTTCCAACCTTGCAAGTAATAGTGGAGCACATTAGGCTCATCAAGCGTCGATACTTTTTCATTGTTAGCGCTAATATCGGGGGAGAAAATAAATAGTTGAGCATCATTTTCAGGGCGGTAAAAGCGAGTGTTAACAGGCAATAACTGGTGGTTACTACACATCAAATTACAAGCCATAACAAAGCCCCATTCACCAAAAGACGGTACGTTTAAATGATAAGGCAAAGTATGGGTGAAGCCTGCTGCGCGGAGCGTATTGTTGATAGACCAAAATGCCTGCTTCGCAAAAAACGGGCTCGTTGCTTGGGTCACAACAATGCCATTGTCAGGCAAGCTAGCTTTCACTAATTGGTAAAATTGTTTGCTGTAGAGTCGTGCTAAGTTAATCGCCTTTGGGTCAGGTAAATCAATAAAAATGATATCGAACAGTTGCTTGCCTTGCTCAATAAACACATAGGCATCTTGATGAATAACCTTAACCTTTGGATCATTTAGCGACTGTTGATTAAGGGTTGTGAGGTTGTAATTAGTCCGTGCAAGTTTGGCAACAGCAGGGTCTAAATCGACAAGGGTAATAGACTCTAGTTGTGGGTATTTCAAAAGTTCTCTAGCAGCTAAGCCGTCACCACCGCCTAAAATTAGAATTCGTTTTGCGTTGCCATGGCGCACCATAGCTGGATGAATAAGCGCTTCGTGATAGCGATATTCATCAATCGATGAAAACTGTAAGCCACCATTTAAATAAAGCCGAATATCATCTTTATGGCGAGTCAGTACGATTTGTTGATAAGGCGTTTGCTCCGAGTGGACGACACGATCATCATAGATTTGGCTTTGCCAAAGATGGGTGAGCTGTTTACTAGCAAATAAACAAAGCACCAATATGAGACTAACTAAAATGAGAGTGAGTCTTAGCACGTGTCGACGATGAGTGCTGATATGGTCAATAAAGTACCACAGCAATAATAGCGCAATACTTAGGTTCATTAAGCCAAAGCTTAGGGCTGTTTTAAATACCCCCAGCCAAGGTAAGAAGAGAAAAGGGAATAATAAAGTCGCGAGCAGGGCACCAAAGTAGTCAATTGATAGTACATTGGCAAGGTTTGCTTTTAGCGCATAATGTTTTTCCATTAAGCGGCTTAACAACGGAATTTCTAAACCAATTAAAATACCTATTAAGGTGGTGAGTAAAACACTAATCACTTGTAGTGGTAAGCCATACGCATAAGCGAAGTATAGTAATGGCACACTCAAGCCACCTAGTAACGCAAGTAGTAGCTCAAAACCAATAAAATACACCAGCAATGGCTTATCAGGTACAAAACGCGAAAAATAAGAGCCAACCCCCATTGCCGCCATATATACGCCAATTGTCAGGGAAAATTGGGTGATGCTATCACCTAAAAAATAGGCGCCAGTGGTTGCAATTAATAATTCATAAATAATAGAGCAAAGGCCAGCAACAAAAATACTAAACAGTAAAATGTGGCTTTCGCGAATTGACTTACTTACCACCTGAGCCGCCTCGTGAACGAAAACCTGCGCTGCCAATACTTTGTTCACGTAATTGTTTATCAACGTTTATATTGAAGTGGTGATATGAATAAACTTGCCAATCGTGCTCATTATCGCCTTTGCTATAAGCAAACAAAGATGCAACTAGCACAGGCACGAAAAACAACAATGCAATTGGCCAAGCTGGGATATGGGTTTCCATTGCTTTCATAGCCTTTGGGCTTAACGTGTTGATTGGTTTATAAGTAAGTTCAGAGTTTTCTCTCTTTGCGCCAAGTCGATGCAAAATAACAATTAAAGAGAAGCCTGCTATTATGCCAGTGATCCAAAGTAGAGGGTCGATGAAACTGATATTGCCTTTGATTGGAATGATGCGAAATGTATAACTGAAATTCTTAGCGCTATTATTAGGGCCAAAACTACTGCTTACATATGCGCTATATTGGCCTTTTTTAGGGAAGTGCACATCATGATAAGCCCTGCTCTTATATTCTCGCCATTCACCTTCAGAGTCACGTCCAGATTCAGCCCATAGCTCATCAGAATAACTGAATAGATAGTTGCCTTCAGGGTCAAAAATTTCCATATCAATGGCTTTCCATGAATTTAAAGGCAGCCTACCTTTTATTTCTAAACGCATCATTTGGCCATCTTCAGGCACTGTAAATAGGTAGGCTTTGTCTTGTCCATCGTAGTCTTTAAAATTACCATATTGGCCACTCATTAGAGGTGTCTGTAGGTCTGATCGTATTATTAAGCAGGCCAAAAATGTGATGGCAGCAATAATACAAAGCTTATAGATGTTCATCCGTTACTCCATGAATAAGCTTAAATAGCGATGGTAATGATTACTGCGACACAGACTGCAATGCTACTTTCAATAACCGCCACTGCAGTGTTGTTGTCGTGCATTGCTTGGTCGAGGGAGATTTTACTAAAGATAATTTTATCAACGAGGTAGCGCACAATTGGTAAAATTAAAAAGCCAAATAATGCGTCAATAAAGAATAAACTCAGGCTTTGTTGCCAGCTGTGGAAGCCACCAATCAGCGCATGGCATAAGATTATGGCTAGTGCCAACATAGTGGCAGAAAAGCTAAGTGCGACGGCTTTATTGCCTTTTTCGAGTTGCTCATGAAGGTTGAAGCTTGTCAGGCGATCATAGCCTTTGGCAAAAATGATCAGCAGCAATTGCCCGAGTAAATAGAAGACGATGGCTGATAACCAGGTTCCTTCGCCTGTTAATGCGCCACCAATGATCAGTGCTGCGGCCATATAGTTAGCTGCTTGTACTAGGCCAACCGCCTCGTTTTGTTGGTTGATTAATTGCTCTTGATTGCAGAACAATCGCAGTAGTAACTTGTCATTCAAAATGCGTGAGCAAGTAAGTAGCACCATACCTAATACGCTGTAAAGTGATACATTCATCAAATCGCTTAGTAGACCTTGGCTAGGCCCCGCCAACACAAAACCATAAATAATAGTAATCGCACCTAAGTAGCCGCCAATAGATAAACCTAAAGCACAGTTGGCATTGTCGGTTAATTGGCTGGTGGTGTTATAAGGGGTTGCTAGGTTATAGGACAATTTTGCAAGGGCTATAATCGCAATGAACAGACCAATATAGGCGCTGTTATAGGCCATCGTTGATAGGTAGTGGGTTAAGTTAATATCCATATAAATTTGTTAGTGTATTGTTATTTACCGAAAATATTAACACAGAGTGTTTGCTGCAAAGAATATTAAAGCCCCATTTTTAGCAGAATTAATCAATTTCTTAAAAGTTTCATAGCTTTTGCCTGTCTCATTGTTAGGTTATGGGTTAAAATAACAACATAACCAACTAACAAGATAGTGAATGTCAAAACAGGATCCCAATCTCAGTCGAGAGCAAGAAAAGTACGAAAACCCCGTCCCTAGCCGTGAGTTTATACTTACTCACTTAGAATCTCGCGCTAAACCAGCAAACTTCACACAACTTTGTGACGAATTACATGTGAACGATACAGAGCGCCAAATAGCGTTCAAACGTCGTTTACGTGCTATGGAGCGCGATGGTCAACTGTATTTCAATAAGTTTAAATGCTACGCATTGATCGATGAATCTGGCTTGGTTAAAGGCAAGGTCATTGGTCATCGTGACGGATTCGGCTTTTTAGAAGTTGAAGGTGAGAGTAAAGATTGGTTTATCGCAAAGCACCAAATGAATATGGTGTTGCACGGCGACATTGTGCTTGCCAAAGGCAATCGCAAAGGTTCAAGCGGCAAGTGCGAAGCACGTATCATTAAGGTATTAACCAATGAACGAGCACCGATTGTTGGCCGCTATTTTGTTGAGCATGGTATTGCTGTTGTTGTGGCAGAAGACCCACGCATAACGCAAGACATTATGATACTACCGGGTAGTGAAAATGGCGCGCGCCACAACCAAATGGTGCAGGTGAAAATTACTCAAAACCCAAGCCGACATATGAATGCAGTAGGTAAAGTAACCGAAGTTCTCGGTGAGCACTTAGCACCAGGGATGGAAATTGAAGTTGCACTACGCAATCACGATATTCCTCATGTGTGGCCAGAAGCGGTTGAAAAGCAAGTTGCACATTTAGGCGAATTTGTTGATGAGCAAGCAAAGCAAGGTCGCGTAGATTTACGTGACTTACCACTGGTTACTATCGACGGTGAAGATGCCCGTGACTTTGACGATGCCGTTTATTGTGAGCGTAAACCATCAGGTGGTTGGCGTTTATGGGTAGCCATTGCCGATGTGTCGCACTACGTAGGAATGAACACGCCTCTGAATAAAGAAGCAATCGAGCGTGGTAACTCAGTGTACTTCCCTGAGCAAGTTATTCCGATGCTACCAAAAGTGTTATCGAATGGTTTATGTTCGTTAAACCCTGAAGTTGACCGCTTGTGTATGGTTGCTGAGATGACAGTGTCGGATGCAGGTAAGTTATCTGGGTATAAATTTTACGAAGCGGTGATGAATTCACACGCTCGTTTTACCTACACTAAAGTGAATGCGATTTTACAAGGCGATGAAAAGCTGCGTGAAGAATATGCCAAGATGGTGCCGCATTTAACTGACTTACAGCAAATGTATATGGCACTTAAAGCAGCACGCCAAGAACGTGGTGCGATTGAGTTTGAAACCTTAGAAACGCGTTTTGTGTTTAATGCACACCGTAAGATTGAATCAATCGTGCCTGTGGTGCGCAATGATGCACACAAGCTTATCGAAGAGTGCATGATTCTTGCGAACGTATCAGCTGCCCGTTTATTAGAAAAACACGAAGCAAGTGCGCTTTATCGTGTGCATGATGAGCCGGATGGTGAAAAGCTTGGTTTCTTCAGAAACTTTTTATCAGAGCTTGGTATTGAAACCGCGATTTCTGATGAGCCAACACCAAAAGAAATCACTCAAGTGTTAGCAAAATTAGGCGACCGTCCTGAAGCTGAGCTTATTCAAACCATGTTACTCCGTTCAATGAAGCAAGCGGTGTATCAGCCAGATAACATTGGTCACTTTGGTTTGGCTTTGCCAGCCTATGCCCATTTTACGTCGCCTATTCGTCGTTACCCTGATTTAGTGGTGCACCGTGCAATTAAAGCCGTGCTTAAAGCGCAAGGTCAGCAAACATCGGGTGAGTACGCATACACTGATGACGAAGTTGATATTTTAGGTGAGCAGTGTTCAACCACTGAACGCCGTGCTGATGACGCAACTCGCGAAGTCGCAGATTGGCTGAAATGTGAATTTATGCAAGACCATGTTGGTGACGAATTTGGTGGGGTGATCTCATCGGTAACTAACTTTGGGTTGTTTGTACGTTTAGACGATTTACAAATTGATGGCATGATCCATGTAACCAACTTAGGCAATGAGTATTTCCATTACGATGGTGCTAAGCATTGCTTGATTGGAGAACAAACCCACACTGTTTATCGTTTAGGCGATAAATTAACGGTTCAGGTTTCATCTGTCAGTCTTGATGAGCGTCGCATAAACTTAGTGTTAGCAGGCGAGGCACAACAAGACCGTTATGCACGTCGTCGTGGTCGCAGCGCCCCTGCAAAACCAAGTGTTCGTGCCCAGCTTAAAGCAGGTAAAATTCCTGGTAAAAAATCTGAATCAAGTCGCTTTGAAGCAAAATCAGGCGATAAAGAGAACGAAAAACGTGGCAAGTCTTCTCCTTCTAAAGGGCGCAAAAAGCCAAGTAGTAAAAAAGCTGATGCAGTAAAAGCCAGTAACAAAAAGAGTAAGAAAAAAGCCACTAAAAAGGCAAAAAGACCGGGTAAGAATGCCCGTAAACGTAATGGCCGAGGAGCAAATAATACGTGAGTAATGAATTAATTTTTGGCTTTCACTCAGTTGAAGCAATTTTAGCAAAAGAGCCTGAGCGCTTTTTAGAAATATATGCTTTAAAAGGCCGTGAAGACAAACGTTTAAATCCGGTTATTGACCAAGCACGTAAATTCGGTATTTCTGTACAGTTTATGCAGCGTAAAGCGCTTGATAATAAAGCCAATGGTGAGCAACACCAGGGCATTATTGCCAATGTAAAAGCGGCGCGTATGTATAACGAAAAAGATCTAGATGAGATCATAGCCCGTGAAGAAACTCCTTTCTTATTGGTGCTTGATGGTATTACTGATCCGCATAATTTAGGAGCCTGCTTACGTAGCGCTGATGCCGCGGGTGTACACGCGATTATCGTTCCTAAAGATAAATCTGCCAAACTCAACGGCACAGCACGCAAAGTAGCGTGCGGCGCAGCGGAAACAGTACCATTGGTACAAGTCACTAATCTTGCGCGTACCTTGCGTGAAATTAAAGATGCCGGTGTTTGGGTTGTCGGCACTGCCGGTGAAACCGATACTGAGTTATTTGATGCAAATCTCACTGGACCTATGGCTGTTGTTATGGGCGCAGAAGGAGATGGTATGCGCCGCCTGACTCGTGAGCATTGTGATTTACTCGTTAAAATTCCAATGGCAGGCACGGTATCAAGCTTAAATGTGTCAGTTGCGACCGGTATTTGTTTATTTGAAGTGTTACGCCAGCGTAATGCGACGCAGTTATAAAACTGACTTGCCCTATCAAATATCAATATTCTAACCACCTCTATAGAGGTGGTTATTTAATATTAAATAATCCCCCCTTGAAGCGTTAATGATGAATTAACCCTGTGTTAATTGCTTTTCGTGTGTTACCCTTTTATGGTCATTTAACTGATTAATTCAAAAGGGAAAATATGTTAAAAGGAATCATGGCAATCCTGCTTTTGGCAACATTTATTGTCAATGCTAAAGCCCCTGTATGGGAACAATACGCTAAACTTCCAATGGTTGAGCAGCCAAGCTTATCGCCAAATGGTGAGCTTATTGCGACACTTTATAATACTGATTCAGGCCCAACTATTAGTGTTACTAAGTTTCCTGATATTGATTTTAAGGTGTTGGCGCGGTTAAAGAAAAACAAAGACCGTGTTGATTTTATTCGCTGGTCAGGTAATCGCTACATTATCGTTTCGGCAAGTTATCCCGAATATGTAAATGGTCAGTTTTTCAGAGTATCTAGGTTGTACTCTATCAATGTAGAAACCTCTGAAACTAAAGTGCTCACATCTCCACGTTTTACAGATGATCGTTGGTATAAGTATCAGTCATTTGAGTTAGTATCATCACTCAAGGATGAAACCGATTATGCACTGATTTCCACCTACGACAAAAATGATAAAGGCTATGTTGTCTATCGTGTGCATTTAGGCACATCTGACTTTGATAAAGTTCAGGGTAACAAAAATGATATTG
Source organism: Pseudoalteromonas sp. L1 (assembly GCF_021728095.1). Classification (NCBI taxonomy): domain Bacteria; kingdom Pseudomonadati; phylum Pseudomonadota; class Gammaproteobacteria; order Alteromonadales; family Pseudoalteromonadaceae; genus Pseudoalteromonas; species Pseudoalteromonas sp. L1. The sequence continues at coordinate 184,611 of NZ_JAKKCT010000005.1, read as the reverse complement.
GTAGCTGGTATGCTGATAGTAAAGGGGTTATCAGACTTGGACTAGCCGTTGAAGAAAAAGATGACGTATTTACAGCATCAATTTGGTATAGAGCAAATAAAGACGCAGAGCTCAAAAAAATTCACTCACAGGTGTGGGGGGAAGATGATACTTTTTCTATTCAAGCTTTATCAAAAGATGGCTCCAAAGCGTATGTGCTTTCTAATAGGGAGCTTGGACGTGAAGCTCTTTGGCTCTATAACATAGAAGCAGGCAAGTTTGAGGAGTTGATTTTTAGTAATGATAAATATGATCTCGATGGCGCAATAACTGATAATGAGGGCGAGTTTATCGGTGTATCTTTTTTTGATGACTACTATCGCACTCACTATTTTGATGACAAAGATGGCGCACAAGAGCGTGAAGTGGCAGGCCTTTTTAAAGGAAAGCAGGCCACAATCAGCAGCCGTAGCCGAGATCATACGCGATTATTAGTGTCAGTCACTAATGATGTTACGCCGCCAACTTATTATTACTTCGACTTAAATACTCAAAAAGGAGGTGTTTGGTTATCGAAATATCCTTATTTAGTCAGAAAGTCATTTAGCCCAGTACAAAATTATAGCTTTAAAGCCAGTGATGGTCTGGAAATAACGGGTTACTTTACGCAGCCAGCAAATGTTAAAAACCCGCCATTGATCGTTATGCCGCATGGTGGTCCGCACGCCAGAGATTATAAGTATTTTGACAAAGAGCTTCAGTATCTTGTTGAATTAGGGTTTTCTGTATTACAAGTTAACTTTAGGGGCTCTGCAGGCTTTGGTAGCGCATTTGAAACGGCTGGTTATTACCAGTGGGGTAAACGTATGCAACAAGATGTGTATGAGGCAATGGATTGGGCAATTGCGCAAGGTTTAGCTAAAAAAGATAATGCCTGTATTTTTGGCGCAAGCTACGGTGGTTATGTTGCCTTAACAGCTGCCTTTCAAGAGCCCAAGCGCTTTAAATGTGTGGTGAGTATATCAGGCGTCTCAGACCTTGAAACTTTTGTTACGAAAACAGATAGACAAGGGAAATACTTAGGTAATATCGTTGATGTTAAAGATGATAAGTCTATCGATGCGTTAGCTGAGGTATCAGCAATAAGAAAAATTAACCACATTAAGGCGCCTATTCTTTTAATACATGGTAATAACGATACGCGCGTTAATTATAATCAATCGAAAGATTTCTATGACAAAGCGAGAAAACAGCTAGATATTAAATATGTTGAAATAGAGGATGGAACACACTTTTTTGACGATCAAGAAAGCCAAATAAAGTTATTCTCTGAGATAACGCCGTTTTTAAAAAAGCACCTATTATAGGTAGCCTTTAGTAATATCTAGATAAAAACTTAATAATAGAGTAATAAAGAAGCCGATGTTTGAAGTGAAGTTACATCGGCTTTTTTGTGTCTATTTCGTAAGATTAGATCTTTGCAAAAGCGTCTTGTAGTGGCGGTACTACTTGCTTCTTACGGCTTAATACGCCATCTAACCATACGCGACCATCTTCTGATTTAACATCATAGGCAGCTTCGATTACTGATACGTCATCAGACGCAATTAGCATTTCAGAGCCTTCTTTCATGATATCAGTTAACAGGAGTAATACTGAGTGGCGACCGCCTTCTTCTTTAAGCTTTGCGATATCAGCTTCAAGATCTGCTTTGATTTCATCAAATACAGCAAGGTCGATCACTTCTAGCTGGCCAATACCTACTAGCTTACCGTTCATGTTGAAGTCTTTGAAATCACGCATGACTAAGTCGCGTGCAGGTGTGCCTTCAACCGCTGATTTCACCTTGAACATTTCCATGCCAAGCTCTTTAAAATCTTCGATATCTGCGATTTCAGCAAGTGCTTCAACACACTTGATGTCAGCCGTTGTACAGGTTGGTGATTTAAAGATTACAGTGTCGCTTAAAATTGCACATAACATGATGCCTGCGATATCTTTTGGAATCTCTACATTGTAGAAGTCATACATCATTTTGATGATAGTGTTTGAACAGCCAACAGGACGGATCCAACACTCAAGCGGTGTTGATGATGTTAAATCGCCTAGTTTGTGGTGATCAACGACACCGACAACACGTGCTTCATCGATGTCATCAGGTGCTTGTGTTTTTTCTGTATGGTCAACGATATAAACGTCTTCACCTGCGTAGCTAAGCTTTAGCTCAGGGGCTTCGAAACCAAATTTATCTAGGATAAACTGTGTTTCAGGCGATACTTCACCTAAACGCGTTGGTATTGCAGGTTCTTCGATTTGGTTTTTTAAATAAGCAAGCGCAATTGCACCGCAAATTGAATCTGAATCAGGGATCTTATGACCCACTACATACATTGACATTGACGGAACTCCTTTAAATTTGGCGGATATTTTAGCAAAGTCTCTACAGATTGATATATAACAGACATGAAATTTTGTTGATCAATTACAACTGCCAATTAATGGACTTTTTAGTTACACTTTAAGGTATTGAAAAGTGAGGAAGATACGATGCGTTTGAGCCGAAAAGCATGGAATAATGTGGTGATTATTTCGATGCTGTTGATGATTTTTTTCTTTAACGGTTTGCACAAAAAGCTCAATACTCCCCCTGTGAATGAGGGCGTTCAAGCTCTACTGCCTGAGCAAAGCTTTATTTTAGCAATGGCTTTTCCTGAACTGAAAATTGAGCGCATAGGTACTTCGTGGCGGAGCCAAAAGTTACAAAGCATTACATGGCAAGCCGATGAACAGATGCTCGAACAATTAGTCGAACGTTGGCAGCGCCAGCAATTAACCATAGCAGCGCTGCCAGTGAGTAAAATTTCAAAGGCGTCTGCGGATTATGTTGCCTCTGTATGGCTTGCTGGTGAGCAATTGCCAGCGGTATATCAGTTATATAGCATTGAGCAGCAATACTATTTATTGGATAAGCGGTTACAACGGGTGTTTGTGCTTGAGCAAGCCGATGTCGTTAAGTTATTTCCGCTATACCCGTTTTAAGAGAGTCATAGATGCCTGAATTACCTGAAGTTGAAGTTAGCCGTTTGGGAATAACGCCGCATGTGCTTAACCAAACAGTGACTAAAGTAAATATTCATAACGCCAGCATGCGTTGGCCTGTGCCTGATGATGTTTATCAATTGCAAGGGCTTAAAGTTACCTCAGTGGAGCGTAGAGCAAAATATTTATTACTCGGTTGTGAGTTGGGTAGTGTGATTTTGCACTTAGGAATGTCGGGTAATTTACGTGTTGTGGATGCAACTGAGCCTTTAAAAAAACATGACCATATTGAGTTTATTTTAGCGTCTGGTAAAGCGTTACGGCTTAATGATGCTCGTCGTTTTGGTGCTTGCTTATGGCAAGCGCCAAATGAATGCCATACCTTGCTGTCAAAGCTAGGGCCTGAGCCGTTAACAGAAGAGTTTGTTGCAGAGCGCGTTTTTGAGCAGTCACGAAACAAAAAAGTACCCATTAAACAATTTATTATGGATAACGCTGTGGTGGTTGGTGTTGGTAATATCTATGCCAATGAGTCACTATTTAAGGCTGGAATTCATCCTAAACGAGAAGCCGGAAAGGTGTCTTTAAAGCGTTATCAGCAATTGGTGCCTATTATTAAAGAAACCCTTGCAGCGGCTATTACACAAGGTGGCACAACATTAAAAGACTTTGCCCAAAGTGACGGTAAGCCAGGGTATTTTGCGCAGCAATTATTGGTTTATGGTCGCAAAGGCGAGCTATGTGTTAATTGTAAAGAGCCATTAAAGGAAATTAGATTAGGGCAAAGAAGCACGGTTTACTGTTCTAATTGCCAAAAGTGACGCTGAAAGCAACCATCAAAAAAGCACGCCTCGGCGTGCTTTTAAATTATAGTTCAAATGGGGCGACACCGACCGCTTTCATTTTATAGCCAACTTGCGCAATTTCACCCGACCAAGTTTCTGTGCTAATCACGCCTGTAACAACGATTGCATCATATAGGCTTTCAATAGGCACACCCCCTTCAATTGTGACATGCACAATTTGATTAGGTGGCGGGGGTGGTACATGGATACAGGCACCAAAATATGGCACCAGTAAAAACTCAGTTATTACTTCGCTGTCGCCCTCTAGTGGCACTACAAAGCCAGGCAAACTAACTGATTGGCCGTTTAGTTCTTTAACAACCGGCGCATCTAAATCAGGTTGTACCCAATTTTGTTCTGAACCCTCATGGTTAGCTTGTGCTTGGGTGTCAATTTGTACATGCCCTTGTGGGATTAAGTCTTCCCAAAAAATTTCTTTAGGTTCGCCTGCATTTGCTAACGTGCAGGATAAAAGCATGGCAACAGCAATAAATTTTTGAAAAAATTGCATAAAATTCCTTAAATTTTGATACTCATGCCATCGGCAAGTGAGTAAAAATATGCGCGGGTTGCAGGTATCAACCCAACGATAAAACCTGCAAACATTATCGCAGCTAATAGCATAAGTTCATAGGCCGATAATAGCGCTATATTAAGGCTTATTCCGGCATGGCTTTGCAAGTAACCTGCGCCGAATAGCATTAAAGCATAGAACAAGGCGACACCAACAAGGCAGCCTAGCCCAGTGATGAGTAATGACTCTGCGCTTATCAATGTAAAAATATGCCAAGGCCTAGCGCCTACCGAGCGCAAAATAGCCAATTCTCTGCGACGCTGATTTAAGTTCGACAGCAAGCTGGTCAACATGCCAAGTAAACTAATAATGACCACCACAATTGAAAAAAGTAATAATATTTTTTCGACAATTGAGAGCATTTCCCACAATTCACGTAAGGTCACACCAGGCATGATGGCTAGTAATGCCTCCTCTTTGTATTGGTTGATATTACGGCGTACTTGTAGGGTGTACAGTGGCGAATCAAAACCGAGTAGAAAAGCGGTTATTTGTTTTGGTGTGCCAATGAGATCGACATCATCATGCTGGTCGTGGTCGTGGTCGTGGTCGTGGTCGTGGTCGTGGTCGTGGTCGTGGGTTTTTTCATGTTGATGACTATGACCACCATGAATTTCATCAATCGCTGCAAGTGGAATATGCAAGGTTTTATCAACGGGTGTACCTGTTGCTTGTAAAATACCAACAACGGTAAATGGGTTATCATCATGGTTATGAAAGCTAGTATTACCCATGCCGTGAGCAATCACGACCTTATCACCCAGTTGATAGCCAAGGGATTTGGCTACATCAGCACCAAGAACAACGTCAAATAAGTGATTAAACTCATGGCCGTTTGCAAAGCTTAATGGCTGCTTCTTACCAAAGCGATAGTGAGTAAAGTAGTCCTTGTTTGTACCAAGCACCGCAAGGCCTTTATGGCTATCACCTAACGACAGTGGAATGCTCCAACTTACTCCCCGTTGCTTTGCAATATACTGATAACTTTGCCAACTGACGCCGTTATTAGCATGCCCAATACGAAATACAGAAGAGAGCAGCAATTGAATGTCGCCCGTGCGAGCGCCAACGATCAAATCTGTGCCAGAAATGGTATTACTAAAGCTACTTTTGGCATCGATACGAACACGCTCAATCGACATGAGCAACATCACACTAATAGCAATAGTGAATAACGTAAGCAAAGCACTGGCTTTGCGATTGAATAAGCTTTTTGCGGCAAGTTTAAGTAGTAGCATGTCTGCCTCCTTGTAGTTCAACAAGGTCAATGCTGCGTTTGAAAAGGCTGCGCAGGGTCTCATCATGACTGACAAACACGAGCGTGCTATTAGTGGCTGTGGCTTGTTCAAACAGTAACTTCACAAATGCTTGACGGTTTTGTGTGTCTAGTGCCGAGGTTGGTTCATCGGCGATAATGATTTCTGGACTACCTATAAATGCTCTGGCTGCTGCAACACGTTGTTGTTGACCAATACTTAATTCACCGACAGCTTGATGCTGTAAGCTGCCTGTTAACCCTAACGCTGTAAGCAGTCGGCTCGCTTCTGCACTAATAGTAGCATTGTTTTGAAGCGCATGATGTTTGCGAGATGTCGAAAACTGGCAGCCTAATGTTACGTTCTCAATGGGTGATAAGTAAGACAGTAAATTAAAGTTTTGAAAAATATAACCAATATGGTCGGCACGAAAACGGTCGCGCTGGCTATTACTAAGTTGGTTTATTGCTTTGCCTAGTAACTCAATTGTGCCTTTGTTAGGAGTAGCAACACCGGCAAGCAAAGACAGCAAAGTTGATTTACCGCAGCCACTCGGGCCATGAAGAAAAACATGTTCGCCTTGATCAATCTGCAATTGTGCAATATTGATCGTTGGCGTCGTTTGTTGTGAGTGCCACTTAAATAGCACATTTGAAAGCGTGATCATAACGACCTATAAGTTGTTACCATCGCCAGTAATTTAACTTTTTACGCATTTTGAGGTTACGAATAAAATTACGTGGTTTTGGCTTAAGTGCTGGATTCGTCAATAGTAATTCATTGCTGGCAGCAAGTACACGTTGACTCGATAAGCCGTCCTGATATGGGTGTAACTGTTGGCAGAAGTGTTCAATTTTAGCCATTAGTTCATCGGGCTCTGTGAGAGCATAATCGATGGCCTGTTCGATTTTATCTGCATCTGTAATGTCAACGAGATGCTCATCGGGGTTTTGGTTGCAGAAGGTCACCACAGGCTTACGTTGTAAAATAAACATCAGTAATATCGATGAGGTATCACAGAGCATCACATCCGCTGCTTTAAGAAGCGGTAGAACATTGTCGGTTTCTACAAAGGTTAAGTTTTCATTTTGTAGCGCTTTATATTGCGCAACGAGTTCGCTTGGCATTTTAGGATGAAACTGCATTAAAATGCGCCATTTTCCTTGCTCGCTAAATGCTTTAATTTGTTCATAAAGCTTTGGAGCGAGTGAGATACGCCGAGAAAAAGTCGAGCAAATGAGTAATGTTTTACGTGGATCTTGCTTATCTTCGTAAGGGTTATTTACGACCTCAGAAAAGTAGGGATCCAGTGTTGGCCAACCTGTTTCTTTTACTTGAAAGTAGCCATGCTTCTGAGCAAGCTCTGTAAAGGTGGTCGTAGTCGATGGCCCTTGAGTGCAATATAAATCAAAACAGTCACGAATTTTAAAATGATTATCTAGGCCATTATTAACGCGTTTTCCTGAATTAAAGCCATGAAAAACTTTGACTTTTTTACCAGGGATAAAGTTTGGAACAATATTTCCTGGTAGATAGACAATATCGGGCTGCCATTCTTTTACATCGTTTAATGACATCAAACGTTGCTCTTCTTGGTGAAGAAAATCAGGGTTAACCTCATCTCCTTCTAGAAACCACTTAACCTCACCGCCATGAGCTAAAATTTCTTGCTGTAGAGGGCGCAAGATGGCGTATGAATAATTCTGTGAAATATACATTAAGTATTTTTTTTCTGCGGTAGCTGCTAAGTAATCCAAGAAAACCTCCTATTGTGAGGGCGCTATTATAGCGAAGTTTTGTTTATGACAGCAAAATTACAGAACATTTAAAGTTTATTGATTTTGTCATGAGAATTGAAAAGCGGATCGTAGCGCAATGATTGAGCTTTCATAGCGTCTAGATTATTATAGGCGGCCATAACCCCAATCCCATACAAGTGCTCATTTGAGCATGCCAAATACTTTCGGAGATAGCATGACTAGCTATAAAGTTTTAGACGTAAACGATGATTTACCGATCCGTACCAAAGGTGCGGTACACAGTGGTAAAGTGCGTTCAGTTTATTGGTTAACTGATGAAGATAGCGCTCGTTTAATTAATGAAAAAGGTTACCAAGTTCCAAAGGGAACCGAGCTAGCTATTATGGTTATTTCAGACCGTATTTCTGCGTTTGATTGTATTTGGCAAGGTGAAAATGGTTTAAATGGTGTGCCAGGTAAAGGTATTGCTTTAAACTCTGTGGCATCACATTGGTTTAAGTTATTTGACAAAGCAGGTCTTGCAGGTAATCACATTGTTGATATTCCACATCCATATGTGTGGATTGTGCGTAAAGCAAGCACTGTAAAAGTTGAAGCCATTGCTCGCCAATATATTACAGGTAGCATGTGGCGAGATTACGCTAAAGGTACACGCAATTTCTGTGGTATTGATTTGCCTGAAGGTCTAACAGCTAATCAAAAGTTAGATGATGTACTTATTACACCATCAACAAAAGGGATTATTACAGGTGTTGCCGAAATTCCTGAGGTGGACGATGTTAATATCACCCGCGAAAACATTACTAATAATCTATCAGTATTTAATTTTAAATCTGAAGACGATGTCGCTAAATATGAGCAATTGCTAGTTGAGGGCTTTAAGCTTATTAGTGATGAGTTAGCGCAGCTTGACCAAATCTTCGTAGATACCAAGTTTGAGTTTGGTTATGTAGAAGATATCGATGGCTCTGACAAGCTTATTTATATTGATGAAGTGGGCACGCCTGATTCATCACGTATTTGGGATGGCCCTGCTTATCGTGATGGTAAAATAGTTGAAAATTCAAAAGAAGGTTTCCGCCAGTTATTAATTTATAATGTGCCAGACAGCGATGTATTGTTAAATAAAGATCGCATGGGTGAGCGCGAGCAATTAGCAAAAGATTACACATTACCTGAATCTGTAATGCTTGAAGTGTCTGATACTTATGTTGGTATCGCAAGTAAAATAGTGGGCGAAAAAATAACGATACCAAGCGATCCGCGTGGTGAAGTGATTGCTATTTTAGACAGCGAATACGGTTTGATTAAACACAGTTAAACACATTTTCAGGCCTAATATTCCTTCAAGGCCTTTCTTATTTTTAAGCCAAGTTTATGTTTTAGGTACGTTTGCTTGGCTTTTTTCTTGCTTTTCCTGCTTTCAGTCATTAACTTAACACAAGATTAATCTATACTAATTAGCAGAATAAGCTAAGCAAGGAACCAACCTATGTTTTTATTTGCGCATTGTCTTCGCGCGACGTGTGGTCTTGCACTCTTTACCAGTTCAACTTTGTTTGCAGCGGATATTTCATTTGTTGTTCGTGACCAGCTAGGTAATCCGTTATCTGACGCTGTTATTGAGCAGGTTGCAATAAAAAATAATGAATCTACGCCTCTTCCAGTCGCGGTAATGGATCAAGTTAATAAACAATTTTCTCCTGCGGTACTGATTGTTCAACAAGGGCAGTTAGTGGATTTTCCTAATAGTGATGATATTCGTCATCATGTTTACTCTTTTTCGCCTGCTAAAGTCTTTGATATAAAGCTGTATGCGGGGCAACCCGAAAAGCCTGAAAAATTTGATACCTCAGGTGTTGTGGTACTGGGTTGTAATATCCATGATTCAATGGTCGGCTATATTTATGTCGCTAAAAATCATCAGGCTACAAAAACAAATCAACAGGGAATGGCAACACTTAAGGATGTTATATATCCACTAAGTTTAACTATTTGGCACCCAAACCAAGTAAGCGATATTACTTTTAAGCAGTCACTCATTGTAAATCAATCTCCTAAAAAGTTTTATGAAGTTATTGTTGAGACTGTGGAACCTGCACCACGAAATACATTTGGCGAGATGTTTAAGGTAAATAATGGTTAATAGTTTAAGAGGGCGAATTATTGCGCTATGCGTGGGTTTAGTTTTACTTACCACACTGGTGAGTTTATTAAGTTCTTGGTGGTCAACAAATCGTTTTAATAATCAAAAGTTAGTTGAAGATATCAATGTTGCTGAGAATGTGTTCAAGCAGTACCTTAGCGCCAAAGAAAGCTTATTGTTAACGGCTGCGAAAGTACTGACTGCTGATTTTGGTTTTAAACAAGCTATTGCCACGCAAGATGCCGACACAATTAGTAGCGTTTTAAATAATCACAGTCGGCGTATTAACGCAGATTTAATGATGTTAATTGATTTGTCGGGTCAACTTGTATCGGCAAATACAGAGTTAGATCATACCTCTGATGAGTTTACCCCTTTAATGCGTGAACTGCTGAAGCATGCTGAGCAATCAAACTTTATTATTATTGATAAAGCTTTATATCAGGTGATCTTACTGCCAGTGAGAGCGCCTCGTACAGTGGCATACAGCCTCGTTGGGTTCAAAATTACTGACTTAGTTGCTAAAGAGTTGAAAAACCTGACTACAATGGATGTGAGCTTTATTGGTCAAGAGGATGATGTTGTTGAAACATCGCTCACTGATGACCTTTATGGAAGCTCAGTACTTGAACATTTCAATAATAAAATGACACATCGGATTTTTGGGGAAAAGCCAGTTTATCGTAATCGTATAATTCAACTTCCCTCATTGTCAGGGCATCAGGTTACAGTATTACTTAGTGCAGACTTAACGTTAAGTTACCGAGAATTTGAGCAACTCTTTTTTACTATCATTATTTTAGCGGTTATTACGGTGTTCATTGGGGTGTTGACCAGTGGCTTTTTAGCTAAAAATTTAACGACACCTTTATTACAGCTTACATTGCTGGCGCAGCAATTTGCCCGTGGTAATTATCAAGCAGACTTTGTTGGCAAAAAGCAAAGTAGTGAGATTACAACACTTATCGATGCTTTCAATAATATGGGTAATGATATTAAAGAGCGTGAGCAGCAAATCAGCTTTCAAGCAAGTCATGACTCTTTAACTGGCTTTTTAACCCGCAGTGCCATGCTCGAAAAAATGGAGTCTTTGTTAGGACTTGGAATTGATTACACCTTAGTGGCAATTGATATCAGAGGCCTTCGACATATTAACGATAAACTGGGCCCACGTATTGGTGATGAATGCTTAAAAGCGGTGGCAGAGCGAATTTGTCAGTACTCAGAGCAGATTGGTGGAGTGAATGCTCGAATTGGTGGCGATGAGTTTTTAACTTTATTCCCCAGTCAAAAAGCAGGGCAACTAAAAAGCAGTGTGATGGAGTTAATGGCACAATTACAAGTGGGCTATTTAATTCGAGGGTTAAATATAACCTTACGCTTTAGTACTGGTGTAGTTCATTGTATGTCGCAAGGTGTGAAGCCTGATGATTTAATGCGCCGTGTATTAATTGCCGTTGATACAGCATCATCTGAACAAAAGAATGTGCACTACTATCAAGAAGGTGAGGACGAAGAGCACCTAGAACGATTGGCTATTATAGATGAACTAAAGCAAGCGTTATTTGATGATGACGGGCAGCTTTTTATGACCTATCAACCCAAGCTAAATATTAAAACGCAATGTATTGATAAAGTTGAGTCACTGATTCGTTGGCAACGTAAAGATGGTCAATGGGTTTCCCCAGAGTTATTTATCGATTTAGCAGAGCAATCCGGTGTGATTGTTGAGTTAACGGCTTGGGTAGTTAAGACGGTTGTTTCACAAGTTGCGCAGTGGCAGCAAATGGGCATTTCGATGCAGGCGGCTATTAATGTGTCGGCGCAGGATATTGCTTATCCGAGCTTCTACTCTCATTTGGCTAAACAACTCAAAACACACCAGTTAAGTGGTCATTTAATCACTATCGAGCTTACAGAGCGCGACATGATCGAAAATGAAGAGCAAGGAATAAAAGCGCTTGAAAATTTAAAAGGCTTAGGCGTTAAGATTTCTTTGGATGACTATGGTGTGGGGCAAACATCGCTTGGACGTCTGAAATCGCTGCCTATTGATGAATTAAAGCTAGATAAGTGTTTTATTTTAAAGCTAGATCAATCTAAGCAAGATCAATACATAGTTCAATCGACCGTAAGCCTAGGCCATCAACTCGGCTTTTCGGTTGTAGCAGAAGGGGTTGAGAATGAAGCATCTCTTGATTTACTTACACAAATACAGTGTGACTATGCACAAGGGTATTATCTAAGCCGACCTCTCAAGTCCGAACAATTTATTCAATGGTTAGCACAATACAATGAAGCATCTTAAATGGTTTGTGGGTTTATATTATTTAGCTAGCGCGGCTTCAAGTCTCGCTGCAACGGGAAAGTTGCTGGCAACCCCTGGTGTTTCGCAAGTCGAAGGAAGTGCTGGAGGCGGGTTAGTACCGTGGGCGCAATTAGCAGGTTATGCAAGCGCTGATGAAGTGGCAATCAACGGCTTTTGTAGTCGTGCAGATGTAACTGACTACCGCTTAGATGTGTGTGGCGTGCAGTTTAACTTATTTGATCGTGTAGAACTTAGCTATGCGCAGCAGCAATTTGATGTGCCTGCATTGGACACTCAAATTGAACAATCAATTAGTGCGGCTAAAATAAGGCTTTATGGTGATATTGTTTACAGTGAATGGCCACAAGTAAGTTTGGGAGTGCAACATAAGGAACTACAAAACGGTGCGGTTGCTTCACTTTTAGGCGCTGAGGATACAAAAGGCACCGATGTTTATATTGCAGCAAGTAAACTCCACTTAGGGGCACTTGCTGGATATAATTGGTTTTGGAACACCACTGTGCGTTACAGCGAGGCTAACCAATTAGGCTTATTAGGATATGGGGGTAAAAACAGCGCTGAAAAATTGTTATTTGAAGCGTCCAGTGCTGTATTTTTAACGCATCAGGTGGCAGTGGGTATTGAGTACCGTGAAAAAAGTAATAATCTTGGTCTTTCGGAACAAGATTGGAAAGATATATTTATTGCTTGGTTTCCTAATAAAGATATTAGTGTCACTGCTGCATGGCTTGATTTAGGGCGTATTGCGGGGGCAGATGATCAAACAGGTTGGTATTTGTCAGTGACAGGATATTGGTAATGAAATATGTTCTTTATGTTTTTGCACTTGTGGTATTGCTGAGTGGGTGTAGAGCAACAAACCAGCTTAGCCTCTATCAACAATTGGATGGACAGCAAGGTATAGAAAAGCTGGTTGATAGTTTTATTAACCAGATCGGGCACGATAGCAAGATTCTTGAGTATTTTAAGCAAGCAAATGTAGCGCACTTTCGTCAAGGCTTCATTTCACATTTATGCTCAGTGACTGATGGGCCTTGCAGCTATACAGGCGATTCGATGATTGATATTCATACCGGTATGAATATATCTGAAAAAGACTTTAACCGCGTTGTTGAGCTTTTAATAAACGCAATGGACGAGCAGCAAATACCTCAACGGCTGCAAAACACACTTTTAGAGCGTTTAGCGCCCATGCGTTCAGAAGTGATCAATATTTAAATTAGCTGATTAACCGCCTCACAAATTTGGCTAGGCTTTATGTCTCTTATGAGTTCACTGTCTATTAATTGCTGGCCGTTGGCAACCAAGGCAATGTAATTCTTTTGCTTCGGGGCAACAGTACTCCAAGGCGATGTGCCTAACCCGACTAATACCACAAATGGGATGTTTGCGGCGGCTGCAATATGCATAGGGCCAGAGTCAATGGTAATAAATAAATCTAAAGACGCAACTAAGTCGAGCATTTCTAGCATAGAGGTTTGACCGGCTAGGTTCGTGATTGACGCGTTGCTATTATTAAGTTTGGCGACTAACTGCTCAGCCTCATCCTTCTCTGAAGGATCGCCAACAATATAAAAATCGCAGTCAGGGTGCTCTTCACTGAGTTTTTTCAAGGTTTGAGTTGCGAGATCTTCTGGGTAATGACGGCATCGTTTATTTTTACCACCAAAGTAAATACCTAGCTTTTTCTTTTTATTCTGTTTTATGTAGTGACTCTTTTTAGCTTGCACTTCGGTATTGGGGATTTCTGAAAAAGGGTACCCATGTGTCTCGTTTATTAAACGGCAATAGCGGTAAATATAATGGTGATTTTTATTAAGCTTTAATGTATGAGTTAGTAGTGGTGAACGTCCGTTTTGTGCATAGCCAATACGATATTTAATCTTAGCTGCAAAACAAAGGAGCGCTTCTGAAAGAGAATTTCTTAGTATGATTGCTAAGTCGATATTGGCTTTTTTTAATATACTCGCTTGGCTTAAAAGTGAGCAAGGCTGATGCGTATCAAAGCGATTATCAGAAATAACCTCAATCGAGTTATCTCTAGATAGCATTTCAACAAGATGTGGGCGTGCTAACACATAGATTTTTTTGTTCGGGTAAAGTGTTTTAAGCATTTTTATTGCTGGGGTGCAATTAATTGTATCGCCAATGAACTTGGGAAGTACAACCAGTATATTCCCTTGGATTTTTTTACTATCAATTGTTTGGTTTTTGGGCATTTGAATGAGGCCGAGATGTTTTTATTTGCTATGTTCTTGAGAGATTAATCTTTAACTATTTCTTGCTAATGCTTATCTTTTTAACGTTAGATTAGTGAGTTAGCAAGGGCTTTTTTCATTCTCAATAAGTTTACTTTCATCTTATTTTTTCAAAGACGATAGAGGGTATGAATGACAATGCCCAGCTCATTTTTTGAAAAAATAAGGCTCAATTTTGCTGGGGTTAGACCGTTATTATCTAATCTAGTTCTTGCCCAGTTATGTATTTATTCGTAGTTTATCATCATAATAAGAAAGTGCGTATGAATATGACATTAAATACAACGTATTATCTAGACTTATTTGAGCTTAAAGTTGAGTTAGTTATTCCAGTTGGAAGGTCAAAATGAAAAATATAATCACGCCAGAATGGCTCAATAAAAATTATAATAATGCAAATATCATAACTTTTGATGCGGGAATGGTGCGCCCTGGCATGCCAGGTGAGTATGCGCCTAAAGCAATGCTGCCTAATGCACAGCGTTTTGATTTCAAAAAGACGCTGGCTGATAGCACTAACCCTATACCAAGTATGATGTGCAGTAGTGAGCAGTTTACAGAGTATATGCAGCTTGCAGGGGTTAACCAAGACTCTCTGGTTGTCATTTATGAGGATCAAGGTTTATTCAGTTCAGCGCGTGCGTGGTGGATGTTTAAAGCAATGGGCTTTGATAACGTAAAAGTTCTAAGTGGCGGTTTAGCTAAGTGGCAGGCACTTGGCTACGCAACACAAGCAAACTATTCAGCGGCTACTGGTCAAGGCAACTTTGTTGCCAGTCCCCGCGCTGATTACTTTATCAGTGCTGAGCAAGTACTTAACTCTCTTGATGAAAAAAGCACACTAACACTCGATGCTCGCCCTTTTGAGCGATTTACCGGCGAACACGAAGAGCCGCGTGAAGGCATGCGCAGTGGTCATATTCCAAATAGTCGCAGTTTGTCACTTGCAAGTGTACTGGATAACGGTGAGCTTAAATCGCTTAGCGAGTTGCAGTCATTATTTGAACAACATATAGAGCCGCATCATACCCAGTTGCAGTTTAGCTGTGGCTCAGGTGTAACGGCTTGTGCAATTGCATTGTGTGCCGATGAATGCGGTTACGCTAACTTACGTGTTTACGATGGCTCATGGAGTGAGTGGGGCGCTCGTCACGACTTACCTATTGAAACAGGTCCGCATCAATAAACTCAGCGTAATTTTGCCAGTTGCCGATACTGTTTTTATTCAGTGGCTGGCGAATTTGCTTTTTACTCGCCGTGGCTGATGCCGCATTGTTTTTATAAAAGCATAAGCAGCTTTCTTGCCAGCTTAAATCGCAAAAAGCATAGAGTTTCTGAGTTTGTTCGGTAGGCTCTGCCACGAGTTGTTCATAGCTTTGCAAAAAAACATTTTCAGGATACTTGTTGGCAAAATGACTGATTAATGCAGAGTAATCTTGATGGTATGAAGCAATATCTTTAAGTGTAAAGCTGTAGTGATGAAACACACTTTGCGGGCTATACATCTGCCTAAAATTGGCAATGCTGCAATCTTGCCAGTCCCGCAGCATACAAACGATTTTAGCCTTAGGAAAAGCCGCTAAAATAAAATCAATATAGTAAAAGTTAAATGGCTGTTTATCACAACTTCTTAGGCCATCACTTAGCTGCTCGACTCTTTGTTGATAGCTAGTTAGTGCTGTCTTTATCTTCTCAGATTCATATGCCTTATCGAGCATTTTGCTATCAATCACACGAACTGATTGCGTGGCGTGTTGTATGAGTTGCGCAATATCGTTTAACTCACCGATGCCTTTTAGCTGCTCACTTTGATTAAGGATTTTCTCAACTAAGGTTGTGCCAGAGCGGGGCATGCCAACCACAAAAACGGGCGAGAACGCAGAGTCACTACTTACAAGTTCTTGCTGTTTGCTCTGGGTAATAAGTTTTTGACAAAAGTGGTGGTGCTGTGTGGCTTGATAATTAACTTTACTGGCTATCGCTTGCTTACTTAGTGCAAAGTATTTAAATGCATTTTTGTAGTCATTGAGGTGCTCATAATTAAGTGCAAGACTATGAAAATACACTTGTTGGTCAATAATGGTTTTTTCTTTATTGGCTAAAGCGTGTAGTTTTTGGATATGTTGCTTGGCATCTAAATCACTATTGAGTTCAGCTTGTGAATAGTGGGCTTGATAAAAGTAAGGCTGCTTTGTAGTTAGTTGCTGTAGCACGTTTTTTGCTTCATTGAACAGTCCGTGAATTTTATAACACACCGCCAAATTATAGCTAATTTGTAGGTTATCTTTATTGCGTTGGGAGGCTGCTTTTTGAAAGTTAAGGGCGTCGTCATAATATCCTAATCGGGTCGCAATATTAGCTAATGTATCAAAGTCTGCGGCACTAAAGTCAGCTGTTTGCAAAGCGCTTTGATAATGTACAGCTGCATTACTCACTTTGCCTAACAGTACGTATAACTTGGCAAGTGCTAAATGATAAATCGCAAAAGAGGCTAGGCTAAGCGCTTTTTCAAGGAGCTTAATCGCTTTGTTGATATCACCTGCTGCGGTGTTAACTTCACTGAGTAAAAAGTAACAAACGTGGTCTTCAGGATTTTGTTTTAGGCACTGCACAAGTAGGTGATGTGCATCGTTTAGTTGCTTGTCGCTTAACAACTGTTGGATGTGAGCGCGAAGCGCTTTTTGGGTATCATTTAGCATAAGCGCATAGTATACCAATTCCAATAAAAGCCCTGCCTAAAGGCGGCAAGGCTTTTATGGGTATGTTTAATTACAGCTCAAAGTTGTAGCTAAACTTCATACCGATAGTACGAGGTGTTGTGGTGTAGTGACCATAAACACGCTGTAGTTCAGGTAGTTCTTTGTTAAGCTCAGCATATTGCGACATACCAGCCCAAGACTTATCACGACGTACAGAAGTAAACGCGTATTTATCGAATAAGTTGTCTACATAAAGGGTTGCAGACCACATATCGCCCGTAATTTTGGCTGATAAGTTGCTTAGTGCATAACCAGGTAATACTTCGCCGTCTGCTTTTAGGCCTACTTTGGTGATCACATCGCTTTGCGCTGTAATACCGTAGTTTACGCTTAATAGTTTATCGCCGAGGATATCTTGCTCGTAACGAAGACCAAACGAGAATTGATGCTCAGGAGCACCTGGTAAACGGTCGCCTTTAGCACCATCATAGTAGCTTTGGTACTGCGCTAAGTCACCGCCTAATACGCCAAATAAATAAGGTGCATCTTCGGTCAATTCAGCCTTTGCATAAGCGTATGTCGCATAGGCAGCCCAGTTATCACCAATCATAGCGCGGCTTGAAAGCTCAATACCTTTTGAATTAGCAGAACCCGCATTTGAGGTAATTAACTCCTGACCATTTACCGTGCTGCTACCAACTTGCGCATCTTTCCAATCAACATTAAATAGCGCTGCATTGAAGTGTAGGCGATTACGTAACCATGATGACTTAAAGCCTAACTCATAATTGACTGTGGTATCTGGTTTGTAATCTTCTTCATTTGGCAGAGCACAAACAATTTGTTGCTCAGGTAATACATCAGGGCAAGGTGCAATACCGTTACCACCACCAATACGAAAACCTTCACTCACAGTAAAGTAAGCAAGAATACCGTTATCAAATGTGTAATTAGCATTAAACTTAAATAAGTTACCGTTATCGCTGGCACTTACATTTTCCATAGCTAGATTATCGAGTGAATCAAAGTCACCAGAATAGAGCGGTGTTGCAGAACCAGATGTTGTAGAAACATCGTATTCGTAAAAACGCGCGCCAACAGTGACATCAAGCTGATCTGTAATGCTGTAGCCAATTTCACCAAAAAGTGCTTTTTCAGTGGTTTCGCTGTCTGAAATTAGAATGTACTCAAGATCTTGTTCAACGTTAGGAATACCGCCACCCCAGTACTCAGTTAAACCCGGTGTGTATTCACGATCATCTGAGTGACTTTCTAATTTGTTGTAAAAGCCACCCACAATCCAGTTAAAAGCGCTACTACTGTTTGATACTAAACGAAGTTCTTGCGTGAAAGTGTCGCGCTCTGAGGTATCGTGCGTGTAGCCAACAAATGAAGGGAAGTCGGCATAACCTGACCAAATATCATAAAGTAGATCGGTTTGATCGCGCTGACCAGATTGCTCATAGCTAGACCAACCAGATGCAGAGACCAGCTCAGCAAAACCAAGATCTGCTTTTACTTCTAAGCTTAATAAATCGTTTTCTTCTTCACCTGGCTCAAGTACACGAGCTACGTTTTCGTATTTTCCAGGAATCCCTTGTAGCGCACTACTATCAGCAAGAGAGCCGTATTGCGATGTCGAGTTGCCACCATTTTCTTGTTTTTGATAGAAGTAGTTAAGTGTTGCATCAACATCTTCGGTTGCAAGCCAACGAAGTGACAAACGTGCTGTGGTGATTTGCTCATCGTTAACATCGCTTACGCTTTTTAAGTTGGCGTTAACATCACTGCTGTCAGAAAAGTCAGGGTTCGGATTTGATACACCTGGCTTTTGAACTACATGGGTGTAATCGATGTAACCTGGATTATCGTAATAATTTAAGCTAGTACGTAATGCGAGTTTATCGTTGATTAGTGGCGTGTTGAATACCACGCCAAACTCACCACCGGTACCGTCACTTTCGTTGATGCTAAATACATCGCCTGTTACTTTACCCTCAGTAATATCTAGCTCAGGCTGTTTTAGTAAGTAACGAATTGCACCGCCTAAAGTGCCAGCACCGTATAGCGTACCCTGTGGGCCGATGAGTACTTCCATGCGATCAACATCAGTTAAACGTAAATCAATACTAAGTGGGATTTCACCAACATAAGTTGCCACTGTGCCGCTATCAGAAATACGGTCAGAGGTATTGGTGTTCAAACCACGAACGATAATCGGAGAACCTTCACGGCCACCTTGATCAGAAATCGTTAGGCCTGGCACCCAGCGTGCAACATCTTCTAAATCACTAATATTTTGGTCGCTAATTACATCGCCATTTAGGGCCGTAATATTGAGTGGTGCATCTTGCACAGAACCTGCTCGTCGTGTTGCAGTAATTTGAATTGTTTCAATTGATTTATCGACGTCGATAGTATCTTCTGCTGCAAATGCCATATTGCTATTGATTAAAACCGCAGAAATTGCACTTGCAAGTAGAGCAGGCCTAAAGGTATTCATGTTTGATTCCGATGTAGTTACAGTAAATTTATGCTTAAAAAATAGGCGTGGCTAGTAATTTAAGCTTAAAAGAGATTGATTTAGTGAATTTATATCCAATTATAGTGTATTTTTATTCTCTCAGTCATGCGTTATTTGCAATAAAATGCAAAATAATTGAATAAATACTCTGTCTGGATATTAACTATCGGAAAAAGGGCAGTGGGTGCAGCCGTTTTTACAGCAATGTCCGCGCTTTAAAAAGAACCAGCGACTAAATACCATGTAGTTGTTTTGCATTGTGTAATCGAGATTTTCAATTAACTTACCTTGATGATAGAAAGGTTTGGCAAAAGCGAGTTGTTGCTTAAGAGGCTGTTGGTATAGTTTGGATAAAAATAAATTTATTTCCTTAATTGTACAATCACGGCACAAACAGGATTTAGCTGCTTCATCAAGTGGTAAAATGGCGGGTAATTCATTACACCAACAAGCATTTATATTGTCGGCTTGGCAGTTAAGTGTTGCTTTGCATTGCGAGCAAGTAAGGGTTGTCATTCAGTAAAAAGATGCTTTGAGATTGAAAAGGTAAGCATAGCAAATGGATAAATTAGACGCATTAGATGAGTTTGCCCGATTTGGTGAAAACCGATTTGAGGCAATCTCTATTATTACCAGCAGCCCTGATAATCAAGGTGATGTGTATATCGTTACGCAAGACGTTTTTTGTCACGTTTTACAGCGTGTTATTGACGGCGAAATAGATATCGATGAGTTAGAACTTTGGGCAAATGTATTGGAATCTCGTCAAGACATCGATGAAAGTGCGGTTGAAGGCGCAATCTTTGCCTTAAGTAATAACGAGCAAATGGGTGAGTTGAGTAAAAGTACGCTAAAGAAGTTATTAGAACTGACCTTAGGCTGAAAGAGTCTTATATCTTTCAGCCTAAGGTATGTACTTGTTGCTACTTATGATAGTTCAAGCAGGTTTCAACTTCGTTTTTTGAGCCTAAGATCACCGCAACACGTTGGTGGATAGCGTCAGGTTGAATATCCATGATGCGCTCTGTGCCCGTTGAGGCAATACCGCCAGCTTGTTCGATTAACATCGCCATAGGGTTTGCTTCGTATAGTAAACGTAATTTGTTAGGCTTATTTGGATCTTTCGTATCGGTAGGGTAAGTGAAAATACCACCACGACATAAAACACGGTGCACATCACCCACCATTGCAGCAATCCAGCGCATGTTGAAGTTACGACCACGAGGGCCTGTGTCACCAGCAATTAAGTCATTGATGTAATTTTGCATCGCCGGTTGCCAATGGCGCTGATTCGAGGCATTAATAGCAAATTCGCTAGTGTCTTCAGGGACTTTTGCAAAATCTTCTGTTAATAAGAAGGTACCGTGCGTTTTATCTAAGGTGAAAAAGCGTGTGCCTTTGCCAGTTGTTAATGCCAGCACGGTAGATGGGCCATATAATACATAACCCGCTGCAACTTGGTTTTTACCCGGTTGCATAAATATACTTGGATCAGCAGGATCCGCGCCATCAGGCGCTGCCATAATTGAGAAAATCGTACCAACCAGTGAGTTAATATCGGTATTTGAAGAGCCATCAAGCGGGTCAAAGGCAACGATGTATTTAGCATCAGGGTTACCCGCAACGGTAAAATCTTCTTCCTCAGAAGCAATGGCTTTTACGTAGCCCGATTCGAGTAAAATGTCTTTTAGAAGCTGATTGGTAAGTACATCTAATTTCTTTTGTGTTTCACCCTGAATATTTTCGTCAAGAGTTGAACCTAACACACCTGATAAGGCACCTTGACCAACACGGAATGAAATTTCTTTACATGCCGCAAGCACTGTTCTGATCAATGAGATCAGTTCACGAGGGCAACCATCTTCTAATAATACCGGTGGGAGTCTACGCATTCTATTTTCCTGATAACGTTGTAGCCAGACATTTTTAAGTGTGAGAGAGAATGTCTTAGCAAGCGCTGAATTTCGTCTTAAATAGCTGTTTTTTGTTGGCGATACTTTATACTGCCTAATACCTGTACAGTATTTAAAACGCGAATAACAAAGATAAGATTATGCAAAAAATACCATTACTACGATACCTGCTCTTAGCTGTGCTGCTTACTATAATAACTCAAGCACACGCAGCAATTAAGCCTATAAATGATTTTACTGAAAAAATGAGTCATTTTTCGGGCTATTATTCTTTCTATTATGATTCTGAAAGCGGCAAAGTGTATGTTGCAGTTGATAAACTAAAGCAACCTTTTTTACTTCAGCAAAGCTTACCTTATGGCGTCGGCTCAAATGATATAGGCCTTGATCGAGGGCAACTTGGCAATACCTATTTAGTACAATTTGAACGTTTTGGTGATAAGGTGATGTTACGAGCATTGAATACTTATTATCGAGCGAATACGACCAACTTGGCCGAGCAGCAAAGTATCAAAGAAGCGTTTGCTTCGAGTATTCTTGCGGGCTTTAGTGTTGTTGCAGAGTCAGACTCAGCGGTGCTTGTAGACTATACTCCTTATTTATTGAGTGATGTACACGGTGTAAGTCGTCGTTTAGCTGCAACTTCGCAGGGGAGCTTTAATTTAGATGATAACCGAAGCGCAGTCTATTTAGCTCGTTCAAACGCATTTGTGAAAAATACAGAGTTAGAGGCAATACTCACTTTTCAAGGTAGTAACCCAGGTGAGTTTGTTCGTCAAGTGAGCGCTGATCCTCACATACTTACAGTACATATGCATCATTCTTTTATTGAACTGCCTGATGATAACTACACACCACGTCAATTCCACCCTCAATCAGGTTACTGGAGTATTGAGCATAAAGATTACGCCGCACCACTTGGTGAGTCTATGTATGTGCGTTATATCCCGCGCCACCGTTTAGCAAAAAAAGATCCGAGCCTGCCAATTAGCGAACCCGTTGAACCGATTGTTTACTATTTAGATCCGGGCGTGCCTGAGCCAGTTAAAACAGCCTTGTTAGAGGGCGCTAAATGGTGGAATGATGCATTCAATGCTGCTGGCTATAAGAACGCATTTATCGTTAAAGTGTTACCTGATGATGCTGATCCTATGGATATACGCTACAACGTGATCCAATGGGTACACCGTGCAACACGTGGCTGGTCGTATGGCAGCTCAGTGATAGACCCGAGAACGGGCGAAATTATTAAAGGCCATGTAACACTGGGCTCATTACGTGTACGTCAAGATATCCTTATTGCTGAGGCATTAGCTGCCCCTTATTTTGAAGGTAATGAAGTTGCTACTCGTTTACAAGCAATGGCTCTTGATCGTATTCGTCAACTAAGCGCTCATGAAATAGGCCACACTTTAGGGATTGCACATAACTTTTCAGCGTCGGTCGCTGATAGAGCATCGGTAATGGACTATCCTCACCCGCTACTTAGTTTCAATGAGCAAGGCAAACTGGATGTGAGCCGAGGCTATGCCTCTGGTATGGGAGTGTGGGACACACAAGTGATAAAATATGGTTATAGCGATTTTACAAACCAAGATGAACCACAACAACTGGCCGCAATTTTAGCTGAAAATAAAAGCAAAGGGCTGGAATTTATTTCGGACAGTGATGCACGTGCTAAAGGGGGCGCTCATCCAACGGGGCATTTGTGGGATAACGGTCGTTCACCAAGTGATGAGTTAATGCGTGTACTTGATATTCGCAAACAAGCGCTGACGAGCTTTGGTATTGAAAATATCAAAACGGGGACTGCGTTATCGCAATTAGAAGAAATGCTAGTGCCACTTTATTTATTCCATCGCTATCAAGTTGAAGCTGCGGTTAAATTAATTGCCGGTGTTAATTACGAATATGAAGTACGTGATGACTCTGAGCCAACAGGGGCGCAAGTTGTAACTAAGCAAACCCAGCAAGCGGCTGTTGATGCATTACTTGCTACACTAAAAGCTGAGAATCTTGTTTTACCTGAGTCAGTGTTAGCGCTTATTCCACCAAAAGCGTATGGGGAATCTAAATCACGCGAGAGCATTGTCGGTCGTACAGGGTTAACCCTGGATGCTATGGCATTGCCTGAAGTCGCAGCTGCACATAGTTTAAGCCTATTATTTAATAGCCAGCGTGTTAATCGCCTCGCGCAGCAACAAGCGCGTAGCGATGCATTTTATAGTTTAGATTCATTATTAGCTCAAACTTATCAGCAAATTTTCGAGCAAAAAATTGCCCAAGGGATGGCGGGTAAGATTAGCCAACGAGTGCAGCTTTTAACGGCTAAGCAATTTGCTGATTTAGTATCAAGTGATAAAGTCGCGCCTGAGGTACAAGCACAGTTTCGTTATTACCTTGGCAAGCTTGCAAAGAGTTACCAGCAAGAATCAATGCTAGGAAGTGCATCAGTAGGTGATAGTGCCTTCAAGCAATATTTAAGCGAACAAATCAACCACTTTTTAGCAAGCGGTGAGTGGCCTGCAAACTTTAAAGTATTGCCAATGCCACCGGGTTCGCCTATTTAACTCACCTTTCTTTTAAGACGCCTAGCATAGCTAGGCGTTTTACTTGCATAAAACTGGATTTTTGCTAATCTACCGACCTCTCTTTTTGTCTTCTTGGGGTGTATATGGCGTTTTTTTCTCGCTCGCTGCTTGCGGCAGCTATTACATTCTCGAGTTTTTCAAGTTATGCCTCATTAGCTAAAAAACAATGCGAAGTTGAGCTTAGTCACGGCTTGATCATCACAGATGATGTTATTCGTATTGTTGATAAAGGCCAAACCCGTGTACAAATAAACAACAATACTCAGTTATTTATTCGTGGCTATTGGGTTGACCTTAATCCAGAAGAAAGCAAAGTCGTGGAGCAGTTTAGTTTAGGTATTCGTGACACTGTGCCTGAATTAGTTGAACTTGCCACTGACGGTGTAAATCTAGGTTTGAGTGCTATTGAGCAGGTCGTAGAGGGCATGTCCGACAAAGAACCTGAAGTACTTAAAACGCAATTACAGTATGTTGAACGTGCTCTGATGGATAAGTTTAAGCGTGGCGATGACTTTTTCTTTATCGCCCCGCAATCATTGTCGAAAATCGATGACTTTTTTACCAAAGAGATCAGCCAAAAAATTCACTCAGCAGTGCATGGCTCGTTAGGGGCTATTTTAGTTTCATTAGGTGATGCGTTTAAATCACGTGAAGGAAATATCGAAGATCGCATTAACGACATGGGTCAGCGTATGGATATTATCTCTAAGGAAATAGATAAGTCACTGCAAAAGAAAGCGGAGCAGCTTGAAATGAAAGCCTCTGAATACTGTGAGTGTTTAAACTCACTAGATGTCACTGAATCTCGACTACAAAAAATAGTGCCAGGAATGGCCGATTTCGATTTGGTACAGATTAAGTCTTAAAAGCCCAGTAAACTTAACTGGGCTTTTTTATGTCTGACTTTTGATACGTGGATAGTTAGCTAAATTTAGCTGTTTCTGTCTCTAAATCAGCTGTAAGGCCTTTGATTGAATCGGTTGCCGTATGTGCCTGACTTGATACGTTAGCTGTTTGTGAGGCGGTATCTGAAATGGTCACCACACGTTTTGCTGTATCTTCACCTGCGTCTAATTGCTCTTTAGCTGCTATAGCTATTTGATGGCTCATTTGTGCGATTGCACTTAATGAACTCGCAACTCGGTTTAGTTCTTCATTGGCTTTGGTTGATTTAGCCACAGTTTGCTCACTGGTCGAAATACTGAGTGCAACAGATGACTTAGCATCTTGTGTTGCTGATTGTAATTTACCAATCATGTTGCGGATTTCTTCGGTACTGGTTTGTGTTCGTTGTGCAAGGCCACGGACTTCATCAGCGACAACCGCAAACCCTCTACCTTGTTCGCCAGCACGAGCTGCCTCAATGGCTGCATTAAGGGCTAATAGATTCGTTTGCTCTGCAATTCCTTGAATAACACTTAGCACATTAGCGATATTATTTACTTCATCATCAAGAACTTGAATGTTATTACCAGCGCTGTCAATTTGTTGCTCTAAAAGTGCGATTGTTTGTGCTGCTTCGTTGGTTAAGTGGCTTGCGCTTTGCCCTTGGTTCTCAGCTTCTTGTACTGAGTAGGCTGCTTGCTCGGCATGCTCAACAACTGTTTGCGCTGAGGCGGTCAGTTCGGTAATGGCTGAGGCAACCATTTGTGTTTCTTCATTTAAACTACGGGTGAGTTTATCAAGCTCAACAGAGCGAGACTCGTTATCAACACTTTGATTTTTGAGGCTATCAGTTACGTCTTTAATGCCATCAACAACGCCGCGTAAGCCTTGTTGCATATAATGCATGGCCGCAATGATACTTTCACTTGGTGCATCTTGGCGGATAGTTGAGTGGAGGTTGCCACGTGAGACGTTTTTAACAATATCAATTACTTCATTGATTTCACCACCCAGTGCATTGGTCAGTGATGAGCCAAAGCGTGCAATTGCAAACGTGAGGGCTATGGCAATGAGCATAGATAAACCCAATAGCCACTTTGCTGTGCTCCAGTATCGTTCATCGACTTCTTTTGCACTAATTCCTGTGCCAACATACCAGCCAAACAGCGGTGTTTTTTGTACAACAGACGTTAAGTCTACTGTTTCGCCATCACGGACGGAGTCCCAATGATAAGTAATAATTTTATTTGTGGTATTACCCACTAGTTTTTCGACCATGCGACCAATGCTGTTACCGCTGGCATCTTTAAAGTCATTAAAGCTGGTACCATGAAGCTCTGGGTCATGTGGCGTGGCAACAAAATCTAAATTATTGTCGACGACATAAACATATTCTGAATCGTGATATTTATTTTCTCTTAAAACCTGAGTTGCCAACTCTTTAGCTTGATTTTCATCAAGCTGGCCATTTTTTACCATCAATTCGAATTGCTCAACGATATTTGTTGTGCTTTTCATTAATTGGTTAATACGCGCAATGTTATCGCTCTCACTCGCATGACGTAACGACTGTAAACCCAATAAAGCTATTGCGCAAAGCGCAATAAAAATAGCGGTAGCAAATAAGCTAATTTTTGTTTTTAAAGCTAGTCCTGATAACACAGTTAGCCTCCTTTTATTATATCCCCTCTACTTTTCTACCATGTTTATCGGCAACTTGTTAGCTTTTATTAAGTAAAAATGACAGCGTTATCATGATATTTGTTCAAGTACCTATTTAGAGCGAAAGCTCAGCAGCAGTCAAGGGGCGGTATTCACCACTCGCTAGATTTTCATCAAGATGAATATTGGCAATTTTTTCACGGTGTAGTTCAACAACTTTGTTATCAACTGCGGCCAGCATTCGTTTAACTTGATGATATTTACCTTCACAAATGGATAGGCGTAAGCTGTAGCTTGCAAGTTTTTCAACAATGGCAGGGCGAGTTAGCTCTTTTTCGTTATGAAGCTGTACACCTTGCTCTAGGGCTGCAATAGCTTCTTCATCAACCGGTTCTTGCGTTTCAACTAAATAAGTTTTGAACTTGTTGTGCTTTGGTGAAGTTATTTTGTGCGACCAGTCACCATCATTGGTGATGATCACTAAGCCTGTGGTATCTATATCTAAACGACCAGCAACATGAAAGTCGCTCATGTTTGGCTCATCGAGTAAGTCAAATACGGTCGGGTGAAGGTCATCTTTATTGGCACACACATAGCCTGCAGGCTTATGAAGCATGAAGTAGCGTTTGCCTAAAAAGACCAACGGCTCGCCTTGCCAGCGCACGTCGTCATCTTGGCTGATAGAATAATCAAATGAGGTGATCACCTCGCCATTTACAGTGGCGTACTTACGTTTGATACCTGCTTTGGTTTTACTGCGAGGTAATTCAGCAATATGGCTGATAAATTTATCTAAACGGCATGGGAATTTCATTGGGATCACATTCTTAGTCGGCTACAATGGCCGCGAGTATAGCGGATACTAGTGACCTATGACAGTACAGCAAGGACAAATATTCAGGTATTACCAAGCGCAAATAGCCAAAGGCGAACTGCATGAAGACCATGCCCAGCGCACAGCGATTAATGCGCTTGATAATCTAGCCACAGAATTGGCTGCGCCAAGACATTGGTGGCAAAGCGCTAAGTCAATAAAAGGGGTTTATTTATACGGCCCAGTTGGGCGTGGTAAATCCATGTTGATGGATGTGTTTTTCAAACTGGTCAATATTGATGCGAAACAGCGTTTGCACTTTCACCATTTTATGAAGCAAGTACATGAGCGTTTGGTTCAACTACAGGGGCAGAAAAATCCACTGACGATTATTGCTAAGGAGTGGGCACAGAACATTCGGTTGATTTGCTTTGATGAGTTCTTTGTTTCTGATATTGGCGATGCAATGATTTTAGGTGGCTTATTCAAAGCCTTGTTTGAGCACCAAGTGGTGTTAGTGGCGACGTCTAACTGTCAACCTGAGCAGTTGTATCGCAACGGTTTACAACGAGCACGATTTTTACCCACTATCGATTTGTTAAATGATCATTGTCATATTTTAAGTGTTGAAGGCAATACCGATCATCGCTTTCGCTTTGGTAAACAAACCGAACATTACTTTATTGATAACAAAAGTGCCCTAATAGAGCGCTTTTTAAAGCAAGAGCAAGCAGTACAAAAGCAAACAACGATAGAGGTTTGCCATCGTCATCTTCGCTGTGAACTGCAAGCTCAAGATGCCATTATGTTTGACTTTATGGCGTTATGTTCAGGGGCTAGAAGCACAGCAGATTACATTTATTTAGCAGAGCGCTTTCAGCGTGTTTATTTGCTCAATGTGCCGGTAATGGGGCGCGGAGCCACGGGCAAACAAATTGTGCATGGTATTGAAGACAGTTATCAACGTGAAAAACAGGATTTACAAGAGCACTTTTTAGATGATGAAGCACGGCGCTTTATTGCTTTAGTCGATGAGTTTTATGACAGAGGTCGATTACTGCTGATCTCGGCTGAGGCGGGCATTAGTGATATATATCAAGGACAAAAACTGGCATTTGAGTATGCGCGTACAGAGTCTCGATTAGTTGAGATGCAAAGCTGGAAAAGATAAAAGGCGCATTAAAAAATACGCCTTTGTTGTCAGCCTAGCTGGGGTTTATATGAAAATGTTAAAAACTATATTGTGCGCCTACATACACATAACGACCTTTACCCCCACCATACTCAGAGTAATAATTACCACGCCCTGAAGGATAAAAATCACCTTTATTATCAAACACGTTATTTACACCACCGAATACGCGTAGTTGGCTTTGTTTACCAAGTGACAAAGTGTAAGACGCTGAAAGGCTGTGTTTTAAGAACGAGCCATAATCTTGGTAGGCAAGTTTTTCTGGGTTACTAATACAGGTATCTTCACCAGCCTCACAGCGGGCATCATTTTCAGCTACATACTCATTGTAATCTTCTTCAAGACTCTGGCTTGCTTTAAACGAGCCTAAGAAATTTGTACGCCAGCGAATACGTAGATCATCATTACGCCAAGTAATCGACATTGACGCTTTATCTTTAGTGCGACCATAGCCTGCGTAATGACTGGTTACTAAGCTACCATCGAGGCCTTCATAGGTCTGTGAGTTTTCAATCACGTGATTATAATCAAGCTTTAACGAGAGTTGACCATAACTGTCAAAATCAAGCTTGTACTGTGCAACCACATCATAGCCTCTAGCTGTGAGCTCATCGAGGTTATATTGGCGTTGTAAAACCTTAATAATATTGCCTTCATTATTACGGGTAATATCATTACAGAAGGTGTTTTCAGCTCCCCACGCAACTTCAGAGTCGTAACATTCACGCATGATGTTTTCATTACTGATCTGCGAAATTGCATCGACAATTGCAATATCATAGTAGTCAACCGCAAGGTTGAAATTGTCTAAAAACGCAGGTGCCACTGTGATGCCAAACGTATACGTATCGGCAGTTTCTTCTTTCAAGTTTTCATTACCAGCGCCAGGTGAATAACTGTTATTTTCATCGTTAAATTCGAAATCAGGATCGGCAGCAAGTTGCGCAGCTAAAGTCGGCTCTTTGCGACAGTTATCGTGACCTGGTTTAGTCGATGTTGCAGTTAAACCATCACAAATATCATCATAGCTGTCGTAATCGCCACGCGGTGGTGACATAAGTTCAGTGATGGTTGGCGCACGTTGCGCACGTGCATAATTCGCTCTAAAAGCATAGCCTTCGATAGGCTCCCAAAAAATACCGAGTTTGTAGCTGGCAACTGTATTGACGTTTTCCATGCTGTAATTAGCCAAACGAAGTGACGTTTCAGCACTTAAGTTTTTTGCCAGTGGTGCATCTTTTAACAGTGGGATTGCAAGCTCTGCAAAGGCCTCATAGACCTCAACTTCACCGTAGAAGTTTGGTACATAGTTAAAGGTGATACCACCGGATTTCATATCATCACTGGTTTTTAGATCTTGGCTATCTTTACGGTATTCACCACCAAATACAGCCGACACTGAGCCTGCTGGTAGTTCAAATAAGTCACCAGCAAT
The DNA here is from genome assembly GCF_021728095.1 of Pseudoalteromonas sp. L1. Lineage (NCBI taxonomy): Bacteria > Pseudomonadati > Pseudomonadota > Gammaproteobacteria > Alteromonadales > Pseudoalteromonadaceae > Pseudoalteromonas > Pseudoalteromonas sp. L1. The sequence goes on along the minus strand of NZ_JAKKCT010000005.1, from coordinate 154,710 downwards.
GTAACCGACTACGCCATATTGTTTAATTTCGGTATCAATAACCGGATTAGTACGTATCCATGCCGCCATGTCATCAGTGATTGACCCTTCGCCAAACAAATTGATAGGCACGCAGCCTGCTGCGCGAGCTGCTTCATCAATACACTGGATTGTGCCATCAGCAAGCTCCTCAGCTTGTAAAGCTTGGCTTAGTTTTACTGTGTTTAACTCATTGCTACGAACTTGATGTTGAGTGAAGCGACCGTAGCTGGCTGATACATCCCAATCCCATTCACCATTAAAGAGTGTCCCCTGTAAACCTGCCCAGCTACGAATCGTTTTACGTGTGTTATCAGTACTGATATTACCCACTTCACTAAAACGACGATCCCAATAAATACGATCTTTATATGGGTTGGCATCTAAGATTTCTTGCGGCACATAAGGGTTATCAATTGGAATATAACCTGGTGCAACATCCGAAAGTGGATCGCCTGTGACGGGATCATAGCGAGGTACAAAAGCACCTTCGTACTCATCCTCTGGAGACTTATTGTTAAATGAACCACTGTCACTGTATTGTACCTGTGCGTACAGCATGACGTCATCTGTTAAGTCAAAGTCGATTTTCAGTGCCGTTGAGAAGTTATCACTTGGCACATCCAGCATCACGTATTGGTTAGAGTTGATGCCGTAAATTTCTTCATTCCCTTTCCAGTCATCACGTAGAGTTTGACCGTCATACCAAAATTGTGTGTCGTTACGGCTATTTTCTAAGAACACACCGCCAGGAATACCGTCGCTTTTGCTTACCCAGTCAGCTTGAGTGATGTCGCGCATACATTGGTCGCCATCGGCTGTTTGCATCACATTACACATGCGTTCAGGGTCATAATCGTAGCTATCTTCAATCTGCGCACGTTTACGGTCGTAAAACGTCATGCCAAAATCACGGTCCCAGTTAGCACTGAAATATGCATAGCCGCGATCATCGGCAAATGAGGTGCCGTAATTTAAATCAAGGGTAAACTCTTTACCGCCACCATCAGTTGTTTCACCTGTATTGGCTTTAAAGTCGAAGCCTTCTTTTTTCGATTGAGTAATTATATTTACAACACCTGCGACCGCATCTGCCCCATAGGTTGCCGATGCACCGCCACTAATTATTTCAACGCGTTCAACCATGCCGCTAGGAATGGTGTTTAAACTAACGTAATTACCACTGTAGCTGTTTGAAACAACACGACGACCATCAATCAGTGTCAGTGTACGGTTAGCACCTAAGTCACGTAATTGAACCGTTGATAAACCAGTTGCAGAAACACTTGATTGGCTGGTGGTGTTACCAATGCTTTCACTAAGCGCAGGCATGTTATCGACTAAAATATCAGATAAATTCGTTAACCCAGTATCAAGGATTGCGTCACGGTTCATAGTAACCAGTGGCGTGGGTATCGAAAAGCTGTCTCGTTTTATACGTGAGCCCGTAACGATAATTTTTTCGGGTGTTTCGTTTTGTTCTTTGATTGCAGGGCTGGTATTAGCTGTGCGTGCAATGTCTGTTTCATTAGCAAGTGCATGTTGGCTAAAACCACTGGCAACAGCAAGCGCTATTGCACAAGGCTTAGTTAGTAGATTTCTCACAGGCGTTCCTAGTTGTACTTATTTTATTTTTAGTTGTGTGAAACCAGAGCGCTGCTCTTTTAAGGGCAGTTAAAATTTACAGTGAACAACACCCCGGTTTGTCGGTATTGACGTAAATTTTTTTATAAAAATGTGAATACAACCGCAATCTTTAGTGACTCGTTTATCTCTCTATTTTATATCTATTTAATATCTATTCGTTTAAAATCAATGTGTTGTTATTTTTGCGCTGTCAACTTATTGACAATTATAATGCTGGTTAATCATTGTTATTTGAGATAAATTGATAGCTAAATACACGTCTAGAAATCTAAAAAGAGGTTAAGTTTAGACTTAATGGAAACCACTCATCACGCCTACCGTTTGGGTCGGTGTACAATTAATCCCCTTGAAAATAAACTAGTTTGTGATGATAGTGAGCACGTCTTACAGCCTAAATTCATCGAGTTATTAGGTTGTTTAGTTGCCCGTTATCCTGAGCCAATTACTCGCGAAGAGTTAATTAATCTTGTTTGGGATGGTAACCATTTTGTAGGAGAGAAGGCGTTAACAAATGCTATTTGGCATTTACGTAAGGCGTTTAAAGAATTAGACCCAAACTCAAGTTATATTGAAACCTTGCGTAAGACAGGGTATCGATTGGTTCAATCACCTGAAAAAATTGAACAGCAGCCTAAAGAAAATACACCTAGTTTCAAACGTTCTCAACTTTATAGTGTTGCTGCTGTATTTATACTGTGCGTATTTGCTGCGTGTGTATTTTGGTATGTTTCTAGTTATCAAACAAAGCAGCACACGGCCTTTGTGATGCCGATAAATAGTATAGAAAGTGTAACAGCAAGCCCAGGACGTGAAATTTATCCTGCCGTATCAAATGATCAACATTACTTGGTTTACTCATGGCGCCTCTTAGATAAATCTGCGGATTTATATTTACGTGACCTCCATTTTCCTGAACACCCTGCAAAACAGTTAACTGACAGTGCACAGACTGAAGGGCGCTCCGTGTTTAGCCCTGACTCAAGCACCTTATATTACTATCGTTATACGCAAAGCAATGCGTGCGAAATAGTGAAACTATCACTTGTGAATGCGACGAGCGTTGTCCTGAGTGAATGTCGCCGCGAAGGTGGAACTGATCTTGATGTCAGTGCAGATGGTAAAACACTCGCTTATATCGGTGAGTATGTAACCGAAGCCGGTGAAACGGTAAGCCGCATTAAGTTACTGAACTTGGAATCAGATAACCTACACGAAACATCTATTCCTTGTGATGACTATTGCCATATTAACGATGAATCTGTGTCGTTTTCACCTGATGCAAAATATGTTGTGGTTACTCGTAATGTTGAAAACGACCAGCAAGCACTTTTTATGGTTGATGTACAAACAGGGCAAGCTAAACGACTCACTCCAAACTTTGCCTTTATTCATGGTGTTGATTGGCATCCGAATAAGAACTTACTGGTTTTTTCGGCAACTAAAGGCGGGAAGCGTTATGGTTTTTTCTTCGATATTGAAAAGCAAAAGCTGATTAATACTCAAGTGGCAGGGATGAGTTCGCCAAGGTATAGTGCTGATGGCAGTGTTTATTTTCATCAATGGGATATAGACAAGGTGATTACACGGTTAAAAATTGATGAGCAAGTTGCCAGTTCACCTTTTTCTATGCTCTCTACTAATTTTAGCTCTCTTTTTCCTGAATATAACTCGGTGCAGAAAAAGCTACTGTATGTATCAAATGAGTCTGGCAGCTCTCAATTATGGATAGTGAACCCAGATGCAAGCTCGCGTAAACAGTTGACGAGCTTTCCACATGTTATTGGACAAATATTTGACCCAACGTGGTCAAAGGATGGGCGCTACATTTTGTTTTCAGTGCTGGATAAAGGGCAAAGTACGCTTTATCTATATGACTTTAAACTCGATAAGAGGCAAGCGTTAAATATTCCATTTGCCTATGCACGCAAACCAACGTGGTCTAGTGATAACCAATCTATTCTTGTGTCAGACAACGATTATGTTTATCGATTTGATTTAAAAGGTAATAACCTTGGTAAAGTGATAAGTTCTCCTGCTAAATATGCTGTTCAGTTATCATCGGGTGATATTCTTTTTACTGACAACAATAAGGCTATATGGATAAAACACCATGAAACGGGGCAAGAACAAGTACTTGTTGATGATATTTATTTAGCGAGGCATTTTTCGTGGTTATATGTAAGTAAGAATGAATACCACAATGCGCGTATTTATTATTTCAAAGTACGCGTTGGTGATTATCGTATTAGTTATTATGACGTGGTGAAAAAACAGCATTTTGATGTGATGGCATTACCCGAGCGTGCTTATAGTCGTTCATCAGGGTTGACCTATGTGGATGATGAACGCTGGCTTGTATACACAGGATACCTGTCACCTGAGATTGAAATTAAGCGTCTTCCTGCGGCATTTCTGCCGCAGTAAAATTAGCACTTACGATAAATATCAGGGCTCATATCATAAATGTTTACACTTAAACTGTAAGAACGCCGACAGTACTTGCTTAAGCAATTAAGTAGTTGTTCGCTTAGTTGCTGCTTTTGTTCAACGGTTCTGCCTTCCATGATAGATGCGGCAATATGGATGAAGCCATCTTTCCCTTCACCTAGTTCATAGTGTTGGTAGGCAATGGCACGTGTTTTAATGGTCGATAATTCGAATAAACCAGAGTCGAATACAGCTTGGTGGACTTTTTCAACCAGCACTTGAGGAAGAATAGGGAGATCTTCTGAATGTTCAATAACAATATGCGGCATGGGGCTCTTCCTTAAAAGCGGTAACTAAAACCGATGTTTGTTTGAAATTGGTTTAATACATCACCATCGAAGTGCCAAAGGCATTGTTCGTTTTCGGATGCAGGTAAAGTACATGAGATGTTACTTGCATTATTTACAATAGTCGCCAACCAGCGAGTTTCAACATAAATACGCGCTTGGTCGCTAAATAGGTACTCAGCGCCACCGTATAAGCCTGAGGTAAAAAAAGTGTCGGAGTCAGCAAAATCAGTGCTGACGTGATTTGCGCCAATTTGAGCACCAACAAAACCAACTATATGATCAGTTAAGGGCACTTCTACGGCACTTTGAAATAGCAGGTATTGCATCTCGACTTGCTTGTTGGCTTGGTCTTTCATATCAAGTTCGGTTGCTGAATAAAAGAAACCATAACGAGCATTATCAATGGTTCTATCAAGGCTGACAGTAAAATGACTGTCATCCTCAAGCTCAATTTTTAGGTTTTCTTCGGTTTGCACCGAATTAGTAAAGTTTTTGCCGAAACCGGCGCTAATAGAGTAGCCTGCGTGAGCGGTACTACTTAAGAACATTAAACACAGTAAACCAAGCGATTTTTTCATTGTTTAGGTGCTCGTTGTTGAAGATATTTTGAGATAGTATTGAAACATAGCAAGCAAATAGTTGTAAATGGACAACTATCGCTTTTTAATAAGGATAACGAAGATGAAGACACTAAAACTTGCTGCACTGACAGCCTCAGTCATCTTGTTGAATGGTTGTTCCGATGACGCGGCTTCTGTAAGTTTAGGATTATTTACGACTAAAGATATCAAAGTGGTATCGCAACAAGATCCAATCATTAGTGGTGTTACCTGTCATATCAGCCATATTGAAGCAAATCTTGATTTTGCAGATCCTTCAGATATGTCAATTGCTTGTCGTCAAACTGGCCCCATTACTGCAGAACAGTTACAAAAAATAGACCGCAGTAAATCCGGTGATGTGGTATTTAAATCATCAAAGAGTATTTTATTTAAGTCATTGAAGGTGCGTCGTATTTACGATGCACCAACCCGTACTCTTCTGTATTTATCATACTCGACAAAAGAATCATCAGGCAGTCATCACCATGCTTTATCAACCGTTCCGCTTTATAACACGGATGCATGGCAGTGGGCGCAAGGACAAGAGTAAACATGTTAACCCTATTTAAATCAGCTCCCTTACTTGACGAGCAGGAGCAACAGTGGCTGATAGACACATTTATATGGGCTGTTGAGCATTTTGATAGCGATTACTTTTTACACAAGACGCAGATTGTACTGCCCAATGGCCAGTTTTTCCCAGACAGTGTCACAAGCGTTGAAGATATGGCTAAAACGGTATTTTCTCGCGTCGTTGGCTATGCGGGGATGAAGACGTGGCCTGTAAATTTAGTATCACCATCACAGCTGGTCCCGCAGGTATTTCCGCATTTTGAATTTCAGGCTTCTCTAAGAGGAGAGCATGCTCAGTTAATTGTGCCTGCGAATCACTTAATTAATGTGTCGTTTAATCCAAACCAAATAAATCAGCCACAAGACTTAGTTGCGAGCTTTGCTGGAACACTGGCGACAGTATTAATTCATCATGTTGGTGTTTTACCTCCTGGCGGTAAAGAGTTTTTACCACAGGCCAGCGACGCGCTTGCTTGTTTTTTAGGGTTTGGTGTGATGATGAGCAATACTGTGTATCAGTTTAAAGGGGGCTGTGGATGTGGTTATAACCCCTATGCCAATCGCCAAGCTGCATTGACTGAACCGCAAACCTTATTTATGCATGCTTTGGTATCGCATTTTAAAGGCGATAATCAGTCTAAAAAATACCTGAAGCCTCATTTGCGAGGTCAGTATAAGAAAGCGCAAAAGCAAATAAAGTTATTAGTTAATAGTAGTGCTAATCCGCTATTACTGGCGTTGGATGAACAAAAAGTAGGGTAAATAATCAGTGCCGTATTTAGATGAATTTTTATTAATTGCAGTTGCGCATTTTTTTGCTGTTGCAAGTCCAGGCCCTGACTTTGCTGTTGTGCTTAAGCAAAGTATTCAGCATGGTCGTCAAAATGCACTGTGGACAAGTGCGGGGGTGGGGGCTGCCATTTTACTTCATGTTGCCTATTGTGTATTAGGTGTTGCCCTCATTTTATCGCAATCGCCGAGCTTATTTATGGCATTAAAATATGTGGCGGGTGCTTATCTAGCTTATTTAGGCGTACAAGCTTTACGTAGTGCAAAACCGGCTGATAATACACAGCAAACGCTTGCTCAGGCTGAGCCTGAGTCTGTGTATAAAGCTTTTAGACGTGGCTTTTTTACCAATGCACTGAACCCAAAAGCAACACTGTTTTTTATGTCGCTCTTTACATTAGTTATCAGCCCTGAGACCCCAGTATTAGTGCAAGCAAGTTATGGTATGTATATGGCTTTGGCAACTTGGGTGTGGTTTTCATGTTTATCACTGGTGTTATCAAAAGCCGTTGTGCGAGAATTTTTCTTAAAAAGTGGTTTTTGGTTTGATCGAGGTATCGGCGTGATCTTAATTGCGCTGGCTATTCGTGTCGTTGTGTAAGGTGAATTATGACTATCTATAATTTTTCGTTTGGTTCAAACATGTCATCAAATCGGTTGTTGGCACGATTACCTCAAGCAAAACGTATAGGCACAGCCTTACTCAGAGGTTACGAGCTGACATTTGATATGGTCAGTACCGATGGCTCAGCGAAATGCAGTGTTCGCCAAACCTCTCAGTCAGATGCACTCGTTTATGGGGTCGTCTATGAGCTTAATGAAGATGAAAAAGCGATGCTAGATACGATTGAAGGCCCTCGTTATGACTGCGTTGATGTGTGTGTTGAATTGTTAGATGGAGAGCAATTAACAGCACATTGTTATATTGCCAATACATTAGACGCTACTCTTTTGCCATTCGACTGGTATCTACAGCATGTTCATCGCGGCGCGCTTGAAGCTGGCGTGCCAAATGATTACAGTGACTCAATACTCGCGCGCGAAAGTTGCGATGATCCAGATAAAACCCGAGCAGCGAGAGAGTTCGCTATTCACAACAATAAAAACGACCAAGGGACATTATGAAACTGTGTAAACTAGCCGTTGCTGCGGCCTTATTATCAAGCTGTTCATTCTTTAGTTACGCTGATATCGACAGTGAAAAAATTGAGCAAGTAATTGAAACATCAATGGCACGTTTTGATGTGCCTGGTATGGCTGTTGCCATTGTTGAAAATGACAAAGTCGTTTTGGCAAAAGGGTTTGGTGTGACCAACCTTGATACGGGTAAAAAGGTTAATAAAGACACTTTATTTGGTATCGCCTCAAATACGAAAGCATTTACAGCAGCCGCTTTAGCGAAGCTTATAGATGAGGGAAAGTTAAGCTGGGATGATAAAGTAATTGATCATCTGCCTGAGTTTCGCCTGTATGACCCTTATGTAACACGTGAAATGACGATTCGTGATTTATTGAGTCACCGTAGTGGCCTAGGTTTAGGGCAGGGCGACTTAATGATTTGGCCTGACACCGATAAATCGGTTGATGAAATTATTGCTGGTCTTAAGTACTTAAAACCAGCCAGTAGTTTTCGTAGTAAATATGCGTATAACAACTTAATGTTTGTGACCGCTGGTGAGGTTGTAGCACGTGTGTCAGGGATGAGCTGGAATGATTACATCGAGAAAAATATTCTAGAGCCACTTGATATGAAAAACTCTCGAGCTGGTTTTTCACGCATTCCAGAAAGTAATAAAAACTGGGCCACAGGGCATATTCCTATGGATGGTCAGTTACACCCGTTTTTTGTTAATTATTTAGAAGACTTTCGTGGTGCTGGTGCTATCGCTTCAAGTGTCAATGATATGAGCCAGTGGCTACGCACGCAACTTGCGCATGGCAAAATGCCAAATGGCGAACAGTTATTTACTGAGCAGCAGCAACAGCAAATGTGGCACCCGCATATTACCTCTTTAGCATCGAAAAGTGCATACGAGGCGTACCATCAACAGTTTAGGGGCTATGGTTTAGGCTGGAGTATTGAAGATTTTCATGGCATTAAAAAGTTAGGCCATGGTGGTGGGATTTTAGGTATGGTCTCTCAGGTGACCTTACTACCAGAAAAAAACCTTGGTATCGTTATTTTAACCAACCAGCAAGCATTTAGTGCGTTATCCGCAGTTACCTATGAAGTGCTTGAAGATGCGCTGGATTTGGAAGATAAAGATTGGGTAGAAGAGTTAGCTAAAAAGCACTTTGAAGGTAAAGAAAAAGCCTACGCAAATGCTAAACCAGAAACACCGGCAGATTACCAACCAAAGCTACCAAATATAAATTACACAGGCACACTGCATGATAACTGGTATGGTGATGTGGTAATCGAAGAGCTTAATGGGCAGTTACGTATCGACTTTACGCATACTAAACGTTTGAAAGGCCAACTTGAGCATTACACAGGTAATACGTTTATTGTGAAGTGGGATGAAAAGCTACTTGAAGCCGATGCATTTATTGAGTTTCAAATGAGTCCTGAAAACCGCGTTGAAAGTGCCAAAATGCGAGCAGTTTCAACTGCCGTGACAGATTTTAGCTTTGATTTTAGAAACCTAGATTTACAAGCTAAAAAGTAAACCAAAGTCGCAAAGCCGCTCTAAAGCGGCTTTGTTATAATTGGCTGACAATTACTTCAAGGAGCGTGCAATGAGAACGGCCGTTATCTCTCATCCATTTTGTCGAAAACATAAAATGATTGAAGATCACCCTGAATGTCCTGCGCGTTTAGATATGATCACTGACCGCTTACTGGCAAGCGGTGTTGATATTGCAGTCACTCATTTACAAGCTCCAAAAGCCACACGTGAAGATTTTTTACGTGCCCACGATGAGTCTTTGGTGCGTCACGTAGAGCAAACCATTCCAGAGTCAGGCCTTGCAGAACTTGATGGTGATACATGGCTGTGTCCCGACTCAATGAAAGCAATTGAACGTGCCGTTGGCGCTGGGTTATTAGCTGTTGATGAAATTCTTGCTGATAAGCTAGATGCCGCTTTTTGTTCAGTGAGGCCGCCAGGTCATCATGCAAACAGGACGACCTCTGCTGGTTTTTGTGTGTTTAATAATTTAGCAATTGCCGTGCAGTATGCAAAAAGCAAAGGGGTGAAACGCATTGCCATTGTTGATTTTGATGTTCACCACGGAAACGGCACACAAGACATCTTTTTAGACGATGACAATGTACTGTTTTGCTCTTTGTTTCAGCATCCATTCTATCCTAATACAGCAGTTGAAAATAATGCGACTTTGGTTAATTCACCGCTGCCTATCGCCAGCGATGGGACTGATTTAAAAGCGGTTTATTATGAGCAGTGGTTACCTAAACTAACTGAATTTAAACCCGAGTTATTGTTTATTAGTGCCGGGTTTGATGCACATTTAGAAGATGACATGGCAAGCTTGAAATTTGTTGAAGATGACTACGCTTGGCTTACATCTCAATTAGCAGAGCTATGCCAGCAACAAGGCTGCAAAGGAATTGTGTCATTTTTAGAGGGTGGGTATGCCTTGTCAGCACTAGGGCGTAGTGCTGTGGCTCATATTAAAGCGCTGGTGGATACAGCTTAATTATCTAGTATCATAAAAGCTTGTTCTGGTGTTAATTGAGTTACTTTACTCAAGCAGCAGATACCTTCTTGTGCAAGTTGTTGCGTCACTCGTTTTGCCAGTTCTGTGCTTGTGATTGGTGTCACGTCGTTGTTATATAAATCAAAGTACCTTCCAGCTTTATTCAATAATAAAAGCCCGTTTCTTTGCTCCTTAGTTAAACCATACAGAAAATCATTTAAGTCGCTCTCACCTTCAAGGTGCGCTATTTCCTGCTTACTAAAAATGATTAAAGGAAATGAAAATTGCATTTATTGTCCTGTATCAAAGCCCGAAAGATTGAAATGATTATAATTGCTAATTCCTGTAAGAACTAGGTAAGTCTACTTATGAATCAACCAAGACGGCATCAAAAGGTCGGGGATGTTATTTCGCAAAAGCTGGTATCGTGCCCTGCACATACCCCTTTGGTTGATGCTGTGCGGTTGATGCATGTTCATAGTGTGACCGCTATTTTTGTTAAACATGATCAATCCATTGTTGGTATATGGACTGAGGCGGACTGCCTACATGTTGATATTACAAGCTCTGAATTTAAAAATGTACCTATTCATGAGGTTATGTCAGCACCGGTGGTGTCCGTGCCTAGTCAGTGTTTACTGAGCGATGCGACACTGCGCTTTCAACAGCATGGTATTCGACACTTATTAGTAATGAATAGCGAGAAACAGCCTGTTGGTATGTTGAGCTTGTCGGACATTGTGCACAATCAAGGGCTTGATCACTACCTACAATTTCGTCCTATTCATGAACAATATCGCACTGAATTAGACATTGTTGATGCAAATTTGCCAATAGAAAGCGTGGTAGAGATTATGCGCACGAGCCGCCTAGAAAGTGTGCTTGTTTATAATCCAGCCTTGGATATACATGGCATTATCACACAGCGAGATATTGTTGGGCTAATTATTCAAACCGAATGGCTTAACCCTTGTTGGCAATACGCAAGTTATCCACTGATAGAGATAGATAGCGACAGTAGTTTGTTTGATGCATATCGTCTTATGTCTGAACATAATGTTCGCCACTTAGCGGTCAGAGAGACTGATATTTGTGGGGTTATTTCGTTTGCTGATTTAATCACAGAAATAGAGTCAGCGTATTGCTGTGAACTTGAACGAGCGATTGAGCAGCGCGATATTGCCTTACAAAAGTCGCAACGAAATTTATTTTTAGCGAATAAAATTATTGATGCATCATTGGATGGCATCATGCTAACTCGTAAAGATGGCACGATTATTCAAGTTAACCCTGCATTTACTCGACTCACAGGGTTTGAAGAACATGAAGTGATTGGCAAGCGACCAAGCATTTTAAGCTCGTCCTCACACAGCCGTTCATTTTATCAAAAAATGTGGCATGCCATAGAGTATGAAGGGGTTTGGCAAGGAGAAATTTGCAACCGTAAAAAAAGCGGTGAAGAGTTTGTTGAATGGCTGACGATTATTCAAATTAAAGATCCTAATGTTGATGAAGTACTCTATGCGGCTATTTTTAGTGATATAACAGAGCGTAAGCGAGCGGAAGAAAAAATCTCACAACTGGCGTATTACGATGAACTTACAGGCTTGCCAAATAGACGGTTATTTCACGATAGGTTGTCAATTGCGTTAAGTGCAGCCAAGCGTAATCAAGATTTATTAGCCGTTATGTTTGTTGACTTAGACCGTTTTAAAGAGGTGAATGACAGCTTAGGTCACGATGCAGGTGACAACCTTTTACAGCAAATTGCAGAGCGCATTTCATCTGTACTACCTGAGGGAGATACCCTAGCTCGTCTAGGTGGGGATGAGTTTGTACTTTTATGCGAAGTTGAGAGGGTTGAAGCATTACTTGGATTTGCAGAGCAGGTCTTGCAACAAGTCAGTATGCCTTTGTTAATTAATGAGCAGGTGGTGGCGATAACGGCTTCCATTGGAGCCGCAGTGTTTCCAGATGATGGTATTGATAGTGCTACCTTGCTTAAACATGCTGATATTGCAATGTATCGGGCAAAAGAGGTGGGGCGAAACTCATTTCAATTATTTAAGCCGGCCATGAATGCGCGCTCTCTTGAGCGGCTTGCGATGATGAGTCGTTTGCAAACGGCCATAGAAAACGATGAGTTTGAACTGTACTATCAGCCGAAGCAACACCTTGAAAGTGGCCGAATATGTGGCGTGGAAGCCTTACTGCGTTGGCAGGAGCCAAGCTTAGGTGTTATCTCCCCAGCTAAATTCATTCCATTGGCAGAAGAACTTGGCTTAATTGTAAAGCTGGATATGTGGGTTATAGAACAAGCCTGTAAAGAGTTAGCGATATGGCAGCGAAATGATATTGAAGCAGGGCGTTTAGCGATTAATATTTCAGCCAATCATTTACGGCAAGGGCAATTGGCTTCTAATGTTGAACGCTTATTGAGAGAGTATGAGGTGGACCCATGCAAACTTGAAGTCGAACTCACTGAGAGCTGCTTCATAAGTCATTTTAGTGAAGCTAAACAAGAGTTGCTGGCACTTAAAAAGTTGGGCGTACATATTACACTTGACGACTTTGGGACAGGCTATTCAGCATTGAGTTATCTAACCAAGCTGCCTATCGATACACTTAAAATTGACGCCAGCTTTATTGCTAAAGTCCCTGATGAATATGGTAATAGTGAGATTGTTTCGGCGATTGTGACATTGGCTAAAAGCTTGAATATACACGTTGTTGCAGAAGGTGTTGAGAAAGTGGAGCAGTTAAACTACTTACAAGCGCTTAACTGCGACACGATTCAAGGCTATTATTTCTGCCGCCCCATTACGAAGCAGCAGTGGTATGACTTTTATCTTAATACTCAAAAATAGTTTAGCTTAGGGTAATTTCGTACGAAGTAAATTTTCGAATATTAATGACGCCAGTGTCAAAAATTAAGTATTGGCCCTTAATACCTTTTAAAACACCTGAGACCTCTGGAGCCTTATCAAAATTGAATGAGCTGATCTTGGTTGGATATTCGTCGACAGGGTAATCAAGAGTCACAACGTCCTCATCTAGTTTTTCGATGGCTGTTGCACCAAATAACTCGGCAAGTTCATCTAACTTTTCTTCTATTTGTGGCAGTAACTCTGTGGCAGCAGCCTTTAGGTCGAGCACGTCAGATTGCCCTTTTAGCATATTACGCCAATTGGTTTTATCAGCAATAAACTTGGCTAACGCTACTTCGACTAAACCTGATTGCAAACGAGTCTGTACTTTAAAAATAGGTAGGGCTTGAGTTGCCCCTTGATCAATCCAGCGGGTCGGGATTTGTGTATGACGGGTAATACCCACTTTCAAGCCAGAAGTATTTGCTAAATACACATAGTGCGGGATCATGCAGTTTTCTTCACCCCACTGTGGCTCACGACACGTGCCTTGGTCATAGTGACAAGTTTCGGGTTTCATAATACACATATCGCAGCTTGCTAGTTTGCGCATACAGACAAAACAGTGTCCTTGTGAGTAACTTTTTTTGGTTTTCTTACCACAGTTACAACAAAAGATATTACCGGTGTACGTGAGTGTGAGTGTTTTTCCTATATAGTCGTTTAAAGGTACTAGTTCATCACCAACAGGTAGTTGATATTGTACAGGTGTACTGTGAGTCGACTTGAGTTTACGCAATGTACCTTGCATCTTTACTTGGCCCCTAAAGATGTAAAAGGGGTAGTGTAACACGCTCTATTTCGATTGTGTGTCGATAAGCTCAAGATATTCATCAACTGCCAAGGCTTTGCTGTAAAAGTAGCCTTGGCCATGATCAGCCCCCATTTTTATAAGAAGTTGCTCAGTTTCTTGATCTTCTATCCCCTCGACCGTGATATTCATGTCAAGGTTATGGGCCATATCGATCGCTGTTTTTACGATCACTTGGTGAGTATCGTTATTGGTTAAATCGAGAATAAACGATTTATCTACTTTAATTGTGCTAAACGAGTAATTAACTAAGTAATTAAGGGAAGAGTAGCCAGTGCCAAAGTCATCTAAAATCACTTGGCTCCCTAATTTATTTAACTCATTAACAAAGTGTATCATATCCGTATGGTTTTTTATCAGTGCATATTCAGTCAGTTCAAATTTTAACTGATTGGCAAAAATACCTCGTTTTAGAATGGTATTTTCAATTTTTTCAACCAGTTTAGGAATGGCTAAGTTTTTGGCACTTAAGTTAACACTAATCGTATGTTCTTTGTGTCCGTGCTGATTGAGCTTTGCTATAGTTTGACATGCTTTTTCAATTACCCATAAGCTCAATTCATTGATAAGTCCCGTTCGTTCAGCAAGCTGGATTAGTTGTTCGATATTTAAATTTTGATGAGCACTTGGCCAACGTAGTAGAGCTTCAGCTCCTGCAATTTTGCCCGTGCGTAAATCAATGATTGGTTGTAAATATATCGCTAATTGCTCATTACGAATAGCGTGCTGTAATGATGCAGCCAAGCTTAAATCCATATCAACATAGGAAGAGTCGAGAGTTTTAATTGCCTGTTTTTGAGAAATTGCGAGAAATCCCCGTTGTAACCAAGAGTCAAAGCCATCATTTTCAATGGGCTCGGTAACACTGAATCGGTAATAAAGCTGCAAATCGAGGCCTGCAATTTTATATTGCTTTGGTAGTTGTTTAGCAATATTACTTAACTCATCGTATAAGTCGCTTTTGGGCTGTATTTTGGTTGATATAAAGGCCAGCATACCATTGCCTAGATCAGCTATTTTGGGGCTATTATCCAGTGCATATTCAAGGTTAATAAACTGTCTATGCTTGGCTAAGTGGTTTTCTAACGAAAGAGCAACCGTTGTGATAATTTTACTACTTTGGCTCGGGTTTAAGATGCTAAGTAATGCATTGAATTGCTCAATCTTAATTAAACACAAATGTGCGCTGCGTTTTTCATTTATTAAACTCATGTACCCTTGCTTGAGCATGGCTTGGTTTAATAATTTTGTTTGTTGAGTATGAGTTGCGTGATACAGCGCTTTTTCGCGTTGATAACGCACTCTGTCAGCCAGTGCCATTGCCATTAAAACAATCTCACAAAGTATGGCTATTAAGAACAAGTGACGAGTTGTAAAACTGTAAGGAATAAAGCCAGTTAATTCCAGTGGCTGTACAGCAGCACCAATAATAAGCGGTATCCATGACATGACATAAAACTTCGCCCATCTGAAACCACTAATTAGTTTCTTATAAATCATGGTAATACATAAAATATAAAGAATGACCATCATGGCAAAAAAGATCTTCGAGGAGTTATACTCCAGCATAAAAAAGCTTATTAAGCCTAAGCTGAAAAGAACAGCCAAGAAGCTAAGGCTCAGCTTATATAGTCGGCAATTATCTTTGTGATAGCGCAAAAACATGGTGCAAAATGCAACGGTAAAAAAGGCAATGGCGTAATTACTAAACACTATTTTTTCGTTAAAAAATAATTGCCAAGACAGTGGCCAAAGATAAAAGCCAAACCCAAGCACAGAGCCCATCAACAAGAGGGCAGAAATAATGTAGCCAATATAAATGAGATAAACACGATCACGGATACCCAAAAAAAGTACAAGGTTGTAAAGAGCAGCCATAATCAGCACGCCAATAAATATTCCCCAAATACCTGCTTGTGAACGCAATAAGTCTTGAAACTCTTTTTTACCGTAAATATTGATGGGTGTTTTGCTGATCCCGACAGTATCTACTTTTATGACCAAAGAGACTTTTTCACTGCCCCTTAATGTTAAAGGGGTGTGTGGTGTACTGTATTGAAATAAAGAAAGCCCACTGACCTTATCACCTAGTTCAATCGTGCTAGTAAGTTGTTGCTGTTCATTGAGTTGATACACAGTGAGGTAGTCAACCATAGGGTTATCAAAATGAATAAACAAATCAATCGGGTGCGGCTGCCTGTTTTCTAAATCGAGCTTTAACCAGTAATCTTTTGCGGCTAAATCCCACTCAATGTGCTTAAAAGGCTTTTTTTCAAGTTTGCTCGGTTCACTTAAAAACTGTGAAAGAGTAAGCGACTTAGTCTCATCAATGCGGTAAGCATTTTGAGAGTAAACAGGGGCTGTTTTGTCAATGGTATAACGAGTTGGGCTCGCCAAGTGAGACGATAAAGTGCAGATAATAAAAAATAAGATCGCAAGAATAAAAAATGACAAAAAATGATATTTTAGCGTTTTACTATTCAAAATGACTTCTTAGCTTAGTTTGGCTCCTCAATAGTGTAGCATTAAAAAAGCGCAGATAAACTGCGCTTTTTCTTAGATTTAACTGGTTTGACCTTACGCTTTTTCGCGCGCTATTGCGCGATAAGCGATGTCAGTGCGGTATTCCATACCTTCCCAGCTAATATCATCAACAAGCATATAGGCACGTTGTTGTGCTTCAGTGACAGTATTGCCAAGTGCTGTTGCACACAATACTCGACCGCCAGCCGTAACTACATGCTCGCCATCTTGCTTGGTGCCCGCGTGGAATACTTTTTCACCTTCAGGGTAGGTTACTTGTAAGCCATTGATCGCATCACCTTTCGGGTAGCTGCCTGGGTAGCCTTTTGCAGCTAAAACAACACCAACTGCTGCACGAGGGTCAAATTCAATATCTGTTTTATCAAGCTCTTCGCGGTTAGCCGCTTCAATTAGCTCAACAAGATCTGATTTAAGACGAAGCATCATAGGTTGCGTTTCAGGGTCACCAAAACGACAATTGTACTCAATAACCTTTGGTGTTCCATCCGCAGCAATCATAAGGCCTGCATACAAGAAACCTGTGTAAGGGTGGCCTTCTTTTGCCATTCCCTCAACGGTAGGGTTAATCACTTCATTCATGATACGTTGGTGAATTTCATCAGTCACAACTGGCGCAGGTGAGTAAGCACCCATACCACCAGTATTTGGACCTTTATCGCCATTGTAAGCACGTTTGTGATCTTGGCTTGTTGCAAACGGCAGTACGTTTTTGCCATCGACCATGACAATAAAAGACGCTTCTTCACCTTCTAAGAACTCTTCGATAACCACACGGCTGCCTGCTTCACCAAAGCTGTTGCCAGCAAGCATATCGCGAATAGCTTCTTCAGCTTCAAGCTCTGTCATGGCGACAATAACACCTTTACCCGCTGCTAAACCGTCAGCCTTAACAACAATCGGTGCACCTTTTTCTTTAAGGTATTCAAGGGCAGGGTCGATTTGCTCAAAGGTTTGGTAATCAGCAGTCGGGATCTTATGGCGAGCCAAGAAGTCTTTGGTGAACGATTTAGAGCCTTCTAATTGGGCCGCACCAGCTGTAGGGCCGAAAATAGCTAAACCGTGTTCACGGAATGTATCAACAACACCCAGTACCAGTGGTACTTCAGGACCAACAATGGTTAGTTCAACGTTGTTTTCTTTAGCGAAAGCTAAAAGACCTTCAAGATCTTCAACATTGATTGCAACGTTCTCAAGTTTTGGCTCAAGAGCCGTGCCTGCGTTACCTGGAGCAACGAAAACGGTGTTTACTTTACTGTTTTGGGCAGCCTTAAACGCAAGTGCGTGTTCGCGGCCACCACTGCCGATGACAAGTACATTCATGGCGAAATAATCCTATTTAAAGCGGTTTTTTAAACTTCAGCGTCATGCGGTCACTTTCACCAATTGCTTTATACTTCGCGGCATCTTTTTCGCCTAAACGAAGGCTTGGTGGGAGTGTCCACACCCCTTTAGGGTGATCAGCTGTATCAAGTGAGTTTGCATTAATGTCACTGCTTGCTACCAGTTCAAAGCCAGCTTGTTTTGCAATATCAATTACATAGCTTTGCTTCATATAACCTGATGATTTCTGATCTTCATCGCTGCGCTGTTCTGGTAAACGGTGTTCAACAACACCAAGTGTACCGCCTGGCTTTAGGGCTTTATAAAATGATTTGAATGCGCTTAGTGCGCCTTCTTTATCTTTGCCCATGTACCAGTTATGAACATTTCTGAAGGTTAAAACCATATCAGCGCTGCCAGCAGGAGC
The DNA here is from genome assembly GCF_021728095.1 of Pseudoalteromonas sp. L1. NCBI lineage: Bacteria > Pseudomonadati > Pseudomonadota > Gammaproteobacteria > Alteromonadales > Pseudoalteromonadaceae > Pseudoalteromonas > Pseudoalteromonas sp. L1. The sequence continues at coordinate 136,615 of NZ_JAKKCT010000005.1, read as the reverse complement.
GATATCAAGATGCGTGCTCGGTGCAAATTCTGTGAGTTTTACTTCACTGAAACGTGCATCTCCTGCAATTTTCTTTTTAAACCCTGCGAGTGAACGCTGGTAGTAACCTACTGAGGAATCAGCTGGGAAATGTGCTGCATAATAAGTCCCTTTACCTTTTAATGCTGGAGCTAAAATCTCAGTATACCAGCCACCGCCAGGCGCAATCTCAACGACAGTCATTGATGGCTCAAAACCAAAAAAGTTAAGCGTTTCGACTGGGTGACGATATTCATCACGGGCACTGTTATCACTACGCTCAGCTGCACTGACTGCTTTAGTGAGTGCTGAGTTTAGGTCTTGGCTAAGAGCGTGAGCAGAAGCAAGAGTAAGGCTTGCAACAAGTATAGATTTTAGAGCAAATTTCATCGTCTGTTCCTTCATTAATTAAGCAATTAGTAATCAGAATACGTGAATTTGTAGCAAACAAAAAGGGTTAAACACGCTGTTTAACCCTTTGTGTGATTAGTGGCGGAAATGGCGCATACCTGTGAATACCATTGCCATACCTGCTTCGTCAGCTGCGGCGATAACTTCTTCATCACGCATTGAACCACCAGGTTGAATAACAGCTGTGATGCCAGCGTCGCGAGCGGCATCAATACCGTCACGGAACGGGAAGAATGCATCAGATGCCATAACAGAACCTTTTACTTCTAAGTTCTCATCAGCTGCTTTGATACCTGCAATTTTCGCTGAGTAAACTCGGCTCATTTGGCCTGCACCTACACCGATAGTCATGCCGTCACGTGCATAAACAATGGCGTTTGACTTAACGAATTTAGCTACTTTCCAGCAGAATAATAAGTCTTTTAACTCTTGCTCAGTTGGCTGGCGCTTAGTGACAACTTTAAGATCGCTCTGCGTTACCATGCCAAGGTCGCGGTCTTGAACTAGGATTCCGCCATTTACTCGTTTGATGTCATGGCCTGTTGCATTACCTGTCCACTCGCCGCACTCTAATAAACGTACGTTTTGCTTAGCAGATACAATTTGCGCCGCTGCTTCAGATACTTTAGGCGCGATGATAACTTCAACAAATTGACGCGCAACAATCGCTTCTGCCGTGTCAGCATCTAATTCTTTGTTGAATGCAATGATGCCACCAAATGCTGACGTAGGGTCAGTTTTGAATGCGCGATCATAGGCTTCAAGAATGTTGTCACCAATTGACACACCACAAGGGTTTGCATGTTTTACAATAACACACGCTGGTACGTCGAATTCTTTTACACACTCTAATGCTGCATCAGTATCAGCAATATTGTTGTAAGAAAGTGCTTTACCTTGCAATTGAACCGCCGTTGCAACAGACGCTTCAGTTAAGTCGTTTTCAACATAAAAAGCGGCGTCTTGGTGTGAGTTTTCACCGTAGCGCATATCTTGCTTCTTAGTGAACTGCATGTTGATAGTGCGTGGGAACTTAGTATCGATAGCAGCTTCTTCTGTGTAGTCAGGAACCATCTTGCCGAAGTAGTTTGCAATCATGCCATCGTACTGAGCTGTGTGCTCGTAAGCCGCGATTGCTAGGTCAAAACGTGTTTTATACGTTGTTGAACCGTTGTTGCTTTGCATTTCGCTGATTACACGGTCGTAATCTTTTGCATTGACGACGATAGTCACGTCTTTATGGTTTTTCGCCGCTGCGCGAACCATCGTTGGACCACCGATATCAATGTTTTCAATCGCATCTTCTAGGCTGCAGTCTTCTTTCGCAACAGTGTTTGCGAAGGGGTATAAGTTAACTACAACGATATCGATAGCAGAGATGTTGTGATCCTCCATTACGTCTTCATCTTGACCGCGACGTGCTAAGATGCCGCCGTGAATTTTTGGATGAAGTGTTTTTACGCGACCATCCATGATCTCAGGGTGACCAGTATGGTCAGATACTTCAGTGACTTTGATGCCGTTATCAGCAAGTAATTTGCAAGTACCGCCCGTTGATAAAATATCCACGCCTTGTGCTTCAAGAGCGCGAGCAAATTCAACGATACCGGTTTTATCTGACACACTTAATAGTGCGCGACGAATTGGACGATGTGTATCCATTGTAGTTTTGATTACCTCAATGTTTGAGCTAGCTTAGAAAGGCGGTATTTTAACTGAATATGGCTCAAAAGACGATGTTTAAAGGATGAGGATTTTGCATAGTTTTTGTCGTTATAAAAAAAGCACCCTAAGGTGCTTTTTTCAATAACTTATTACCAGTTACTATGAAGCTGTAAGCAATTAAAACGATAGCTCGTTAGAGTGATTACAGATTCAATATAACGGGTATTAGTTCATGCCGTATTTTTTAAGCTTCTTACGTAAAGTACCACGGTTGATACCTAGTAAGATTGCTGCACGAGTTTGGTTACCACGCGTATACGTCATTACTTCTTCAAGTAATGGTGCTTCTAGCTCAGAAAGAACAAGGTCGTATACGTCTTGTACGTCTTGACCATTAAGTTGCTTTAAGTAGTGATGAACCGCTTTTTTCACTGCATCACGCAACGGCTGTGGTTTCTCGTGTGACTGTACATGAGGGTTTGTGATAAATGGAGAAGTCACGTTTTGTTCGAACATCGTTATATGTCTCTTTCTTTCTTAGTTAGCTGCTAGTGTTTTAAAGTATTCTTCTAATGCGTCGATTTGTGCCTGTGGGTTATCTAACGCATTAAATACTCGCCTAAACTGACCGTCACTGTCATGGGTTTGCAAATACCAAGATACATGCTTTCGAGCGATACGCGCTCCCATTGGCTCCCCGTAAAACTGATGAAGATTGTCTAAATGCTCCATCAAAATGCTTCGCACCTCTGCAATTTCAGGTGCTGGCAAATGTTCTCCAGTTCGCAAATAGTGGTCTATCTCCCTAAAAATCCAAGGGCGACCTTGGGCGGCTCGACCAATCATAATGGCATCTGCACCCGTATAATCTAAAACCTGTTTTGCTTTTTCTGGTGATGTAATATCACCATTGGCGACAACAGGTATAGATACTGAACGTTTAATATCCCTAATTGTGGCGTACTCCGCTTCACCTTTATACATACATGCGCGCGTGCGTCCATGTACAGCCAGTGAAGCAATGCCATAGCGTTCAGCTATGCTCGCAATCTCGACACCATTACGGTTATCCTGATCCCATCCAGTTCGGATTTTCAGTGTTACTGGGACATCGACTGCATTAACAACCGCATCGAGTATCTCTTCTACTAATTCAGGAAACTGTAATAAGGCAGAGCCTGCGAGTTTCTTATTCACTTTTTTAGCAGGGCACCCCATATTGATATCTATGATTTGTGCACCATTGCTGACATTGAATTGTGCTGCCTGTGCCATAAGCTCAGGATCGGCTCCGGCAATTTGCACCGAGCGAATACCCGATTCACCGCTGTGATCCATACGGTTCATCGACTTTTCGGTTTTCCACACTTTCGGGTTCGACGAGAGCATTTCAGATACAGCAAGCCCCGCACCTAAGCGTCGGCAAAGTTGTCGAAATGGTCTGTCTGTAATGCCTGCCATAGGCGCGACAATTACATTGTTCTCAAGTTGGTATGAACCGATACGCACTGTTATTCAATAGGCCTCTTTTCAAGGGGCGCTAAGTTTACGGTTTTTTTTCCAAAAATCAAAGGCTATAAATTGAACAAAAGTGACTTTTTTTTGCCCTTTTTGTATTGACTTTTGATAACAGTTTGACGAGCGGGTCGATTTGTTTGTTATTTAAACAAAAAAAATTTAGCCGTTTTAAAATGGTAAAATTTACGCATGTAAAAATAAGGTAAAGCCTGTTAAATAGTGGCTTTACCTTGCGTGTTATGGATTAAAAGTATTATCTGTTTTATGCCTTTTTTGTGCCGCTCACGCGTGTCCATTCACCTTCAATGGCGATATCATCAAGGGCTAAAAATGGGGCATAAACGTCGGCAACAGATTGAGCTTGCTCTTCTAAAATACCTGACATGGCAATTTTACCATTGGGTTTCAACAATCCTAAAATGACCTCATGAAGCTCTCTTAATGGTTGCGCAAGAATGTTTGCAACGACGATGTCAGCGCTAAATTCAGGCTGATCTTCTGGCAAGTAGACTTCAAGTTTGTCGGCCACGCCATTACGCTCGGCATTATCGCGGCTCGCTTCAATGGCTTGTGGGTCAATATCGATACCGATCATACGCTCAGCACCTAGTTTTATGGCCGCTATGCCTAAAATACCCGAGCCGCAACCAAAGTCGACCACAGTTTTACCTGTTAGATCCTGGCTTTCCAGCCACTTCAAACATAGTGCAGTCGTTGCGTGTGTACCTGTACCAAATGCAAGGCCTGGGTCAAGTAATACGTTAACAGCGCTAGGATCAGGAATATCTCGCCAACTCGGACAGATCCATAAGCGCTCACCAAATTGAATCGGGTGGAAGTTGTCCATCCACTCACGTTCCCAGTCTTTGTCTTCAAGTTGTTCAATTTTATATACAAGCTTGTCAGCGAGTGTCGCTTCAGCTTTTAATGTCGACACTACACTGTCCATATCATGGTTAGCGTCATACAGGCCAATCACTGTAGTATCAGCCCATAGTTGAACGGTCCCCAGTTTTGGTTCGTAAATCGGGGTGTCTTTTGCATCAACATAAGTCACTGATGCACTACCTGTGTCCATCAGTAAATCACTGATCATGTCAGCATTATCAGCGTTTGCATTAATTCGAATTTGGATCCAAGCCATGATAATCTCTCGAATAGAAAAAAGGCCGCAACAGCGGCCTTTTAGTTATTAATAGTGCAGTGTAATTACTTAGCGTCTAAGAAGCTTTTCAGTAAGTCTGAGCGAGAAGGGTGACGTAATTTACGTAACGCTTTCGCTTCGATTTGACGAATACGTTCACGCGTTACGTCAAATTGTTTACCTACTTCTTCTAATGTATGGTCTGTGTTCATATCGATACCAAAACGCATACGAAGTACTTTCGCTTCACGCGCTGTTAAGCCAGCTAATACGTCATTGGTTGCACCACGTAGCGATTCCATCGTTGCAGAATCAATTGGCGAATCAATGGTCGTATCTTCAATGAAGTCACCTAAGTGCGAATCTTCATCATCACCGATTGGCGTTTCCATTGAAATAGGCTCTTTCGCGATTTTCAATACCTTACGAATTTTATCTTCAGGCATTAACATACGCTCAGCTAATTCTTCTGGATTAGGTTCGCGGCCCATTTCTTGTAACATTTGACGAGAAATACGATTTAGCTTGTTAATCGTTTCTATCATGTGCACAGGAATACGGATAGTACGTGCTTGGTCAGCAATTGAGCGTGTAATTGCTTGACGGATCCACCATGTTGCATAAGTTGAGAACTTATAACCACGACGATACTCGAACTTATCAACCGCCTTCATTAGACCAATATTACCTTCTTGAATAAGGTCTAAGAATTGTAGTCCACGGTTGGTATATTTTTTCGCAATCGAAATTACAAGACGTAAGTTAGCTTCTACCATTTCCTTTTTCGCACGGCGGGCTTTCGCTTCACCAATGCTCATACGGCGGTTGATGTCTTTAATACGTTCAATACTTAAACCAGTACTTTCTTCGATTGCGCTTAATTTTTGGATACAGCGAATGATCTCAGGTTTTACTTCTTCAAGCTTAACTGAGTGCTTTTCGTTAGCCGCAATTTCAAGGTCGATCCAGCTAGTATCTGTTTCATTATTAGCAAAGTGCTTAACGAACGTTTTCTTAGGAAGCTTAGCAATTTGAACCGCTTGCTTCATGATAAGACGTTCTTGAACACGCACTCTGTCCATCATTTCGCGCATGTTGTTTACCATGCGGTCAAACTGTTTTGGAACTAGCTTAAATGTTTTAAATAACTCGCCAATTTCGGTAATAGCAGCTAATGAGTCAGGATGAGAGCGACCTTTTTCTTCAAATGTATCACGCGCTTTATTATAAAGATCACGTAGATTTTCGAAGTGAATACGTGCTTCTTCAGGATCTGGTCCTGTATCAGCTTCATCATCATCACCGTCGTCATCATCATCACTGTCTTCATCATCACTATCATCGTCTTCTTCGTCTAACTGTTCTTCGTTTAACTCAGAACCGATATGCGTTGCTGAAATTTGTGATTCGTCTTCATTATTAGGATCGAAAAAGCCTGAAATAATGTCGCTTAAGCGCATTTCTTCAGCTTCAAATTTATCCCACTGCTCGAGTAGGTAAGTAATTGCTTCTGGGTATTCAGCAACTGAAATCTGAACTTGGTTGATACCTTCTTCGATACGCTTAGCGATTACAATTTCGCCTTCACGCGTAAGTAGTTCAACAGTACCCATTTCACGCATGTACATGCGGACAGGGTCAGTTGTTCGACCGATCTCTTTTTCTACAGTCGCAAGTGCAGCGGCCGCGGCTTCTGCTGCGTCTTCGTCTGTCGTTGTTTCTTGCATCATTAATTCATCGGCATCAGGTGCGTTTTCACTTACCTTGATACCCATATCATTAATCATGCTAATGATATCTTCTACCTGATCTGAGTCGATAATGTCTTGTGGAAGGTGATCATTAACTTCTGCAAAAGTTAAATAACCTTGCTCTTTACCTTTTTGAATCAGAAGCTTTAATTGTGACTGAGGAGTTGGATCCATAGAGATTTATTCTTCCACTCTGAAAGTTGATACAACAGGCGCCAGCTCGCTTTATAAGCGAAACGAAAACTAACTAGACGCAGTGAATAGCACAGTATAACAGCATAATTCAAATCTGACTAGCTGTTGCTGCCTTTTAACGCTTGTGTCAGTAAGTGACACTCAAGACGTTCTTCGCTTGTTAACCCTTGGGTCTTGTCTTTTATTAATAGGGTCTCTAGTCGATAATTTAAACACTGGTCTTCAATAAATTTAAAAGTATTTTTAAAAACAGTTTCTAAACGATCGTCATTTATTTGATGTTGCCAAGTTGCTAATTTAACAAGAGCATCATACTGCGCACTATCACGAAATGACTCAAGAATTTGTGCCGTGGTTATTCCTTGTCGCTCTAGTGCTAAGTGTTGGATATGTAAAAAAAGTTCAATACCGGCAATTTTCATTTCTGCCAATTCTGGCATATAAGCAATGCTGCTCGCTAAGTTTGGATGTTGCAATAAAATACCAATAGCTTGGCGCATTGGCGTGATTTTAAATTTACGTTCAATTGCATGTTGCTGCTTTGGTGATTTTACGCGGTTATTTAACTGTTCTCGCGTTCGACCAATTAAGCGGCCAAGGTGTTCTAAAATATTCTCTTGATAAAAATCACTGGGGATTTTTTCAATCAGCGGCAGGGCATCACTCAGTAATTTTGCTTTACCTGCATCTTGGGTTAGGTCAACCTCTTGGCTGAGCTTATTAAAGAGCACTTTACTAAAATCATCCGCGTCATTTAATCGTGCTTCAAAAGCGTCTTTGCCTTCTTTTTGTACCAGCGAGTCTGGATCTTCACCGTCAGGTAAAAATACAAATTGTAATGACTTCCCATCGGCAAGATAAGGAAGTGCATTCTCAAGGGCACGCCAAGCAGCATCGCGACCTGCACGGTCACCGTCGTAGCAGCAAATCACTTTATCTGTGGTTCTAAATAAAGTGTGCATATGTTCTGCGGTGGTTGCTGTACCAAGGGCTGCAACGGCATATTCGATACCTTGCTCAGCTAAAGCAACCACGTCCATATAACCTTCGACAATTAAAATATGGTCCAGTTTTTTATGAGCTTGCTTAGCTTCGTACAAGCCATAAAGTTCAAAACCTTTATGGAAAATACGCGTTTCCGGCGAGTTCAGGTATTTAGGTCCTTGATCCGCTTGCATAACACGGCCACCAAACGCGATTACCCGACCGCGTTTATCGCGAATAGGGAACATAAGTCGGTCACGGAAGAAGTCAAATTGGCGACCTGGTGACTTTTCAGATGCGAGTTTTAACTCTACTAGCTGTTCTTTTTGCTCTTTATTGCGACCTAGTTGCTGACACAGTGCTTCCCACTCACTCGGCGCATAGCCAATCATGAATTTTTTTGCCGTTTCGCCACTTAAACCACGACCTTTAATATAATCAATCACGGTTTTAGAATTAGCATGATGCTTTAATTGATGTTGATAAAAGCGTGCAGCATGGAGCATTAGATCGTAATCAGAGCGCTTTTGTTCAGCGGTACGTTGCGGGCCTGAACTTGTGCCTTGCTCGCGAGGTACGTCTAAATTAAGCATACTTGCTAATTCTTCAATAGCATCAACAAATTCTAGTTTGTCATATTCCATGACAAATGAAATGGCATTACCATTGGCACCACAACCAAAGCAATGATAAAACTGTTTATCTTGGGAGACGGTAAAAGAGGGGGTTTTTTCGTTATGAAAAGGACAACAAGCTTGGTAGTCTTTTCCCGCTTTTTTTAGGCCAACTTTTGAATCAATTAACTCAACAATATCGGTACGAGCGAGTAAATCATCAATAAACTGTCGAGGGATTTTTCCGGCCATGGCTGTTGTTTTTTCCTGCACTATTTTTGCATTTAAAGTAAGATTTGAACACAAAAGGTGATTATATAAAAGCTCAAAAGCAAGAAACCGAGCACTAGGCTCGGTTTACTTGAATCATACATCTGTATGTGGGGGTTAGGCAGTTAATCGTTGCTTGATTAAGCCAGAAATCTTACCTAAATCGGCACGACCTTCAGCTTTGCTTTTGATCACTCCCATTACCTTACCCATGTCTTGCATACCCGCTGCATTTGTATCAGCAATAGCCGAGTCAATAAGTGCTATGATTTCTTCTTCACTCAATTGTTGAGGTAAGAATTCTTCAAGAGCTTTAATCTCATTGGCTTCAATTTCAGCTAAATCTTCACGACCCGCATCAATATACTGGGTGTAAGAGTCGCGACGCTGTTTTACAAGCTTCACTAAAACAGCGGTAATACCGTCGTCGTCTAGCGTGATTTGCTCGTCAATTTCACGTTGCTTGATAGCAGCAAGTACCATGCGGATAGGCTTAAGACGTTCTTTATCTTTTGCCTTCATCGCATCTTTTTGCGCATCTTTTAGCGTTAATAAAAGGCTCATTTATACAAGACCAAATACTGATTAGTATAATTTAACGCGACGTGCGTTATCGCGAGAAAGCTTCTTCATGTGACGCTTTACTGCAGCAGCTTTTTTACGCTTACGCTCAGCTGTTGGTTTTTCATAGTGCTCGCGACGACGAACTTCTGAAAGGATACCTGCTTTTTCACATGAACGCTTGAAGCGACGAAGTGCTACGTCAAACGGTTCGTTCTCTCTTACTTTAATTACTGGCATTAAAAATTCACCTACCTAAATAATGAGCGTTGCTCAAGTTGATCGAATAACGATCAAGTGGTTCAAAAATGGTGCGGTATTGTAATCCGAAGCAACACCACATGTAAAGGATAATATTAACAGAAACTAGGATGGCAAAACAGCGTTAATTTGCCGCGCGTTGATACAAACGACAAATTACTTGTCCTGCTGATTTTTCTTTTAATAGCAACCAGTTACTAGGAGTCTCTAGGCTTTTTAGTTCGCTCTCAACTTCTACATAAATTAACGCTTGCTCAGTTAACCATTGATTTGATTCGAGTAATACACAACTTTTTTCGGCCAAGTTTTGACGAAAAGGTGGGTCAACAAAAACTAGATCAAACTTTTTATTTTTATCATTATTATCTAAAAGCGCTAGGCTATTGCCCTGTTTTACAGTGGCATTATCAAGTTGCAAAGTGGCTATGTTGTTGTTTAGCTGTGCTGCTGCGCTTTTATCAAGCTCAAAAAAGACAGTATGTGCCGCAAACCGAGAAAGCGCTTCAAAACCAAGCCCTCCAGATCCTGCATAGCAATCGAGTACGTTTGCACCTCGGGTATCTTGCATTAACCAATTAAACACGGTTTCTTTTATTCGATCCGTTGTTGGGCGTAAGCCTTGTACATCTTTGACCGGAAGTTTTCTACCGCGAAATTGACCGCTAATGATGCGAATAAAGCCATTGCTTGACTTATTGCTTGTCGCTTTAATTTGGCGATTAGGTGTTGATTTTTTTCTCATTTAACTCACTAATAAATGGTAACTGATACCTAGCTCAGATAATATTGTGCTTTATAGCTAGTGTGTCATTTTTCTACTGCACTAAAAGTGTTACTATTAGTGTCTTAGCGATAGATGGTACCCGTTTTGGTTTGGCTGAAAGTAGCTGAACTATCACCAACCTATTATTCATGTAAGTTTATCAGATTTTTATAAGTGGTTATTAGCAAGTATGGCAAAAAAAAATAAATTCTTGTCTTGGTTTGGTTTTGGCAAATCAGAAAAACAACAAACAGAGCAAGCAGCAAAAGAGGCTGATAACCAGAAGCAATTAGAAGAACAACAGCGTATTGAAGCCGAAAAAGCGGAAGCTGAACGTTTAGAACAAGAACGTATCGCAGCAGAAAAAGCGGAAGCTGAACGTTTAGAGCAAGAGCGTATTGCAGCCGAAAAGGCCGAAGCTGAGCGTTTAGAGCAAGAACGCGTTGCTGCTGAAAAAGCAGAGCGTGAAGCAGAGCAAGCTGCTGCAGAAAAGGCAGAAACTGAACGTTTAGAACAAGAGCGTATCGCAGCAGAAAAAGCGGAAGCTGAACGTTTAGAGCAAGAGCAGCAAGCGGCAGAGCAAGAGCGCCGTGAACAACAAGCTCGCCTTGCTGAGCAAGAAGCCGCAATGAAATTAGAGCAAGAACGCGTTGCTGCTGAAAAGGCGCAGCGTGAAGCTGAGCAAGCTGCTGCAGAAAAGGCAGAAGCAGAGCGTTTAGAACAAGAGCGTATTGCAGCAGAAAAGCTAGAGGCTGAGCGTTTAGAGCAAGAGCGTATTGCTGCAGAAAAGGCAGAAGCGGAACGTTTAGAGCAAGAACGCATTGCTGCAGAAAGGGCAGAAGCTGAGCGTTTAGAACAAGAGCGCATTGCGGCAGAAAAGGCAGAGGCTGAGCGTTTAGAGCAAGAGCGTATTGCTGCAGAAAAGGCAGAAGCTGAGCGTTTAGAACAAGAGCGCATTGCTGCAGAAAAGGCTGAAGCTGAACGTTTAGATCAAGAACGGATCGCAGCAGATGAGGCTGAGCGTGTAGAGCAAGAGAAAGCTGCACAAGCCGCAGCTGAAAAACCAAAGAAAGAAGGTTTCTTCGCACGCCTTAAAAAAGGTCTATTAAAAACTCGCGTTAATATTGGCTCTGGCTTTGCCTCTATCTTTAGCGGTAAGAAAATAGACGATGAGTTATTCGAAGAACTAGAAACACAGCTATTAACAGCAGATTTAGGTGTTGATACAACAATGAAGTTGATTGATAACCTAACTGATGCAGCGGATCGTAAGCAGTTAAAAGATGGTGATGCTCTTTATGAGTTAATGAAGCAAGAAATGGCTGATATGCTTAAAACTGCTGAGCAACCGTTGGTTGTATCAGGTGATAAAAAGCCATTTGTGATCTTAATGGTGGGTGTCAATGGCGTTGGTAAAACAACGACTATCGGTAAACTTGCGAAGCAATTCCAAAATGAAGGTAAGTCGGTCATGTTAGCCGCAGGTGATACCTTCCGTGCTGCAGCTGTTGAGCAGCTACAAGTATGGGGTGAGCGTAACAGCATCCCGGTCATTGCTCAGCACACTGGCGCAGACAGTGCCTCTGTTGTATTTGATGCTTTTCAAGCGGCAAAAGCACGTAATGTTGATGTGTTAATCGCTGATACAGCAGGGCGTTTGCAAAATAAAGATAACCTTATGCAAGAGCTTGAAAAAATAGCTCGCGTAATGAAAAAAATAGACCCTGATGCACCGCATGAAGTAATGTTAACAATTGATGCGGGTACGGGCCAGAATGCGATTAGCCAAGTAAAACTTTTTAATGAATGCGTTGGTTTAACCGGTATCACATTATCTAAGTTAGATGGTACGGCAAAAGGTGGAGTCATCTTTGCTGTAGCAGATAAGTTTAATATTCCAATTCGTTACATAGGTGTTGGTGAAGGAATTGACGACCTTCGGACCTTTAACAGTAATGACTTCATTGATGCGCTGTTTAGCCAAGATGAGGACGATGCATAACTAATTAAAAAGGGAGTTAACTCCCTTTTTAGCTGTAAGATGATTGATAATTAAAATGATAAATTTTCAGCAAGTCAGTAAAACCTATCCGGGGGGCCATCGTGCCCTTGAAAAAGTCAGCTTTCATATTAAGCCCGGCGAGCTTGCTTTTTTAACAGGCCATAGTGGTGCTGGTAAAAGTACTTTGTTAAAGCTCATTAGCCTCATGGAGCGCCCATCAGCAGGGCAGGTACTAATAAATGGTGTGGATTTAAATGCCGTTAAATCACGCCAGGTCCCGTATATTCGTCGTGATATTGGTATTATTTTTCAGAACCATCGCCTTTTAGAGCGTTATTCTGTATTTGATAACGTTGCCTTACCGCTTGTGATTGAAGGAACGCATCACAAGCAAATTGCTAAACGTGTTCATGGTGCACTGGATAAGGTTGGCTTGCTCGATAAGGCTAAATGTAGTCCTGCTACTTTATCTGGTGGTGAGCAACAGCGTGTAGGGATCGCCAGAGCGATTGTTAATTCGCCACCAATTTTATTAGCTGATGAACCAACAGGTAATTTAGATCCTGAGCTTTCAATGGATATCCTGCGCTTATTCGAGGATTTTAACCACCATGGTACAACGGTATTAATTGCAACTCATGATATTGGCTTGATTGCGCGTATGCGCTACCGCAGCCTCACGTTAAAGGATGGTCGAATGATTCAAGATCCGTTAGCGGAGGAAACATTATGAGTTTATTATTCAAAAGTCGCTCAAGCCAAACAGAGGGACAACAAAAATCATTTTTTGCTTCGCCTTACTTTTTTATAATGAACCTTATTCGACAAGGTGTGCATAGTTTAGGTGAAATGTGGCGAACACCTCTTGCATCACTGATGACGATTGCTGTTTTAGGCTTGAGTTTAACTTTACCTGCCACTTTGTATTTAGTGGTTAAAAATGTATCTCAAGTGAGTAGTGGCTTTGAAGAAGCGGCAGAAATTTCGTTGTTTGTTAAAGAAAGTATGACTCAGCAACAAACGCAGACCCTAGTGAAACGTTTAGCTCTTTATCCTGAGATCGATAAAGTGGAGTTTATTTCAAAAGGGGATGCACTTACTGAGTTTAAACAGGTATCTGGTTTTGGCCAAGCACTGGAATACCTTGATGCAAATCCACTGCCTGATGTTGTTATCGTTACGCCTACCATTCGTCACCGTCAACCCAATGCAGCAGAGCAATTACTTAAAAAACTAGAGGCTGAGCGTGAGGTTGATTTTGGTAAGCTTGATATCGCGTGGCTCGAGCGTTTGAATGCGCTATTAAGCTTATTAAAAGAGAGCGTAATCACTATTGCCCTACTATTATTAACCTCTGTTACTTTAATCATTGGTAATACTATCCGCTTATCGATAATGGACAAAAAAGAAGAAATTCAAGTGATGAAGCTAGTCGGTGCGACAAACACCTTTATTCATGCGCCATTTTTATGGACAGGAGTTTGGTACGGTATTATTGGTGGTTTGTTCTCTTTTATTTGTGTTGCTCTAATGATGTGGTGGCTAGGCAGTGCGGTTAGTGAAGTGGCGGGCGTCTATGAAACCAGCTTTGATTTAATCGGTCTGACAATGTCGGAATTCGGCGTTTTAGTTGCACTTGCAACAGCACTCGGCTTTGTCGGGTCTTACTTATCAGTTAGCCGCTATATAAAAGAAATAGAACCCGATAAAGTATAACAATAAAGTGTAACAATTCGTTGTTACACTGCTCTATTAGCACTAAATAAAAGCAGTAATAAATTTATCGCTCTTTCAATCAAAGCTAGAATTCACCGCATATTCAGCGTGTTAGCGTAGACTAAAAATAGATAAAAAAACCACTTGATCTGAGGTTCAAAAAAGTTTTTAATTGAAATTAGCACTCTCGCTTAAAGAGTGCTAAGATGGTTTTAAAATGTTTATCACTGAGGTGAAAAATGAGTAAAGATTTATACGCAATGGCACTTACTGTAGGTCAACAAAGCGCAAGTATGGATGGCTATCTTCAAGCTGTTAGCACGATTCCTATGCTTGATGCTGAGAAAGAAAAACAGTTAGCGACACGTCTTCAGGAAGAAGGTGATCTTGATGCTGCAAAGCAACTCATTATGTCACATCTTCGCTTTGTTGCTCACATTGCAAAAAGCTATTCGGGCTATGGTCTACCGCAAGCTGATTTGATTCAAGAAGGTAACATCGGTCTGATGAAAGCGGTAAAACGCTTTGACCCAAGTGTCGGTGTTCGTTTGGTCTCATTCGCAGTACACTGGATCAAAGCAGAAATTCACGAATACGTATTAAAAAACTGGCGTATCGTGAAAGTTGCAACAACAAAAGCGCAACGCAAATTATTCTTCAATCTACGTAAAAACAAAAAACGTTTAGGTTGGTTCAACCAAGCTGAGGTTAGTACCGTTGCTAACGAGCTGGGTGTTAGTGAAAAAGAAGTACGTGAGATGGAATCACGTATGAGCGGCCAAGATATGGGCTTTGATTTAACGGGCGACGATAATGATGACGCACCGACAAGCACATATTCGCCAGTACAGTATTTAACAGATGGCAGCGCTGACCTTGCTGATGATATTGAAGAGCAGCAATGGCAAGAGCAATCTCATGCACGTTTATTCAGCGCATTAAAAACCCTTGATGAGCGCTCGCAAGATATCGTTAGTGCGCGCTGGTTAGCAGATGATAAAGCAACACTGCAAGAGCTTGCTGAAAAATACAATGTTTCAGCAGAGCGTGTTCGTCAGCTAGAGAAAACAGCGATGAAAAAATTGCAAACAGCAATGAGTTAATTTAAGAGTAAAACTGAACCATCTCTAGTAGACTACAGAGCCTCGCAAATGCGGGGCTTTTTGTTTTAAGGACGCGGTATGTCACAGATTGATTATCAACATGTATTAGATGAAATAACCAAAGAAGTTCAGCCATTACTGAACCAAGGTAAGGTTGCTGACTATATTCCTGCGCTAGCAGAGGTTGAGCCAAATCAGTTCGCTATAGCGATTCATACCGTAGATGGTCAAACTTACTGCGGTGGTGACTGTAGTGCGCGTTTTACTATTCAATCAGTTTCTAAAGTAATGACCCTGACTTTGGCGCTTCAGCGTTATGGGGATGAGCTGTGGCAGCGAGTAGGTAAAGAGCCTTCTGGTACAGCGTTTAACTCACTGACCCAACTTGAGTTTGAACACGGCATCCCACGTAACCCATTTATTAATGCTGGTGCCATTGTGACATGTGATGCGCTTTACAGTCGACTGTCTGCACCGATGCATTCTATGCTTGAATCATTTCGGCAGTTATCAGGGAATCCAAGCGTCATAATCGACAAAAAAGTGGCTAACTCTGAATATGAATTTCGTCATCGCAATGCGGCCATGGCACATTTAATGAAATCATTTGGTAATTTTAATAACGAAGTAGATGATGTCTTATGGGCCTATTTTAATTTCTGTGCCATCGAATTGAACTGCGTTGAATTAGCAAAAGCTTACAATTATCTCGCTAATCAGGGCAAGGATGCCAATGGCAATAAAGTACTGAGTGCAAGGCAAAATAAACAACTTAATTCGTTACTGTTTACCAGTGGTTTATACGATGCAGCGGGGGATTTCGGCTACCGTGTAGGCATGCCCGGAAAATCAGGGGTATCCGGAACAATCTTAGCAGTGCTACCTAATCAGTTTACGATTGCGGTATGGGCACCACGCTTAAATTCATATGGAAACTCAGTGGCTGGGATAGCGGCTCTTGAGCGCTTATCCCAGAAACTGGATATTTCGATTTTTTAGTCGTGGTTACTGATCCCAGTAAACTTGCTCTAAACAATCTTCGCGTTCAGGTAAACCACGCGATAAACGTGGTGAATGCTGAACAAGTACTTCATAACTTGCACGGTTCGCGTATTTACTAATTTGTGCAAGCGATGAGTAAGTCATAGCAGGTTGCTGATGCTTCGCTGAGTTTGCCACATTGAGTTTGTGGTACACATTCGCTGATAAATCATGTAATACCGCAGCCAACGCGCAATCACCTGCGCCATTGGTATTTTTAATGCTATCAGGACCACCCATAAATGGCGCAGTGTGGCTATATGCACGAATTGGTTTTTGGCAGTCCTCTTTACGCATTGCGCGCGAAAACTCGTAACGGTTAAAATCTGCGATTGCACCTGGTAGAAGTGGGTATTCTGTTTCACGCTTGAATGAATCATCGACATAACCGGCCATAAATAAGCCTTTTTCGCCGGCTGTGCATATCACTAAGTCAGTCCAATCAAGCGCTTTATCTGCTGCAAGAAGCGGATCTTCAAAACCTGTAATGGCTAGACCTTCTTCCTCGTTCATCGCAAGAATATCAACATGTTCCTTAACAAATTCAGCCCACCAAGTAGGGTCTTGTTCAATTAAGAACTTAGTACCGAGTGTTAATACCACGGGGACACCTGCATCATTAGCATACTTCACAGCCTGCATTGTTGCGTCAGTCATGGTTTCATCGCCCTGTGTACGCATTAAGTAGGCGCTGATCACCAATGCTGATGAGTTCTCTATGAGTTCTTTATCAATTGATTCAGGGCGAAGGTGGTTCATAAGACCTGCACTGATGGCAAAAGTACGCTCACCCGTTTCGTCAATCAAGGTAAAGCAGCGCCCAATAGGCCCATCAACAGGTTGCAAATAATCAAGATCTACGCGGCTAGAGGTATTACATAAAAAGCGGTATGCATAACTACCAATTTTGATATTCTCACTCATAACACCCAGCAATACTGAGCGGTCATCAGCAAGCGTCGAATAATTGTGCATTGTGTTGCCAATAGTGCCACCAGCAAACTCATAATCGACCATGTTATTGAGCTTTAAACGGTCGTATAAGGCATTGGTTATATCGTTATCAATGACTTGCGACATACCGCGGCGCAATTGAAATTCATCAAGGAAAGCTTGATCAACTTTAGCTTCAATGTCGACCACAATTTGGTCGATACCGGTTATGTAACTACGTTGTAGTCGTTCCGTTGAGTTGAGTTGATTAGTAAGTGGATCTTTAGCTTCCACTGGAAAATAATGTTTATGCCTGCGGCGTCCAGGAAATTTCATTTGCTACCCGTGTATTGATATCAATTGCAAATTGTAAATCAACAAATTTACCTAGTTGAATTGCTATTAGCGAAATAAAAAAAGCGCGAGATTATAGCGCAATATGGGTCCATTGAGCCATGAAAAAGCCACTAAAATTTGCGTTAATTTTTTAGTGTAGCAGTATTTATTGCCCTTTTTATTGACTAACTAGGTATAATTACTCACAGTTTTACAAGTTTTGTGTGATTTATGAGCGAACAATATAATGATGAGTATTGGATGGAAAAAGCCCTCACTTTTGCAAGTAAAGCAGAAGCGATTGATGAAATTCCTGTTGGTGCAGTTCTGGTAAAAGATAATCAACTCATAGCTTATGGTTATAACCGCTCAATTACTGATAATGACCCTTCAGCTCATGCTGAAATGATAGCTATACGTGAAGGGGGTAAAGTACTTAATAACTATCGTTTGGTTGATTGTACTTTATACGTGACCTTAGAACCTTGCTCTATGTGTGCAGGATTATTGGTGCATAGCCGTATCAAACGTTTAGTATTTGGTGCTAAAGATGCAAAAACAGGATCTGCAGGGTCAATTATGAACCTATTACAAGAACCAAGACTAAATCATCAAGTTGAAGTAACCAGTGATGTAATGAGTGAACAGTGTGGGGCGGTAATTTCAGCGTTTTTTAAACGCCGTAGAGAAGAGAAAAAAGCGGCAAAGCTTGCTGCTCGCAACGCCTAGTTAAACAACCGGCGTTGCTGGGGTTTCTTGTGCTTCCATTAATTGCATTGCAAATAAACGGCGGCGCCAAATAACTTTTTTGTGTGTATTACGTAGCATGATTCGACGGCGTGTTGCTGTAGAGTAAATCACATTACGCTTAAATTTATGTGTGGTACGTCTTCTTTTTAACATGTGAGCTCCTAAAGTGAGAGAAAGCATGGCATGAATTATGACATTGTCCTAGAAGATAATGATCATTTGATGACAAGTAAACTGATTTCTGCAGTATCGGTTAGTTATTGTTTAACTTGTTTTGTTCAGTATTAGCTGCTTGTTGCTCATTATCAGGTTTAGCCTGTTTATTGTTATTATCTGGTAAGTTAGGGGCTTCTTGTTGCGTTATAGCTTCTTCATCACTCGGGTTTGAAATAGCGTCGTTTTCATCAAGCCAAACCAAAGCGTCATAGTAACGACGAATATTATCAACATATTTCACTGCAACATCGCCCCGGGCATAGCCATATTTAGTTTTACGGTAATAGCGTTTTTTAATTAAAAGCGGTAAACGTTTTTTCACATCAGCCCATTTATCAGGGCTGGCACCTTCTTGCTCGGTAATAATACGCGCATCATTTACATGCCCCCAACCTACATTATATGAAGCGAGTGCAAACCATGTACGGTCAGGTTGTGGAATTCGCTCAGGGATCCAAGAGATTAGTTGGGCTAAATATTCAGCGCCACCTTTGATATTTTGTTCCGGTGCTAAACGGTTGGTTACGCCAACTTGTTTGGCTGTAGCTTGAGTTAACATCATGATACCACGAACCCCAGTAGGCGATTTAGCCTTGGGATTCCACATTGATTCTTGATAGCTCAGTGCAGCAAGTAAGCGCCAGTCAATATTTCCAGCGTATTGTTCAAACCAAGGCTGATATTTAGGTAATGTTTCTTTAATCGCTTCGATATAGGCAAGGGTATTTACATAGTTAAATTGGCGCACATGGCCAAAGTACTTTTCTTCAAGCACGTAAAGCTGGTTCGTTTGTTTTATATTGCCGAAAAAAGGCACCATTAAAGCATATAAAGAGTCATCACCATCTTTTCTTAAAACCCATGCAATTGGATCGTTTCGGGTGACCGAAAAGCCAATGCTTAAATTAGGATGGTAACGGCGAAACAATGACAATGTATGCGAGTCAGCGAGGGTGTAGTCAATCTCACCATCAATCACAGCTTGCAATAACTCTTCTTCATCCATGTCCTCTGTTTCATTCCAGCTCAAAGTTGGGTGAAGTTGTTTTAATTGCTGTAAAGCAAGTGAGTGACTGCTTTTTGCAAGCACGGTTAAGTTGCCAGTTAAATCGTCGAATTCGCGGGGGCGAACACGACCTTGTTTGTAAACTAGTTTCTGACTAATGGTACGATAAGTTGGACCGAAGCGATAATGCTTAGCGCGAATCGTATTGTACGTAAGTCCTGAAGCTATTACGTCTAAGTCGCCATTTTCTAAGCGGGAGAACATATCTGATAAGTTAAAAAAGGGCACCATTTCAAGCTCAACACCAACATAGTCAGCAAACTCTTGAGCAAGCTCATACTCGAAGCCTTGCACACCTTGTGGTGCTTGATAGTAATTACTCGCGCCAGCTAAAGTGCCAACTCTGATTTTATTCTGCGTTTTAATATGAGCTAGTTGCGAAGGCGGTTGTTGCATATCGCATGCACATAACATGAGCACTAAACTAAAAATAGCGAGTAACTTTTGCATAGATTATAAATGCCCCTTAAACCATTACCTTACCGTTATAGCAAAACTTCAAAGCTGCGTCACTTGGCGAATAGTTTTATATATCTATTTTAAATTAATAAAGGCATCAAGGTTGCAAATAGATAAGTCATACAGAACAAGAACCTGCGAAAAAATAACGCGTATTAAGGTACTTGATTGTTGCAAACATAAAAGCGGTTATGAAGATTATTTAAATAAAAGCGCAATTTTGAGTTAAATCTAGGCGTTATTTGCACTATAATACGCGCCTAAAATATCGTTCAATCCCTAACCCCGGATGAAAATACCTATGTTGATCCTTCGTGGTGCACCAGCACTTTCCGATTTTAGAGTTCAGAAAATTTTAGCGCGTTGCCAACAGGCACAACTTCCAGTCACTGACGTTTATGCCGAGTTTATGCATTTTGCTGATCTTACTGCTGAACTTTCAGCCGATGAGCAAACAAAGCTAGAAAAGCTGCTTACTTATGGTCCAACGATTGCCGAGCATACCCCTGCTGGCACGTTAATTCTTGTAACGCCGCGCCCTGGTACTATCTCGCCTTGGGCATCAAAAGCAACTGATATCGCACATAACTGTGGCTTAAGCCAAGTTCACCGTGTTGAGCGTGGTATTGCATACTACGTTGAAGGTCAGCTGTCAGCTGAGCAAACAGCTGAAGTTGCAGCGTTATTACATGACCGTATGACTGAAGCTACGCACGCGGATATGGCTGATGCAGCTAAATTATTCCGCCATGATGAGCCGCGTCCAATGTCATCAGTTGACATTTTAGGTGGTGGCCGTGAAGCACTTGCTAAAGCAAACGTTGAGCAAGGTTTTGCGCTTGCAGATGACGAAATTGATTACTTGGTAGAAAACTTCCAAAAGTTAGGGCGTAACCCGAACGACATCGAATTATTCATGTTTGCACAAGCAAACTCTGAGCATTGTCGTCACAAAATCTTTAACGCTGATTGGACAATTGATGGCATCGAACAGCCAAAATCATTGTTCAAAATGATCAAAAACACCTACGAGCAAAATCCTGAAAACGTGTTATCTGCCTATAAAGATAATGCAGCGGTAATGAAGGGTTCAGTAGCGGGTCGTTTCTTCCCAAACAATGAAGGCGAGTATGCATACCATCAAGAAAACATCGAAATCTTGATGAAAGTTGAAACGCACAATCACCCAACAGCGATTGCGCCATTCTCAGGTGCATCGACAGGTTCGGGTGGTGAGATTCGTGATGAAGGTGCTACAGGCCGTGGTTCTAAGCCTAAAGCGGGTTTAGTTGGCTTCACTGTATCTAACCTACGTATTCCTGGTTACGAGCAGCCATGGGAAACAGACTTCGGCAAACCTGGTCGTATCGTTAATGCACTGGATATTATGACTGAAGGTCCATTAGGTGGCGCGGCATTCAATAACGAATTTGGTCGTCCTAACTTACTTGGTTACTTCCGTACATACGAAGAAAAAGTATCAAGCCATAATGGTATCGAGGTACGTGGTTACCACAAGCCAATCATGCTTGCAGGTGGTTTAGGTAACATTCGTTCTGAGCATGTTCAAAAAGGTGAAATCCCTGTAGGTGCAAAACTTATCGCACTAGGTGGTCCGGCAATGAACATTGGTCTTGGTGGTGGTGCTGCGTCTAGTATGACATCAGGCCAATCAAACGAAGACTTAGACTTTGCATCGGTACAACGTGAAAACCCAGAAATGGAACGTCGTTGTCAGGAAGTTATCGATAAATGTTGGCAGCTAGGTGATGCAAACCCAATCGCTTTCATCCACGATGTGGGTGCAGGTGGTCTTTCAAACGCATTCCCTGAGCTTGTAGACGACGGTGGTCGTGGTGGTAAATTCCAACTTCGTGACATTCCAAACGATGAGCCGGGCATGGCACCACACGAAATTTGGTGTAACGAATCTCAAGAGCGTTACGTATTAGCGGTTGCTGCTGAAGATTTCGCGCGCTTCGAAGCAATCTGTAAACGTGAACGTGCACAATACGCGGTTATTGGTGAAGCGACAGAAGAGCGTCACTTAACGGTTGAAGATAGCCACTTCGGTAACAACCCTGTTGATCTTCCGCTTGATGTTTTACTTGGTAAAGCACCAAAAATGCACCGTGAAGTGGAATCGAAAAAAGCGCAATCACAGCCATTAGACGTTGCTAACATTGATGCGGCAGATGCTGCACAGCGTTTATTACGCTTACCAACGATTGCTGAGAAAACATTCTTAATCACCATTGGTGACCGTACGGTAACGGGTTTAGTTGCGCGTGACCAAATGGTCGGTCCTTGGCAGGTGCCAGTAGCAAACTGTGCGGTAACAGCCGCTGCGTTTGATACTTACCACGGTGAAGCAATGTCACTAGGTGAGCGCACTCCAGCTGCACTTTTAAACTACGGTGCTTCTGCTCGTTTAGCTGTGGCTGAGTCACTAACAAACATCGCGTGTGCTAACATCGGTGGCCTTGAAAATATTAAGCTATCTGCAAACTGGATGGCGGCAGCTGGTCACCCAGGCGAAGATGCAGGTCTTTTTGAGGCTGTTAAAGCGGTGGGTGAAGAGCTTTGTCCGGCACTTGGTTTAACTATCCCTGTGGGTAAAGACTCAATGTCGATGAAAACTCAATGGGATGAAAACGGTGAGCAAAAATCAGTTACTGCACCATTATCACTGATCATTACTGCCTTTGGTCGTGTTGAAGATGTGCGTAAAACAGTAACGCCACAGCTACGTACTGATAAAGGTGAGTCATCACTATTATTAGTTGATTTAGGTGCGGGTCAAAACCGTATGGGCGCATCAAGCCTTGCACAGGTTTATAAGCAACTAGGTGATGTAACACCTGATGTTGATAACCCAGCACTATTAAAAGGCTTCTATGAAGCAATGCAAGCGCTTGTTGCTGATAACAAGTTACTTGCTTACCATGACCGTTCTGATGGTGGTTTATTCACGACTATCGCTGAAATGGCATTTGCTGGTCACACAGGTGTAACTGTTGACCTTGCTGGCTTAACAGGTTCAGACATCGAAGCGCTTTATAATGAAGAGCTAGGTGCGGTTATCCAAGTGGCAAACGCTGATTTAGACGCAGTGAAAGCAGTTCTTGCAGATCACGGCTTAGCAGCTATCAGCCATGAAATTGGTGTACTAAACGCTGATGACCGCGTGGTATTCACTCGTGGTGATGATGTGGTTCTTAACCACACGCGTACCGAGCTTCGTACGATTTGGGCAGAAACAACTTACCAAATGCAGGCACGTCGTGATAACCCTGAGTGTGCTAAGCAAGAATTTGATGCGAAGTTTGACGCAAAAGACCCAGGTCTTAACGTAAAACTAAGCTTTGACTTAAACGAAGATGTTGCAGCGCCTTACATTGCAACTGGTGCGAAGCCGAAAATGGCGATTCTACGTGAGCAAGGTGTTAACTCTCACTTAGAAATGGCTGCGGCATTTAACCGTGCAGGCTTTGCTGCGGTTGACGTGCACATGAGCGACATTCTTGAAGGTCGTTTAACACTTGAGCAATTTAAAGGCTTAGTGGCATGTGGTGGTTTCTCTTACGGTGACGTATTAGGCGCAGGTGAAGGCTGGGCTAAGTCAATCTTATTTAATGAGATGGCGCGTGAGCAGTTCCAAAGCTTTTTCCACCGCGAAGATACATTCAGCTTAGGTGTGTGTAATGGCTGTCAAATGCTTTCAACATTGAAAGAATTGATCCCAGGCACTGAGCACTGGCCACGTTTCGTAACGAATAAGTCAGAGCGTTTTGAAGCTCGCTTTAGCCTTGTAGAAGTGCAAGAAAACCCATCGGTATTCTTTAATGGTATGGCTGGTTCACGTATGCCTATCGCTGTTTCACATGGTGAAGGTCATGCTGAGTTCGCAAACGCTGATGCAGTTAAAGCAGCGCTTGAGTCAGGTACTGTGGCAGTGAAGTTTGTTGATAACTACGGTAACCCAACAACGCAATACCCAGCTAACCCGAATGGCTCACCAGAGGGTATCACAGGTATTACTTCTACTGACGGTCGTGCAACGGTGATGATGCCGCACCCAGAGCGTGTATTCCGTACGGTTGCTAACTCATGGCACCCAGATGAGTGGCGCGAAGATAGCCCATGGATGCGTATGTTCCGCAACGCTCGTAAAAACGTTGGCTAGAACTTAGTTATGTACCTAGCTATACAAGCTAGGTTCATACAAACCGTTTAAACTAAAAAGGCTGCACTATCATGTGTGGCCTTTTTGTTTATAATGACGCTAGTTGCTAGTAAGTGTAAGTTCAAAGGCAAGGAGAGTTTTTTGAGTTTTAAGCGAGCGTGTATTGGGTTGCTAGGGATCGTGCTAAGCATGGCACTGCTGGCGTATCTGTTCAGACTACCGCTGACATCGTGGTACTTAACGCCTATGCTCAGTAAAAATGGCGTTGCGCTTCACTGTGTTGATTGGTCATTAACTCGCAAGCTTGATTTGAATATCGAGAAATTATGCTTAACCTACCAAGGACAGCAAATTGAGTTAGCTGGCATTATTGCGAATAAGCAACAGGTTAGTGTTTCTCGCGCTAACCTCATCGTTAGTGGCCTTACAAATAAACAACAACCAGACGCTTCACAGACTGAATTTAAAAAGCTTACCTTGGTATTACCCGAGCAAAGACCGCTAATAAGCATTGAGCAGCTTGATGTAGTCTCACCGTTTACCGACACCCCTGTTAGGTTGGCAATACATGAAAAACGCCTAAATCATTTTACGGTTTCACGTGACCTTAACGCAGACGTTGCAATATCTAATTATGAAGTCAAAGCCAATATTGCCCTTGATGATAAAATAGCTGAGCGATTCATTGAGTTACCAAAAGATAGCCATTTTATCAGCGAGTCACAGCTTAGGTTTGATGGTATTACGATTGCGATTGAAAGCGTAATTAATGCAAATTATCAGCACGCTTTCGAGCAATGTGAGTTAAGTTTTACTACTCAAGGACAAGCAAGTGCTAAGTACCAATTAAATCAACAGCATCTATACGCGGATTTATCCGCTTTACAAAATCAACTTAGTGCAAACCGAGACTGCTTAAACACCATCGCAGACCAACAACATCAATCATTTATTGAAGCGCAGTTCCCGCTTAATTGGCAGTTACAAATTGAACAGCCTGTAACTGTTGAAGGTGAGCGGCTATCAGTCCCAATCGTAAAACTGCTAACAACTGAAGGGCAAAGTGAGGTTACAGTGAGTAATACAACACTTTCTTTGCTGGATCCGCTCGCATCACTTAATAGCCAAGTTGGCATTGATTTTATTAGTAGAGATATTGATGAATTTAAGCTCAGTGCGCATTTGAATGAAAAAAACGTTACTGCAGATTTTCAGCTGTCATTGGATTCACACCCTGCATTTTTAGATTTTAAGGCTGATGGTATTCAGGTTAGTGGCAAGTTGAGTGTTAATGAATTGCTCTCTAAGCCTACAGTTGGAAAACTCACCGCAGATGTAAGTGCTAAAAATGTGCTTTTAGCAGATCTAAAAATAACTGAGTTTACTAGCCATATTGATACTCAACTAAGTGATGAGCAACACTTAAGTGCTAAAGTAAGTAGTCAAGCTAAGTCTATAAATTACAATGAGATTCAAGTTTTGAAAATCAATAATGAGCTCAGTGTAAATAGTGACTTAAGTGTGGGTGAATTATTTGCCGATATTGATGCCAAAACCACAGCAGCTCAATTAATAACTCCAAAAATTACCTTAAATAAGCTCTCAATAGTAACTAACGCTTTGCAAAGCAGAGCCTTACAAGCAACGCATCATGTGTTTGCAGATGGCTTGGAGGCGCTTGTCAGCCATCATATGTCCAAGGTTGCGCATCCATTTGAGTTAGTGATACCAGAACAAGCTATAGCAAAGTTCAACCCTATCATTTCCCAATTCGAACCGCTCGTGACAATTACTGATGGTGTTGTTTCAGGGATTATAAAAGGCGATGTAAATTTACAGCAGGCAAAGGGTGATATTCGGATCGCAAAATTAGCAGCGCTATATAATGATTACCTTGCTAATGACTTTAATGTAGATATTGAAGGTGCGTTTAATTCAGGGCAGCTTAATATTGTGCCAACTAAATTTACACTTAATGAACTGCGAGCGGGTGCCGTTGTAAAAAAAGTACAAGGTCGGTTAAATCTTGATAATAATGAGCCTTGTGTATCAAAGGTGACAGGGCATGTGTTAGGCGGATCGTTTGTTGTCAATCAATTTTGTCCATTGCTTGATAGTCAAACTGTCACGGCTAAATTTGAGAATATAGATGCTAGTAAGCTCGTCACCCTAGATGCAGAGTCAGGTATTAGTTTATCAGGGCGACTGGCAGGGACACTGCCTGTTACGATAAATAAGCAAGGTATTGCAGTAAAGCAAGGGCAGTTAGTGAACCAAGGAGAGGGTAAGCTGCTGATCACTAATAACGCTGGCTTCGAAGCGGTAAAAGCGCAGCAACAAGAGTTGAGTACGACACTGAGTTTGTTAGAAAACTTAGCTATTAAACAGCTAAAAAGTAGCGTAGATTTAAAGCCTGATGGTTGGTTGCACTTAGGTGTAAACTTACAAGGCTATAATGAACAACAGCAACAAGCGGTTAATTTTAATTATAACCATGAAGAGAACGTCTTCACCTTATTAAGGGCGTTGCGCTTAAGTGACGAAATTACTCAAAGAGTTGAAAAAGAGTATGCAAAAAAAGGAAGCAATAATGGCTAAATGGTTAGTAATGCTAACAGCTTTAGGGCTTTTAAGTGCCTGTACTCACCGTGTAGAGGTGGCAGCGAAAGAGCCAATTACAATCAACTTAAACGTAAAAGTTGACCATGAGATCCGCGTTAAAGTGGATAAAGAACTTGATACCCTGTTCAGTGATGATAGTGAATTATTCTAAGGAGCAAACATGCGTAAATTACAACTTAAAAAATTGAATGTGATCACTTTAATTAGTGCTGTTTGTTTATCATTTTCTGCTTGGGCAATTAGCCTAGATGATGCAAAAAACCAAGGATTAGTAGGTGAAGATAGCTCGGGTTATTTAGGCTTAGTGGTAAATAATAGTGAAGCGAAAGCACTTATTAACGATATAAATGCCAAGCGTAAAGAACAGTATTTAAAGCTTGCGAAAAAGAATAATTTGTCTTTGTCGCAAGTGGAAGCCCTTGCAGCAGCAAAAACCATCGAGAAAACAAAGTCTGGCCATTATATTGAAGTAAATGGTGAGTGGGTTAAAAAATAGTCTTTGAACTAACTAAAAAGCCAGCAATGCTGGCTTTATTTTTTATTAATACAGTTTTGTAGTAACTGTTGCCAAAAGTCGATGCCTTTACGTCTTGCAAGTTTAATATTATGCTCTGGGATAGACTCAGGTTCATCGTAGTTTTCTAGCGCTTCGCTCATGCTGGCTTCACGAATTAAATGCAGTGTTGGGTAAGGTGCACGATTGGTGTAATTAGCAGCATCACTGTCATCACTGTCAGCAAATACATAGTCAGGATGAAAGTTGGCTATTTGATATTTACCTTCATACCCTTGCGCAGCTAAAAGTGCATTGGCTAAATCGACTAAATCTAAGAACTCTTCAAAATCCTTAAAGCCTTGCTCAAACATCAAAAGGGTTGTTTCGCGCTGTGCTTGTTGGTCTAGCTCGTTACACTCGTGAAGCATATCCATTACCGCATCATCAATCGTTACTGACTGACTGATTTGATAATGAATGCAATTGCTTTCAACTTCTTTACGGGCAAAGGGGCAAAAATTGTATTTTACAATTACGCTGGATACCCATTCGCGCATTTGTTTTTCTGGGCGATTCATAGTGTGCTTTGAACTCACGTTATTTCTCTATTTATCTATTCTAACTTTCTAAGTAAAGCTCAATTAAATTGACAGTTTTGCTAATAGCACCTTGGTTATTAGCGACGCATTTTGCAGCTTGTTGACCAAGCTTAATAGTCTCTTGTACATCAGTACTCAAAGCGATAAGCGTATCAGCAAGGTGATTTTCATCGGTAACGGTTTTAGCTCCTAAAGCACTAATCAGCTCAGGATAAATATGGTCAAAGTTATAAGTATGAGGGCCTGCTAATACGCCAACAGAAAACGCAGCTGACTCTAATGGGTTATGGCCGCCTCGTTCTATTAAACTACCGCCAACATAGCTGATGTTTGCCACACCATATAAGCATTGTAACTCACCTAACGTGTCTGCTAGCACAACTTGTTGGTTGTTATAGTTATCTTCACTGCGACGACTAAAGCTCAAATTTGAACTTTTTAATATTTCCGCAACTTTATCAAACTGCTCTGGGTGTCGCGGAGCAATAATCAAAAGAGCGTTGGGTAACGTTTTTAACAGCTTCTCATGAGCAGTTAAAATTAGCTCATGCTCAACGGGGTGAGTAGAGCCTGCAACCCAAATAAATCGCTCGTTGTTATATTGACTTTTAAGTGCAGCGACTTTAATTAATTGCTCATTTGTTGGCGTGATATCAAACTTAATAGAGCCAAATACTCGCACCTTTTCAGGCTTTAAACCAAGCTCAATGAAACGGTTCGCATCATCTTGGTTATGACTTGCAAGAGCGCTTATTGAATTCATAATCACTTTTGTTAGTGGCATCACCTTTTGATAACCCTGCTGTGATTTAACAGAAAGGCGCGCGTTTAAAATAAGCACTTTAATCCCACGTTTATTGCTTTGCGCCATTAAATTGGGCCACAGCTCTGTTTCCAAAATACACAGTACTTGAGGTTTAACTCGTTTTAAAAAGCGGTGAGTGGCGTCAGGAAAATCAATAGGTAAATAACAGCAATTAACAGAGTCTTGGAAGTTGTTTTTTATTTGCTCACGGCCCGTCGGGGTATTGCATGTTACTAAAATACTTAAATTGGGATTGTGTTGTTTGATAGCTTTTATGAGCGGCGTTGCTGCAAGCACCTCACCAACCGATGCGCAATGAATAACAATATCTTGCTTTTTAGTTGCTAAAAAACCAAAGCGCTCCGCAAAATGATGACGATAACCGCCATTTTTTTTACCTCTTAGCACGTATAGATAGAAGATAATAAGCGGGCTAAGTATATATAAAATCAAAGAGTATAAAATACGCGCCATCACTGTGCCTACAACATAGATAAAACGCTATGATAACGTGGAACATAGCTCAGCTGAATAAAAATGTTAAAAACAGTTATCTTTAAGAGTTTTAAGTGTGTCGACGCGTCGAATTTGGTAATATTTCAAATACTTTGTATAGGGACTATGTAGTTATGAAATTAAAAATGATAAAAGCCTCAATTGTAGGTGTGTTACTTAGTTGTTCCTCCCCACTATTTGCAACGCCCACAGCCTACTTACCTATAGGCATGGACGCACAGCTTGATCATCAATTAGATACACTATTTGCACTTACCTCTGGGACACCGATGGCTAAACCTTATCGGTTGGCTGAAGTCGAGACAGCACTCACTAAACTAGAAAGCTCTGAGCCTGCATTGGTCGCAGCTATTCGCGCTAAGATTAAACCTTATCAAAGTGATGATGCTATAACTCGCGTCGGCGTGAAACTTCAGGTTGACTCTGATACCAGCAAACAAATAGCGAATCAGCGAGGTTTGAGTTCTGATGAGTGGGGGCAAGGCTTTTTTGAAGGCATATGGCGTGCGAACGATTACACATTAGTGCAAGTTGGTCTTGATTATCGTGCTAAAGCTAATAAGTTTGTAAATTACAACACATTCGTTAGTTTTGCTGGTGAAGATCTTCAATTAAATATTGGTTATAAAGAGCATTGGTTCTCACCATTTAAACACTCTGCGCAAGTGATTTCTACCAACGCAAAAACAGCGCCATCGGTATCGATAGGCATGGTTCAGCCAGCACATAATTGGTGGAATTTCGACTTTGAGCTGTACTATTCAGAATTAGAGCATGTTGATAACGGCATCCTTTATCAAAATGAGCTTCATAGTGGTACACCTAAGCTTGCAGGTACGCATTTTAGTATTGAGCCAGTCAATGGTTGGAAAATTGGTATCAACCGTATGATGCAATTTGGTGGTGGTCCTCGCAAGGTTGATGCAGGTGATGTGTTTGATGCATTTTTTGACCCTGCTGGAAACGACAACTCTGGCCTTACAGGGAGTAAAGATAACGAACTTGGCGATCAATACGCGACAATTACCAGTACCGTAAACTTTAATTGGGGCATGCCCATTGAACTTTATTTTGAGTATGGCGGTGAGGACACTAAAAACCATAAAAACTATCAATTTGGCAACACAGTAAGCAATGTGGGCTTTTTCTTACCGAAAATGACAGATGCCATGTCATTAAGGTATGAATATACCAATATGCACAGCCTATGGTATGTAAACGAAATTTATCCAGTTAACGGCAATACGGTGGGTGGATTTGTGACTGGCCACTATGCAGCTGATCAGCGTTATAGTGATTTTCATGCAGATGGCGTTGCGAAGGTTTATGCAGATGCGCCACCTACTCAAGTACATAGTATGGAACTTACTTACAATGAGAGCCTTAGTTCTTTATGGCGTGGTAAGTTAACCTTAATTGAAAACGAAAGTAATTATTTAAATGAATTTGGGCAAACAAGCGCAGACTATGAAAAAGCAGTTGAACTTCAATTGAGTAATACACGTCAATGGAATGAACACACACTCGAGACAACACTGACCTATGGTGAAGATGTGTTTGGAGAGAACTATACTTGGTTATCCGTTGCATTATTTTGGTAAGCGAAGCCGTTATTTATTTTTGAGGAATATCTATGTCTAATCTTGATTCTGTAGCGGCAAGCTACCTAGAGAGTTTAAACCGTCATCAAATGTTGTTTGAAACGATGGAAACCTATCACCCAGAAGTGATGCAGCTTCTTGAAGCATGCCATAGTACATTACAAGCTGGCGGAAAAGTGATTTGGTTTGGTAATGGTGGTAGTGCAGCCGATGCACAACATCTTGCTGCAGAGTTTGTCGTTCGCTATAAATTAGAGCGAGGCCCACTTGCTTCTATTGCGCTTACAACAGACACCTCTATTCTGACAGCACACAGTAATGACTACCACTTTGACACGGTATTTGAACGCCAAGTTCAAGCGCTATGTAAGGCTGATGACTTAGTGATTGGCTTAACGACTTCAGGCACGAGCCCTAATATTAATCTTGCGCTGGCTGCTGCAAATGAAATTGGTGCGTATACTGTGGCTTTAACAGGCCGTGATGGCGGTAAAGTGAAAGATATCGCAAAGTTACCGATTATTATTAAAAATGACGAAACAGCACGTATTCAAGAAGCGCACATGTTTATTGGTCATTGGTTGTGTGAAGCCATCGATATGGTTGTAGCGGAGCAAAAGTAATGGATTTAGCGTTACTAAAAAACCTTTCTAAAGCACGTATCTTGGTTGTTGGTGATGTCATGCTAGATAGATACTGGCACGGCGATTCAGGGCGTATTTCCCCAGAAGCGCCGGTACCTATCGTTAAAGTCAGCAAGTTTGAAGACAAGGCGGGTGGTGCGGCAAATGTTGCAAAGAATATAGCCCGTTTAGATGGCAAAGTAGGGTTGCTAGGTCTAGTTGGCGAAGATGAAAGTGGGCAGATCCTTGAAACAATTTTAAGCTCGGAAAAAATAGATTCTCAGCTAGTCAGTGTTTGTGAGCTTCCTACAATTTCTAAAATGCGTGTCATAAGCCGACATCAACAAGTTGTTCGCCTTGATTTAGAAGAAACCTTTACTGAACAGCACAGCCAATTATTACTTAACCGCTTAGAGTTAGTGCTTGATGATTACGATTTCGTATTGTTTTCAGATTACAATAAAGGTTCACTTAGCTTGATTCAAGCGATGATTCAGGTTGCTAAAAAAGCCGGAAAAACAGTACTTGTCGATCCAAAATCATCGGATCTTAATTTATATCGTGGTGCAGACTACATAACGCCTAATTTAAACGAGTTTAAACTTGCTGGTGGACAAACAGGTTCAGAGCAAAGCTTAACAGACAGCGCACGCATGCTTATTAGTGAAGCAGGTATTGCGGCTATGTTATTAACACGTTCAGAACAAGGCATGTCCTTGATAAGCGAAGCTGAAAAGTTTGATTTTGCAGCTCAAGAGCTTGAAGTGAGTGATGTTACCGGAGCGGGAGATACGGTTATCGCGACCTTAGCGGTCATGTTAGGCGCAGGAATGACGCCTAAGGATGCTGTTGAAATTGCGAATCTTGCGGCGGGGATTGCTGTCAGTAAGCTTGGTGCCGCAACCGTGTCTCCTGAAGAGCTTAGCCGTAAACTTGGTCAATACTTACAGCAAACAGGTGAGCACTATCAAACGCCATTTGACGATGTTTTACAACATATTGAGTTTGCAAAACAAAATGGTGAGAAAATAGTCTTCACAAACGGTTGCTTTGATATCCTTCATGCAGGGCATGTGCGTTATTTAGCGCAAGCAAAGGCAAGAGGCGATCGCTTAGTTGTGGGCTTGAATAACGATGAGTCTATTTCGCGATTAAAAGGCCCTGAACGACCAATTAACCCATTACAAGAGCGTGCAATGGTATTAAGTGCACTTGCTTCTGTCGATTGGGTGATCCCATTTGGTAGTGTAGAAGAAAATGATACACCAGCCAAACTCATTGAAACGATCAGCCCTGATGTACTCGTCAAAGGAGGCGATTACACTGTTGAGCAAATTGCAGGTGCAGAGCATGTTTTGCGTCATGGTGGCAAAGTTGAAGTGCTTGAGTTTCTTGACGGGTGCTCAACCTCTAATGTGATTAGTAAAATTAAACAACCCTAACCCTAAAGTGGTGGGGTTTTCTCAATCCTTTACGAAGCAGCCAGCCTGTAGCTGATTTTTATAAAGGCTTTTACTTATTAATTAATAAGTAAAAGCCTGATTTAGATCAAGCAAGGGGTCAATTCAAGCCGAAAAATATGACTGCTATGATTAGTCTTTATAGTCATATTTTAATCTTATCTTTAAAGTAAGTTCTTACTTCCTAGTAAATTACAGCTAACTATAGAACTAAAGTTCTGTTTTTTGCTGCCTGTTTATCTTCATATTTAAAAGTCGCTTTTAACTTACTGATATTGTGTTCTATTTATTTTTCCTTTATCAATTTTTTAATTGTTAAAATTTAAAAATCAAAATTTTTATCGTTATTTTTTACTATTTATCTATTTTTAAAATTTTATACTCTGCTTTAGTTTCTAGTTGTTTATCATTATTTAATCAAGAAAATAAATTAATATAATCTATAAAATCGATTTTATTTAAACGTATTTTGCATCTAATGTATCTAAAAAAGGTCTGTCGTTGGTTAGGTTTTAGTACGTTGTTAATAATGAGGTTCTTTCATTTGTGCGACATAAAAACTCATGCACGGTATTGCATCGTGTAAGCAAATTTTGAGTTGCAGTAACTAACCACTTTCAGGGCTTTGCACAGCTTAAAACGTACCTACCACAAGTTACACATTAGCAGGTTAGAAGGGGTGGTAGGTCGTTTTATATCGTTTTTTCGATATGATGGAGGTTGGTTTTCATATTAGTTTATTTTTGTGAGTTTGAATTCTGTTGAGCTTAATTTCTCTAAATTTCTAATGTTTTAGTTTTAGATTATTTAGGTGTTTGGCTTGATTTTAAATAGGTAGTTTAAAAATTATATTAGTTTGAGGATTATGTTATGAATAACCGTATTGTTAGCAAGTACAGCTTAATAGCCAGTGCGCTGGCTATTATTATTAATTTTGAGGGGATTGCGGCTGAAGCTCAAATGAGCAAGCCTAAAGGCGCTGTTGGTAGCGGCCATATTGCTCAAAATCAGGCAAAATCAAACCTATTTTGGTGGCCAAATCAGGTTGACCTTGCCCCGCTGCGTGATCATGACTCTCGCTCTAACCCGTTGGGAGAAAACTTTGATTATAAGAAAGCATTTTCTAAGCTCGATATGAATGCATTGAAAAGCGATATTAATAAAACACTCACAGACTCTCAGGACTGGTGGCCCGCAGACTGGGGAAATTATGGTCCTTTCTTTATACGTATGACATGGCATGCCGCAGGAACTTATCGAACGCTTGATGGCAGAGGCGGAGCCGGTGGAGGCCAACAAAGATTTGATCCCCTAAATAGCTGGCCAGATAACGCAAGTTTAGACAAGGCGCGTCGACTACTTTGGCCAGTTAAACAAAAATACGGTGAACTTATTTCTTGGGGTGACCTTATAGTACTTGCAGGCAATGTGTCTCTTGAGAATATGGGCTTTAAAACATATGGTTTTGCCGCAGGCCGCCAAGACGATTGGGAGCCTGATATGGTTTATTGGGGCCCTGAAGTTGAAATGTTAGCAAGTGACCGACGAGAGGCTGATGGTAAATTAAAAAGACCTCTTGCAGCTGTTCATATGGGGTTGATTTATGTGAACCCTGAAGGGCCAAATGGTGTTCCTGATCCTGTTGGTTCAGCGGCTAACATCAGAGAATCTTTTGCCCGTATGGCGATGAATGACGAAGAAACGTTAGCACTTATTGCCGGTGGTCACACATTTGGAAAAATGCACGGTGCGCATAAAGCGGCAAAATGTATCGGCCCTGAGCCAGGTGCTGCTGGACTTGAAGAGCAAGGGTTAGGCTGGAAAAATAAGTGTGGTAAAGGCCACTCTGAAGACACTGTTACAAGTGGTCTTGAGGGAGCGTGGACGCAATCACCAACTCGCTGGACATCGCTTTACTTATCTAACCTTTTAAACTTTGAGTGGAAAAAAACAAAAAGCCCTGGTGGGGCGATTATTTGGGTACCAACGAATGAGTCTTTACATAAAGTGGTTCCAGATGCGCATGT
Source organism: Pseudoalteromonas sp. L1 (assembly GCF_021728095.1). Lineage (NCBI taxonomy): Bacteria > Pseudomonadati > Pseudomonadota > Gammaproteobacteria > Alteromonadales > Pseudoalteromonadaceae > Pseudoalteromonas > Pseudoalteromonas sp. L1. Next base: position 101,903 of record NZ_JAKKCT010000005.1, on the reverse strand, counting down.
TAAAGGAAAGTTCAATCCGCCAGTTATGACAACAGCTGATTTGGCATTGAAGTTTGACCCTGCGTATCGAAAAATTGCGGAAAGATTCCTAGCCGATCCAGAAGAATACCGCTTAGCATTCGCAAAAGCGTGGTACAAACTGACTCACCGTGATATGGGACCTCGAGATAACTATTTAGGTGATGCGTTTCCAAAAGAGAAGCTAATTTGGCAAGACCCAATAGACAAGCCAAGTTACAAACTGGTTAATGCAAACGACATTAAAACTCTGAAAAGTAATATTTTAAATTCAGGTTTAACCGTTTCCGAGTTAGTCAGAGTTGCGTGGACATCGGCTGCTTCTTATCGAAATTCAGATATGCGAGGAGGCGCTAATGGAGCACGCATTGCGTTACAGCCGCAAAAAGACTGGGCTGTGAATGCACCAAAAGACACTGCAAAAGTGATTGCTAAGCTGAAAAAAGTGAAAGATGACTTTAACAAAAAGTCGCGAGGAGGCCGTAAGATTTCTCTCGCAGATATAATTGTACTTGCAGGAGCTACAGGCATTGAAAAAGCAGCTAAAGAGGCTGGATTTAAGGTAACAGTGCCATTTTCACCAGGTCGAGGTGATGCAACCCAAGCGCAAACAGATATCAACTCGTTTTCTTTGTTGGAGCCTAAAGCAGATGGATTTCAAAATTATTATCAAAAAGGCTATTACAAATCTCCTACAGAGGCACTTGTTGATAAAGCTGACCAACTAGCGTTAACGGTACCTGAGATGACAGTGTTAGTGGGTGGAATGCGTGTACTTGGTGCGAATAATTCCAGCAAGCATGGTGTCTTTACTGATAAACCTGGTGTACTAAGCAATGACTTTTTCGTTAACTTATTAGATATGTCTACCAAGTGGAAACGAAATGGTGATATCTATGAAGGGGTAGATAGAAAAACTGATAAGCTTAAATATACAGCCACACCGGTTGATTTAATCTTTGGCTCATCAGCTGAGCTTAGAGCCGTTGCAGAGGTTTATGCTTTCGATACATCAAAAGAACGTTTTGTTAATGATTTTATCAAAGCATGGGTCAAAGTTATGCAGGCTGATCGTTTCGATCTCAAATAATTAAGTAATGCAACAAAGCGGTTTTATTTAAAGCCGCTTTTTTATTTAACTTGCAGCGATATGAATATTAACCAGTTGATTGTAGTCTTATTTAAGAAGCTAACACTTTTTATTGTGTTATCAGCTTCTTTAACTTTAAATACACTTGCAAAGCAAACCGATATAGAGGACAAAGCACTTCGTCAGAATGCATTATCTGTGTTTGGTGTTATTCCTGAAAAAATGCCACGCAGTGATGCAGACACGCCCGCATTAATTCAGTTAGGTAAAAAGCTTTATTTTGAAACACGTTTATCTAGCAACAATAGCCAATCCTGCAATTCATGTCACAACTTACTAAATGCAGGGCAAGGTCATGATGCTAAGGTTGTTTCAGTAGGTGCCTTAGGCATAAAAGGGCGCAGGAATGCCCCATCTACATGGAATGCTGGTTTTCAATTTGCCCAAAACTGGGATGCAAGGGCTGAAAATCTAGAGCAGCAAGCCAGCGAACCATTATTAAGTGAACATGAAATGGCGTTAGCTAGTAAGCAAGAGGCTGTTGATAAACTTAATGTTTTATACAGCAAAGAGTTTGAGCATGCCTTTGCTCGTTCAAGCCCTGCGCTCACTTTTGAAAATATAACCAAAGCGTTAGCAGCCTTTCAAAGAACATTGATCACAAAAGACCGATTTGACCGCTACCTGAATGGTGATAATGAGGCATTGACAGCGCAGGAGAAGCGAGGTCTTTTACAGTTTCAAGAGAATAGTTGTGCAAGTTGTCATAGTGGTCGTCTTTTAGGTGGGCAGTTCACAATGAAAATGGGGATCGTAAACCCATACCCTAATCGAGATGATAGGGGAATGGGGGAGGTGACCCATAGAAAAGATCATGATTATTTATTTAAGGTACCAAGTTTGCGAAATGTGGCAAACACAGCACCGTATTTTCATGACGGAGCTGCAGCAACGTTACAAGAAGCTATTCGTTTAACTGGTTGGCACCAATTAGGTAAAAAGCTCACTGAAGAAGAGGTTGAAAATATTGCTGCTTTCTTAGAAACCTTAAACAATGAAAATACTGTGAGCTTCCCATAAAAAGTGCACATATTTAGTTAATGTTTTAGTTGTGCTTGGTACTCACAAATGAGTAACTGCCAATCGCTTTGCTGCCAATGCATAACTTCGTTACGGCCTTGTTCTTTTGCAAATGAACGTGCCAAGCGTTTCATATTTTCTTGTTGCCAACTTGCTTCTGGTTGCTTGATTTCACCACGGTCGAAGTCAATAATGAAGACGTTACCGCTATCGTCAAATAAGATGTTATTGATGTTTAAATCTGCGTGATATACCCCGTGGTTATGAAATTCACTGAGTGTTGTTGCTACTTTTTTTAATTCATCCTGATTCAGGGCTCGTGTAATAAGTATATCGAGTAAGCTTTGTGCGCCTTTCACTGCTTGGGTAATTATATCGCCACGATAAATCAAGCCATGAGTTGTGACTTTCGCTGCTATTGGAGTGGGTACATTCAAACCCAATTCAGATAAGCGCATCATTAGCGAAAATTCTTTATACACACGCGTCTTTTCTAAACCTAAGTAAAGATACTGATCAGTTAAAAGTTTACCAACAAGGCCACCACGCCAGTAGTGCCTTAACACAGCGGTTAATTGATCATGTTTAAAAAACCAGGCTGTTGCACGGCCTTTTTTAGCACCCACAATTTTATTTTGTTGTTGCCAAAAGTCAGCATCAAACCACTCGCGCGTGAGTAACTGTGTATAAGCGGGGTGACAAAGTAGCGTGGTATTTTCTTGATGCAGAGTCTCAAACATAACAACTTAACGTATTAACGATCAATGCTTATTATAGTACCGTATTTTTGGCATTTCGTATAAGTACTTGCAATAGCACAAAGTTAATTTAAGATCGCATTTTATTTGCTGTTGCTAAGGGCACGTGTGACTCATTCAACCTCGTATTCAGAAATATGTATATTAAGGCTTTCGGCTATTGGTGATGTTTGCCATGCAGTATCGGCTGTGCAAGCTATTCAAAAAGCGCATCCTAAGGCAAAAATTACCTGGGTGATTGGTAAAATCGAAGCGATGTTACTGGCTGACTTACCAGGTGTTGAATTTGTGGTGTTCGATAAAAAACAAGGTAAGCAAGCTTACAAACAGCTTAAACAGGTTTTTAAAGGTCGACAATTTGATGTGTTACTACATATGCAAGTAGCACTGAGAGCAAACCTTGCAGCACGTTGTATTCCTGCCAAAATAAAAGTTGGCTTTGATTGGGCGCGAGCAAAAGAGTTACATAGCTTGTTTATTAATAAGCGCATTGCACCACAAGCCGAGGCTCATGTGTTGGAAGGTTTTAAAGGGTTTGCGAGCGCCATTGGTGTGCCTGACTATCAACCAAGCTGGCAGATGCCAATTACTGAGCAGCACCAGCAAGCTGCTGATAGGTTACTAGGTGAAGAGCGTTTAGCAGGGCGTATTTTTGTGATTTCACCTGCGGCAAGCAAAAAAGAGCGAAATTGGTTGCCTGAGCGTTATGCAGCACTTGCTGACTATGCTCACAATCAAGGTTTCTCGGTAGTGATTACGGGTGGCCCAACGCCGCTCGAAGAAACGCTTGCAGAGCAAATCATTAGTCACAGTAAGACGCCTATTTTGAATCTTGTCGGTAAAACTCAGCTTAAAGAGCTGTTATGTGTGTTAAAGCGCGCGTCTTTAGTGCTTGCTCCTGATACTGGCCCTGCCCATATGGCGGTTACGGTTGGCACGCCTGTGATAGGGTTATACGCTCATTCAAACCCAAAACGAACAGGTCCTTATTTGTACCAAGATTACGTGGTTGAGGTTTATCATCAAAACCTTGTTAAGCAAACGGGTAAAACAGCTGAACAATTACCATGGGGGACGCGTGTTAAAGGGGCAGATCTAATGACACAGATTAGTGTAGAAGATGTCACTTTAATGTTTGACCTTGTCGTATTGAAAGAGCAACTGAAATGAAGAAAGTATTATTTTTAGACCGTGATGGTGTGGTGAACATTGATCACGGTTATGTATATAAACCACAAGAGTTTGAATTTGTTGCCGGTGTGTTTGATGCCTGCAAAAAGTTTACTGATGATGGCTACGAAATTGTGGTGGTTACTAATCAATCGGGAATTGGTCGGGGCTACTATTCAGAGCAGGATTTTCATAATCTAACAGCTTGGATGAAAGACGAGTTCAAACGTCATGGCGTGCCTATTCTCGCGGTTTACTTTTGTCCACATCATCCAACAAAAGCGCAAGCGAGTTATTTGCAAGAGTGTGACTGTCGTAAACCTGCGCCAGGAATGCTTTTACAGGCTATTACTGAGCATGATATTGACCCTAAAAAAAGTATCATGGTTGGTGATAAGCTGGGAGATTTAATTGCAGCTGAAAGGGCAAGTATTGCCACGCGTGTATTGGTGCGTTCAGGGCAAAGTTACGCGGAGTCAACAGAACAACATGCTGATATCGTTTGTGAGTCATTAGCCGACTTACCTGCTCTGGTTTTACACTCATAGCAGGTAAGACCAGTTTTATTTCGCAAATCTGCACCCATTCAAGGCGTGCGACGAACTACAAACAGTGCAATTGTTCGCCTAAGCTTTTACAATAGGCGCAAATTTCACAGTCACAGCTAATCGGCTCTGATTACTTAAAAGATTATTTGGAGATTTCAGATGAGAGCATCTGCGTTTTTTAATCAGCTTCAGCAACAAATAGACGAAGTAAAAGCTGAAGGTCTATACAAAAGCGAACGTGTTATTACCTCACAACAACAGGCTCAAATTGAAGTTGCATCGGGTGATAAAGTTATCAACTTTTGTGCAAATAACTACTTAGGTCTAGCAAATAGCCCAGAGCTAATTAAAGCTGCGCAACAAGGTCTTGATGATCACGGTTTTGGTGTTGCATCAGTCCGTTTTATTTGTGGTACGCAAGATATTCATAAAACATTAGAAGAAAAGATTTCTGCGTTTTTAGAAACAGAAGATACCATTCTTTACTCATCATGTTTTGATGCAAACGCCGGTTTATTCGAAACTATCCTAGGCCCAGATGATGCAATTATCTCTGACGCTTTAAACCATGCTTCGATCATTGATGGTGTACGTCTTTGTAAAGCTAAGCGTTTCCGCTATGCCAATAACGACATGAGCGACCTTGAAAAGCAACTTATTGCTGCTGATGAAGCGGGTGCTAAAACAAAACTCATCGCAACAGACGGCGTTTTCTCAATGGACGGCGTAATTTGTAATCTTGAAGCGGTGTGTGACCTAGCTGATAAATATGATGCCTTAGTGATGGTGGATGACTCTCACGCGGTTGGTTTTGTAGGTGAAAATGGTAAAGGCACACCTGAGTACTGTGGTGTACTTGACCGTGTTGATATCATCACAGGTACCTTGGGTAAAGCACTGGGCGGCGCATCAGGTGGTTACACATCAGGTAAGAAAGAAATCGTTGAATGGTTACGTCAACGCTCGCGCCCGTATCTTTTCTCAAACTCACTTGCACCATCAATTGTTACAGCATCAATTAAAGTACTTGAAATGCTGAGCAATGGCGGCGAGTTACGCGCTAAGCTTTGGGACAACGCAAAATATTTCCGTGAACAAATGGAAGCGGCTGGCTTTACCTGTGCAGGTAAAGATCACGCGATCATTCCTGTGATGTTAGGCGATGCTAAAGTTGCCTCAGCCATGGCAGACAAATTACTTGCTGAGGGTATTTACGTAACGGGTTTCTCATTCCCTGTGGTACCTAAAGGTCAAGCACGTATTCGTACGCAAATTTCAGCGGCGCATACAAAAGAGCAATTAGACACTGCAATAGCTGCCTTTACCCGTATTGGTAAAGAAATGGGTGTTATCTAATTTTATTTCCTAAACCGAAGCCTTTGCTTCGGTTTTGTTTAATTGAGTGTGAATCATGAAAGCATTATCTAAATTAAAAGCAGAACCAGGAATTTGGATGACTGATGCGCCAAAGCCTGAAGTTGGTCATAACGATCTGCTTATTAAAATCCGCAAAACAGCAATTTGTGGAACAGATGTCCATATTTATAAATGGGATGAGTGGGCACAAAATACAATTCCTACGCCAATGGTCGTTGGCCACGAATATGTAGGTGAAGTGGTTGATATGGGCCAAGAAGTACGTGGTTTCCAAGTGGGTGACCGTGTATCGGGCGAAGGGCATATTACCTGTGGTCACTGTCGTAACTGTCGTGCTGGCCGTGTACATTTATGTCGTAACACCACAGGTGTTGGTGTTAATCGCGAAGGTGCATTTGCTGAATACCTTGTGATCCCAGCTTTCAACGCATTTAAAATTCCAGATAACATTCCTGATGAGTTAGCATCAATCTTTGACCCATTCGGTAATGCTGTACACACAGCGTTGTCGTTTGATTTAGTCGGTGAAGACGTGTTAATCACGGGGGCTGGCCCAATTGGTATCATGGCAGCCGCGGTTGCTAAACACGTTGGTGCACGTCATGTGGTTATCACTGACGTAAACGAATACCGCCTAGATTTAGCGCGTAAAATGGGCGCTACTCGTGCTGTAAACGTGGCAACTGAAAAGCTTGAAGATGTAATGAAAGAGCTTGGCATGACAGAAGGCTTTGATATTGGCCTTGAAATGTCGGGTGTGCCAGTTGCATTTAACAGCATGCTTAATAACATGAATCACGGTGGCAAAATCGCTATGCTAGGTATTCCACCTTCAGATATGGCGGTTGATTGGAACCAAGTTATTTTCAAAGGCTTAATTATCAAAGGTATTTATGGCCGTGAAATGTTTGAAACTTGGTATAAAATGGCCAGCTTAATTCAATCAGGCCTTGATCTGAAACCAATTATTACTCACCAGTTCTCTGTGGATGATTTCCAAGAGGGCTTTGATACGATGATTTCAGGCCAATCTGGTAAAGTAATCCTTAACTGGGATTAGTGCCGTTTATAGTGATAAGGCGGCAGATTGCCGCCTTTTTAGTTTAGAGAGTATTATGTCATATAAACATATTTCAGTAAGCGACACGTTTGCGCTTTTAGATAAAGAAGACGTTGTGATTGCCGATATTCGTGACCCTAACTCGTTTCAAACGGGTCACATTCCAGGCTCTGAGCATTTATCAAATGCTAATATTAGCGAGTTTATGATGAATAAAGAGTTCGATCAGCCAATCATTATTGTTTGCTATCATGGTGTGAGTTCTCAAGGTGCTGCGAGCTACTTAGTTGAGCAGGGCTTTGAAGATGTTTACAGTATGGATGGAGGCTTTACAGCTTGGCAAACACAACTTCCGGAGCATATTGAACGATGATTGAACTGGGCAGCATAAATAATCCTCGCGCAGCGCAGGGGTTTATTGACTATATTAAAAGCAAAGGCTTACAAGGTGAGCTTCGCTCTGAAGACGGTGAAACTGTCATTATTTGTGTTGCTCCAGAGCATTTCCATCAAGCTCAACCATTATGGCAAGAGTTTGCTGCAAATCCACATGATGAAAAGTATCTGCAAGCCTCTTGGCAAGTGGGTAGCACACAATCATCACTTTCTTACCAAGGTCAGTCGCTCAACCTAAAAACGCGTTTTAAAGCATTAAGCTGGCTCAATCGCACAGTCACGCTAGTATCAATAGCGATTTTTGTGGCTTTTTTACTCGGTGGTTTTGATACCATTTATCGGATGCTACAGTTTAATCCTGCGCAACCGCTTAGTTGGTTTACACCAGCAATCGTGCATTTTAGTGCTATCCATTTAATTTTTAATTTAATTTGGTGGATGACACTAGGTAATGACATTGAAAAGCGCAGTGGAAAGTTAACCTTAGTCGGCTTATTTTTAGTGACCGCATTTATTAGTAACTGGGCACAGTTTTTATTGGTTGGGCCTAATTTTGGTGGCTTGAGTGGCGTGGTCTACGGCTTGCTAGGCTTTTGTTGGATATACAGTGCAATGAGACCAACAGAGCCGCCTTTAGTCAGCAAGAGTATTGTTGGTTTTATGCTTGTTTGGCTAATTTTAGGCTTTGTTGAAATGTTACCTGTCAATATGGCTAACTGGGCGCATCTTGCGGGGCTTTTATCAGGTATGGCTTATGCTGTATCAGATAAGTTACTTTCGCGCCGTTAAAGTAATCTGTGACGGCGTTTGCCGTCACTTATTATGGCTAGTGATATAAGTATTTAGTGAACAATACTTCACGCACTATTTCTTGCCCAGTCTCTTGTTTTAAAAGTGTTTTTAACTTTTCAGTACAGCGCTTTCTTATTTCTTCTCGACCGGTAAGCGACTTGATGTTCTCTTCAGGCTCTTTAGAAAGAATTTCAACAATCGCATCACGCAGCAAAGGGGTATGATGTTCTACGACACGGATATCCGACATGTCATTGAGCATAAGATCGACCGTAATACGAACATAACCAAGCTTTTTGTTACCCTGGCCAATATAATTGGTAATTATGTCTGGTTCAAAACCAAAATAACCGACTTTTGAGTCGGCATGTGCCGAAAAACTAAGTGTTGCATTAACTGCTAATAGGCATATCAAATAAATTGATAATAACGATTTTTTCATAGTTAAAAATAGTCCACCCTTTCAATGGTTTTTAGTCTATACCCAAACTCACTAGAGATACAGGTTGTTGTAAGAATTTTAACTGTTGTTGATATTAAATGATGGCTTTTGCCAAACGTTTTGCAGTGATATCATTTGCGCGGTTTCTTAAAATACTGAGTTGTTGTGACTAAATTCCCAATATCATTAGTTGCCGATTGGCAATCGGCATCAGCCTACCCACATTTAACGCAGCAGCAACAAAGCTGGTTGCTAGAAGCGGGCTCATTGACCGCTAAGCTCAAAAGTCATTGCCAACAGTTTTCTGTTCATGTGCTCAATGAAACACCTTTTGACTTAACCACAGAGCAGCAAGCACTACTAAACACATCTTTAAGTCACGCATTAAACCGCGAAGTATTATTGCTTTGTGATAACAAGCCTATGGTATATGCGCAAAGTTGGTTGCCAGCAGATGATACCCTAAAAAAGCAACAGTTGTTAAGTATGGGGACAAGGCCTTTAGGCGATGTTATTTTCCAAGATCCCAGTCTTTTACGCACCGAAATTGAAGTGGCTGAATTTTCAGAGCAACACCAACTAGATTCTCTTATAAATGAGTTAGGTTTAGAACCGCAGATGTTATGGGGTAGACGCAGTGTGTTTTCGCTATCTCGTGCGCATTTTTTAGTTGCTGAAGTCTTCTTACCTGGAGCCTATATTTACTTATGAAATTAGCTGCATTACACATCGCACATATCCCTTACTATAAGCAATTGATGCGTACCGATAAACCAATAGGGACTTTGTTATTGCTTTGGCCAACATATTGGGCACTTTGGCTTGCGAATCAAGGCGCGCCTAGCGTGCTAAATTTTGTCGTATTTAGCCTAGGGGTCTTTGTAATGCGCAGTGCCGGTTGTGTGATTAATGATTACGCAGATCGTAAAATTGATGGCTCAGTAAAACGCACTGCACAGCGCCCATTGGCTGCGGGGTTAGTTTCAAGTGGTGAGGCTTTGAGTTTATTTGTGCTGCTTATTGCAGTGGCATTTGGCTTAGTGTTAATGCTCGGATGGTCAACGATATTGCTGTCGTTTGGCGCACTCGCGCTGGCATTTTGTTATCCATTTATGAAGCGCTATACTCAGTTACCCCAAGTCGTGCTTGGGGCAGCATTTAGTTGGGCTATCCCAATGGCTTATATGGCCTCGATTGGTTCAGTACCTGTAGAAGCATGGCTTTTATTTATTGCTAACCTTGTTTGGACTGTGGCTTATGACACCATGTATGCCATGGTTGATAGAGATGATGATTTGAAAATAGGTGTTAAATCAACAGCTATTTTGTTTGCGAGTTATGATAGGCACATTATCTTTTTACTCAATGCCTTGTTTGTAGCGATTCTTGCTTATATAGGCCTTAGTAACCAACTCGGTCTTTATTATTGGCTTGGATTGGCTGCTGGAGTTGGCTTTTTACTTTATCAACAAAAACTCATTCATGGCCGCGAGCGGGATCCTTGTTTTAAAGCTTTTTTAAATAATCACTATGTGGGTTTAGTGATATTTATAGGTTTAGCAGCTTCCTTGCCATTGCCATTTTAGCTCATTATCTTGGCGGGTCTATAATTCCGCTGATCGAGGCATTTTTTCTAAACCAGCCTGCAATCGAGTAGCGAACATCTTCTGCTGGTAATACTTCGTGCATGAAGCGTTCGCTTTCAAACATCACAAGCGTACCCGCTTGAGGTTTTACAATGACCTCAATATCTTTGCTTTTTGGCTTATAGATGACCAGTTCACCACCTGAATCAGGTGTATTTAAATAACAGACGGTTGTAAAAATACGGTTTGAACGACCCTTGAAGGCATCATAGTGTTTTTTATAAAAGTCGCCTTGTTGATACTTTGCATAATGGCATTCATAGTCAAATAGCCCTAAGAAAAAACTGCGGTTTAACTGTGTCTTTATCGCTTCCATGGTCGCAAGATAAGTAATTTGTGCTTGGCTTGAACTATCAAACCAAAAGGTCTTATCTTTACGGATGGTTTTATCAATTTGTTGGTCGTTCAAACGACCAATTCCCGCAGTATGAAAATGCGGATTAATACGATAACAATCTGCAATTAAATCAGTTAGTAAGTTTTCATCAATTGCGTTTTCAACAATGGCATAGCCGGTTTGTTCTATTGCGTCTAAATAGGTGTTGGAAACAAGTTGCGCGGTCATTCATGTGCACAATCAAAAAAAGGTGCGTAAGTGTAGCTGAAAAAAAAAATCATGCACGCTTTTTATGCAATATGCTGATGATTAAGTGAAGAAGGGAGCTAGCCTTTGTTTGCAAGGCTAGCTTAAATGCACGCGTTAGTTGTGACTAGATAACGCTGTCTTTTCAATTAAATCTAATAAATGGCTAATATGCGAGTTTTCATTAACCTGCTCATTAGTTTGAATAACCAATTGTTCATGAGCGATCCCTTTATTCGTTTTCAATAAAAGTAGCTCAGAGTCAGAAGAAACACTGTTAGCGTGCTCAATGCTTGCAATTGCAATATGATCTGACTTTTTAAGGCCATCCATCACTTGTTCAATACTACCAACTTTAATGCTTGATGATTTATTGAATGAGTCAACTGCTTCGTTAAGCATAGTTTGAACTTGCTTCGACTGTGCAAAACAACTGTACATTGGGTAGTCAGCCAGATCACGTTTACTAATATCGCTCTTGTTAGCAAGCGGGTGATCTTTAGAAACAAATAAGATAAGTTGGTCTGGTAAGTGGATGTCGCTGCCAATACTATTCATTGCCTGCGAGCACACGCTTATGTCTATTTCACCCAGTTGCAATTTACGAATAAGTTCGCCTTGCTCTTGTAGTTGCATTTCAATTTTTACGTGTGGGTACTGAGCTAAAAATTGCCCACAAGAAACAGGCACAACAGTACTTGCTTTAGTTGTGTAACCAATGACAAGCTTTTCGTTAACGCAGCCATTTAATGATTCAAATAAACGTTTTTTCGTTTCTTCTAAATTATTAAGGGTTTGTTTCGCGTACTCTAAGAAAAGTTCACCCTCTTTGGTTAGTTTTACCGAGCGGGTAGAGCGGGTGACAAGCTCATAGCCGATTTCATCTTCAAGCGTTTGAATACTGCGAGTTAATGCTGAAGTACTAATTTGAGTTTTTTCTGCAGCTTGGCGGAAATGCCTGAGCACGCCTAGTGCAACGAATTGTTCAAGTTGTTCAAATCTCACTTTAAATAGTCCCTTGTTATAAGTAAGCCCTTACATCCAGGCAAAATAATTATACTTTACGATGGCATAGTAAATTATAGTACCTATTTTGGAAAGTGTTGTTTACCGAAAAGTTACACTAATCAGGGTATCGGTCTTTAATCTCTAGGAAAAGTGTTAAATTTTCAAGTAATATATCGACTAAAGTTGGATCAAAATGTTTCCCTCGTTGCTCTTTTATTAATGTTAATGCGTCTTCTAATGGCCATGCTTTTTTATAACAGCGGTCACTACACAGTGCATCAAATACATCGGCAATAGCGGTAATACGGCCTACAATGTGAATATTACTTCCTGATAAACCTTGAGGGTAACCTGTACCGTCCCACTTTTCATGATGTTGGTGAGAGATTGTGGCACCACAACTTAAAATCTCGTTACTTGAATTTTTTAGAATTTCATAGCCGATTTGAGCGTGGTTTTTCATTATTTCCCACTCGTGCTCATCTAATTTGCCTGGTTTATTTAAGATATTGTCAGGAATACTTATTTTTCCTATGTCGTGCAATGGGGAGGCAAGTTTAATAATTTCGCACTGGAATGGATCTAACTGGGAGAGTTTTGCTAGGAGTTCACTATAAAGTGCGACACGCTTTACGTGTGAGCCTGTTTCTTTTGAGCGTTTTTCAACAGCTTCCCCCAAAATATACGATAACTCTTTTTGTGAATCTTTAACCATCTCTCGTAGCTTTAGGTTGTCATAAGCCAGTGCTATATTGTTTGCATAAAACTCCAGTAGTTGATGATCTGTTGATTGAAGTTTTGTGCCTTTGTGCACGTATAACATGGTTTCAAGGCCAGCTTTAGTTGGAAAGTAACCTATATAGTCAGTACTTGTTTTTAGCGAAGACTTACGCTCATGAGCATCTATAAATAAGCTTTTTACTTCATTTGGAATAGTGCTTTGCTTTGGTGTTGGACCTACGCCAGATGCGGCGAGCAACTGAAAATCAGTGGCGGGGGATGATTGTAAGTTGACGGCGGCGGCGCAATATATTTGGGCATCATTTATACCCATCACGTTGGTGACATGGCTTAAAATTGTTGATGCAAACTCATGGACACTGTCGCATTTTAAAAAATTTGCCGATGCATTAATGATTTGCTCAAGACCGTGTTTATGACGGTCAATAATCTGAATATCGCGATGCGCTCTCAGTGCAGAATAAAGCAGTGTTTTGATTTTAATTGCTGTGAGTTCTGTTTTATTTTTATAGTCGTTTATGTCGTAATCACGAATAATAGATTCTTCAGGTGCTTCACCTGGTTGCCCTGTTCTTAATATTAGGCGAATATCGTGATTATCGATGTCATCACGTATATATTGAATTAAATCAAGACCTGCGTGATTGGTTTCCATAACAACATCAACCAAGGCCACTGAGAAGGGGATGTCTTTTTTTAAAAACTCTTTGGCTTCGGCTGCCGAATAGGCATCGTAAAAGCGCAACCCTTTACCTTCAAAGGTGAAACCTGCAAGCACAAGCTTAGTAACCTGATGGATATCTTCTTCGTCGTCAACAACAAGAATGTGCCAATATTCAGGCTCTTCAGTTTGTATATCACTCTCTTCTAATCGTTCATCAGAAAACAAAAAGTCATCCACGCACGCACCACTTATTGTTATTTCTCGTAACAATAAGTATAGAGGCAGAAATTTACTCTGCCTTATCTGAAAGTGGTTTTTTTTCGATATTCTGAAGTTCGATTTCGATTGCATCGCACGAAATGTGGATTTCATACAACGAGGTTAATAAGGATAAAGCGAGGCTAGCAAGGCTTATCCCAAATAGCACAATGCCTGTGGTATTAAATTCAATAAATAAAGCAAACATAGAAAGAGTGCACATAAAAAATGAAGCGACACCATATACTTGCATCACTCTTATTAATTTAATTCGTTTTCTAAGGTTTTCGATTTGTGCAACAACTAAAGGACGAATGCAGTCACCTTCACGTGCGTTAAGCTCACGAATTAACTGAGCAAGTACTAAAAAGCGATTCGTATACGCTAGCAACAAAAGAGAAATTGCAGGGAAGAGTAGTCCTGGGGTCGTAAGAGTCATTAAGCTGCCTTTAAATATGGGTTGCACAAAGGTCAATAGCTAGAGTAGCTTAGGTTTAAAGTCGTGCAAAGTAAAAGAGAATCAATTTGCAAAAAAATAATTTAAATCAAGATAATACTGGTGATTCATTTACTTGGGTGGGGATTTTTAGGGCTGAGAATGCCTTGCAAGCTAACATTATTAAAGGACTGTTAGAAAGCGCTGGAATTCAATGTGAGCTGCAAGGTGAAATGTTGCAAGGCGCTCTCGGCGAGATCCCATTTGAGCAAACGGGAGTCGAAGTACGAGTTTATGCGATAAAAGAGCGCCAGGCGCGCGAAATATTGGTAAACTACCAGCAAGTGAAACAATCTGCTCCTGACTGGGTTTGCCCAACATGTAGCGAGCTTAATGGGTCAACGTTTGAAATATGTTGGTCTTGTGGGACTGTAAAGAATGACGAAAGCGAATAATTTTCAACGTATTAGAGAATTAAACTATTTACAAAAAGCGGTTTTGGGTGGTGCATTGCTTGAGCGTATGTTGCCTAACTATGCCCTATTTAGCGAAGCCACAGGGTTTGGTGACGGAACCGTGTTTCGTAGTGCATTAAGTGTGTGTTGGGAGAAAATTTTACTACCCAAAAGTAAAATTAGTCTTGAGAAGCAAATTGAAAAAATTGAGCCTAATGTACCTGAATTAAATGATTTTGATATGTTTGGTGTATACCCAGCGATTGATACAGCAACGGCATTGCTTGGCATGTTGCATGGTTTAATGGCAAAAGATGAGCAAGAATTTCTAAACATCAGTAAAATTTCTCAGGCCTCAGTCGCACGTTATATTGAGTATCAACTGACTGTTGATGGTGAGTTGGCTGATAACAAGGCCGTACGTGAGCACCCTTTAATGCAATATGAAATTGATGTGCTTGCTGAACTTATTGATTTTGTAGAGCAAATGGGCCGAATTACTTCCCAGAACGTAAAAGAGCTTAAGCAGCTTGCGGTATCTGACGGTCAAACCAACATTGGTATTGCAATTTAATGTTCAGTAATGCGTATTTTCGCTGTAAAATGCGCGTTTGTTTTTTATTGGCGGAGTAATTGATGCGAATTTTAGGTATTGAATCATCATGTGATGAAACAGGTATTGCCATTTATGATGATGAACAAGGCTTATTAGCACATCAACTATACAGCCAAGTTAAAGTACATGCAGACTACGGCGGTGTAGTGCCAGAACTTGCATCACGGGACCATGTACGCAAAACCTTACCGTTAATTGATACGGCGTTTGCACAAGCGGGTTGTGGCCCTGAAGACTTAGATGGCATTGCTTATACGGCAGGCCCAGGCCTCGTGGGAGCTTTACTTGTGGGCACCTCGATTGGCCGTTCACTAGCCTATGGTTGGAACATCCCCGCTGTGGCTGTTCACCATATGGAGGGTCATTTACTTGCCCCTATGCTTGAAGAAGAACAGCCAGAATTTCCGTTTATTGCGCTGCTTGTCTCGGGCGGCCATACCATGATGGTTAAAGTGTCAGGTATTGGTGAGTACGAAGTCTTGGGTGAGTCGGTGGATGATGCGGCGGGTGAAGCGTTTGATAAAACTGCTAAATTACTAGGTCTTGATTACCCCGGTGGCCCTCGCCTAGCAAAACTTGCGGAGCAAGGTACGCCAGAGCGATTTGTATTCCCACGCCCGATGACAGATAAACCAGGTTTAGACTTTAGCTTTAGTGGTTTGAAAACCGCAGCATCAATTGCGATTCGTGATAACGATGATGACGAGCAAACTAAAGCTGACATCGCACATGCATTCCAAACAGCCGTTATTGATACGCTTATCATTAAATGTAAACGTGCATTAAAACAAACAGGCATTAAACGTTTAGTGATTGCAGGTGGTGTAAGTGCCAATGTTCAATTACGTTCGCAGCTAGAACGTGTAATGCAAGGCATGAAAGGGCGTGTGTATTACCCGCGTACTGAGTTTTGTACAGATAATGGTGCAATGATCGCTTATGCCGGTATGCAGCGTTTAAAAGCAGGGCAATTTGCAAGCCTAGATATGAAAACTAAGCCGCGCTGGCCAATCGATTCTCTTGAGCCGTTATAAGCGCTATTCATTTTCTGGGGCTTTTTTCTTAGCCCCAACCTTTGGTTCATCGCCACACATCAAACGTGTCATATTCGCTCTATGGCGAAAAATAATTAATACCGTTAAAAATGTTACCGGCAAAGTATAAAGTGGCTTTATCCACCATGTGTAAAGCGGTGCAAGAGATACTGTCACTAATGCCGCGAGTGATGAATAACGTGTAATTGCAATAATTAGCAGCCAAGTTGTGATTAGCATCCCACCTAGAGATAAACCAATAGGTAGCAAGGTACCAAAAGCAGTGGCAACGGCTTTTCCGCCCTTAAAGCCAAAAAATAATGGGTACATATGGCCTAGACATGCTGCAACACCGATAAGACCGAGCATCAGAGGCTCTATGTTTAAAAAGTAAGCGCCCCAAACAGGGATCGTTCCTTTTAATATGTCAAACACAAGCACTAATACAGCGGGTAACTTTCCACCGAGGCGGTAAACGTTGGTGGCTCCAGGGTTATTCGATCCATGACTGCGTGGGTCTGGTAGTCTAAATAGCCGAGAAACAAGGATAGCGGACGAAACCGATCCTAGTAAATAGGCTAAAACTAACATTAAAACTGCTAACACGCGCTTCCTTATTTTTTAATCGGCACTTTTGGGCTATCATTGGCGGCAAAACCGTCTGCCGCTATTTTTTCGATGAGATTGTTACAAAAAAATACTAACAATCTATCCGTTATTGTAGGGGTAATTTTAATATAT
This sequence comes from Pseudoalteromonas sp. L1, assembly GCF_021728095.1. Taxonomy (NCBI): domain Bacteria; kingdom Pseudomonadati; phylum Pseudomonadota; class Gammaproteobacteria; order Alteromonadales; family Pseudoalteromonadaceae; genus Pseudoalteromonas; species Pseudoalteromonas sp. L1. Next base: position 84,990 of record NZ_JAKKCT010000005.1, on the reverse strand, counting down.
TAAAACATTATGACAGCTTATAAAGCGTATTATTAAGATCAATAAGCGCATAAGGTTGTTTTACCTTACATATTTATGTCATTTGGAGTCTTAATGGACAAGGTATATATATCACAACTGCACGTAGACACCATCATCGGTGTATATGATTTTGAAAAAGAAAGTAAACAAAGCTTATATTTTGACATTGAAATGCTTTGTGATATCTCAGCCGCTGCAGCAACCGATGATATAAACCTTGCACTTGATTATGCGAAAGTGAGTGAGCGTGTTATTGAACATACAACGGCGAAGCCTGTTGAGTTGCTTGAAACCTTAGTTGAGCAATTAGCTGCACTTATTCTTACTGAATTTGCTACCAACCAAGTAACTATTCGTGTCAGTAAACCAGCCGCTGTGCCACAAGCGCAAACGGTGGGCGTTGAGATAACCCGCCGTAAGGTAAGCTAATAATGGCGCAAATTTTTATTAGTCTAGGTTCTAATGTCAATAAAGAGCATTATCTTCAGCAAGCGCTTATAGCCTTGAAATCTTACTTCCCCGATTTTGTACACTCATCAGTTTATGAGAGTGAAGCGGTTGGTTTTGCTGGAAATAATTTTTATAACTCAGTGGTTGCGGCCAAGACGGATATGCCTCTTGAGAAGTTGTGCAAATTATTGAAACAAATTGAGCTTGATAATGGTCGTACTCGTGCAGATAAAAAGTTTAGCCCGCGTACACTCGATTTAGACTTACTTTTTTATGATGATGTTATATGTGATTATCCCGCACAATTACCGCGAGATGAAATTACAAAAAATGCTTTTGTGCTTCAGCCTTTAGCAGAAATAGCTCCCGATTTTTTTCACCCCGTAGCGAAGCTAACCCTTGCTCAGCTATGGGATAATTATGATAACCCGCAACAAAAACTATGGAAGGTGGAGTTTACTAACCCATGAGTATTATTGAGATAATTGTTTTAGCTTTAATTCAAGGACTGACTGAGTTTTTACCTATTTCTAGCTCAGCGCATTTAATTCTTCCGTCGCAGATTCTCGGGTGGCAAGACCAAGGTTTAGCATTTGATGTGGCTGTTCACGTTGGAACCTTAGGTGCAGTTGTTTTGTACTTTAGAAAAGAAGTGGTCGATATTCTTGGCGCTTGGTTTAAATCGTTTGGCTCACAAGGTGCAACCGATGATAGTAAGCTAGGTTGGTGGATCATAGTAGGCACGATACCTGCGGCTATTCTTGGGCTTATTTTTAAAGATTTAATAGAGCTTTACCTACGTAGTGCATGGGTGATCGCGGTAACGACTATTTTGTTTGGCTTATTACTTTGGTATGCCGATGCAAAAGGTAAGCAAACCAAAACGATTTACCAACTGAACTGGAAATCCGCACTTATGATTGGGATGGCACAGGCGATGGCTATGATCCCAGGCACATCACGGTCAGGTATTACTATGACCGCAGGTTTAATGCTGGGTATGAATAAGCAAAGTGCCGCACGCTTTTCATTCTTATTGGCTATTCCTGTTATTTTAATGATGGGACTATATTACACAATAGAGTTGGCTCTTGGCGATCATATCGTAGAGTGGAATACCTTGATGCTTGGCGCTGGCTTATCTTTTATATCTGCGTATGCTTGTATTTTCTTTTTCTTAAAAGTGATTGAGCGCATGGGCATGATGCCATTTGTGATCTATCGCTTACTACTTGGTGTCGGTTTGTTTGCATTTTTAATGCTGTAAGTAGAGATTTAGCTTGATTAGAAAAGCACCTCAAATTGAGGTGTTTTTTTATGTTGGTTATTTGGCAAAAGTCTATTGCCGTGTAGTAATGGTAAGTAAAGCTTATATTTGGCATTATAACGGCTTATTTTATCTATCATTCATTTTGCTCAGGACAGTAGATGCATATTCATATTCTTGGAATTTGTGGCACCTTTATGGGTGGTATCGCCGCAATCGCTAAATCGTTAGGTCATACAGTGACAGGCTCTGATCAAAATGTGTACCCGCCGATGAGCACACAATTAGAAGAGCTGGGTATCACACTAACTCAAGGTTATGACGTTGCACAACTTGAGCCAGCCCCTGATATGGTGGTGATTGGTAATGCGATGAGTCGTGGCAATCCCTGTGTTGAATATGTGCTTGATAAGGGCCTACCTTATACCTCTGGTCCAGAATGGTTAAAACATAATTTATTGCAAAATTCGTGGGTTTTAGCTGTTGCGGGTACGCATGGCAAAACAACCACAGCCAGTATGCTGGCATGGTTATTAGAGTATGCCGGTATGAAACCTGGGTTCTTAATTGGTGGCATTGTGCAAAATTTTGGTGTGTCTGCACGTGTTGGCGAAACCCCGTTTTTTGTAATTGAAGCCGACGAATACGATACCGCCTTTTTTGATAAACGCAGTAAGTTTGTACATTACTTACCACGCACTTTAATCCTAAATAATCTTGAATTTGATCATGCGGATATTTTTGAAGATTTAAACGCCATAAAGAAACAATTTCACCACCTGATGCGTACACTACCTTGTAGTGGCAAAGTCATTTGGCCAAGCCAAGACGAAGCACTACAAGATGTGATTGAACGAGGTCTTTGGAGCGAGAGCGAAACACTGTCGGGAGACTGGGATTACCGCTTGCTTAAAGCTGATGGCAGTGAATTTGAAGTATTATTAGCAGGGGAAGTACAGGGCGTTGTGTCGTGGCAAGCGATGGGCGAGCACAATGTCAAAAATGCCATTATGGCTATTGCAGCCGCTCGTCATGTAGGGATTGCTGTGTCAGTGAGCATTGCTGGTTTAGCAGAGTTTATTTCTCCTAAGCGCCGCATGGAGCTAAAAGCCGATGTGAATGGCATTAAAGTGTATGACGATTTTGCACATCACCCAACGGCAATTAAAACAACTCTTGCAGGTTTACGTGCAAAAGTGGGCGATGAGAAGATTATTGCCATTTTAGAGCCGCGTTCAAACACCATGAAAATGGGTGTGCATCAACAAACCTTGATTGATTCCCTAAAAGCTGCCGATGATGTGTATTTATTTGAACCTGAAAACTTAAGCTGGTCATTAAAAGAATACGCAGATAAAGCAGGTATGCATTGTATGCCAAGCACTGAGGAAATCATTGCAGCAGTTGCTGAAGGAAGTGCGCCGTCACAACATATTTTAATAATGAGTAATGGTGGCTTTGAAGGTATTCATCAGCGTTTAATCAGCACACTTGAACAAAACTAACCAGTATACGGAGCATAACTGTATGCAATTTAAAGATAAAATAACCTTAGCTTTTAGCGGTGCCTCAGGTGCCCCTTATGGCTTACGGTTACTAGAGGTATTACTTGAGCAGCAGTTTCAGGTGTATGTACTGATCTCAAGTGCGGCAAGAGTGGTGCTTGATACCGAATCGAATATAAAACTGTCGGGCAACGAAGATAAAGCAACTGAACAGCTCAGTACGCTCTTTAATGCCGCGCCAGAGCAACTAAAAGTATTTGGTAAAGATAACTGGTTTAGTCCTGTTGCATCAGGCTCAGCAGCGCCGAAGAAAATGGTGGTTTGCCCATGTAGTGCAGGCTCAGTGTCTGCCATTGCTGTAGGGGCATCAGATAACTTACTTGAGCGCGCCGCTGACGTGGTTATAAAAGAACGTGGGCAGCTGATTTTAGTCCCGCGTGAGACCCCTTTTAGCGAAATTCATCTTGAAAACATGCTGAAGCTAGCAAAGCTTGGCGTAACCATTATGCCTGCGGCACCTGGGTTTTATCACCAGCCTGAGCAGATTTCAGATCTGGTTGATTTTATGGTGGCGCGAATTTTAGATCATTTAAACATTGAACATACTTTGACGAAACGTTGGGGTTATGGAGAGGGCAAACAGTGAGCGAAAAAACGATCGCATTAAATATTGAAGGCCTAAAAAAGGTTTATAAAAATGGTGTTGAAGCTGTAAAAGGCATTGATTTACAAGTTCAGCAAGGCGATTTCTTTGCTTTGCTTGGCCCAAATGGGGCTGGTAAATCAACCACCATTGGTGTTATCTCATCGTTAGTGAACAAAAGCGCTGGTCGCGTAGAGGTATTTGGTCACGACATTGATACTCACCTTGAAGCCGCTAAATCTGAACTTGGTTTAGTGCCGCAAGAATTTAATTTCAGTCAGTTTGAAACGCTTAACCAAATTTTGGTTAACCAAGCGGGTTATTATGGTGTACCAAGAAAGCTGGCGCATGAACGCGCAGAAAAGTATTTAAAGCAGCTCGGTTTATTTGAAAAAAAAGATAAGCAAGCGCGCACTCTTTCAGGTGGTATGAAACGCCGTTTAATGATTGCTCGTGCGCTGATGCATGAACCTAAATTACTTATTTTAGATGAGCCAACTGCGGGTGTGGATATTGAGCTACGCCGCTCAATGTGGGACTTTCTTCGTGAGATAAATAAACAAGGTGTCACCATTATCTTGACTACTCACTACCTCGAAGAAGCTGAGCTGTTATGTAAAAACATCGCAATTATCGACAGCGGCGTGATTGTTGAAAACACCACTATTAAAGCGTTACTTGCCAAGCTTGATAAAGAAACCTTTGTACTTGATTTAAAGCAGCCTGTGCAGCCAATTAGCATTGAAGGCTACAACTACACACAGACTGATGATCATACTTTAGAAGTTGAAGTGGCAAAGTCTCAGGGCTTAAACCAAGTATTTAGTGCGCTGACTGAGCAAGGTAACACAGTGCTTAGTATGCGAAATAAAGCAAACCGTTTAGAAGAGCTGTTTGTTGGATTATTAGAACAGGGGCGAGGCGAATAATGTTTAAATATGGTGTAGCGCTAAAAAGTATTTGGATCAAAGAGTGTATTCGCTTTTTACGTATTTGGGTGCAAACATTAGTACCGCCTGCAATCACGATGAGCTTGTATTTTGTGATTTTTGGTAATCTGATCGGTTCTCGTATCGGTGATATGGGTGGCTTTACTTATATGGAGTTTATTGTACCGGGCCTGATTATGATGTCGGTGATCACCAACTCTTACTCGAATGTGGCCTCAAGCTTCTATTCAACTAAATTCCAAAAAAGTATAGAAGAGCTATTAGTTGCGCCAGTGCCAAATTACATTATTGTACTTGGCTACATGGGCGGTGGTATGACGCGTGGTATGTTAGTTGGTTTGATTGTTACCTGTGTCTCTTTATTGTTTGTTGATATTCAAATTCACAATATTTTTGTGATTATGGCAACGGTTATACTAACCTCGGCTGTGTTTGCGTTAGGCGGGCTTATTAACGCAATTTATGCTAATAGCTTTGATGATATTAGTATTATCCCAACCTTTATTTTAACGCCGCTGACTTATCTTGGTGGGGTGTTTTACTCTATCACTTTATTGCCAGAATTTTGGCAAGGCGTATCGCAAGTAAACCCAATTATTTATATGGTAAATGCATTTAGATATGGGTTCTTAGGTGTGTCTGATGTCGACTTATCGGTGGCATTTGGTGTACTTGGTTTATTTATTGTGGGTTTATTTACGTTAGCATTAACCCTTATTAAACGTGGTGTGGGGCTTAGACACTAATGACGGATGCAAATTCGAGAAGTATTGTATCGAATCAACCTAGCTTACATGAAAAGCTAGATGAAATTGTTTTAAAACACCTAAGTGCTGAATTTAAAAAGCCGATTGCAGAGCATACGCAAGCGGCTTTTGATCAGGTAAATGAAAAGGTGCAGGCGTTTGCTGGGCCACTCATTCTTGATTCATGCTGTGGTGTGGGTGAAAGTACCGCTAACTTAGCAAAGCATCACCCAGATGCGTTAGTGATTGGCATTGATAAATCATCTCATCGTTTAGATAAGCATGATATAGAGTACAAGCAAACCGATGCAGGCCAGTACATTTTAGTGCAAGCTGATTTAAACGACTTTTGGCGTTTAGCGGTGGCTGCTAACTGGCAGCCCACGCACCATTACTTGCTGTATCCAAACCCTTGGCCAAAAGCCAAACACCTACAAAGGCGCTGGCACGGTGCTGCTATATTCCCATTTATTATTAAATTAGGTGGGCGTTTAGAGCTTAGAAGCAACTGGGATATTTACGTAAAGGAATTTGCTCGCTCGCTTGAGCTTGCAGGGCATAAGTGCGATGTTGAGTTGTATGAAAGCGATACCGCTATTACACCATTTGAGCGTAAATATTGGGCCAGTGGCCAACAGAGTCATCGCTTAGTTATAAACCTATAACACGCACTGTGGCCTTGGTATTATGACTGAGGCACATAAGGCGTGGGTGGCGCGAAGTGGTTTCCTTGCATTAGTGTTATACCTGCTTTGGAAAGTGCTTCAGCCACTTGCTCGCTCTCGACTTGTTCGGCAACGACATCAAGGTTAAGTTGTTTGGCGTACTTCACTAAATGTTCAATAAACATATAGCTGTCATCATTGGTGTGTGCTTGGCTAACTAAGCCACGGTCTAGCTTTAGGCCATCAACTTCAAGCTTTAAGATATTTGAGAGGTTTGAATATCCTGCACCAAATTCGTTAATCATAACCTGCGCACCTTTATTTTTAAGTAAGCTAATAAATGCCTTTACTTCACTAAAGTAGGCAATTGCTTCTGTTTCATGAAACTCAAAAATAATATTGTTGGGTTGTGGGTAGCGTCTTAACTGCTGTTCTAAAAACTCACTTAAGCTGGGATCCAGAATATCTTGCGCTGTAATATTAATGCTCCAGCTAATTGAAGTTTTTCGAAATTGCTCAATACAGCGAGTAAACATGGTACGTGTTAGTAATCCGTCCATTCGAGAGCGTTTCAAAACAGTTAGAAAGTAGTCTGGTGTATAGATGCGCCCTTGTGCTGATGCCATTCTTGCTAAGCTTTCGTAATGAGTCACCTGTTGTGTTTGCGTATCATAAATGGGTTGGAAATAGGGGACGATACGATTGTTATCAAACGCTTCTTTTACTTTTTTAGCCAGCTTTACATTGTACCTAAACTGTTCTTCTACTTGTTTAAATACATTCTCGTAACGAATAATACGTTGATTGTTTAATTTTGCTTGTTGAAGAGCAATATGTGCGTTTTCAATCAGCATTAGCTTATTACCAGAGGCAATACCTGCATGTAAACTAACATAAATAAACGGCTCGTTAAGTACAGGGATTGATTGATTAAAGGCGTTAATAGTGTCATCAAAATCTTGCTCTGCACCGCGTGTATGTAACAGCGCTATTTTATTGGTAGCAAGACGAAATACCAGCGCTTCGTTGGGTAGGCGAGATTGAAAATAGCTCAATAAACTGGCCATTACCTTGTCGCTTACTTCTGTACCATAAAAGCTACTAATATCCTCGACTTCATTAATCGTAACGACTGCAAGCTCCATACGGTGTTTGGTGCTTTTTTTAATGTAATATTCCAGCGCTACGTGATTAGCAAAGCCTGTACGGGCATCCGTAGAAAGAGAACGCTTAAGTTGTAAAAAATAAAGCCCTGCAATTAAGGCTGCAATAAAAAAGAAGAAGCACCCAGTGATAGTCGCGCGTGTTACGCTTTGTTGTAACTGTTGGTTTAGATCAGTAATTGTAATGTCGGCGCCAGTAAGATAGGTATGGCCATTTTCATCGATGAAAGTAACAAAAATACTTTTAAAGTGCCCCCATTGATCTTTTGAAACTTCGAATACAGGCTCTGTAGAAAAAAAAGCGTCTTTATTTATCTTGGTTGCTTCGGTGTAGGGATCCATAAACTGCGTGATGCGGCCGCCGTTTTGATCCTTTTGGGTATAACTCGATGCGCTAAAAAAAACGGTATCGTCACGTAGTACCATAGAATAAACATACGCTAAGTCCATTTGCTTGGCGTATTCTGAGAGCGCTCTCATTTTTTGCTTATAAACAGCCGAAGAAATCGGTATGCCGGCGTTGACTTGATTGTGATAATCCTTGCCTAAAATATGGTTAACACTCACAGCCGCATTGAGAAGCTTTGAATCAATACCAGCCATTATTTCACTACGAGCGGTTTCATAAGTGTAGTAGATATAACCAAATAAGCTGATAAAAAAAGTGGCAAATCCATAAAGCAGCCAACCGGTCTTTTGCATTCCTTTGGACATAATTATTCCTTTATCAGTGGTGTAATGATTATACTTAAAAAACAACTGGCTGATAGTAGAAAATTAGCGCAAATTTCATTGATACATCATTTTTTTGTCATCGAATCTGTGGCTTTTTAGCTTTAAACGAGACATTTTTGTGATATTCCAGTAAAGTTAGCCAATTTCGTAGCAACAGTGCCGCTAAAACTCAAACCTTGATGTTCCTGTATTGGGTTTATTTTAGCTGCTTATAATGGGTATTAAGATGGATCAAAAGCGTTGTGCCGTCGCCTCTAAAGAAAGTTTGATTCGTATTTTTACGGTGCCTGAAGCACCGGACTCAACGTTGAGTAGAATAGAATCAGAGATTTCAAGCAATCTTGCAGGATTCTTAAATGAGAATATTGCGGCAATTGAAAAGCCATTGCATGAGATAGAAAAAGATTTTCAGTCGGCAAATATCCCAGAAGAGCCCACTTTTGTCTCTGACTACGCGCAAGACATTATGGAGCAGTTAGTTGCACACTCAGTTCACACAGCTGCACCAAGCTTTATTGGTCACATGACATCCGCTTTGCCACATTTTGTGTTACCGCTATCAAAATTGATGGTGGGTCTAAACCAAAACCTAGTAAAGATAGAAACGTCAAAAGCATTTACGCCACTAGAACGACAAGTTTTAGGGATGATGCACCATTTAGCGTATGGTGAAGAGGATGCGTTTTATAATAAGTGGATGCATAGCGCAAAAACATCTCTAGGGGCGTTTTGTTCTGGGGGAACCGTTGCCAATATTACCGCCTTATGGATAGCCCGCAACCGTTTATTAAAAGCCGATGGCGACTATAAAGGCATTGCAGCACAAGGTTTAATTGCTGGCATGCTGCACTATGGCTATAAAGGGCTTGCTGTACTCGTTTCAGAGCGAGGCCACTATTCGCTTGGTAAAACGGTTGATTTACTTGGCATTGGGCGCGATAACATTGTTGCTATTAAAACAGGTGAAAACAACAAGGTTGATGTTCAAGCCATGCGTGAAAAAGCCCATGAACTTGAAGCATCTGGCATTAAAGTTATGGCGCTAGTTGGGGTTGCTGGAACGACTGAAACCGGCAGTATAGACCCACTTAACGAAATGGCCGATTTAAGCGAAGAGCTTGGCTGTCATTTTCACGTTGATGCGGCATGGGGCGGGGCAACTTTATTATCTAAAAATTACCGTCATTTATTAAGTGGCATCGAACGCGCCGATTCAATCACCATTGATGCCCATAAGCAAATGTATGTGCCAATGGGCGCAGGCCTTGTGTTATTTAAAGACCCTGCTGCCACAGATGCAATAGAGCACCATGCGGAATATATTCTTCGTAAAGGCTCTAAAGATTTAGGCAGTCATACTTTAGAGGGCAGTCGCCCTGGTATGGCAATGTTAGTGCATGCTTGCTTACGTGTTATTGGCCGTAAAGGCTACGAAATGTTGATTGACCGTAGTATTGTCAAAGCTCGTACTTTCGCCGACATGATTAAGCAGGATGAAGATTTTGAATTAATCTCAGAGCCTGAGCTTTGCCTATTAACCTATCGCTACGTACCAAAAGAAATCCAAGCTAAGCTTAAAGATGCTGACGAAGAAACTAAATTAGATATTTACGCTTCGTTGAATCGTTTTACCGCAAGTATGCAAAAACGTCAGCGTGAAGCAGGACGTTCTTTTGTATCGCGTACACGTTTAACACCTGCAAAATATGACCATCAACCAACGGTTGTGTTTAGGGTTGTATTAGCTAATCCATTAACCTCTAAAACAATTCTCAAAGATATTTTAGCGGAGCAAAAAGCCCTAGCGAAAACCGATCCTGTTTTTAAAAAGTACTTAAGTAAATATATGGATTAGTGAGTGAATTAGAAAAGGGAGCATCAAGCTCCCTTTTTACTCATTACGAAAGCAACTTGCTTTAATCATTTTGCTGATGATTTCTTGTGAAGGTTTGATTTTTTCCATCGCTAAAAACTCATCGGGCTGGTGGGCTTGATTTATTGAGCCTGGCCCCATGACAATTGTTTCACAGCCAAGCTGTTGAATAAACGGTGCTTCAGTGCAGTAATTTACTGCAACGGCAGGTTGGCCTGATACTTGTTCGGCAAGTTTAACAAGCGCAGTATCTGTACTGCCACTAAATGCTGGAATAGGCTCGTGTAAGTCAATAATACTCACCGCATTAGGGTAGTGGGCATTAATTTCTTCAGCAGCAGTTAGCAAAATCGCTTGCAGTTCTTGCACACTTAAACCTGGTAAAGGTCGCATATCTATGTGCATTTCACAGCAGCCGCAAATACGGTTTGCATTATCGCCACCATGAATATGGCCAAGGTTTAAAGTCGGGTACGGGATTTGAAAATGTTCAATTGAATATTTATTCTTTAATTCTTCTTTAATGATTAACAATTTTGCAATCATTTTATGCATTACTTCAATGGCGTTTAAACCACGTTCTGGATCTGAGCTATGACCTGAGCGACCAATCACACGAATCGCAGTGCTCATGTGGCCTTTGTGAGTGAACACTGGAGTCATATCTGTTGGCTCACCTATAATACAGCGTGCCGGTTTTAAATTAGGATGGCGACAAATTTGTTGCGCACCTGCCATCGTAGTTTCTTCATCAGCAGTGGCAAGGATCAATAGTGGCTCTGTTTGCTTCGTTGCATCAAGCTCGCTAATTGCCTGCAATACAAATGCAAAAAAGCCTTTCATATCAATACTGCCTAAGCCATAAAGTTTGTTGTCATGCTCACTGAGTTGAAAGGGGTTATAGTTCCAGCGGCTATCATCAAAAGGCACCGTGTCGGTATGACCCGCAAGCATTAAACCGCCATCTCCCTCACCACGCTTCGCTAATAAGTTATAGCGGCCTTTACCGTTTTCGAGCTCTGTTATTTCACATGTAAAACCAAGGCTTTCGCACCAAGTAGCGAGCAAGGTGATCACCTCTTTATTGCTCATGCACAGAGAGTCTTCAATCGAACTGATTGAGGGGGCAGCAATTAGCTGCTGATACATAGATAAAAAAGAGGGAAATGACATAAAAAAATCCAAAAATAATTATTCAATCTAATTGCATAACAATATAAAAGTATTTATGATGAATATCAATTCACTTTTTAAGCATAAATATATTTTAAAGCGGCACTATGAACACAAAACGACGATAACCTGATTTCATTACTTTAGACAGTGTTTTTATTCGCAATTAGGCGAGTAATTTTAGGCGTATCGATAAATAGATTTAATAGGTAAAAGTAAGCAATGAAAGTAGTGATTATTGGCGCAAGTGGTTATAGCGGCGCAGAGCTAGCAAGTTTAGTTGCAAAGCATCCAAAACTGACTCTACAAGCGTGTTATGTGTCTGAAGGAAGCTTAGATAAAAATAAATTATTAAGCGATTTATATCCCGAGCACTTAGGCTTGTTAGCGTACCCGCTGCAACCGCTAACAGCTGAGGCTTTTCAGGAAATAAATAACACTGCTGATTATGTGTGTCTATGTACTGATCACAAAGTGAGTGTTGATCTTGCACCACAATTTTTAGCCATGGGCAAAAAAGTTTTCGATTTATCTGGCGGCTTCCGTTTAGCTGGGAATGAGGATTACCTAACTTATTATGGTTTCGCGCATGAATATCCTGAGCTTTTAGAGCAAGCGGCTTATGGTTTAGCTGAATGGAATAGCGATGCGATTAGTAAAGCAAACCTTGTTGCCGTAGCAGGTTGTTATCCAACAGCTGCACTTAATTCTTTAAAGCCACTTAAAGAAGCGGGTTTATTAGCTGAGCAAACCATCATTGTTAATGCTGTCTCTGGCGTAACAGGTGCGGGTAGAAAGGCCAGTGTGAATACGCATTTTTGTGAAGTGTCACTTGCCCCTTATGGCTTATTTAACCACAGACACACGCCTGAAATTGAGCAGCACCTTGGTCACCCTGTGTTATTTACCCCGCATTTAGGTAATTTTCCTCGCGGAATTTTAGAAACTATTTATGTGCAATTAAAGCCTGGTGTGACAGCAGAGCAAGTGAGTGCGGCATATCAAGTGCTGGCGAATGAGCCCTTAATTCGTTTACTCGGAAATAAAATTCCAAGCATCAAAGGCGTGGCTAAACAACCATTTGTTGATATTGCATGGCAACAAAAAGGTGAGCAACTGATTGTTATGTCGGCCATTGATAACTTATTAAAAGGGGCCGCAGGGCAAGCATTGCAATGTATTAATTTAGCGATGGGACTTCCTCATCATACCGGATTAGTAGGAGCGTTATGATGAAAACATGGGTAATTAAAATAGGCGGTGCAGTATTAAATACAGCCGATGCCGCAAAAGCTTTATTTGACGTTCTTGTATCACAGCAACAGGCCAACTTTGTGATTGTTCATGGTGGTGGTGCATTAGTTGATGCATGGCTTAAAGACGCTGGGTTTGCTAGTGCGAAGCACCAAGGTTTACGTATCAGTCCAAAAGAACAAATGCCTTATATTGTTGGGGCACTGGCAGGCTGTGCGAATAAACAGCTAATGAGCCAAGCAATTGTTTCAGGGCACAAGCCTGTGGGGATGAGTCTCTATGAAGCGGGCGTTGTGGTTAAGCAAAAATTAAAAGCACTTGGCCAAGTTGGACAATGCGCTGATAGCACCGACAGTATTTTACCAAGTTTAATTGCGCAAGGCCGCTTACCCTTAGTGAGCTCTATTGGCTTTGGTGAAGATGGACTTTGGTACAACGTTAATGCCGATGAAGCAGCAGCAGCGATTGCAAAAGAACTTGATGCTGAACTTATTTTTATGACTGATGTAGAAGCGGTGCTTGATGCAAACAAACAACCCCTACATCAACTTAATACGCAGCAAATAGATGCATTAATTCTTGAAGGAGTTATTCAGGGCGGGATGGAGGTCAAAGTTAAGACCAGCCTTCTTGCTGCCCAACATTTACGACGTGGTGTGTATATCTCAAGCTGGCTAAAACCAGAAAACTTAGTCGCTTTATTACAAGGCGAGCACGTAGGAACGAAAATTACACCATAGGTATTACATGTTAACTAACTTTTTATCTGGTCTTGAGTTAGACCAAAAAGGCGCGCTTAAATTACTCGATTTAGCGCAAAAAATTAAAGCAAACCCAGTCGATTTTAGCCAAGCTTTAGCGGGTAAATCAGTGGTTACCTTATTCGAAAAACCAAGCTTACGTACCCGTTTATCATTTGATATTGGTATTAATAAATTGGGTGGTCATGCTGTTTATTTAGATTCACAAAATGGCGCAATGGGTGCGCGTGAGTCAGTAAAAGATTTTGCTTTAAATATTTCAACTTGGGCTGATGGCATTGTTGCTCGCGTATTTGCACATAAAACATTAACCACCCTTGCTGAGTTTTCGTCAGTCCCTGTGGTGAATAGTCTGTGCGATTTATACCACCCATGCCAAGCACTCGCTGACTTTTTAACGCTGCAAGAGGTGCATGGTGATGTCAGCAAACTAAAGCTTGCATACTTAGGTGAAGGTAACAATGTCACACACTCTCTAATGCTATTAGCAGCTACTTTAGGGACTGATTTTGTCGCTGTGTGCCCGAAAGGCAGTTCGCCAGATTCGCAAATTCTTAAGCAAGCAGAGCAAATTGCAGCGATGAATGGAGCGTCTGTCATGGTTAGCGACAGAATTGAAGCGGCAGTGGGTGCAAATGCAGTCTATGCTGATACGTGGGTATCGATGGGCGATAAAACACCGCTTGAGCAGGTGAAAGCTAAATATATGCCGTACCAGTTAAATCAAGCACTACTTGAGCAAACTGGCGCGCAAACTGTGTTGCACTGCCAGCCGGCTCATCGTGAGTTTGAAATTACCTCTGAGGTAATGGATGGCCCAGCATCAAAGATTATTCAACAAGCAGAGAACCGTATGCACGCGCAAAACGCACTGCTTGTCACATTATTAAATCCAAATTTTGTTTAAGGAACACCAATGAGTTCAATCAAAAAAGTCGTATTAGCCTATTCTGGTGGTCTAGATACATCGGCAATCGTGCCGTGGTTAAAAGAAAACTACGGCTGTGAAGTTATCGCATTCGTTGCTGATGTAGGTCAAGGCGCTGAAGAGCTTGAAGGCGTAGAAGAAAAAGCAATCGCTTCAGGCGCATCTGAATGTTATGTGGTTGACTTAAAAGACGAAATGGTCAGTGACTATATTTACCCAACCTTAAAAACGGGTTCTATTTACGAAGGCACTTATTTACTCGGTACGTCTATGGCGCGCCCAATTATTGCAAAAGCCCAAGTAGAGATTGCCCGTAAAGTAGGTGCTGATGCACTTTCGCATGGTTGTACTGGTAAAGGTAACGATCAGGTGCGTTTTGAGTCATGTTTCGCAGCCCTTGCACCAGATCTAAAAGTAATCGCACCGTGGCGTGAGTGGGATTTATCAAGCCGTGAATCACTACTTGATTACTTGGCTGAGCGTAATATTCCGTGTTCAGCGTCTGCTACAAAAATTTATAGCCGTGATGCTAATGCGTGGCACATTTCTCACGAAGGTGGTGAGCTTGAAGATCCATGGTGCCAACCAAGTGAGCAAGTGTGGACCTGGACTAACTCGCCAGAGCAAGCACCAAACGAACCTGAATACGTGACATTAAATGTTGTTGAAGGTGAAGTGGTTGCGGTAAATGGTGAGACGCTTAAACCTTATGACTGTTTAGTTAAATTAAATGACATTGCTGCGCCACACGGTGTGGGTCGTGTTGATATCGTCGAAAATCGTTTAGTGGGCATGAAATCGCGTGGTTGTTACGAAACACCAGGGGGCACGGTGATCATGGCCGCATTACAAGCGGTTGATGAACTTGTGCTCGATAAATCAAGCCGTAAATGGAAAGAAGTACTGGGTGGTGAGTTTTCACACCTTGTTTATGACGGTCGTTGGTTTACACCATTGAAAGATTCGATTCTAGCAGGAGCTGAATCTCTGTCTAAACTCGCAACCGGTGAAGTGGTGCTTAAGCTTTATAAAGGCCAAGTCACTGCGGTACAGAAAAAATCACCGAATAGCTTATACAGTGAAGATTTCGCAACCTTCGGCGAAGATGATGTATATGACCAATCACATGCAGAAGGCTTCATTCGTTTATTCTCGCTATCTAGCAGAATCTCAGCACTAACGAAAAAGTAATTTAATTATTGCCCTGCAAAGCGGGGCAATCGCCGAGTTTGGAGGCAGTTCAATGGCATTATGGGGCGGACGTTTTTCTACGGGGCCAGATGAAGCGTTTAAGCAATTTAACGATTCTCTTCCTTTTGATTATCAACTTGCAGAGCAAGACATTATTGGTTCGGTTGCTTGGGCGGGAGCGCTTAAGCAGGTTAATGTGTTAAATCAGCAAGAGTATGATGACCTCGTTGCAGCACTGAATAAGCTGTTAGATGAAGTAAAAGCAAATCCACAAGCAGTGGCTGGAGCAGGGCATGAAGACATTCATTCTTATGTTGAGTCAGCACTGATTGATAAAGTGGGCGACCTTGCTAAAAAGCTTCATACGGGTCGTAGTCGTAATGACCAAGTAGCGACAGATTTCCGTTTATGGTGTCGTGATACTGCCGAGCATATTCTTGAAGCAATTGCAGAGCTCAAAGGTGAGTTTATTGCCTTAGCTGAACGTGAGCTTGGTACTATTTTACCAGGTTACACACACTTACAGCGTGCACAACCCGTGTTATTTAGTCATTGGTGTATGGCCTATGTTGAAATGCTTGAGCGTGATGAAAGCCGTTTAACCGATGCCAAAAATCGTATGAATTATTGCCCACTCGGTAGCGGTGCTTTAGCCGGAACGGCGTACCCAATAGATAGGCAAACTCTTGCCGAAGGGTTAGGCTTTACCGCAGCAACACGTAACAGTTTAGATGCTGTATCTGACCGTGACTTTGTGGTTGAGCTATTAAGCTGCGCGTCAATTTCAATGATTCATTTGTCGCGTATGGCTGAAGACCTGATTTTTTATAACTCAGGCGAAGCAGGCTTTATAGAGCTGTCTGATGGGGTAACATCAGGCTCATCATTAATGCCGCAAAAGAAAAACCCAGATGCACTTGAGTTAATCCGTGGTAAAACGGGGCGTGTATTTGGTGCATTTAGCGCCATGATGATGACACTTAAAGCACTGCCGCTTGCTTACAATAAAGATATGCAAGAGGACAAAGAAGGCTTATTTGATGCGATGCCAACGTGGCTTGCGTGTATTCATATGGCGCAAGCGTGCATCAAAGGTATTAAAGTTAATGCAGATAAAACCCTTGCTGCTGCAAAAGGCGGTCACTCAAATGCGACTGAGCTTGCTGACTATTTAGTGGCTAAAGGTATCCCCTTTAGAGAAGGGCACCACATTGTTGGTACCTTAGTGCAAATGGCTATTTCTAAAGGTAATAACTTAGAAGATTTAAGTTTAGAACAATTTAAATCTGTGCATAGCATTTTCGAGTCAGATGTCTATCCTGTATTAGAAATAGACGCATGTATAAAAGCACGTCAGGCATTAGGTGGCACCTCTGTTGAGCAAGTCTCTAGTGCAATTAAATATGCAAAAAAAAACGGCAAATAAAAGTACGTGATGCAAATTTAAATGACGTTGAGAACATTGCTCAGCTAATTCAATACTGGGCAATGAATGGTGAGAACCTACCTCGCGCTAAAAGTGACATGATTCATTCAATCAATGAATTTGCAGTCACGGAGGTTGCAGACAAGGTTGCAGGCTGCGCCTCATTGTATATTTACGATACAGGACTTGCAGAGATCCGATCTTTAGGGATTGATCCAAAGATGAGTATCAAAGGCCAAGGCAGGCAATTAGTTGAGCACTTATTAGTTAAAGCCAAAAAGTTGGCGCTTAGCCGTGTCATTGTATTAACGCGCGTGCCAGATTTTTTTAAAAAACAAGGCTTCAGCTGTTGCAGTAAAGATAGCTTACCGGAAAAAGTCATGAAAGATTGTGAGCTTTGCCTTCGCAAAGACAATTGCGATGAAGTCGCAATGGAATTTATTTTAAGGCCTCGTGATAATGCGGTGATCCCGTGTAAAAACGTAGCTTAATTTCCCTGGATAGTAAAAACGTACGGTTACCCCTGTGCGTTTTTTTATGCCTGAAGTTTACTGAGTTGATCAAAAAGATCTGTTTAAGCGAAAAAGTTGGATCGTTAGTTGCTTAGTTTGATATGTAGCAAAAATGCTGCAAAAATGTACAAAAAGCGTCAATGAAACGAGAGCGCTGAGTACGTTTGTGATTCGTCACAAGTTAATGACAATTTAAACTTAAAGGATTTAAATCATGCAAATTTCAAATAATAGCCAATTACAGATGCAAGCTTACAGCCAAATGCAACAAACAAAGCCTGCACTAGAACAAACTACTAGTAATAAAACCTTACAATCTGATACAGTAACTTTATCTAGTGAAGCGCTTTCTTTATCAGGCGGTACTGATCTTCAACGTGGTGGTGGTGCTGTTTTCCCTAATAAGAAGAAAGAAGAATAAATGACAGGTAATGGATGTTTCTAACTGAGCTTTTTGGCGTTTTTTCGTTGTCAGCCTTTGTTGTCTGGGGAATGTTGATGGCGTTCTTTTTTAATGTGTTTGTGTTTGCATTGGGTGTAAAAAGAAAAACGACCTTACTGCTCAGTTCCTTTATAATGGCAACTTCTTATATGGCAGGAGATTTCCTCTTTACTTGGTTATCACCAGTTCCCGCAACTTACCTCGACTGGGCATTATATGACATCGTCACTATTGTATGTCTTTGTTTAACTTATTTCTTTTTCAAAAAAACAACCCCTTCATTTCTTTACCTGATTGTTGGGTTGAGTATAAATACAACTCTATTTTTACTAATGTACCTTGATCTGTTCATCTATGGAAATACCAAGCCTTGGTTCTTCTGGGATATTTACTCGTTTGGGGTGAATATTATTGATTTATCTATGATAATTGTTTTGATTGTGGATAGGGATATCTTTTGGCTTCATAAATTGAAAAATTTAATTTCACCTTCTTCAAAAGCTAGAAAAATAAATACTTCCTCGAATGTATATTGATTCAATTACCGGTAAATTAATCGGTACTTTTATTGAGTGGGGAGTGCTTATGGCCTTCTTGTTCAATTTATCATCTAGTGTAAATAAGCGTGATAAGTCGCTTCTCAAATTATCTATCATAATGGTTGTTTCTTATTTTTGTACAGATTTCATCCAGTTATCTAGGCAGACTTATTTTAATTGGTTTTTATATGATCTGATCACAATCACTGTAATTGTCTCTTGGCTTTATATAAAGAAAGTTCAATATTTTACAGCTGTTTATTATGTGATTATTGGCTTATTTATAAATGCATGCTTAGTACTTTCACTCCATATCGATATCTATATTCTAAATAATAGGGAGCCTTGGGCTTTATGGTCATTGTTCTCAGTCGGGGTTAACTTTTTAGATATATTGATGATCATTGCGATGATAGTAAATAGAGATATTTTTCTTTTCAGAAAAGCGCTAGAGCAAATAGCTCATTTACTTACATTAAATACTAGAAAGGTAAAAACAAGCTAGTTATGCTTGAATATCTCCAAGAATACTTAGGTGTGTATCTCGCCACTTTTATCATGTGGGGCTTTTTGATGGCCTTTTTGTACAACATGGTAAAAAAGTCTTCATCGGTAGGGGGTGGAGATAAAACAGTGATGTGGATAGCATTGGCAATGTTTTTATCTTATATGGTAAGTGATCCACTCCTTAACGTTACTTTAGGCTATAACATCCTCAATACGACACGTGCATATTTAATTTGGGCTGCGTCAGACTTAATTATGTTATTTTTCATTTGGTTTGTTACCCGCAAAAAAAGCCTAAATGAGGTCCCTGCAAAGTTATATATTTTTACAGGACTCTCGGTGAATATTTTATTGTTTCTGGCAATGTACTACGACACCAACTACGCCCACTTTACTGGTCATTGGTGGTTTTGGGATGTGTACACCGTGACAGTTAATACGATGGATGTAATGATGATAATTGCGCTGTTATGTAACAAAGATTTTCTGGGGTTTGTTAAGTTGTATAGATGGGGTCGGGGTCAAGCAGAGCTAACTTGACCCGTGATAGTGATTTAAAAACGAAATTCCCAGCTTGTTCTTAAGCCAGTATTTGTGTCAGAGTCATTGCCTATTTCATCCCTTGATACAAGTCCGGTTACTTTCCAAAGACCACTAAATAAAGATTGTTGATAACCAAGTTCTAATTGTAACTGCGTCATATCTGCACGTGTTTCTTCAACTTCCGCTTCACTGTCAATCCAACGTAGCTTTGCATGACCTCCATAACCATCTAGAGTATGGTAATAAGCACCTAACACAGCCGATTTACTTTGCTTAGGCACAGAGCTGCCAATAAGTCTTTGTTTTTGTGTGTAGCTACCCGAGCCGTATACACAATCAGCTGTAAGGCTACATTGTTGCTCTGTATTTGAGTATTCAAAATAGGTTTTCAGTAAACTGTCATTTGAACCAAAGTAGCTTTCAATACCCACAGTATAAAAAGGATCACTTGGTGCAAGGCCACTTTCATTACGCCCCATTACATCAGCATAAAATGCAACAGATTGCTGTGCTATGGATGTTGAGTATTTAACATCAATACTTGTTAGGCGATGGGTCGATGTTTGGCTTTCGAGTGTAACTGAATCGATATATTCATCAGTAAGATAATCAGAACTTGCCGTATTTACTGCAATTTCAAGCCCTTTTAATGGTGTACTTGCAAACCTTAGAGCCCAATAATCGCCTTCTTCACTGCTATTTAAAAATGGTTTTTGTTTAGCGTAAATACCTGTTAACTGCCAATTACCAATAAATGATAACCAACTAGGGCCAACATACTGACTGTTTGCACGTGAAAAGCGCAGGCCTTTCATCGGAGCAGCGTTATTCGATAGTAACAAGGCGTTGTCGTTACTCGGGCCCCACCAATGACTTACTTGCTCTGCACTGATTGACCAGTTACCCATTAACACGGCTAGATAACTGCCATGATAATTTGTGTATTTTCCATCGAGTGACTCGTCAGCATAGTTCACGCTTACTTTGGCACTTACTCGCTTACCGGTTATTGAACCATAGCTGTTAATACCACTTTTTTGCTGATCGCGTGTCGTAAAGCCTTGTTGTGTCTCGGGTTCACTATTGTAATTAAAGCGCACCCCAGAACTGTTTTTTCGTTTGGCATTATTAAGGGCGTGTTTAACGTGCTGATACGCGAAAAAACTACGTTCCTGTAAATTGTTAGGGTCGATAGCTGCTAAATCACCTGCAATACCTTGCCACATAAGCGGGTAACTATTGATAGGTTGCTTTATAATTCCCTGATTAAAGAGCATCTCTATAGAAGCCCTTAACAAAGGGTCATCGCTTTCTATCCATGGCTCAGCAAGGCTTGGTGCAGAGATCATTAGTAAAGCACTTAAGCTAATGAACTTTTTTAGTTTCATCCGTGTATTTTTTCCTGTAATGCGGTGGCGACAATAGGGTTAACAAATTCACTCACATCACCATGATGACGGGCAACTTCTTTAACGAGCGTCGAGGAAATAAACGAGTTTTTTTCAGCGGGTGTTAAAAACACACTTTCTAAATCAGGGTTTAGGCGTCGGTTCATATTTGCTAGCTGAAACTCATAGTCGAAGTCAGATACAGCACGAATACCACGAATGAGTACTTCAGCCTTATGCTCACGGGCAAGGTCAGCTAATAAACCAGAAAAGCCGATCACGCTTACATTTTTAAGGTGGGCTAAAATTGTATTTGCTAACTCTACACGTTCTTCTAGTGTAAAACAGGGTTGTTTACTTGGGTTATGAGCAATAGCCACAATGACTTTGTCGAACATTTTAGCTGCTCGATGGATGAGGTCTGTGTGCCCATTCGTTAGCGGGTCAAAGGTACCTGGGTAGATTGCAGTAACGTTCATATCTATCAGCTAGTTAAAAATTTGCTTGCTATAGTAACAGTGTTTTCACTCGTATGCAGCTTTGAAGTAAGAGCATCCTATTAGATTTTTTGGTTTTATATAGGGTACTAAGCCGATTGAAGTTAGAATTTTTCAAGGTAGTATTTTATTGCCACGCATTTGTTTATACTGCTTGGCTGAAAATGAACTTCAGATCGTAATAAATATAAAAATAGAGTAAGCAGCATATGAGCACAAAGGATAAAATCATACATACCAGCATTGAGCTATTTAATCTCCATGGAGAGCGTGCTATTACGACCAATCACATTGCTGCGCACATGGGTATTAGCCCAGGCAATCTGTATTATCACTTTAAAAATAAAGAAGACATCATACGTCACATTTTTGCTTTATACAGTGAACACCTCCATACACATTTTAAGCCACTAAAACCTGAAGACAATGCGCTTGAAAACTTAGCAGGGTACTTAGACTCTTTGTTTGAACTGATGTGGCGATTTCAATTTTTTTACGATAATTTGGGTGATATTTTATCCCGTGATGAAGTATTGAAAAAAGACTATATTGAGTTTCAAGCTGCGCTGTTAGAGCAGGTAAAAGAGGTGTTATTTGCATTACGTTCAGGTGGCATTATTACTATTGATGACGCTGATGTAACAGAGCTTGCTCATATGCTTAAAATGACAGTGAGCTTTTGGACACCTTACATTAAAGCCCGCCGCTTGAGTGGTGAGCTTGCCAGAGAAGATATTTATAACGGTATTTTAAAAGTACTATTGCTATTAAAAGCTCATTGTACAGAGCAACATTTGGAACAAGTAAACAAATTAAGAGCAAAGTACTTAGCACTTGCTGACACTGAGCAAAGCGAACAATAATCCTACAAAGCAGTTTATTTCCTAGACGCTATAATTTTTGTTATAATCGCGCGCCCTTGAGGTTGGTATGCCTCGGGCCGTGTGAATCCCACTGTCTAAGAGTGAACTATGCTTAAATTTATCGTCAAATTACATCCTGAAATCGCTATTAAGAGTAAGTCTGTTCGTAAGCGTTTCACCAAGTTATTAGAAAATAACATTAAGATCGTTTTACGTCGCGTTGACGAAAAAGTGCAGGTTAGAAATAACTGGGACAATATCTCAGTGGTAAGCCTCCTAGACTCTGAGCAAGTTCGCTTAGATATCATTGATGGCTTAAAACGCATTCCTGGTATCGTACAGTTTATTGAAGTAACAGAAACAGACTTCGACTCAATCGACGATATTTACCAAAAAGCACTTGAACTAATTGGCCACACTATAGCAGGCAAAACATTCTGCGTGCGTTGTAAGCGTTCAGGTAAGCATGACTTCACATCGAGCGATGTAGAGCGCTACGTAGGTGGTGGTTTAAACCAGCATGTTGAAGGGGCGCGCGTTAAATTATCTCACCCTGAAGTAACAGTACGTTTAGAAGTGCGTGATGATAAAGCCTATATCGTTACCCAAACTCACTTAGGTATAGCGGGCTTCCCGCTACCAACACAAGAAGATGTACTGTCGCTTATGTCGGGTGGTTTTGACTCTGGTGTTGCCAGTTATCAAATGATTCGTAAGGGGGCGCGTACTCACTTCTTGTTCTTTAACTTAGGCGGTGCTGCACACGAAATCGGTGTTAAGCAAGCAAGCTATTATATCTGGAAACAGTTCAGCTCTACTCATAAAGTTAAGTTTGTGACTGTTGATTTTGAACCTGTTGTTGCTGAAATCCTTGAAAACGTAGAAAACAGCCAAATGGGTGTGGTTCTTAAACGTATGATGATGCGTGCCGGTAGCCAAGTTGCAGAAAAACTAGGTGTACAAGCCCTTGTAACGGGTGAAAGTATTGGTCAAGTTTCAAGTCAAACACTTGCGAATTTGAGTGTGATTGACCGTGTGACTGAAACTTTAATCATTCGTCCGTTAATCCAACACGACAAGCAAGATATTATTAATATTGCGCGTCAAATTGGTACGGCTGAAATGGCAGAAAGCATGCCTGAATACTGTGGTGTGATCTCTAAAAAGCCAACAGTTAAAGCTAAAATCAAAACGATTCTTGCCGAAGAAGCTAAGTTTGATTTCGACGTGCTAAATACGGTAGTTGAAAATGCGCGTGTGATGGATATCCGTGATATCGACACCGAAGCAAAAGAAGAAGTGAAAGAGGCTGAATCTGTATCTGACTTACCAGAGGGGGCGGTTGTTGTAGATATTCGTTCACCTGAGGAAGAAGATGCCAATCCACTGGAGCTGGAAGGTATTGACGTTGTGCATTTACCTTTCTTCCGTTTAGCCACTAAATTTGGCGACTTACCAAAAGATAAAGAATATTACCTATATTGTGCGAAAGGGGTAATGAGCCAGCTGCAAGCGCTGATCCTGCACGAAGAAGGCTACAGTAATGTAAAAGTGTATCGCCCATAAAGGATACTGATAAAAGCGCGACACGTTCGCGCTTTTTTAATGGCTGGTGGAGTTACTTATTTCGCGCTCATGCCTACGCGCCGTTTACTTTTTCCCTTGAAGCGTGCTTACTTTTTATGAAAACTCAGCTGATTTGGTTTTTATCAAACTGAGCATTGCTTGATTATGAGGGGTTTTTACACCCAGCTTTGTACCTTGCTCACATACATAACCACAAATAGCATCAATTTCAGACTCTCTATTATGGCTGATGTCTTGCTGCATAGATGAAAAGTTTTCAGCGGTTGCAGTCATCACACAATAGGCCTGCTCCAGTGCCTCGTTGAGCTTTACTTTGATACCTTGTTTATTAGCCACAAGGCAAGCTTCGCTGAGCAAATTAATGATACGGGTACTAAATTGCGGTGCACGTAACTGACCATTTTTAACGTTATGAATGGCTGTTAATGGATTAATAGCAATATTCACTAACAGTTTTTGCCAGCGCAATGCGTGAATATCATCGCTTATAGAAAAGTGCGGTAGGCTGCTAAATAGGTGTTTAAGTTCGTTGAGCTTTTCACTTGCAGCGATATTACATGCACCCAGCACGCTTTCACCATTTCCAGTATGGTTTACACTATAAGGTGTTACTTTAAACCCAGCTAAACGCGTTGTTAAAAACGCTAACCCCTGAGTAGCTAACAGCTGGGCATTGAGTTCATCGACATTACCCATACCATTATGAGAGATAACGATCTGGCACTCTTTACTGAGGTAAGGTGTTATTTGCTTAAAAGCCGCTTGCACCTGAAATGCTTTAACAGTGATCACCACCAAGTCAAAGGGGGCAGACCCTGCAAGCTCTTGATGATTAATAAGACGAGCTTTAATAGGGTGTGATTTACCATTACTCGTTTGATAGAAGCGGGTGGTCAGGGTTGGTTTTCGGGTAAGTAATGTGATGTCATGCTGCGTGGATAAAAAATAGCTAAATAATAAGCCAATTGCGCCATCACCAACAATGAGAGTCTTAGCCATTGCGTTGCTTATTACCTAAATGAAAACCAAGCTTTATAACAAAGTAGCTTACAGCACCAATAAAGTCAGCAACAAAATCACCAACAGAAGCTTGTCGGTAAGGCAGCATATCTTGCATAAATTCAATAGCAGCACCATAGCCTGCAAGTAGCAGAATTTGAACTACAAGAGGGAGTTTAAATGCTTTATCCATTACCATTGCGAGCACGAAGAAAATGCCAAAATGTGCGACTTTATCTATATGTGGAAAAAGGCTACCGACGCCTTTAATTTCTTTGGCGAATAAGAAAGTGAAGCCGATAATGCTTATTAAAAAAAGAACTTGGTAAACGCGCCTTGTCACGAAAAAATCCTAAAAGTCGTTTAAAAATGAATCCGCAGTATATCAAACATAATTATTATCGCACCTGAACGGCGTGCAGAAATATGTAAAGATTTATAAAATTGACGTTATAATCCTTGCCATATTAATTTTGAAAATTTGTTAGGAGAACCCCATGCCTTCATTTGATATTGTTTCTGAAGTAGAAATGAACGAAGCGCAAAATGCAGTAGACAACGCTAAGCGTGAGCTTGAGACGCGTTTTGATTTTCGTGGTGTTGATGCATCAATCGAATTAAGTGATAAAGTAATCAAGCTAAAAGCTGAAGCACCACAACAAGTTATGCAGCTTTTTGATATTCTCGCTGCGAAAATTTCAAAGCGTGGTTTAGATGTATCTAGCCTTGAGCTTAAAGATGAGTCGCGCAGTGGTAAGTACGTTATGCGTGATGTTGCACTTAAGCAAGGTATTGAAAAAGACGTAGCGAAGAAAATCGTTAAGTTAATCAAAGATTCAAAAATCAAAGTGCAAGCAGCAATCCAAGGTGAAGAATTACGTGTTACGGGTAAAAAGCGTGATGATTTACAAGAAGCGATGCAAGTTGTGCGTACTGCTGATTTAGGTCAGCCATTTCAATTTAAGAACTTCCGCGATTAATTCGCTGTTTGCACTATATACGTAATCTAGTGCATGAAAAATGAATTAAATTTCACTAAAGAGCCAAGCGGTCTATTCGTTTGGCTTTTTTGTTGATAAAAAAGCCTTTAGCGGTATAGCCGTCCATTGACTTTTATCCCTAAAATCATCACAATAGCGGCCTATTTTCAAGGTGCTTGCTGTACCTTCTAAGGTACCTATACTTCAAAGGTTGAAGTAGCAGCAAGATAATCGGGAAGCTGGTGCGTTTTCATGGAGAAAACAATGCCAACACTGCCCCCGCAACGGTAATGTGTGTGCCCTGCATACGCAAAGTCCGGAGACCGGCCTTGGAGTAACTTACTATTTGCGTGTGCGGTGGGCACAGGCTAGGGGATATCATGCTAAATAAATCTACCTTAGGCGTAGCGGTTGCTGCTGCGTTGTCTTTTTCTGTGTCTGCGGATGAGCAGTCAATCGAGCATATTACAGTCACGGCGAATAAATTCGAACAATCAATTAATGATGTATTGGCCAGCGTAACTGTCATTAACCGCACAGATATTGAAGCTAGCTATGCGCGAGACCTACCAAGTTTACTTGCCACCCGCGCAGGCTTTCAAATCAATGCCAATGGTGGCTTTGGTCAAAACGCAGGTGTTTCGCTGCGAGGTTCAGGCACACGTCATACACTTATCTTAATTGATGGTGTGCGCACAGGGTCTGCAACGCTTGGCTATAAAGGCATTAGCAATATTCCTTTAAACAGTATTGAACGTGTTGAGGTTATTAAAGGTTCTCGCGCTGCTGTGTATGGTTCTGATGCATTAGCGGGTGTGATTAATATTATTACTCGCAAAGCACAAAACACGACCTTAGATGTTACATTTGGTTCTGATTCTTACCAAGAGTACCAAGTGGCTACTGGTGGTCAGTTTGCTGGTGTTGATATTGCTGTTAATGCTGGTTATGAAAAAACAGATGGCTTTGATGTATTGCAAGGCGTAGCACCCGATGAAGATGGCTATGAAAATAAAAACCTTGGCTTTAACCTAGGCTATCAAAATGAGCAACTAGGGGAACTTTTATTACAAGGTCAGTACTCAGAAGGTGAAGCGCAGTACGATAGTTCTTTTAGTCCTGCGGATAGCAGGGTAGAAAAAGGCGAATTCGAAAATTACCAAGCTTCATTAGGTTGGAAAAAGGCCTTTGAAAAACACAGCCATGCGATTGATATTGCAATCTCAAGCGACAGCTCAGACGATTCACGTATCGACTATACAGGTGCTGCTGTGGTTGATAAGTTTGAAACTGAACGTAAGCAAATCGATTACAACGGTCAATACTTTTTCAATCAAGCGCTGACACTAAGCGGTGGTTTAAATTGGTATAAAGATGAAGTAAATACTAACTCTGGTACTTACTTAAAAGATAGCCGCGAAGTGTTTGCAGCATTTATTGGTGCTTATTATGATGATGAACAAGTACTTGCTAATTTAACGCTACGCCAAGATGATGACCAACAGTTCGGCGACGAAACAACTTATACTGCTGCTGTGGGTTATCACTTAAACGACATCGCAACATTCCGTGTAAGTCAAAGTACCGGATTTAAATCGCCTACATTTAATGATCTTTACTACCCAGGTTCAGGTAATCCAGAACTTAACCCTGAAACATCTGATAACCAAGAGTTAGGCTTATCATTAAATGTGAATGACATTAGCTTGGATATTGCGATTTTCCGTAATGAAATAGATAACAAAATTGCATGGGCACCAAATGCGTCTGGTGCTTGGCAGCCAACAAATATCAATGAAGCTCGCCACGAAGGGATAGAGTTTAGTTTCGAAAACCAAGTATTTGGTTTTGATCATAGCGTTAACTTTACTTACCTATCAGCAGAAGATACTGAAACAGGTGAAGCGCTGACTTATGTATCAAAACAAAGCGTGAACTGGTCACTACATAAAGCATGGGGCGACTTTGATGCGGGTATTGATATGCAGTACCGAGGAGACCGCGATGGTAAACTCACGCACTTGCCTTCATATACTCTGTGGAATTTTGTCGGTCACTACCAAGCAACTGATAATTTAACCTTATCACTTCGCGTAGAAAATTTGTTCGATAAACAGTACAACGCCGTTGATGCCTATGGCACTGACTTAGATGGTGACTTCATCAACGACGAGCTTTATTACTACAACACGGCTGATCGTCGCTTGTTTGTAGGTGCCCGTTATCAGTTCTAATAAAGAAAATTATTAGTTCTGCGTCTAAAAGCTCGCTACCTACTTAGCGGGCTTTTTTTATTTTAGTTTATCTGCGTAATGCTGAGCGAATTTTTCAAGTTTAGGTGCAATAAGAATACTGCAATAGCCTTGGTTAGGGTTTTCGGTATAGTAGTCTTGATGGTATTGCTCCGCAGGGTAAAAGTTAGTGAGTGGGCTTATTTCAGTGACTATTGGTTCGCGAATTTGCTTTTGTAAGTTAGCAATCATTGTCTCAGCCGCCATTTTTTGTTGTTCATCGTGGTAATAAATAACACTGCGATACTGGGTGCCAACATCATTACCTTGACGGTTTAGTTGCGTGGCATCGTGCAAAGTAAAAAACATTTCAAGTAAGCTGTGGTAACTAATAATACTGCTGTCAAAATCAAGCTGGACGACTTCGGCGTGACCGGTTAAGCCAGTACAAATTTGCTGATAACTCGGGTTTTCAATGTCACCACCAGCATAACCAGAGCTGACGTTTAGCACACCTTTAACACGTCTAAATGCGGCATCAATACACCAGAAGCAACCACCGCCAAAAGTGGCTATTTGTATGTTGTTTTCCATTTTAATTTCCTCACCTTTTTGCTGACTATAGCTGAAAAAACAAAACGCCGTAAAGACGGCGTTTTATTATCGCTAAAGACTCGTTAAATGTCTTCCAGCGGTTTGTCTTTCGCTTGCTGTTCAAGTTTACCTTGTAAGTATTCGGGTGACTGAGTATTACGGGCAAGCGCTGTGTACGCTGCGGGAACTACATATAATGTTAGTAACGTAGCTACAATAACACCGGTAAATACCACAACACCAATAACCATTCGGCTTTCTGCACCTGGGCCACTTGCAAGTACAAGCGGAACAGAGCTCATCACAGTGGTGAGTGACGTCATGATGATAGGGCGTAAGCGTTGTGTTGCCGCCTGGGTAATGGCTTCGTTAAATTCAACGCCTTTGTCACGTAGTTGGTTAGCAAATTCAACAATTAAGATACCGTTCTTGGCGCTCAAACCAATCAACATCACGATACCTATTTGGCTGTAAATATTTAACGTCAGATCTGTAAACCATAAACCAAAGAGCGCGCCAGCTAAGCCTAGTGGCACGGTTAGCATGATCACAAATGGATGTATAAAGCTTTCAAACTGGGCTGCAAGTACTAAGAAGGTCACTGTGAGCGCAAGAATGAACACATAAGTCATCGCTGATGCACCTTCGTAAAACAACTGCGATTCACCTTTATAATCAATGGCTCCATCAATGTCATTCTCTTCAGCGGCTACTTGGTTCAAGAAATTAAGTGCTTCTTCTAGTGTGTAGCCATCAGCTAAGTTTGCACTTAACGTGATTGCACGCATACGGTTGTAACGGTTTAATCGTGATGCGGTTGCTTCCTCTTTTAAGGTAATAAGGCTGTCCAGTGGAACGAGTTCACCACTGCGCGATTTCAAGTAGATATTCGAGATATCTGTTGGGTTAGCAAAGTCTTCTTTGGTCCCTTTGAGAATTACGTCATATTCTTCACCACGGTCGATAAAGGTTGTGACACGTCGTTGCCCTAACATGGTCTCTAAAGTGCGGCCTACATCGGAAACGGATACGCCTAAATCTGCGGCTTTATTCTTGTTTATATTGATTAAAAACTGTGGAAACGTTTCTTTATAATCATGGTCAATACGCACAAGGCCAGGGTTTTTCTCTGCACGCTCTATGATACGGTCACGCCATTTGGCGAGTTGATCATAATCGTTACCTTGTAATACAAACTCAATTGGACGCGATGAGCCACCGCCACCAATACCGCGGCGCATAATTGCAAATGCTCTAATATCTGTCACTTCGGTCATTTTACCGCTAATTTCGTCCATCACTTCCCATGTTGAACGCTTACGTTTATCCCAATCGGCCATACCAACGATTGCTACACCACCTTGGCCGCCCCAGCCTGGTACACGAATAAGTACGCGGCTTAATTCTCCTGACTCAGAGTAAGGCATTAAACGTTCTTCAATTTTGGCCATGTTTGCTGCGTTATTCTCATAACTTGCGCCTTCAGGGCCGCTCATCATGATAAAGAAAGTGCCGCGGTCTTCTTTTGGAGTGAGCTCTGATGGTACCTGCTTAAATAGCATAAAGCTGACAACACCCATTAAGATCATGGTAAATAATAGACCCCATTTACGGCTCATGTTCGATTGCAGTGAATTGCGATAGGCATTCTCTATTTTGCTAAACGAGCGATCCATCCATTGGCTAAATTTACTTTCTTTCTCTGAGGCTTTAAGTACTTTTGAGCATAAAGCGGGAGACAGTGTTAGTGCTGTGATACTTGAAAAGAACACTGCAGCACTCACCGCCATAGCAAACTCGGTAAATAACGCGCCAATTCGGCCATCCATAAATACCAACGGCACGAATACAGAAATGAGCACAAGTGTGGTGGCAATAATAGCAAATCCTACTTCACGGGCACCACGAAATGCTGCAAGTAAAGGCGGCTCGCCAAGCTCAATTCGGCGGTGGATATTTTCAAGCATAACAATGGCGTCATCTACCACTAGGCCGATAGCTAACACTAAAGCGAGCAGGGTAAGTAAGTTGATTGAGTAGCCCATTGCAAGTAAGAACATAAAGCTACCAACAAGTGCCACAGGTACTGTTACAGCCGGCACTAAGGTTGCGCGAATATTGCCAAGGAATAAGTAAATAACTAATACAACGAGTGCCATTGAAATTGCAAGGGTACGATACACCTCATCAATCGACTCTTTGATGAAAACAGACGAGTCATAACTGTCTTCAATGGTGGTACCTTCAGGTAAGTTGCGTTTGATTTTTTCAAGCTCAGCGCGAGCGTTATCAACCACAGTTAAGGTATTCGCTTTGGCTTGCTTTACGATACCCAAACCAATCATATTTCGACCATTACCACGAAATAGGCTTTCGTCGTCGGCTGCTTCTAAGTGAACATCTGCAACTTCGCCAAGGCGAACTAAGTAGCCGTCATCACCACGCTTAATAACAAGGTTTCTAAAATCACGCTGGTCTTTATAGCTGCGGGCAGTACGAACGGTAAAGTCACGGTCAATCGATTCAATTTCACCTGCAGGAAGTTCTACGTTTTCTGTACGAAGGGTATTTTCGATGTCACTGCTGGTGATACCTCGAGCAGCCATGGCTTTGCGGTTTAGCCAAATTTTCATTGCGTATTTACGCTCACCACCTACACGAACGTTTGAAACACCGTCAACAACGGCTAAACGGTCGACAATAAAACGCTGTGCGTAGTCAGAGAGCTGTAATGAGTCCATCGTTGTACTGTTTAGTACGAACCAAGCAATCGGACTTTCATCACTATTTGATTTTGATACTTCGGGTGGGCGAACTTGCTCAGGTAGGCTATCAAGTGCTCTCGCTACACGCTCACGAACATCATTTGATGCAGCATCAATATCACGACTGATATTAAATTCAATGGTGATGTTAGAGCGGCCATTGCGGCTTGACGAGTTAATACTTTTGATACCTTCAATACCCGATATGCGGTTTTCGAGTACTTGGGTTATTTTGGTTTCGATTATCTCTGCGCTGGCTCCTGTATACTCAGTGCTTACACTCACAATTGGCGTTTCAATATCAGGGTATTCACGCAGTGGTAGCATTGAAAATGCAACGAGACCAAAGGTAAGCAGCAATAAGTTTATTACGATCGCAAAGACCGGACGTTTAACGCTAGTATCTGTAATTTTCATGCTTTAGCCCTTGATACTAACTTTACTGCCGGTACGGATTTTAATGATCCCTTCGGTGACAACTTGTTGGCCATTCTCAAGGCCTTTATCAATAGCAACCCAACCATTGTGACGGCCAGCAACGTGCACTTCAACCTTGTTCACTACACCGTCTTCAATTTGGAAAACATAGTGTTTATCTTGCTGAGGAATAACTGCTTTTTCTGGCACCATAAGCGCTTGGTTTGAACTAAGCTGTAAGGCGGTATTTAGTAGCATACCTGGGCGTAGTAAACGGCTACTATTTACAAAGCTGGCTGTCACTTCAACACTGCGTGTTACAGAATCAATGCGTGAGCTAATGTGAGTCACTTTGCCATTAAAGGTTTTTTCTGGGTAGGCATCGTTTTGAGTCATAACTTTCATACCTAGCTGTAATTGTGCTAGGTATTTTTCAGGCACTTTAAAATCAACTTTAATAATGCTGATGTCATCAAGGGTGGTAATATTTGTGGCGCTACTTACATAGGTACCAATAGATATCTCACGTTTACCTAACAATCCCGAGAATGGCGCTGTAATTGTCATTTCGGCTAATTTTGTTTTTGCACTTTCAAGCTGAGCTTCGGTTGCATCTACACGTGATAATTGCTCTTCAAGTAATGATTTAGCTGTTGCTTGTGAGCGTGAAAGCTCAGTTAAGCGCTCTAGTTGGCGTTTCTCTTCTCTGAGGTTAATACTGAGTTCTTTAACGGTCAGTTGTTCTTCTTGTGACTGTAGTTGTACGAGTTTTTGACCTTTACTGACCAAGTCGCCATCATTAAAGTAGATATCAGTCACATAATCACTTTGGGCACTACGAATATAAATGGCTTGGTTAGCGCGAGCACTACCTATTGCTTCGATAAGTACCGCATTTTCTTCTGAGGTAACGGTGTGCGCGCTGACCTGAGTTGCAGTATCACCAAAGCCAGTTTGTTCACCTTGGCTTGAAGGTAAGTACAAATAAACACATAACCCTAATAACAGGGTAATAATAAAAGGAAAAAGCGCTTTGCCAGATTGTGTAGAATACATCATTGTGTTACCAGAGAATTAGTTGAGTGTAGTGTACAAAATTAGTACGTGTCGAGTATGTCAGGTATCCCGTAAATTTGTGCATTTGGCGTAAAAGTAAAAAAATGGCTGAGTTTGTTCCTGAAATGTAACTAAAAGTGAGTATTTGCTATGAGTAAAGAGTCAAAATGTAACTACTGCCTGATGTTACGAAAAGTCGTGTTAGTGGGGATTGTTATGTTCGTATTTTATTTTTCTGTGTACGGTTAATATGTCTGATATTTTGAATATTCGTGCTCACGCATCCCGTCATGGTATCGAATTTTTGCTTGTGGGTGGGATTGGGCTAACATTTATTATGTTATTTAATTTGCTAAGGCCTGGCGAAATTAGCATTATCGAGATTTTTCTTGCAAGTAGCTGCATTGCAGCAATATTCATTGGTTATTTAAAAACGCAGGAACCCTACTTTAGTTTCACTTTCTGCGAAGATGCGCTCATTTATCGTCATAAAGTCGGATATTGGCAGTTAAATAGAGAGAATTTTCATCATAGTGGTATACCAAAAGTGGAACAAGGCTTAGAATACCTTGAGTTAAATGCAGTTGGTATTAAACTCAATAACATAGATGAGTTTTTGATGCAGATCCAGCCAAGAATCGCAGGGCGATTATTGATTGAACAGCGTCACCTATTTATGCAAGTAGTTCAAAAACATTGCAAAAATGGGGATTGCCCATCAGAATGGTTAATTGAGGATACGCAATACACGGCTCCAAGCGGGCAGCGTTACAAAGGATTGATAGCTATGTTTGCCAATCGAACGCGGCATCTTGGTCAATTGACAGGGTATGATCTACTGTTACCTGCCAATGTACTCGATACTGATATTTGGCAATTTAGTGCATATTTAAATCGTTGGAAATTAAACCCTAATGAGTTTATAAATACTCAATTACACAAAAATGTGAATCGTTAGGTGGTAGTAAGCAGGATAAGGCTATGAGTCAAGAACGTTCTTTTATTAAAAGTGGTCGAAACACGATAATTCATAAAGATAGAAAGCTCGATCTAGTTATCGTGAATGGCGAAAACCACCCACGAATTAAGGTGACCCAAAATGGGCTTGAACCTTTTAAAGAAGAACTGCCAAAAAATCGTCGTGAAGCGAAAGAGCGCTACCTTGAAATGGTTTATATTACTAGTGCAGATGTTTTTGCAGAAGAAAAGCGTTTGCTCTTTATTCAATCTTTAGATGGACGAGAGTATAAGGTGGATTACAGTAAAGTAGGCACTAAGCTATTTGTGCGTATTCATCAGGATAGCTATCTCTAAGCCCTTCTTTAATTTGGCACTTTACTTGCTTGGTATTCACTAATTTGACGGCTGGAAATGAGTCTGGCTTTGTTTTCTAAGGTGATAAACATGAGACGAGTGCCCCTTCTTGCTATTGTTATTACAACACTAACAGCATGTGGCGGCGGTGGTGGTAGTGATAGCGACAATACCTCTACTGCTGCGACAGTTAACGCAGGCGCAGATCAACAAATAATAGAAAAAAGTGAATTTACTGTCGTTGCAAAAGGCTCGCCAGCGGATGGTACCTTTACTTGGCAGCGTGTGAGTGGCCCCGCTATAGAAGGGTTTCCTGCTGACGGTGCTGAGCAGTCTTTAACTGCTCCTGATATTAAGCTCGATTCAGAACTTGTACTTCGTGTAGATTACCAAACAACCGATGGGCAGTTAGTGAGCGATGAAGTGAGCATTTTTATCAGCTCTAATAATCAGCTTCCACAACCAGTGATCACACAAATCGCCCCTGAAGAACTCCCTTCTCAGTATAATGATGAAATTATTTTAAGTGGTGAAGAGTCGTTCGATCTTGACGAAAATGGTTCAATAAACGGTTATCTTTGGTCACAACTGTTAGGCCCAGATCTCGTTATCAATAGCTATACAGATAAAACAATCAGCTTTAATCACCCTCTGCTTGAAGCGAATACACAAATGACATGGCAGTTGACTGTCACTGATGACGAAGGGGGCTCTGCAAGTATCGAACAAACGTTCACGTTAAATAAAACGAACGAGATCATCGTTGCAAATGCAGGACAAGATCAGCAAGTTATTGAGTTTGATACCGTAACACTTGATGCGACTAATAGTGAGGTTGTCACCACTACCAAACAATGTTTTTGGCAGCAGTTAACGGGCGACGTTGTGACACTTGCAAATCAAAATCAATGTATTACTTCATTCACAGCTCCAGATGTTGATACGGATACAGCACTCAGTTTTGAAGTCACTGTAACGGATAGTAAGTCACGCAGTGATAATGATACAGTTGTTATTGATATCAGGCCTAAACCACTTGGTTACATTAACGATACGGGCATGAATGATTGTTATAACAATTCGCAAAAAATTAATTGCAACAGTGACGATTTCCCTAATCAAGATGCTGATTTAGGCAGAGACAGTGTTGCTAATCAGCTTGATAAGGTAGGACAAGGCGACTTGGCATTTGATTTCACAAAATTAAACCAATTTGCAGATGAGTTGCCCGATGACGCCACAAACTTTAGCTGCGTTCGAGATAATGTTACGGGGCTGATTTGGGAAGTAAAAGCGGCAAGTTCAGCACTGCCGCCGGCAACGACTGTCCGTGCCTCAACAAATCACTACACTTGGTATTTAGATGAGGGCAATGGAGCACAAACAGGAAGTGTGCAAGGTGCGCCAAACTCAACATGTCCAAGTAATACCGCCTGTGGTTTACAAACTTATGTAGAAGAAGTTAATGCCACTGATTTTTGCGGGGGCACAAACTGGCGAGTGCCTACTTATACTGAGTTGCAAGGCTTGCTCGATTACTCTAAACAAGGTGAAGTAAGCTTACTGAGTAGTGAGTTTTTCCCAAATCAACCTGATGCGACCCAGTTAAGCAGTAATAGTGACGCATTTATGCCGTACTGGACATCACAAACTGCTGCTGATGGTACGAGTTTATCGCAGGCCTATATTATTGATATGAGTAGCGCGAACGATTTAGCGTATCCAAAAAACAATACAGCGTTTGTTCGCTTAGTTAGAACACCAGGAGAGTAAAATGCGTCAATTATCTTTGCTAGTATCGGTTGGATTATTTGCAGCATTAGCCGGTGTTGCTCAAGCACAAGTGTGTTATGACGGTGTCGCAGAAACGACGCCAACAACGCGGTTTGTTATTAATGACGATGGCACGGTAAGTGATAGCAAAACAGGGTTAATGTGGCAACGCTGTAGCTTTGGTCAAAGCTATAATACAGAAACATTAAACTGTGAAGGAACTAGCCAACAATTATCATGGGGTGAGGCATTACGCGGCGCAACGATGAGTGATTATGCTCAGTATAACGACTGGCATGTACCAAACATAAAAGAATTGGCGAGTATTTTAGAACATCAATGTGT
Organism: Pseudoalteromonas sp. L1; assembly: GCF_021728095.1. NCBI lineage: Bacteria > Pseudomonadati > Pseudomonadota > Gammaproteobacteria > Alteromonadales > Pseudoalteromonadaceae > Pseudoalteromonas > Pseudoalteromonas sp. L1. Next base: position 48,887 of record NZ_JAKKCT010000005.1, on the reverse strand, counting down.
TCAACCGAGCATTAATGAACAAGTTTTCTATGCCACCAAATTACAAAACTACTGGAGCAGTACCTCAGGTAAAGAACGAACTGATCTTGCTTGGGTTTATCAATTTGATAAAGGCGTAAATAGCTTACATGCGAAAACGTCAGATCTGTATTTACGCCTAGTTCGTTACGAAAAGTAACGTTGAATTATTTCTAGCCGCGCTTTTTCAAGCGCGGTTTTTATATCAGCCCCTTTTATTCCCTGAGCAATAAACTGCTGAGGATTTACAGCGCGTGCCTGCTTGGCAGCCTGTTTAAGTTCATTAGCAAAGTTAAGTGGTTTTTGTTCACTGATCTCAAGCGTTTCTAAAACCTGCTCGAAACGCTCTGGGCGTCGCCACAAATCAAGCTGATTAAAGCATCTCAAAACTGCATCGCTATCTAATTGACTAGCACACAGTGTTTGCCTGTGTGCTTGCGTGTTTAATGCTAAATCTCGTACTTCATTGGGTAAACGAATTTTCAGAGCGAGCGTTTTAATTGCCTCTTCACTGAGCGAAAGTGTTACTTGGCTAAACAGTAATGCAGTATTGGTAATTCCACGTTGTTGCGCATAATTAAAACGAGCTTGTAAGGTTCGATATAAGGCACAGTCCCACTGCTTTTCAAGTGAAGGGCTTATTACGTGTAAGCCTTTAATGTCGAATAATACATTCAAAAATTCAGCAAAGGCTCCATCACTTAATGACTTTTCGCATTCTAACCAAATACGTTCTGCAGTGAGTGTTTCAAGCTCGCCATTGGCCACCATGGACACAAGCAAACGGTTAGTTTCAGGTGCAATGGTAAAGCCTAAGTAATGATAACGGGCTGCAAAGCGAGCAACACGTAGAATGCGTAAAGGATCTTCACTAAAAGCATCAGACACATGGCGTAAAACACGGTTTTTAATATCGTTTTGGCCGTTGAAGGGATCGAACAATGTGCCGTCTTTCGCTTGAGCAATCGCATTAACGGTTAGATCACGGCGTATTAAATCTTCTTCTAAGGTGACATCAGGGGTAAAGTCGCAGATAAAGCCAGTATAACCTTCTCCTTGTTTTCGCTCTGTGCGAGCGAGTGCATACTCTTCTTTTGTTTTTGGATGTAAAAAAACAGGAAAATCTTTACCAACTTGTTGATAGCCTTGCTTAAGTAGTTCTTCTGGTGTCGCACCAACCACAACGTAATCACGCTCTTTTATCTGACGACCAAGTAGGGCATCCCTGACTGCGCCACCCACTAAATAAACCTGCATAGTTCACCTGCTATTTTGCCTTTTGGGTATTTTACGTTATTTATCCATTAAAATGCGAACAAGGTTTTAAGTGGCGTTTTTTTTTGCCATTATAGGCCGTGATTTTAAACGCAAGGAATATCACGGTGTATTTAAGCTATTTTGGCTTGTCAGAAAAACCTTTTTCGATTGCTCCGAACCCTGAATATTTATTTCTCAGTGAGCGCCACAAAGAAGCGTTAGCGCATCTAACTTACGGCCTAGGAGAAGCGGGAGGGTTTGTATTGCTGACAGGTGAGGTTGGTACAGGGAAAACAACATTAACAAGAAGCCTGCAAGAACAGCTTCCAGAAAATACACAAGTTGCACAAATTCATAATCCTGCCTTATCGCAACTTGAATTGTTGGCCAGTATTTGTGATGAATTAAATATTACTTACGACAGCAATAATGCGACGTTGAAAACATTAACCGATGTGATCAAAAAGCATTTGGAGTCAAATAATAGTGCTGGTGGCCACACTATTTTAATTATTGATGAAGCGCAATTACTTGCTCCTGATGTACTTGAGCAATTGCGTTTATTGACCAATATAGAAACGGATCATAAAAAGCTATTACAAATCGTTTTAGTGGGACAACCAGAGCTACAAGCATTACTTAAACGCACAGAACTTAGGCAATTGGCACAGCGTATAACAGCACGCTATCACCTATTACCGCTAACAGAAGGGCAAGTATTTGCGTATGTTAAACATCGTTTGTCTAAAGCAGGAACCGAACAAGCGTTGTTCTCAAGGGATGCTCTAAAGGCTATCTACCAAGTGACGCAGGGCGTTCCTAGGTTGATTAACTTATTGTGTGAACGCTGTTTAGTGGGTGCTTTTTCTCAACAAAAGTTGAGCATAGATAGTGAACTGGTGATGCGTTCTGCTGAGGAAGCTTTGCCACCAAGTAGCACCGTCATTACAGCAACCGCCAATACACAATCCAATTATGTTTGGCTTTATCCTGTTTCATTTTTAGTCGTATTAGGTGTGGGTATTGGTTTATCCTACCTAATATAAAGAGTGCTCATTTATGTCATTACTTTTAGATGCAATTAAACAATCTGGTCAGCATGAGCAAACCGCCGCTGAGCATGACCAAGCTGCATTACAATTAAAACAGCAGCAGGAATTAACTCGTTACAGACGCCTTGCCCTGTCATTTGGGCTTTTATTAGCTGCAATTTTAACGCTAATGGCAGGGTTTTCGATTGGCAAATGGCTACAAAACAGTAAGTCATTGGATAGTGCAGTTGTTACAAGCACGCAGCAAACGATTGATAAAAACGAGTTAGTGGAGAATACGGAACAAGCTGCCACTGATGCTGCGCAAACGACTGCTCAGCCACACGCAATAAATGCGGCTGTAACGTCAACACAACCCCCGCAACCTTCAATGCAGCAAATGCCAGTGCAAGGGCAACAATATCAATGGGTTCAGGTGCCTGTAAATTCAGTTCCTGTGTATGTTAATCAGGGGCAGCCTGTTTATCAGCAGCCAATTTATCAAGGCCAACCGGTTTATCAAACACAGCCGCAGTTTTCACAGCCTGTGCAAATGATGCAAAATAATAGCTCGCAAAAGGTAAGCGACCAAGGTATTGATTTAAGTAAATATAAGGTATTGGGTAAGCCGCTAAATAGCGAGCCATCAGCCCCCCCTCAGCAAACCTCCGACAATGACGAGCTTAAAGATGTGCCCGATACGTTGAAAGATGCATTTGCTAAAGCGGTGCAGGATGTTGATAGCCAGCATTTTTCAGAAGTCACTCACAGTACGAAAAACTCATCGTATGCCGAGCCCATAGAGCTATTACCTGTATCGCTACAAAATCAGTTACCTACGATTAAGTATCAGGCACATATTTATGCGTCAGAAACATCAAAACGTTGGATTAAGCTAAATGGCCGTGAATTATATGAAGGTGACAGTATAGGTGTGCTGTCAGTGGTCGAGATTACGCCAGAGCAAAGTTTGCTCAGTTACGATGGTTACGAGTTTACTTTGAAAGCACTACAAGATTGGCCTGAATAGGTTTTACTAAAACTGATAGCTTAGGGCGACTTTTATATTACGACCAAATATAGGTCGCCCATAAAATAGGGGATCTTGGTGGTTTAAATCATCTCTGGGATTGCCTTCTGTTAAACCAAGTGTGTTGGTGAGGTTTTTAATTTCTAGCTGTAAGCTTAATTGCTCATTCATGGTGAACTCACTGAAAAAATCCCATGTTTGATAAGCAGGCAAGGCGAATTGATTGGCGGTATCTGAGTATCGCTGGCCGATGTAAGCCCATGTGATTGCAGCTTGAAAATTGTCTGACTTATACTCAGGTGTTAGTCTAAACTGTAGCTCGGGTGTACGGGTTATTTGATTACCATTAAACTCGCTTTGAGGAAGATATGATGGGATCCCGTAGAACCCTGCATCTTGCCACACCCCAACGCCTTTGAATTGCCAAGATGCGTTGTATTGGTAGCTGAATTCAAATTCTAACCCTTGCGTTTGTGTGTTAATTAAAATTGCCTTTTGTGGCCCCGTTGCACCTCTATAAACAGTAAAAGGAAGCGGGTCAAAATTAGTATCAAATAAAGCCCCACTAAATTGCCATTGTGATGTTTGCAGTCGTAAACCAATTTCACCCAAGGTTAAACGTATTGGCTTGCCAAAGTTTTGCTGGTCTCGCTCAATATTGTTGGAAGCCCAACCACGCGCATTACCAAAATTAATTAATCGAGGCATTTCAAAAGCGTCTGAGTAGCGAGCAAATACCGCAAGGTGTTGCTGTATCTGATAATTAGCGCCAACACTAAACGCTGTTTGGTTAAATGTGTCATGTAATGAACTTGGGGCAAGGTAATGCGAGTAATAAGGCTTTAGCGAATCGGTTGATGATATTGCGCCTTCAAATAGGGTGCTGTCTAAGTTGAGGTTTTCATTACGAAGCGCAAGGTCAAACCTAAGGCTGTCTGTGATTTGCCAATCAAAATTAGCATAAAAAGAATGGGATTCAGATAAACCTACTCCTTTTAAATACACAGGACCTGCATACGATAAAAAGCCTTGTTCATTGAAGTTACCAACAACTTCTCCTTGATTATTTGTCAGTACAATTTCTAAACGATCAGGTTGATGCTTTACATCAGTGAGTAATTCACCAAGCCATTGGTCAAGGGGTAATGAGCTAAAGTCGCTGCGCGCATAAATATGCCCTAAGCTGAGTGACCAGTGCTCATCAAGGTAATTGATTCGAAAGTGGTTAATCAACTGTTGTTGTTTGTAGTGTGAGTGCAGTGGGAAACTGGAGGTGACTAAGCCATTTTCATTGAGGCGGCTAGGGTCATCGATTAATTTGTGGTCGCTGACCCGTCGGTACTGTGCGGTTAAATCTGTATCTGCAAAAGAGTGTTTAAAATCGGTTATATCTTGTTGTTGTAAACGGCTTTGGGCATCAACAATGGTTTGGTTGCCTAAGTTCATAAGCGTGTAAAGTTCATTGTTTAGCTTGGCGTAACGAGTGCGGTTAGTGATATTTACTTTGTCACTCAGTGGCGCTTTAAACACTAACGTGTAACTATTCATTTGTGTATGCTGAGCATCACCTAAATCATGAACAAGCGGGCCTTCAGGAGTGCGAAACGCTAACAATTTTAAATCGTCACTTAATAGCGTGCCATCGTCATAGGCAAGACTATCGAGTTGTTGAATTTTTTGTTTATTTTCTAAAATTAGCGGAGCATAAAAGCTGGTTTTATCATTTAGGTGTTTGTAGCTAAAGTCAAACTCAAAACTGTCAGTTAACCAACTGATTTTTGTACTGAATTGGCCTCCTTTATCCGCTTTATAGCCAGGTTCACGAATACCATCTGAGGTACGGTAAAATCCACCGATTGTATAAAACAGTTCATCAGTTAAAGGGCCCGTAAAGACACCATCAAAGCGTGTGTAATCATAGCTAATGCCATGACTTAATTTGATTAGGTTAAATGGTATTGCAGAGCCTTGCCTTGTTATATAGTTCACCATAGCCGCAGGGCCATTAAGGGTAAAAATACCGCTGCTACCACCACGTACAGCTTCGATGGTTTGGTGGGTCAGATCGGGTCGTAAGAAAAAATCCCCCCATATTCCATCGTACGTAATGGGTAAGCCATCTTCCATCAAACTAATAAAACGAAACCCTTCACCGCCTCTTAAGCCTCTTGGTGAGACATTATTGTTTGTTTCGCCGCCTGAGTCTTCAACCCAAAAACCGGTGACATTTTTAAGCACCTCAGCGCTTGAATAAGGTGTTTGTTGCTCAAGCTTAGAGCTGGATAGTTGTGTAATAGAAATGGAAGAATTTAAGATATTACGACTTTTACCACTGACGCCTGTTACGATGATGCGTTCAAAGTCATCAGTGGGCGTTTGCTTTGATAACGTGACAAAGATGCGTTGCTCAGTCAAAGCGAGTGTGAACTGATAGCGAGAGCCTTGCAGGACGTCAGTGAGTACTTCACTCAACGTGAAGTCCCCTTGTAAAGGTGGAAGCACGCTATGCTCAGTGATTGAGGCAGCATTGAGCTGCCAGCCACTTTGCGTTGCAATATCAAGCAAGCGCTGTTGCAAGGTTGCTTCAGCTAAATCGAATGCATAGTCAGTGGTAGCATGTGCTTTGCTAGTAAATAATATTAACCATATTAGTGTTGTGGCTAATAGTCTTAACAACATAGTTTAATTAGATATTTTTATTATTGTTTAAACTTTGTACCACTTTTAGCTTATTTTCGCTATGACACTTTTAGCTAATCTGCTGTCAATGTAAAAACACGGCCTTTTTGAGTCACTGTAATAGGGTAAATTTTTTCTAAACTACTTAACCAACCTTCGATCTCGGTTGTTAAGAATGTGCCGTTGTAGGTGAGTTCTGTTAGTTTTTTATCGCTTAAGTTAACCTGAACTTCACTGTACCTTGCAACATCATTAAGCACATCACCCAAGCGCGCGTTTTGATAGACTAAATAGCCTTTTTGCCAGCTCATAGTCAGCGAGTCACCTTGTGCTTTAGTGTGTGTGACTTTACCTGCCTTTGTCATTTCGACAGCTTGTCCTTGAGTGAGTGTGACAGCGTCTTGTTGAGCCACAGAGACACTGCCTTCTAGTACATCAACACGAATAGAGGCTGGATTTGCTCGTACATTAAATACGGTGCCTAATGCTGTTACTTCACTGTTTTGGTAACGCACAACAAAGGGTCTTTGTTTATCTTTACTGACGTTAAATAGTGCTTCGCCTTGGTATAAAATTAGTTCGCGAGATGCGCTGCTATAACGAACGGCAAGTTGAGTATTCGCACCTAAATCTATTTGACTGCCATCGTCTAAAGTAAAAGAGCGATGTTCATTAATTGTGGTATGAAAAAATTCATTTGATACTTTGTCATTTGCACTTGCTTGGGGGCTCACAGTGCTCATTGTTTTTAAAGGCGACTCTTGATTTACTAAAAAAATAAAACCAAATAGCAAGCAGCTTGCAGCTATGGCTAAATAGCCTGTTATAGCGCGATATTTAGAATTTGTTTTGTTAGAGGTAACAGCATCAAGCTCAGCCAATTGCTGTGCCACAAACTCATCACTTAATGTGGTTGATGCCGTCCAAAGCGACTGCATTTTTTCAAACACTTCACGATGGATTGTGCTTTGAGCTAGCCAATCGTTAAGCTCGTCAGGGTAGCGATTTGTTTCGCTTTCAGTAAACTTTTCATCTAATACAAGTAACCACTCAGCAGCTTGCTCTTCGATATTTGCTAAGTCGTTCGGTGATGGGTTCATGCTAAGATCCTTAAAACTCATGACTAAAGCTCATGTTGCAATTGCTGGTAGCAATGACGAACTGCACGTAAAACATATTTTCTTACCATACTGGGTGAAATCTGTAAGGTTAAAGCTATTTCTTCGTAGCTTTGTCCTCGTATTTTATATAACAAGAATGCCAGTCTGCATTTATCAGGCAAACTAATGAGAGATTTTTCCATTTCTTTTAGCAACTCATTATTATGATGTGTCTTCTCTGGGTTTATAGAGCTGACAGGTTGCGTGCTGTTATCTGTATCAGAGATAAACTCATCAAATGGGCTGCGTGCTTTACGTCTCAATTTATCTATTGCTAAATTTGTTGCTATTTTATACAGGTAAGCAGCGATGTAATTGCTTATTTTTTCTTGCTCTAAACCTAGCAGCTTAACAAAGGCTTCTTGCGCAACATCTTCTGCTTCACGTTTGTCTAGTCCTTTACTCATGATATGACGTATCAGTTTTTGCTGTTGCTTTAAAAACAACTGCTCAACTTGCTGGCGGCGACTACGCTGACAGTCTGATTCGGTATCGACTGAATCAATGGATTTGCGTCTAAAAGATAATAACGGTGGCATGAATCCGCATCCTACTCTTCCATTTGTATTGCATGTAGCGAGCCGAACATAGTCGGCTCGTCAGTGTTGACTATTAATTCAAGGTGGCCACTCGGCTCACTTTGCCTGAATCACTCACTGTTCTTAGTTGAACAGCAGCTGATGTTGTTAATGTTACGGGTCCTGTATAGTCATGCCATGTCATTCCATTGTCTAATGAGTACTGGGTCTGCATGCCAACAAATCGTGTATTAACGATTAACTGGCCATTATCTATCGTCGCCCCAGGAAGTGGGATGCGATAATTTACTCCAAACTGTTTAGGCATTTGAGCATTAATATCGACAACTTGGTAGTAGTCCAATAGTGGTAAGGCATGTTGCCCTAATGTGTTTGTAAATGTATGCCATGCTTGTTCAATGGCTAAACCTTCGGCTGGCATATCTTGCACCCAAGCTCGCTCTGCTGCACCGAGTAACTTAGGAAATGTCATGTAGTCTAGTATTTCGGGTGATTTTTGGTTTTCACCAAATAGCTGTGCCTGAATACCTTGCACGTTTTGTTTACCCGTTTCACTGAGTAAAACCCACTTAGGATCCCATGGTACAGGGTTGCCAAGTTTGTCTTTTACCGCGTTGGCATAAATATTAAATGGGCGGTACTCAAATGTCTTTTTCGTGTCTGTATAGCCAGCCCAATGATAACCAATTTCATCAGGGTGCTTGTTGTAAGCTAAATCAAGATACAAGTTAGTTGCATGAGCAAGTACTACTTTTTTACCTTGGTTTGCGAACTTATAAGCTTGATGTTCATTTCCCCAGCCCCAGACATTATTCCAAAACACAGGGTAGATATCGCCGTAGTCAACATTGCCTGTGCCGTTGTGAGATAACACGTCTCCCCAACTTGCCATATCGAAGCCGTGTTGATTAATTATTTGCTTCCAACGAAGAAAGAAGTAATCAAAAATTTCAGCATCTGTTTTTCCTGCTGTGGCAGGGTTTTGTTGTATTGCAGGAGATTGTGCCCACCATTCATTTGGACCTAAGTGAGGCAATTCATCGCCCCCGCCGTGCAGGCGTGTGATGGTTGCATCAGGTACTGCATCATAAATTGCACGTGTTTGTTCAATAACATGATTTAAGAAAGTAAACGTGCTCTCTAGAGATGGATTGATAAAGTTGTCAGTGTAAAACTGTGGTGTGTAATATTGAGACTGGTCGAGTGGGTCGATTAATCTATATTTAGACGCTTCGATTGGGTCTGTATTTTTGTACTTATTGTAGCGATATTCCATCGCTTTAATTGCTGCGCGGGCATGAGCAGGAAAATCATATTCAATAATAACATCAATATGACGGTCGGCTGCGTATTGCAAAATTTCTTTAAAGTCTTCAACAGTGTAAAAACCCCAGCCCTTACCTAGGTAGTTTTGCTGCGCGATTTCGAACCCTTGAAAACTGGGCAGGGTACCTAAATTCGCAGCTGTTTTATCACTTGGTTTATTGTCAATGCCATCACCTTGAGCAAATTCATTGGCTGCGCCCATAAATGTATGCAGCATAGATGTTTCATTGAGGTCATAGCCACGCTTAGCACCAAATTCAGTTAACTCAGGAATACCAGGAATTTCTAATCGCCAGCCTTCGTCGTTGGCGACATTAATCTCAAACTTATTTAGTTTGTAAAAAGCCATTAAATCTAACAACTTAAACACAGTTTCCTTAGACTGAAAGTTACGAGAAACATCAAGCATCATGCCGCGGTACTCAAATCGAGGAGCGTCTAAAATCGTCGTGGCCGGTAGAATGGTGTTGTCGGATAAGGTGCTTGAGTTTTTTGCGTTTTTATACACCGATGTGGGGATCATCTGGCGTAGTGTTTGTATTGCGTAAAATACACCTTGCTCATCGCTGCCTGTAATTGTAATACCTGTAAATGGATCTACTTCTAGTTTGTAGGCACTTTTATCAGCTTGATTATCTTGGTTAGTATCTAAATGTGGATCAAGTTGTAACTTGATATGATTTGGGCCATTTTGAGTTGTTGTATTGAGTGCAAATGTGCCACTTAATATGTCGCTTAAAGCAGTTTGTAAAAAAGCCGCTTCTTTATTGAGTGATGCTGGTGCAGAAATCGTTGTTAGTTGACTCATCAATGTTAAAAACTCATTGTCAATTGTAACGACTGAATGAGGTTGTGGAACTAACTGGTTTTTTAATGGCAATGAGAGAGTCGATGCATTATTTTCAGCATATCTTAATGCAGTGGTTTGCACGGGCATCACATCATTTGTGGCCTGTGTCGTTTGTTTAGGATCACTAGGGTCCATAAACACATCAACAAGTACAGCTTGAGGCGTTTGTCCGTTATAGCTGATATGAAATCCAGAAGGAGAGTCATTTTTCAGCATTTGCCAGTATTGAGCAATGATCTCAATTTCACGCGACTCCCCAGGTTGAATAGGCGTAAAACCTGCAATAGGTTTTAAAACAAAGTAATCACCGCTTTTGGCGGCATCTGCATTTTCTAGGCTTAGTTTTTGTGCGGCAATATGTTGGCGCGCGTATTGTCCGTTTGGGTCAGAGTCAGGCAGAACACTGGCTGGTGGTCTTACTGAGCTAAAAAATAACGACCAGCCTGATTCACCTAATGGTTCTGAGCCATTGTTGGTGATTGTTAAACTACCAAGAAAAATATTTTCACCAATCCCGTGGTCAATAACTTGCCAACTTAAAGCAAGGTTATCGGGGTGAGGTTGTGCAATGCTAAATTGGCTTGCTGTGAGTAGTGCTAAGCTCGATAGTGTTGTTGTAATTGTGTGCTTCTTTGCAAACATGGTGGCTCCTAAGACATTGTTATTGTATAGATAGAGCTGGTACCGCAAGTTGACTCTAATTTTATAAACGTCTTAAGAAGAAAATTTGGGAATTAAAATTTAAAAAAAGCCCTAAATACTGCTTTTGTATTAGGGCTGGGCACGTTAATGAACTGCAATTTCATCAATATATAAAGGAAGCTTAGGGATCTGAATATCCTGAGATTTCTTGCTATTGATAGCGATCACTTTTAAAAAGCGTAATGTTGTCGGCTGAAAAGATAACACCGACATAGGACCCTGCGGTGAGGTTACTTTTGCCAGTGTTGTCCATTGCTGCTTATCATCAGAGCCGAGAATGACTATTTCTGTTGGCGGATGCAACTGACGGTGGCGACCACTGTTATAGCCTAATTGCACTTGTTTAACTAAAGTCGGTGATTCAAAATCAATAATGGCCTCAAGATCGGTGTCATAAAAAATAGCGTAATCTTCGACACTATAAAACTGATCAAATGCAAACTGACCATCTTGCAATTTATGCGCTGATTGCTCAGCTGCAGGGTAAGTTAGGGTGATGCTTTTACCCAGTGCTAGGTGAGGGCTAAGTGTAAGACGTGCATCGCCAATAAGTTGCCCTTGCGATTTCACATAGCTACGAGCACGGACTTGGGTGTTTGATTGAATCGTGATAGGTGCTTGATACTTATTAGAGGCTAAAGTGGGTTCGCTGCCATCAAGCGTATAATAAATAGCGGTATCTGCGATATCAGTGGTTATAGTGACAAGTAGTTTATTGTTTTGCACAGTGCTGCTAATAATCGGTTTATAGCTACTTTTAGCGGTGTTTATATGCATTTTTTGATAGCGCTTTAATAAGCGAGGTAAGCGATTTTGACTATAATCATGCCATGATTTACCCTCTTTGTTTGACCACAAGGTTTCACTCAGCGCACTGAGTCTAGGGAATAGCATGTATTCAGCATGACGCGGTGTTTTTATATACTCAGTCCAAAGTGCGCCTTGAGCACCTATAATGTATTCGCGCTGCTGTGAAGTTAAATGGCTAGGTTCAGGGTCGTATTGGTAGACATTTTTTAAACTCGATAGTCCATGAATTGCTTTGGGTTCATCAAGGTTACGAGATTGATAGGCATCAAAATAGATATACTGGTATGGGCTCATAATGACTTGATGTTCCATTTTTGCTGCTTGTACGCCTCCTTCGGTTCCTCGCCAAGACATGATAACAGCATCATCTGCAACTCCACCTTCTAAAATTTCATCCCAGCCGATGACTGTTTTATCAAGATCTTGCACTATTTTAGCAACTCGCTTAATAAAGTAGCTTTGTACTTGCTCTGGCGTAGTGAGGTCATGTTGCTGCATTAATTTTTTCACAACGGGGCTTTCTAACCATTGTTTTTTTATTACTTCATCACCCCCTATATGGATGTATTTACTAGGGAAAAGTGCAGCTACTTCTTTGTAAACGACAGATAAAAACTCAAACACATCCTCGCGAGGGCATAACACGTCTTCAAAAATACCAAATTGTGCTTGTACGTCGACAGCCTGCTGGTGGCAAGACAGCTCAGGATAAGCAGCCAGTAATGCCGTGCTGTGCCCTGGAATATCTATCTCAGGGATCACCTCGATGTGACGTGCTTTAGCATACTCTATGACTTCTTTGATTTGTGCTTTTGTATAGAAACCTGAAACGCTTTGATTATCAAACAAAGGTTTGTAATCATAAGTATGACCAACAACAGTATGAGGGCGTGTAGCGCCTATTTCTGTAAGTTTAGGGTATGCATCTATGGCTATACGCCAGCCTTGATCATCGGTTAGATGCCATTGAAAAACATTAAACTTATGCATTGCGAGCCAATCAATGTATTGTTTTACAAAGCTCACATCAAAGAAATGGCGGCTGACATCTAAATGCATACCACGATAAGTAAAGCGAGGTTCGTCGAGTATTTCTGCATTGGTAATTAGCCAGCTTCGTTGGTTTATTGGCATACGCGATTCTATTTCAATGGGGAGCAGTTGCCTGAGTGATTGCATTGCCCAAAATAACCCCTTTGTTGTGCTGGCTTTTATTTCAATAAAACCACTTCTTACTATTAATTGATAACCTTCCTCAGCCACTACTGAGTCGGTAATGTTAAAAGCGATGGTGTTTTTCATCGTATTTTTTGCGTGTGATACAGGTAATTCATAGCCGGTTGGTGGGCGTAGAAACTCAGCAAGTTGCAGAGCCACTTGTTTTGCATCTTGGTGGTTATAGCTAATCTGTGTGTTGTGCATTAAGTGAAAGTGATCTTCACCATATTGGCTGCTTGTTGGCTTTGGTGTGATGTTAGCGCTGACATAATAAGGAGCTAATAGCAGAATGAATAACACAAAGCTGCTTCGCAAGTATTGGTAAAAAGCATTTTTAATCATTGTTATTTCCTAAGAAAAGCCCGCATTTGCGGGCTTGGATAAACTAATCAGCACTGGGCAAAGTGCAAATTAGCAAGGGGTAGGTTAAAAATTAAGGGTTAACGAAGCACTAATGGTTCGGCCTAAAATAGGGCGCGCGTAGTAATAGTCGAAACCAGCTTGAACATCGTTAATGGCGCGCGGATTACCTTCAGTTAAGCCTAACTCGTCAGTTAGGTTGGTTGCTTTTAAATGAACGGCAGCGCTGTCATTAAAGCGATAATTAACGCCCATATCGACGGTTGTGTAAGCAGGGAGTTCAAACTTATTCTCGCCATCTGAATAACGTTCACCTAAGTGGTGTACGGTTAAATAAACATCACCATCATCAAAATAATAGGTGGGAGTTAAACGGAGCTGAATTTTTGGTGTACGTTTGACTTGCTTGCCTTCCCAATGTTTAAAAGCACCGGTGAAGCCCTCCATTTTAGGATCTTGTAACACACCCGTTAAATCCAGTTGGATGTTTTCGTGTGCTTGCCAAACGGCTTCAAATTCAATACCGTCGGTGACGGTATCGATAGTTTGATTAGCCACTTCACCATTACTACCGGTAAAGTTACGCTCTACAAGGTCATTGAACTTTGTTCTAAATAAAGTTACAGACGCGCCGAGTGTGTCGCCAGAATAACGCCCACCAAACTCACTGAAGGTAAGGTTTACACTGTCATTAAAGTCTGCATCAATTCCGGCATGTATATTTTGTCCGTAGCTCATTAAGCGTGGCATCTCAAACGCATCTGCATAGCGGCCAAACATTGAGACACTATCAGAAAATTTATAGTTGAAGCCAATCGTCCATGCTGTTTCAGTTTCATCGCGGGTTTTTGATAAGTAGTTGTTCGAGGGGGTATCAACATAGTTATTGGCAAGGTTGTTATCAACGTCATTGCCATTGGCATCGAAAGCATCATCCACTGGCACAGCAAACTGGGTTGCTGATGCGGTACTATCCAATTCTAACCACTCAATACGAATGCCCCCGTCAATACGAAGACTATCTGTGGCTTGAAATTGCTCATTGATAAACAGTGAGTGTGATGTGCTTGTACCAAATGCAGTGGCTTGGCCCCAACCAGGTGCATAGCCTGTTGAACCATTGTCGGTTAACTGACCGACCACTTGTTGGTTGTCATCCAAAGCAACAATATCAAGAAGTCGTGCATTATCTTTCACTTCAGTTAAGAACTGTGACTCCCATTTATCAACGGGTAGCGAGTTTGCATCAACGTATGCGAATAGCCAGCCCATAGTGAGCGTGTGGCGATCACCTTCGTAAGTAAAATTGAGTTTATTGACGAATTGCTCGGCATCATATCGTGAATAAAGTGGATAGCTTGTGGTCACTAAACCATTGCCGTTTAAGTTTGTTACATCGTTGAGTATTTCGCCTGTATCAACATATTGATATTTAGCTGCAACAGCGCCGTCAGCTGCAAATTGGTCGAGCATGGAGAGTACATCTTGTTGACCAAGTCTATCGTTGGCATTTACTAAAGTGGAGTTATCGAAATTAAGTAGAATATACATGTCGTTTTCGAAGCTTGAATAACGGCCTGCTGTATTTAACAGCCAACGATCATTTAGTTCCCAATCAAGGTTATAGCCCAAAGTGGTAAACTTAGTATGCTGCCCATCTTTAAGATCTCGCGTTTTGTAGCTACCATCTTCTTGCAGGTAATTTAAAAGGCGTTGGCCATTTCCGATTAAGGTTCCGTGCTGTGGATCCACACCTGCGATCCCTTCTGGATTTTTTTGATCTTGTAGAGGAATAGGTACAAAAAACGTGGTGTGATCATTTAAATGCTTGGCAGAGAGTGTAAGTTGGCCTTTATCAAACTCGCGCACAAGGTTTAATCTCAGTTGTCCGCCGTGATCTGCCGTAAATTCTGTATCCCTTACGCCATCAGAGCGACGATAAAAACCACCGACAGACATTTTCCAGTTTTCACTAATGGGTGTGCCATAGAAAAACTCACTGCGGTATAGGCCATAATCCGCCGTAGTTAGACGAATGGTTGCTTCTTCGACACTATCAGGTTTTCGTGTAATAAAGTTAACCAAGGCTGCAGGTCCATTGGTTGTTAATAGGCCTGATGTACCACCGCGCACAGCTTCCATGTGTTCAATCGTGATGTCTTGGCGTTGATAAAAGTCGACCCACACACCGTCATATACAACCGGTAAGCCGTCTTCTTCAACACCAATATAACGAAAGCCTTCGCCGCCACGTAAGCCCCTTGGAGCCACATTGTTGTTGGTTTCACCGCCAGAATCTTCGACCCAAAACCCTGGTACAGTTTCGAGCAAATCGGCGGTACCTAGCGGGGCCTCTCTAGCGAGTTGCTCGGCATCTAGTGTGGTAATTGATACGGATGATTCGAGCTTGGTTTGGCCACGGCCACCACTACCGGTCACGACAATTCGCTCAAGATCGAGAAGCTTTTTCTTTTCTGATGCAGGTTTAGTTTCTTGTTCAGAATTTTGAGCTGCTTGTAGGTTTAAGCTCAAGCAGGCACTTCCGATTGCCAATGCTAGTAAATGCTTTTTATAGCGAGGTGTGTGTTTTTTCATTTTATTCCCTTCATTGTTGTTTTTTATAAAGCAGCAAATGGCTGCTTTAAATCTATTAACGAATGAAGGGATATTTTTGGGAATAACTTCTAAGGTAAAATTGAATGTTTAAAAAACTTAATTAAATCAATATTAAAATCAGTTGGTTTTATGGCTGCCTCAAGGTTCTCATGGCAACGACTGTTCGCAAGGTCTATATCATGTACTTCTGTATAGCGAGAATGTTTTGCATTGTAGAACACTTTAACTTGCGGCTTTAGTGGGCTTGTCGGGTTACTATGTGTAACCACAGCTAATTTTTGGCTTTCCAATTTAACTAAAGTACCGACAGGATGAATGCCAATACATTGGATAAATTTAGTCACTAAATCACCATCAAAGCTATCAGGGCATCCATCTTTGAGTATTTTGAATGCTTTAATCGGCTCCATACCTGCTTTGTAAACCCGTTCGGCGGTGAGGGCATCATATACATCGACGATTGAAGCCATACGCACATATAGGCTCAATTCATCGGCATGTTTACCAAAAGGATAGCCGCTGCCGTCTAAGCGTTCATGATGAAAAGCTGCAATTTCAACCGCTATTCCGCTTAGCCCAGACTCCTCGAGGATCTCTTTACTAAAACGGGCATGGTTTTGGATCACTTGGTATTCTTCATCTGTTAATTTTCCAGGCTTATTAAGAATGTTATCTGGAATATTAATTTTGCCAATATCATGCAGCAGGGCACCTGTTGCTATCTCTTGAATGATGTCTCTATCAATACCTAAGTGTTTAGCAAAAATACTAATTAAAATAGACACATTGATTGAATGCTCTAGTAGATAGGCGTCTTTTTCACGCATACGCGTAATGCAGGCTAGGGCATCTTGGTTACGAAACACTGAGTCTATAAAGCCACTTGCTAGCTCCTGAAATGGCGCAACATCAATTTTATTGCCTGCTCGAATATCATCGAAAGCTTTGCTCTGCAATGACTTGGCTTCAGTATATAAACTGTTGGCTTTTGTCATTTCCGCACTAACACTGTGTGTCGTGTGCCACGGGTTATGTTGCTCAACTTTTTCAGCCGCAGGTGGGGGGCTGGCTTTTTTCTGCACTACTTTGTTTTCTTCGTTTAAAGTGAGTGTTTTGTCAGGATCAATTTCAACTTCTAGAATGCCAGCTTTTATTAGCTTATCTATACTTCCTTGCGTTTTTACCCAGCCTTGGTTTTTGATGCGGATCTTGCCTGTTTGTTTTGTCACGCTTTGCACAAACATGCCGAGTTTAAGTTGATTAATAGGAAGTGTTTTCAAGGACATTACTTCAAGTTGAATACATTACTATAAAATTAGCAGATATTTCGTATCTGAGTAAATAATAATAAAGGTGAGTTTTTAGGTAATAAGTATGTTTTTTGAACTGAAAGCAGAAAATTTTCAACGGTTTAATGTGGTTTAATAAAAAAGCCCCTACAAAAATTGTAGAGGCTTATAAAATTTAACTAAGAAAGTGTTCTTAAAGTTTACTCGTCATCTTCAACAAGCGTCATAAGTGATGTGTTACCACCTGATGCTGTTGTATCGATACTGATTGTTTTCTCAGTAAGTAAACGTTTGATCAGCGTATCATAGTACTCTGAGCTAATAACCGGCAGTATTGCACCTTTACGTTGTGCTAGCTGCTGGCTGAAGTAGCCTAAACGTGATGAACGAGCTGCAACAACCGCACCTGCAAGGTGAGGGTGCGCTAAGATAGCTTGCAACTGATTAGGCTTAGCAACTTGGAAAACACCTTCAGCAATACCCGTTGAGATAAACTTATCTCTAAACGCAACAGCTTCCTCATAGAACAACTCAGAGGCTACAGTGATTACCGTATTACCCGCAGCAAGTGCTGTGATAATAGAAATTGCCCAGAAGTTAAATGACGTACTCTTATCGGCATAACAAACTACACAACCACGTGGCTCAAGGTGAAGCGTATTAGATTCACCTGTAGGTCCAGGTAATACAGTGTGCTTACGCATGTGCTTTTCAAGGCGGTTAAGCTGCGCACGTGCATCAGCCAATGTTAATGCTAAGTCATCAGCAAGCTCGTCGATGATCTCAACCGTTGCAACTTTTGCTAGTAATTGACGAACAGCAGAAACACGGTCATTTAGTGGTGTCGCACGCCAGATTTTTTCATCGCGTAATGAGTTTTCCATTAACTTAGCAACTTGCTCAGCCGCACCTGAATAGTGGTGAGTGTCTAGCTCATCAGGTGATAGGTTCGTCATTTGTACGTTGTCTGGTGACGCTTTCTCTTTCACAAGACGTTGCAAGTAGTTAGGGCCACCTGCTTTAGGGCCAGTACCTGAAAGGCCACGACCACCGAAAGGTTGCACACCTACGATTGCACCGATCATGTTACGGTTGATGTATACGTTACCTGCACGAGACATCTTTGCTAAGTACTCACAACGCTCTTCAATGCGTGAGTGAACACCCATTGTCAGGCCGTAGCCTGTGCCATTGATTTGATCAATCACATTATCAAGCTCTGAGCCTTTGAAACGAATGATGTGAACACATGGACCAAATACTTCACGTTTAAGCACAGATAAGTCTTTGATTTCGTATAAACGAGGAGCAAAGAAATAAGCGCCATTCTCGTTGTTATCAGGAATAGCACACTCGTAATGAAGTGTTGCATTGCCTTTAAGATACTCAACGTGTTCATTTAAGTTCTTTAACGCTTTTTCATCGATAACAGGACCGATATCGGTTGAAAGTAGCGAAGGGTCACCAACATGAAGCTCTTTTAACGCACCTTTGATCATCTCAATAATGCCATCAGCAACGTCTTCTTGAATAAACAATACACGTAGCGCAGAACAACGTTGGCCAGCACTTTGGAAACCTGAACTGATCACATCATCAACCACTTGCTCAGGAAGCGCTGTTGAGTCAACGATCATACAGTTTTGACCACCTGTTTCTGCAATTAACGGTACTTGGATATCGTTACGTGCAGCCAGTGTTTGTGAGATTAATGTGCCTGTTTCAGTTGAACCTGTAAACATAACCGCTTGAATACGCTCGTCAGGTACAATTGTTTTACCTACTTCGCTACCACGGGCAATAACAGGTTGCACTACGTGCTCAGGTAAGCCAACAGAAAGCATCAGTTCAATCGTACGAAGAGCGATTAAACTTGTTTGCTCAGCTGGTTTTGCAATAACCGTGTTACCAGTCACGATAGCAGCAGCAACTTGACCTAAGAAGATAGCCAGTGGGAAGTTCCATGGGCTGATACATAAGATCACACCACGGGCTTCAAAGCGCTCGTCTTGTGATAATTCTTCTGCACGTGCAGCGTAGTAACGACAGAAGTCAACGGCTTCGCGTACTTCGTCAATACCATCTTGTGCAACTTTACCCGCTTCTTTAATACAAATAGCAACTAGCTCATCGTGGTGACGCTCTAAAATGTCAGCAACACGGCGAAGCAGGTTTGCACGTTCTTTTACAGGTGTTTGTGACCATGACTCAAATGCTTTTTCTGCATTTTCTAGAAGTGATGTCATATCTTCTGATGTTTGAAGTTTCACATGACCAATAACTTCTTTGTGGTTTGCCGGGTTTTTCACTGGCAATGAACCTTCAGGTACATCGCTTAATTCAATTCGGTGTTCTTCAAACCATGCATCTAAGTTCTCTTTGAATGGAGTAATAACATTAATATCAGTTAAATCCATGCCTTTTGAGTTTGCACGTTCGTCACCGTACAAATCAATTGGCATATTAATTTGTGTATTGAACTTGTTGCGTAAACCTTGCAAAGTTTCAACTGGATCTGGCAGTAATGACTCAACCGGCTTAGAGGTATCAACAATCGCGTTAACGAATGATGAGTTAGCACCGTTTTCTAATAAACGACGCACTAAGTACGCAAGTAAGTCTTCGTGTTGGCCTACCGGTGCGTATACACGACACTGAATTTTTTCTTGTTCAACAATTTGGTCAAACAAAGACTCACCCATGCCATGCAGACGCTGGAATTCAAATCCATCGTGGTCACCTTTAGCAACTTCTAAAATCGTTGCCGCAGTGTAAGCATTGTGTGTTGCAAATTGCGGGTAAAGTACATCGCGGGCTTCTAGTAGTTTGATAGCACATGCTTTGTAAGATACGTCTGTTGTTGCTTTACGTGTGAACACAGGGAAGTGGTCTAAACCATCTTGCTGAGTGGTTTTGATTTCGGTATCCCAATAAGCACCTTTTACGAGGCGAACCATTAGCTTACGGCCCACGCGGCGCGCAAGGTCAGCAACCCATTCAACTACAAAAATAGCGCGCTTTTGGTATGCTTGCACAGCTAAACCAAAGCCATTCCAGTTACCTAGTTCATCATCGCTGAATACGGCTTCGATAATATCTAATGAAATATCTAAACGGTCAGCTTCTTCAGCATCAACAGTGAAGCCGATGTCGTAGCTTTTCGCAGCAAGTGCAAGTTCTTTTAGCTTAGGTACGATTTCTGCCATCACACGTTCACGATGAGTGAACTCATAACGTGGGTGTATTGCAGAAATTTTCACAGAGATACCAGGACTTTTGATAGGGCCACGGCCGTTTGCTGCTTTACCAATTGCGTGGATAGCAGTCATGTAGCTTTGGAAGTAACGCTCTGCATCTTTCATAGTGCGTGCGCCTTCACCTAGCATATCGTACGAATATACGTAGCCTTTTTGTTCTTTATCAGCAGCTCGCTCAATCGCTTCGTCAATGGTACGACCCATTACGAACTGCTTACCCATGATCTTCATCGCGAAGTTCACAGATTTACGAATAACGGGTTCACCTAGACGGCCAATGGTTTTCTTAAGTACACCAAATTGCTGTTCTTTCGATTTGTCGCTGTAGTTAACCATTTTACCGGTTACTAGTAGGCCCCAAGATGATGCGTTCACAAATAAAGAATCGCTGCTACCTAAATGCGAGCTCCAATCACCTTTTGCTAGTTTGTCACGAATAAGTGAGTCTTGAGTCGCTTTGTCTGGTACACGTAAAAGTGCTTCAGCTAAACACATTAGAACCACACCTTCTTCTGTCGAAAGTGAGAATTCGTTTAACAGTGCGTCAACACCGCTTTGACCATCTTGATCGCGACGGATATTTAAAACCATTTGACGGGCACGTTCCCATGCACGGCTTCGTGCTTTTACGCCTACTTCAGCCAGCGGTAAGATATGATCAATAACCGCATTTTCGTCAATACGGTAGAAATCACGGATTTTTTGTCTTATTGGACACTCAGTTGTCAAATCGCCATTAAATAGCATATGTAACCCTCTGGTATGTGGAGTCTAGAAACGCCAAAAAAGCATTTCTTACCATTGATATAATTCGTGCATTCTAATTAAATTCCAGCAGAATATGCTGGTTAAATTTTTCAATTTACGATAATTTACAGGGCATACCTTGAACTTAGCCGCATAAAATTCTGTTATGACCAGCCCGAATCGATTACGCATGTTAGATCGCATTGATTTAGCAATTTTAGACGCTCTGCAAAAAAATGGCAGAATCTCAAACGTAAACCTCGCAAAACAGGTTAATTTGAGCCCGAGCCCGTGTCTTGATCGTGTTAAACGATTAGAACAAGAGGGCTATATTGAAGGCTACTATGCCAAGCTTAACGAAGCTAAGCTTAATCAAAGCTTATTAGCGCATGTGCAGGTGTCTTTGGTTACTTCTAACACCTCTGTTTTTAAAGTTTTCAGAGAGTATATTTTAAATATTCCTCAGGTCGTTGAATGTGACATGGTTGCAGGAGGATATGACTATCTATTGAAAGTGCGTGTCTCTGATATGGACGAATATCGCCAAGTCTTAGGGGATTTAGTCGATATACCTGGGGTTGGCACACATCATACGTATATGGTGATTGAAAAAATTAAACAGGACACAGGGCTTCGATTCGATATTTAATGTAAGGAAACCTACGTGGTTTCCTTTTTTGTATTTTAAAAAGAGACTTCAGTATAAGAGTAAACAGCGAATGTTGTAGTCTCATAAGCCTTCCCATTACCAGCCTAATTGATATTAATTTTAGCGAGTTTTCTTTTCAGAGTCGCAAGCATTGAATCGACAGAACTATCAGCATGACTGAGTCCTTCCATCAGCGTCATAAAGTAAAGGTCAATAATGATATCTGCATCTGTAGGGGTAGCGTCATTATCATTTATCAAGCGTTTCTTAAAAGCATTTAGTTGTGGTTCAAGTTCATTTTGTTGCCACATAATTTCTTTGAACAACTCTCGACTAAATTCTTTTTTCGCCAAGTAAAAAGCATAGAGAAAGCGAGCGTAGTGGTACATTCTATCTGTGGCTGTTGTACTGGTATCTAAGCTCTCAGCGGCGCTTAGAATGTCTGTCAGTTCATTTTCAAAGCTGTACTTGAGTATCGCAACCTTAGTCGCAAAGTGACTAAATACGGTGCCATTGGCAACATTGGCTGCCTTTGCAATATCTCGCGTACTCGTTTGATGATAACCCTGCTCTGAAAACAACTGCCATGAGGCTGTTAGTATCTGCTGTTTTGTTTGCTCTTTCTTAGTCACTGCACACTCCAATTTTTATGCTATTTAACCAGAAATTTAAAAAATCTCAATCAAGACTATTGTAAATTGAGCGCGCTCAAGTTTAAAATGAGCATGCTCAATTAATAAAAGGTTAGCACCATGGACATATTAAAACGCTTTATTGGCTATGTATTATTTTTACCAGGTATTTTCTTTTATAGCTTTATTTTAGGCCCCTTACTTATTGCCGTACTAGTACCAGGGGGGCTGATGTTATTGCTACTTATTTTAGGATATAAAGGGGGCTTTTTAGTGCTTAAGCGAGAAGTGCTTAATACACTTAAGCAAAAATCTCCCTAAAGCAATGTTGGTAGTAAAAGTGGTTAAGTCTAAAAAAAGAAACCCTGCTAAGCAGGGTTTCTTTTTAATCTGAAATGGGAAGTTTAGAACTAAGCCCAGCCGTCATAGCGTTTACGGCGAGACAACATAATCGTTAAAATAATACCCAACAATAAGCCGATAAATGCAATTGCGCCGCCATATGTAAGTAATTGGCGCTTTTCTTTAGCACTGGCTGCTTGTTTAGCATTACGCTCAGACTCGATAGTATTTTTAAGCTTATCGATTTGTGCTGTCAGGGCTTGGTTTTGTTCGTTAAGAGAGCGGTTTTGCTCTTGTAGCTGTGGTAATTCTATTTCGGCTTGACGTAACTGCTCTTGCATTAATGTCATGTCGTTATTCAGTGCTTGAAACTGTTGATGAATACCAGCGTTTTCAGTGATGAACTTTGCTTCTACCCAACCTTCACGCTCTTTATCATCACGAATTTTAAAGTAGCCATTATCTTCACCGGATAATAATTCTACTTGTGTACCTGCATCCACAGAGCCCAAAATACGGTAGTTTTTGCTTGGACCTGAATGCATAAAGGTGTACAGGTTATCGACTATGTAGGCGGTGTTTTCGTTGTTGCTGCTTGGCGCTTCTTCTGCGTAGCTAATAAAAGAGGTGGCCGCAAGGAGCAACCCAAAAATACACTGTTTTAACATCAATCTACCTTGTTAATGTGATCTTGCCGAGAAGTGGCTAAATTTATAATTTCTTTATGTATAGAGATAGTAGGGATTTCAACTATTAATAGCAAGGCTGATATTGTAATCCGTGTATGAGCTTAATCGCAAAAATCAGGAAAAAATTTGCATTAAGTAGCTGCTTTGTTTATTTTGACCACTTATTTATTTTAAATGTACTCCGCAAAGCGAATGGATACTGAGATAGAACTGAAGTTTTTGGTGTCAGATGCCGTTGTTCCACTGATCCCCGCATTAATTACCCAATTTGCAAAAACCGTTACCAACAAACCGTCACGCAGCCTACAAAATGCCTATTACGACACGCCGAGTCGTGAGTTACGTGCACTTGATATAGGCTTACGTACACGCTGCAGCGATACAGACTGTGAGCAAACTATTAAGTTAGCCGGTGAAGTGGTGGGGGGGTTGCATCAACGCCCTGAATATAACTTGCCTCTTGAAGGTAATCGTCCTGATCTATTGGCCTTTGATGCGTCAATCTGGCCTCACGCAATGCAAGTTAATGCGATAGCCGATAACCTTTACCCTATTTTTAGCACTAACTTTATTCGTCGCACGTGGTTAATTGAAACCGATAGCGGCGCTAAAATCGAAGTGGTGTTAGATAAAGGGGAAATAGCGGCCTCTGGTCAGGTTGAACTTATTTCTGAGCTTGAAATTGAGTTATTAGAAGGTAGCCGCCAAGAGTTATTTGCTTTAGCTGATAAACTGGTCAGTGAAAGTCATGTGCGCTTAGGACTTTATTCAAAGGCTGCGCGTGGTTACCGCCTTGCTGATAACACGCCTTTGAAAGCGAGTAAATCGATAGGCTTTGTACCGCTAAACAGTGGCGCGACACAAGAACAAGCATTAGTGGCAAGCATTAACTATGCTATTCGTTTTGTACAAAAACATGAAGCCTGTTACTTCATTAAACCAAGCTTAAAAACCTTAAAGCGAGTCACGGATGGTATTCGACTTATCCGTCATGCATTTTGGTTATTTGATGATATTGTCAGTAAAGATGATACGGACTCATTACGAGTAGAGCTAAAATGGCTTTTAAGTGAGCTTGCTTGGGTTGAAAATGCTATACAGCTAAAAACCTATACCTCGAAGCGACATGCCTATTACAAAAAGATTAATAGCGCCCCTGAGCTGACTCAAGTCATCAACGATTTAAAAGAATTACAGCCAAGTATTGAAGATGTACAAGAACTGTTTCATAGCAAGCGATACAATCGTTTGTTGTTGCAACTTACAACATGGCTAATTGAAAAACAGTGGCGTAAATCATGGGGCCAAGCGGAGTTTCAAGCCGCAGAAAAACCGGTTGCTGAAATCGCTAAGCGTTTATTTGCCAAAGACTGGCACGATATGCACGAGCTTATTCCTGAGCAGCAAGTGTTTACAGACAAAGACTATTTATCACTTAGAACTCGCCTTGAAAATTCACTATTAAGTGGTAACTGCTTGGGTGCGCTATTTAATACTGATGATAGAAATGAGTTTCGAATTCCATGGTTAGATATCTCCCACGGTATTTATGAGCTTAGTACACTTGATTATTTAAAACAGCTATGCGCAGGTCAGGATGATCAAGAGCTTGCTAAAATTCAGGCTTGGTTAGATCAGAAATCTGACTTTTTGGTCAGTGCAATGGAGCAAAGCCGTCACGCGTCTTTCAATACTGATCCATATTGGTTGTAAGCCTGTGCCTGTTTGCTTATGGATAGGGTTAGCGATGTTGAGTATATCGGCATTTGCTAACTCAACCGAATGGCAAACTTACAAACAGCAAGATGGCATAAGCGTCACTTACAAAACGCATCAAAACGGTATTATAGAAATAAGCGCCTCGGTGCTGGTAAAAAATGCGAAAGCCCATGACTTTATGGCGTTATTGAGTGATACCGACAATGCGCCTAATTGGCTCGAAAATGTGAAAAGTGTCACCTTAATGGAGCGTTTAAGCCCTTCTGAAACGCTTGTATACACACACTTTAATTCGCCTTGGCCTGTTTCAGATCGCGATTTGGTTAGCTATTCGTGTTACCACCGTCTGAGTGAGCACAAAACTGAGCTTAAAATTATTAGTCAGCCCCATGCAAAACCGGCAGTAAATGGTGTAGTGCGTATTAAAGATTTAACCGCTTTTTGGCGCTTAACACATCAGCAAAATGACTTACTGGTTAGTCATCAAGCTTATGCAGACCCAGCGGGTTCTATTCCACATTGGTTGAGTAACAAGGTATCATTAAAAAGTGTGTTTAAGACCTTACAGTCACTACGTAAGGAGCTCAGCTATAATAGGTTTACGCGCCTAAACACACCAAGCGTGCCTGGGAAGTGTGCTTCTTGAAGGCATAAATACCAGTTATTAGTCTATTTAGTCGTAGGAAGAAAATGAAAGAGCCAAAAATTCCCTTGGTGAACAAACCAAATGGTATTGGGGTGGGGCGTGTTTTAAAAGCCACCAAATGCTCAATCAAAGGCTTTAAAGCTGCATTTAAAGAAGAATCTGCATTTCGCACTGAAACCTATTTAGGTCTGGTATTATTTCCGTTATCAGTGTTGCTTGCCCAATCATTAAGCCATTGGCTGATGTTATTTATTCCTTACTTATTATTGTTGATAGTTGAGCTACTCAACTCAGCAATAGAGGCGCTGACTGATAGAGTCGGTATTGAGTACCATGTATTGTCGGGGCGAGCTAAAGATATGGCCTCGGCGGCAGTGACGTTGGCATTAATTATTTTGCTACTGGTTTGGGCAGTGGCAATTTATGAAAAGATAATGATGCAGTTTTAAACAAAAAAAGCGCCAAAAGGCGCTTTTTCATCTTATATGACCTATTACAGGCCAGCAGCTGCGCGAAGTGCATCTGCTTTGTCTGTGCGCTCCCAAGGGAACTCTTCACGACCGAAGTGACCGTAAGCCGCTGTCGGTTGATAAATAGGACGCTCAAGGTCAAGCATTTGGATTAAGCCATATGGGCGAAGGTCGAAGTGCTCACGTACTAATTCGATTAGACGCGCTTCTTCTAATTTACCTGTGCCAAATGTCTCGATGCTGATAGATGTTGGCTCTGCAACACCGATAGCGTAAGAAACTTGTAGCTCACACTTGTCAGCAAGGCCAGCAGCAACTACGTTTTTAGCAACGTAACGTGCAGCGTATGCAGCTGAGCGGTCAACTTTTGATGGATCTTTACCAGAGAAAGCACCACCACCGTGACGAGCCATACCACCGTATGTATCAACGATGATTTTACGACCTGTCAGACCACAGTCACCCATTGGGCCACCGATTACGAAACGGCCAGTTGGGTTGATGAAAAACTTAGTCGCGCTTGAGATAAGCTCAGCAGGAAGAACTGGCTTGATGATCGTTTCCATTACCGCTTCAACTAAGTCGTTTTGTGAGATTGAATCACAGTGTTGAGTTGAAAGAACAACAGCATCAATACCAACAGGCTTGCCATTTTCGTATGCAAACGTTACTTGAGATTTTGCATCTGGGCGTAACCAGTTAAGCTCACCGCTTTTACGAACTTCAGCCTGGCGCTGAACTAAACGGTGTGAATACGTGATTGGTGCAGGCATTAACACGTCAGTTTCGTTACATGCATAACCAAACATTAAACCTTGGTCACCAGCGCCTTGCTCTTCAGGGCGAGCACGGTCAACACCTTGGTTGATATCTGGAGATTGTTTACCGATTGTGTTTAGGATTGCACACGAGTCAGCATCGAATCCCATGTCTGAGTGTGTGTAACCGATTTCACGTACTGTTTTACGTGTGATTTCTTCGATATCAACCCAAGCGCTAGTAGTGATTTCACCACCCACCATCACCATACCGGTTTTAACGTAAGTCTCACATGCAACACGGGCATGAGAATCTTGCTCTAAAATAGCATCTAGAACCGCGTCAGAGATTTGGTCCGCGATTTTATCCGGATGACCTTCAGAAACTGATTCAGAAGTAAATAAATGTTTTGCCATTGTATTTCTGCTCACAAATATTGCGCTTCACATACGTCGGTAATAGCGCTAAAAAATTAAGGGGCGTATTTTATCTAAAACAAATATGTTTGCATAGTAATTTTACGCCTAGACGTCTATTTAAAATTACTAATAACATTTCGTTCTTAATAAACAGTAATAATAGGTGCATTTAATACGGATTTTTAATTGCACTGTACCCTTACATTAAGTAAGAATGGTGTCTTACACACAACCAGCGCAAATACATAAAGGTAGGAGAATTCATGCCATCACGCAAAGAACTTGCAAATGCTATTCGCGTCTTATCAATGGACGCAGTACAACAGGCCAAATCTGGTCACCCTGGCGCCCCTATGGGCATGGCAGATATCGCAGAAGTACTATGGCGCGATTATCTAAAGCACAACCCAACGAATCCAGAGTGGGCAGACCGCGATCGATTTATTCTTTCAAATGGTCACGGTTCAATGCTGATCTATTCTCTTCTACATTTAAGTGGTTATGATCTGCCGTTAGAAGAAATTAAAAACTTCCGTCAAATGCACTCAAAAACACCAGGCCACCCAGAGTATGGGTATGCACCAGGTATTGAGACCACTACGGGCCCATTAGGTCAAGGGATCACAAATGCAGTGGGTATGGCGATTGCCGAAAAAGCACTTGCTGCACAGTTTAACCGTGAAGGCCACGATATTGTTGACCACTTCACCTATGCGTTCATGGGCGACGGCTGTTTAATGGAAGGTATTTCACACGAAGCTTGTTCATTAGCGGGTACATTAGGCCTAGGTAAACTTGTTGCGTTTTGGGATGACAACGGCATCTCAATTGATGGTGAAGTAGAAGGTTGGTTCAGCGATGACACACCAGCGCGCTTCAAAGCATACGGCTGGCACGTAGTTAGCGATGTTGATGGGCACAACCCTGATGCAATTCGCGCCGCTATCGAAGAAGCGCGTAGCATCACCGATAAACCATCACTTATTTGTTGTAAAACAGTGATTGGTTATGGTTCACCGAATAAATCAGGTAGCCATGACTGCCATGGTGCACCACTCGGTGAAGATGAAATTAAAGCATCTCGTGAGTTCTTAGGTTGGACTGGCGAGGCATTTGAAATCCCTGCTGATATTTACAGCGAGTGGGATGGCAAAGAAAAAGGTAAGCAACTAGAAGCAAGCTGGGACGAAAAGTTTGCCGCTTACGCAAGTGCACACCCTGAACTTGCTGCTGAGTTTAAACGTCGTACCAACGGTGAGTTACCAGCTGATTGGGCTGAAAAGTCACAAGCTTACATCGAAGAGCTGCAAGCAAACCCAGCAAACCCAGCAACACGTAAAGCATCACAAAATGCATTAAACGCATTTGGCCCATTATTACCAGAATTCATGGGCGGCTCTGCTGACCTTGCGGGTTCTAACTTAACACTTTGGGATGGCTCAAAAGGCTTAGAAGCAAACGATGCAAGTGGTAACTACATTTTCTACGGTGTACGTGAATTTGGTATGTCGGCAATTATGAACGGTATTGCACTGCACAAAGGCTTTATTTCTTACGGTGCTACATTCTTAATGTTTATGGAATATGCACGTAACGCAGTTCGTATGGCCGCATTGATGAAGCAGCCAAGCATCTTCGTTTATACGCACGATTCAATCGGTCTAGGTGAAGATGGTCCGACGCACCAACCGGTAGAGCAAATTGCTAGCATGCGTTTAACGCCAAACCTTGTTAACTGGCGTCCATGTGACCAAGTTGAGTCTGCGATTGCATGGCAACAAGCGATTGAGCGTAAAGACGGCCCAACATCACTGATTTTCACTCGTCAAGGCCTTGAGCAACAAACGCGTACTGCACAGCAGTTAAGCGACGTGAAAAAAGGTGGTTACGTGCTTAGCTGTGACGGAGAGCCAGAGCTTATCCTTATCGCAACAGGTTCTGAAGTACAGCTTGCACAAGATGCTGCAACAGAGCTACGTTCACAAGGTAAAAAAGTACGCGTGGTATCTATGCCTTCAACTGATTTATTTGATGAGCAAGACGCTGCCTATAAAGAAAGCGTACTACCAGCAAGCGTTACACGTCGCGTAGCAATCGAAGCGGGCATCGCAGACTACTGGTACAAATATGTAGGCCTAAACGGCGCAGTAGTTGGTATGACGACCTTCGGTGAGTCTGCACCAGCAGGCGAGTTATTCAAGCACTTTGGTTTCACTGTTGAAAACATCGTAAACAAAGCAAACGCTTTGTTCTAAGCTTTAGCCGCTAAATTTAAAAGCCCGCGCTGTATAACCACAGCGCGGGCTTTTTTATGGCGGTTTGGTGAGCGAGGTGAAATCCAAACCGACTCGAAGCTGTCAGTTTTAGCTGCAAGCCTAAAGTTTTAAGCTATAAGTCAAAACACAGCTTACCGTAGGCGTGAAATTTATTTCGCGCGAAAAGTTATGTTTTTTGGTTGAATACCAGAAGTTAGATTCGAGCCTGTTAAATGAGGCGTTATGCGCCAAAAATTGGATTCACATCCATACTTTTGTGGAGAATACGGATAATCTCTATATTTTGACTGCCGATTTGACGATAAAAGATTACGTGGCTTCCTTGTGGGAATTTCCTATAGCCATCGCGAATTTCGTCACAGGTTTTACCAATGTCAGGGTTTTCGGCTAACAGCCAGAATGAATCATCAAATTGTTTTAGATAAATATTTCGCTGTTCACGACCCCAGCGTCGAGAGGTAAACAAGGCTACATCTTTTAAATCAGATTTCGCCTTGTTAGTTAACTGAAAGGGTTTCATTTTCTCTCTTCGTTATCTAACTCATTGATAAACGAATCAAGGTCATAATCCGCAACTCCACTATTTTCACCTTCAACAAGTAATTGGCGTAAAGTGTCCATTTTAGTTTCTTGGGTTTCAAGTAAACGTAAAGCGGAGCGAATGACTTCACTTGCCGAGCCATAGCGACCGCTTTGGATTTGATTAGCAATAAAACTGTCAAAATGGTCACCCAAAGTAATGCTAGTGTTCTTAGCCATAACATAGCCCTTAATACCAATATATACCTAATTATGGTATCAGTTAGGCTTGAATGCAAGGTGCACATAAAGTATTCAAGCCATATTTTTTGAACGCAAATTAAAGTGAGTTAAAACAACAGATATTCGCGCTAAGCACGACCTACCATGCTTGGAAGATCGGCTTATGGCTAACTACGGCTAACCGGACTTGATTATTTCTCACTCAGCTCCCCTTGAATGCTAAACCGACAACTGGCACTGTCTGTAGCTTAATAACAAAACACAACAGGAGTGAGGATGTCTCAGTTTGATAATGTAAGTGTGCTGAAAAAAGCCAATGTTTATTTTGATGGTAAAGTGTCTAGCCGTACTGTGGTATTTGCTGATGGCAGCACGAAAACCTTAGGGTTTATGCAACCGGGTGAGTTTGAGTTTGCTACGAGTAAAAAAGAGTTGATGGAACTTAACGGCGGCAGTTGGCATGTGCTATTACCTAATGAGAGCGAATGGCAAACAATGCAAGCAGGGGAGTCATTTACGGTTGATGCGAATGTCACCTTTTTAGTAAAAGTGAGTGAGTTTGCTGATTACTGTTGTTCGTACACTTAATAAGCAGTTGTTAACCTCTGTGAAAAGCCCGTGCGATGCGGGCTTTTGCATATTTTATCTGCAACGCATGATCTAAATCATCTGTGGTTACAATCAATTACTAATTATCTGTAATTTTCGCTTGTGTTAATTCAATTCGCCCCCAATACTAACTGTGAGGTAACAAGAAAAAAGGATACCCTATGAAGATTAATATTTCTGGTCATCATGTTGACGTTACTGAGGCTGTTAGAGCTCACATCAACGAGAAATTCTCGAAAATTGCTAGCCATTTTCCATCATTAATATCACTCGATATTATTCTTTCAAAAGAACATCACAAGTATCAAGCTGAGATCAGTACCACTTATGAAGGTACGCGTTTATCGGTTAAAGGAGAAGATGACGTGATGTATCCGGCTATCGCAAGCGCGGCTAAAAAACTCGATGCATCACTTAAACATCGAAAAGGGCAAATGAAAGCCAAATTACATGAAAAACCGGTCAGTACCACGCCGGAAATCGCCCACGAAATCATTCAAGAAATGGATCTGAGCTAATTACAATGTGCTAGCCTGAAGTGGCTAGCCTATACTAAAATTGAAAAGCCAACCGCTTCACAGCGATTGGCTTTTTTGGTTTTTACTTTCTACCTTATCCAACTTCCAATCTCATCTAAAACGCTGTAAGTTGCTTGTAACTAAGAATAAAACACATAAAGCGTATGCAATTAGTAGTATCAAATTGGCAATCTAAATTAAATGCTTTAGGGCCGGGTATTTTAATGGCTACAGCGGCAATTGGTGGCTCGCATTTAGTGGCGTCAACACAAGCGGGATCATTATTTGGTTGGCAGCTATTTTGGCTAATCATTGTAGTAAATGTATTAAAGTACCCATTTTTTCGATTTGGTATGGAATACACCTTAGCCACTAAACAAAGTTTAGTTGAGGGTTATAAGCAAAAAGGGCCAGGCTACTTTTATAGTTTTATTGCGCTGAATATTGTCGCGGCTGTGGTGAATACCGCAGGGGTATTACTATTAACGGCCAGCTTATTGCACTACGCGTTACCTATAAGTATTTCAGTTACACTGCTGTGCTGGCTAATTTTGGCTGTGTGCTTGCTTATTTTGTTATTGGGGCACTTTAAGGCGCTCGATAATGTTTCAAAGCTTATTATGGGGCTGCTTACTGTAACAACCGTGGCTGCGTTGATTGTAGCTATTAACAATGGTGCTATAAACCATGCAGCAGTGGCGCCTGCTGACTATGTGGGCCCATCGCCTTATGAACTTGCCATGCTTGGCTTTATGGTGGCACTTATGGGCTGGATGCCGGCACCCATCGAAATTTCAGCGATTAGCTCGTTATGGCTAAAAGAAAAGCAACATCAACAAGCGGTGACTAAACAACAAGGCTTGTTTGATTTTAATTTGGGTTACTGGCTTACCGCAGCACTTGCATTAGTGTTTTTTTCATTAGGTGTGTTGGTGCAATATGGTCACGTGCAGGCAGTTCAATTAGGTGGCGTGGCGTTTGCCAAACAGTTGATTGATATGTATGCACTCACCATGGGGGAGTGGGCAAGGCCGCTGGTTTCAGGTATCGCTTTTTTATGTATGTTTGGTACCACGCTGACGGTACTTGACGGCTACGCCAGAACATTAAATGAGTCGCATAAATTGCTACCCGTTAAACAGTCAAAAAATAGCTTGAATATGTGGCTATTATTACAAGCATTTGCTGGCATGGCAGTGATTTTATTCTTTAAATCAGCCCTTGGGCCTATGCTTACCTTTGCAATGACCCTCGCTTTTGTCACGACCCCTGTCTTTGCGTGGCTGAACTTTAGTTTAGTTCGCTCAGAAGCCAGTATTCATCACTCAACCTTACTTCGCATATTGAGCTGGTTAGGCTTAGCTTATTTGGTGGGCTTTGCGCTGGTGTTTTTGGTTTGGAAGGTAATGTAGGTTGGTTTGAGCGAAGCGAAACCCAACGGTGAAACTGTCGTAAGCCTTAAGTTATTAGTAAAGTTTGCGCGATGTAAAATCGCGCCTACAATTTTAATTCAACTCCCTTACCGCAGTACTGATCTTAGCTAGGGTGCATATATGGCGTTGTGTATAAACTGTTTTATAAAGTCATGATGGCCGTTGCAAATTAATTATCCAGTTCTAATAAGTTGTTTGGAAGCTTTGTGTTTAGGCCTGTTAAAAGGTACAAAAGTACATAAAATAGATATAAAAAAGATATTCAGATCGTTTTTATTTAAAGTAAATGAAGCTAATGTCTGGGTTCTACTCAATCTTGTCAAAGGGAAAATTGTTATGTCTATTTCTTCAAAAATTTTATTTATTCTATGTCTATCAATATCTTTTGTATCTTCAGCAAGCGAGGAGCTTGAGCGAACCTCTTCAACTTATCATGCACCTAAGTGGATGGCACAATTGTTTAACGAGCCAATGCAATATGATCCGAACGTAACAGTAAAAACGATGAATACTGTCAATTCACAAAGTGGAATTGTAATTAAAGAAGGAACGGGAAAAGGGGTGCATTTACTGGGTAATAGCTATTGGCGAGTTAGCCCTGCTGTAGAAGCGATATCCCAAATAGATAACATATCGGAATCAGGGTTAGCAGATAGTGATAGGTACTTTTATGTTTTATCACGCGCTAAAACTGATGAGCAAAAGGCGGCTGTGATTTCTTTAAAAATAAGGTTGCGTTTAAGCCGTGAAAAAGATTCATATGTGTACTTTGATGGTACTAATTATCACTTAGCAAAAGTAGCAATCCATGAAAAGTCTTTTTTAGGAACCAGTTCGGACCCTAAAAAGCTAATACAAAACTACGTAAATAAAACAATAGTTAAAGTAGCATTGATCACTCCTGAGTTATTAGATCCTAAAATTAATAACCTCGATAACATCATGCACCTTGTTGAAAAACAACTGGTTAATAACCACTCCGCTTTTTCACAAAATGAAAAAAGGCATAACCAAATCTCCTACATCCAATATAACAGCAGACTTTTTAATAGTGATGACGAAGATGACGACTCAGTAGAAGATGACTTAGCGGATTGGTATGAAGAGGTTGATGATTGGATGAATGCTTATGAGAGAGATCTAAATGCTGATTATTTTTATTGGGGGGAATATGAAAACGATTTTGGTGAAACATGTGGCTTAGTCTTATACGAATATGATTTAGACGGTGATGGAGATATGGATGATACATTTATTGAGGACGAGTATTTTTGTGAAACATTTTGATTAACATTAAACCACCAGTTAGTTTTTTCTTAAGAATTCAAGTTAAGTTTAATTATCAAGAGTATAAGATATAAGGCCTATCATAAGGTTAGCGTTGAACGCTAAACAAAAATTCACAGCCTTAACTCAATTCCCTAATTGCATTACTAATCCCATCTAGCGTGAGTGGGTACATGCGGTTGTCCATTAACTGCTTTATAAAATCAATTGATTGATAATAACGCCAGTGTTCAACGGGTTGTGGGTTGAGCCAAGCGACTTTATCAAAATGGTTGGTGATACGGTTTAGCCAAGCACTGCCTGGCTCTTCATTCCAATGCTCGACACTGCCCCCAGGGTAGGCGATTTCATAGGGGCCCATAGTGGCATCGCCAACAAAAATGACCTTGTAATCGCTGGTGAACTTGTTAATCAGGGTCATGGTATCAATTACGTTTGAGTGACGACGTTCGTTGTCTTGCCAAACATGCTCATACAAACAGTTATGAAAATAGTAAAATTCAAGGTGTTTAAACTCGCTGTGGGCGGCGCTAAATAACTCTTCGCAAGTATGAATGTAATCATCCATTGAGCCACCTATATCAAACAGCATCAACACTTTTACCGCATTGTGGCGCTCTGGTGCCATTTTTACATCGAGCATGCCGCCTTGCTTTGCGGTTGCGCGGATGGTTTCGGTTAAATCCAGTGTATCGCTAGCGCCAGTGCGGGCAAATTTACGCAGCTTTTTAAGGGCAAGTTTAATGGTGCGCGAGCCGATTTCACGGTCACTATCGAGGTTACGGTAGCTACGTTTATCCCATACTTTTACCGCACGGCGATGTCGGTTACCGTCTTGACCAATGCGCACACCTTCAGGGTTATAACCATAGGCGCCAAATGGCGAAGTGCCACCTGTGCCAACCCACTTGTTGCCGCCTGCATGGCGTTTTTGCTGTTCTTCAAGGCGTTGCTTGAGGGTTTCCATAAGTTTGTCAAGGCCACCCATGGCATGTAATTGCGCTTTTTCTTCGTCGCTTAAGTGCTTTTCAAACTCTTTGCGTAGCCAATCGTCAGGCAATGCATGTTGCTGTTTTAAGCTTTCGAGCAGATCAAGGTCGGCGACTCCGCTAAAGTAATCAGCAAAGGCTTTATCAAAGCGATCAAAATGGGTTTCATCTTTCACCATGATGGTACGCGCTAAGTAATAAAACGCGTCAACATCGGCAAAAATAACCCCTTGCTTGAGCGCATTGATTAAATCAAGTAGTTCTCGCAAACTAACTGGTAAGCGATATTCGCGAAGCTTAAAGAAAAACGCAATTAACATCTTAACGGCGGCTCAT
This sequence comes from Pseudoalteromonas sp. L1, assembly GCF_021728095.1. Taxonomy (NCBI): domain Bacteria; kingdom Pseudomonadati; phylum Pseudomonadota; class Gammaproteobacteria; order Alteromonadales; family Pseudoalteromonadaceae; genus Pseudoalteromonas; species Pseudoalteromonas sp. L1. The sequence continues at coordinate 13,463 of NZ_JAKKCT010000005.1, read as the reverse complement.
AAACGCAAGTTTTTCGATTAAGCTAATGTCTTGCTCGTTCTTTAATAACGCCCCAAACATCGGCATTAAGCCGCCTTTTTGGCTCTTGTCGTGCAGTGTTTTAGCGTCAATATCTTCAGCCATCAGCAGTTTTAACCAATCAAGTAATTCACTTGTTGATGGTTTTTTCTTAATGCCGTTCACATCGCGCAGGTTAAAGAATACTTCGAGTGCTTGGCGTACTAAATCTTGTTTAACGTGAGGGTGATGCACATCGATAATTTGTGCCATTTCTTCACTACTTGGAAAATCAATGTAGTGGAAAAAACAACGACGTAAAAAAGCATCTGGTAGCTCTTTTTCGTTATTCGACGTGATGATCACAATCGGACGTTGCTTAGCAATAACGCGCTCACCGGTTTCATAAACATGAAACTCCATTTTATCGAGCTCTAATAACAAGTCGTTGGGAAATTCGATATCGGCTTTATCGATTTCATCAATCAGTAGCACTGGGCGTTTATTATGTTGCTCACCATAGGTAAAGGCTTGCCATAGTTTTCCTTTAACAATGTAGTTGCTGATATCGTGCACTCGCTCATCGCCTAACTGACTGTCGCGTAGACGTGATACCGCATCATACTCATAAAGGCCTTGCTGCGCTTTAGTGGTTGATTTGATGTGCCATTGAATGAGGGTGGTGTCTAAGCTTTTTGCAAGCTCCTCGGCCAGCATGGTTTTACCCGTGCCTGGCTCGCCTTTTATCAACAGCGGTTTTTCGAGCAATATGGCCGCGTTAACGGCTTGTTTTAAAGCAGAACTTGCAATGTAGTTATCGGTTGAATTAAAAAGCACGATGTCACCTTATCTGGTCTGAGCAGTGATTAATAACGTTATGATGCCATAGTTATTCTGTGTCTGAAAGGTATGCAAAACGCGGCACAGTTTTGCCATCGATTTCAACGGTTTCTAAAAACATACTAAGTGGGCGTGCCCACATACCAAACTCACCATACAGTGCTTGGTAAATAACAAGTTGTTCTTCGGTTTCACTGTGGGTGGCAACATACTCAACTTTGTATTTTGGGCCTTTGTAGTGTTGATATATACCTGATTTGAGAGGATGAGGTTTTATTGCTGTAGTCATGTTTTGATCTCTTGTATAATTACGTTTTGCACTTTTTAATGCTAAATAAATCGCCAACACTATGAATTATATTTCGTTAGATGAATACAAGAAAGCATGGGTTTTTCGCCATAAAGACATGCCTATCAGCGCAGATGATGCACTGCAAATTAAGCCAATGACAAGTGAACGCGCTGCTGTGCTTTGGACTACCATGGTCAGCCGCGAGCATGACCACCCAGATTTTTTTGATAAAACAGATTGGTGTGGCAAAGAAGAGAGCTTTATCGAGACACTTAATTGGGAAAACGCATGGGAAGCCGGCGAAGAGCAACTCCCCGAGGCTATTTTGGCGCACCTTGATTGGGAAGCAAACACGACAGTGTATTTTTGTATGGCACGCGACAATATCATCGAAACTAGTTTTGCTGTCTTTAAACGTTGTTGGCAAAACTTCATGTTTTTAGCTGATGGCAGTTTGTTAATGGGCAAAAAACGCGATGCTGTTGTGCAGTTTTTAGAGTCAGGTAATGCCAAACTGGGTAAAAAAGGCGCAGTAAAGTAGCGCTCAATTAACGCTCTATGCTATAAAACAGTCAAGCAATTGTTTTATAAGAGCGCGCATTGTCAACTTCAAACTCTAAGAGCAAATCGTTACAACAAGCCGAAATTTGGCAAACTGATGCCGAGCGGGCTTTGTATGCTCAGTTGTGTAATGCTTTTTATGCGCGTGAAATTCCACGTTTAGTTGAAGAGCCAGATGCGGCAAGATTAAGACGACTATTAGCCAGTTTACCTTTTTATATTGAACGGCTTGCTATACGAATTGTGAGTGGGGATGCGCCTCTACAACTTGATTCACAAAATGGTAGTTGGCTCGAGAAGCAAAAAACGCAGCCTCCTGTGCATAGTAAAAATGAGTCAGCGCGTTTTTTTAGTCAATACGCTAAGCGCGGGTTAATTGTTCCCGTGTTAATTAATGACGGTCAATGTACCACAGTTCGCATAGACAGCTTAGATCAAGTAAGCGACAATAAGGTACATTGCAATGAGCTTGGCTGGTTTAATCATTCGGGTGAGTCATTGGAAGACACGCACGCTCAATTATTAAAGCCTTCAAAAACGATAATGATAGCGGCGTGCTGTGGTCACCAATGGCATTTTAATAAACGAGTAACACCTAAGCGTTTATCTTTAAGAGAAATGCTATTAGCAAGCAATATAAATTGGCGCAACCTAAAGCGCCCAAAGACTTAATTTAACCGCGAAGGAGTGTTCAATGCGGGTTTTTCAATTCGCCTTGTTATGTTTGGCGCTATTTATTCAGTACCGTTTATGGTTTGGACATAATGGGGTACAGGATTACACTCGCCTTAAGCAAGCGGTTACGTCTCATCAAGATACCAATGCCAAGCTTTTGAAGCGAAATAAAGTACTTAAAGCTGATATAAAAGATTTAAAGCTCGGCCAAGAGGGAATTGAAGAACGTGCAAGGAATGAGTTAGGAATGATTAAACCAGGTGAAACATTTATTCGAGTGTTACCTAGACAACAAAATAATGAAAGATAAGCAAATAATTACCGCTATAGTCCCTGCCGCAGGGGTTGGTAGCCGCATGCAACATTCCACGCCTAAGCAATATATTGAACTTGCTGGCAAAACGATTTTAGAACATACCCTTAGCAAGCTTGCTGAACTTAACCTCCTTCACACTATTAAAGTCGCAATCAGCGATGGTGACGGCTATTTTGCTGATTTACCGCACATTGATAACCGTATAGAGCGAGTAACAGGGGGGAAAGAGCGCGCTGACTCAGTGTTGAATGCCTTGTTATCACTTGCTGATAATCCTCCTGATTGGGTTTTGGTGCATGATGCTGCAAGGCCGCTGGTATGTTTGACTGATATAGAGCGCTTAATTGCAGACTGTGTTGCTACGAATGAAGGCGGTATTTTAGCCTCTAAAGTAAAAGACACCATAAAGCGTGGTGAGACGCATTGTAAGCAAACAGTGCCGCGTGATGATTTATGGCAGGCACTTACCCCCCAGTTCTTCCCTTATCAAGCGCTGACAGATGCCCTTACAAATGCGCTTAAAAATGGTGTAACCATCACGGATGAAGCATCTGCAATGGAGTGGGCTAAGCAGCCTGTTAAATTGGTGCCAGGTCGTAGCGACAATATTAAGATCACCACGCCAGAAGACTTAGATTTAGCTGAGTTCCTACTAAATAAACAACAAAATGAGAGTACCCCATGATTCGAATTGGCCATGGCTTTGATGTTCATAAATTTGGCGGCGAAGGCCCGCTGGTTATTTGTGGTGAAAAAATTGATTACCCACAAGGGTTCTTAGCACATTCAGACGGTGATGTGGCTATTCATGCATTGTGTGATGCGATATTAGGTTCTTTGGCTATGGGTGACATTGGTAAGCACTTTCCTGATACAGCCAGTGAATACGAAAACATCGACAGTCGTATTTTATTACGCCATGTGGTTGGGCTTGCTAAACAGCAAGGGTACGTACTTGGCAATGCCGATGTCACGATTGTTGCACAAGCGCCAAAAATGCTGCCACATATACAAGCAATGCGTGAAAACTTAGCAGCAGATTTAGAGGCTGACATTTCGCAGGTTAATGTGAAAGCGACAACCACCGAAAAGTTAGGTTTTGAAGGACGCAAAGAGGGCATCTCAAGCCACGCAGTCGTTATTATGAGTAAACACAATTCATGAGCGAGTTAAACTACCTGTATGGTAAACCTCTTTCTAAGGCTGACTTTAAAACGTTTGCTGAAGATTTTATGGTTGATGAAGACTTGGGTATTGAGTTTACAGGTTCTGGTGAACATGTTTGCTTACAGGTTGTAAAAAAAGGCGAAAATACTCAGTTTATTGCTAAACGCATTGCCGAAAAAGCAGGTGTATCACCGCGCGATGTAAGCTATGCGGGTCTAAAAGATCGCCATGGTGTTTGTACCCAGTGGTTTAGCGTGCCAGTGCCAATTAAAAAGCACATAGAATTTAGTGATCTGAATAACGAGCAGTTTTTTGTAATATCGCAACAGCGCCATAACCGTAAGCTCAGAACCGGCTGTCATAAAGGCAATCGCTTTACTATTACGTTACGTAATGTGACTGAGCCGCTGGATATTTTGTGTCGTATCAATGCTGTGCGCGCAGGCGTACCTAATTATTTTGGTGAGCAGCGCTTTGGGCATGGTGGTCACAACCTTGAAATGGCAAAGCGCATGTTTGCCGGAGAGCGTATCCGCGATAAAAAACTGCGTGGCTTAGTGATTTCAGCTGCGCGTTCTTATGTGTTTAACGAAATAGTGAGTATGCGTGTTGCTGAGCATGGCCTTGCTAAAACAATGCATCGCGAAGTGTTTATGCTTAGCGGCAGTAATGCTTTTTTTGAAGACAACATAAGCGATGACAATATTGCACGCTTAGCATCTGGTGATATTGTCATGTCGGCGCCTATGGTAGGTAAAGGTGAAAAAGGCCTGACCGAGACTGAAAAAAAATGGCTTACACCTTATCAGTCGTGGATTGATGGGCTTGCTGAATTAGGTCTAAAGAATGAGCGTAGAATGTTACGCTTAATACCCGATTCATTAGCAGTAGAAACCATAGATGAGAGCACATTGAAGCTCAGCTTTGGTTTACCTAAAGGCTGTTTTGCAACCGCTCTGTTACGGGAGCTGGTGGACTATCAAGATGCAAGCCCCAGAGAACAAAAACAAAAGGATGCGTAAATGAAAATCTTATTAAGTAATGATGATGGGGTCAATGCTAAAGGGATTGCAGTTTTGCACCAAGCTTTGATTCAAATCGCAGAGGTAACCTTAGTTGCGCCTGATCGCAATTGCAGTGGCGCAAGTAATTCACTCACATTAATGAATCCATTACGAGCGACTACATTAGACAATGGGTTTATTTCGATTAATGGCACACCGACAGATTGTGTTCATTTAGGTGTAAATGAGCTCACTGACGAGCTGCCTGACTTAGTTGTAGCTGGTATTAATCATGGTGCTAATTTAGGTGATGATACGCTTTATTCTGGTACGGTAGCAGCAGCAACTGAAGGACGACATTTAGGATTACCAGCCATTGCTGTTTCGTTATGTTCTAAAGAAGGCAACCATTTTGAAACAGCAGCGGCCGTTGCCGTGAGCATTATTAAAGAGCTGGCTTCTCATCCATTACCAAAAGATCAAATAATTAATCTGAACGTTCCCGATATTCCTCTAACAGAATTAAAAGGTGTGAAGGTGACGCGTTTGGGTTCTCGCCATAAAGCTGAAACTATGACTAAGCAGCAAGACCCTTGGGGCCGTGATATATATTGGTATGGTACGTTAGGCGCTGAAAGCGATGCAGGTGAAGGCACTGACTTTTATGCCATCAACAATGGTTATGCATCGGTGACACCATTAAGCGTTGATATGACAGCGAAAGAAAGCTTGCAAGCTGTTGATAGCTGGTTGGCAAATATGGAGATTAATAGTGCTGACTAATTATAATCGCAGTGCATTAGCGTTGGCTGAATTATTAAAGCGAGAAGGGGTAGAGGACTCTATCGTACTTGAAGCAATAGCAACAACACCCAGACACTTATTTGTTGATGATGTATTGCAGCACAAAGCGTATCAGAATACCGCATTACCCATTGGCCAAGGGCAGACTATCTCACAACCGTATATTGTTGCACGGATGACCGAGCTGTTACGTTTGGCTGGCGTTAAAGACAAAGTGCTTGAAATAGGAACGGGCTCTGGTTATCAAACAGCGATACTTGCCAAAACATTTAGCAAAGTTTGTTCTGTTGAGCGAATTAAAGCACTGCAATGGCAAGCAAAACGGCGTTTACACAAACTCGATTTATATAATGTAACAATGAAACATGGTGACGGCTGGCAAGGTTGGCAGTCTCAAGCACCATTTTCAGGCATCATTGTGACAGCTGCGGCTGCAACAATGCCAAAAGGGTTATTAGCACAGTTAGCTGATGGCGGAGTCATGATTGCCCCTGTGGGCGAGCAAGACCAACAATTAATGATGGTTGTCAGAAACGGCGATACATTTAGTGAACATGTAGTTGCACCAGTACGATTTGTACCTTTGGTACCTGGTGACATTGAATAGGACGTCATACTTTGAAGTTATTTACTAAGTTATATGATATGGCACTTGTGTGGGCGAAGCACCGCCACGCAGAGCGCTATTTAGCAGGGATGAGCTTTGCCGAATCTGTTTTCTTTCCGGTGCCGCCCGATGTCATGCTGGCGCCAATGTCGCTTGCACAACCAAGCAAAGCATGGCGTTTTGCAAGCTTTACTACCATTGCATCTGTCATTGGTGGTGTTTTAGGTTATCTTTTAGGTTATTGGCTATTTGAGCCTGTTGTAGAGCCTTTTATTGCTCAAATGGGCTGGCAAGCAAAGTTCGACTTAGCACTTAGTTGGTTTGATACCTATGGTGTTTGGGTTGTATTTATCGCTGGATTTTCGCCTATCCCCTATAAGGTATTTACGATCGGAGCAGGTCTAATGCAGATGGCCTTTTTGCCCTTTTTAATTGCCTCAGCCATTGGTCGTGGTGCACGATTCTTCTTGGTTTCCGCTTTAATGAAGTGGGGTGGGGTTAAAATGGAGCAAAAATTACGTCAATATGTTGAAGCACTTGGCTGGGGTTTAGTTATTTTAGTTGTGGTTGCATACTTTTTATTGCGATAGCACTTAAAACCTTTAATTAGCATTTCAAGGAGCATTTTACGGTGAGAAAGCATTTAACAGTCTATGTTGCTTTGTTTCTTAGTATTTTGCTCTTTGGTTGCTCCTCTCGCAATGCGCCCGCGCCGGTCAGTAGTTTAGATAATCAAGTTAATCCCACTACCCGTAAAGTGATTATCACGGGCTCAAGTTATCGAGTACAAAAAGGCGATACGTTGTACTCAATTGCGTTTAGCGCTCAGAAAGATTTCCGTTCTTTGGCAAAAATAAACCGTATTCCAGCACCTTATACAATTTACCCTGGACAACGTATTTTGCTCAAAAAAGCAGCGGAAAAACCAAAAAAGACGAAAAAATATACGAAATGGAGTAAAAAGTCTACTGTTTCGAAACAAAAAAATAACAAAAAATTAAAAAAAGAGCTTGATCAGCCAAAACAACGAGAGTATGTTCAAAAACAAGCCAACAAAAAAGTTAGTGTAAGAAGTAGTAAATCTAGTACGAAAGTAATATGGAGTTGGCCCGCTCAAGGTAAGGTCACTCGCCGTTTTTCTACTAAAGAAAATGGTTATAAAGGTTTACAAATCGCTAATAAAAAAGGGGCATCTGTTTTAGCTGCTGCACACGGAACGGTGGTTTATGCTGGCAACGCATTAAGGGGATACGGTAATTTAATTATTTTGAAACATAATGATGATTACCTAAGTGCCTACGCGCACAACTCCAAGTTGCTCGTAAAGGAAAAACAGGAAGTAAAGGCGGGTCAGAAAATAGCAGAAATTGGCAGTTCCGACTCTTCAGTAACGGCTTTGAGATTTGAAATTCGTTATCGAGGAAAAGCAGTCAACCCTGCTAAATATCTACCTTAGCCACGGGTATTGATAAAGTGATTTAGCTCAATCACATATTTGCTCGGGAGGACGCTTATGGGTCACACAGCAAAACTTGAGAAAACAACAGAAACGATTGACGATAAATTTGACGATACAGTAGTCGAAGAAGAATCTTCTGATTTACTAGAGGAAGTGGATAACGAAGAAGATATTTTTGCAAAGGATGAAGTCGCCAAGAATTTAGATGCAACGCAACTATATCTCGGTGAAATTGGTTTCTCTCCTCTGCTCAGTGCAGAAGAAGAAGTATACTTTGCTCGTAAGGCGTTGAAAGGTTGTGAAGCCTCTCGTAAACGAATGATCGAAAGTAATTTACGTTTAGTGGTGAAAATTGCTCGTCGCTATAACAATCGTGGCCTTGCATTACTTGATCTAATTGAAGAAGGTAATCTTGGTCTTATCCGAGCCGTTGAAAAATTTGATCCAGAACGTGGTTTCCGTTTTTCAACTTACGCAACCTGGTGGATTCGTCAAACTATTGAACGTGCCATCATGAATCAAACCCGTACTATTCGCTTACCAATTCATGTTGTTAAAGAGCTAAACGTTTATTTAAGAACCGCACGAGAATTAACGCAAAAGCTAGACCACGAACCAACAGCAGAAGAAATTGCAGAGTGTTTAGATAAACCTGTTGAAGACGTAACAAAAATGCTGCGTCTAAACGAGAAAATCACCTCAGTTGATACACCAATTGGTGGCGAGAATGATAAAGCCTTACTCGATATTATTGCTGACGAAAAAGGCTCAGGCCCTGAGGGCGAAGTACAAAATAATGATATCAATAAGCATATAGTTGATTGGCTTGGTGAATTAAACCCAAAACAACGCGAAGTATTAGCACGCCGCTTTGGTTTACTTGGCTACGAGCCATCAACGCTTGAAGATGTTGGTCGTGAAATTGGCTTAACACGTGAGCGTGTAAGACAAATTCAAGTAGAAGCATTACGTCGCTTAAAAGATATTTTGCAACACGAAGGTTTAAGCACTGATAGCCTGTTCGACCAATTCACTTAATTTGACAACAATGCATACCTGATAAAGGGTATAGAACCTACGGGTTCAGAACACACAAAAAAGCTGACGTAACGTCAGCTTTTTTATTGTGTAATTAAAGTAAATCTTTTAACTGATATAACAGCTGATGTGCTTGCCTTGGTGTGAGGCTGTCAGGATCAAGCTGCTGTAAAGTTAATTCAAGCTCTGATGGCTCATTATCAAAAGCCAGTGCTTGCTGTTGCTGCACAGGAGCTGTGACCGGCTGGTGATTTTCGAGCATTTTTAGCTTTTGTTTTGCCTGTTGAATCACCGCTTTTGGCACACCGGCAAGTGCAGCAACTTGCAAGCCAAAGCTCTTACTTGCAGCCCCTTCAAGTACTGTGTGCATAAAGGCAATGGTGTCGTTGTGCTCAATGGCATCTAAATGCACATTAACCAGTCCTTGTTGCTGTTCAGCAAGTTCTGTTAATTCAAAGTAATGAGTTGCAAATAGGGTTTTAGCTGCAATCTTTGAGGCTAAATAGTCTGCAGTAGCATAAGCGAGTGACAAGCCATCATAGGTTGACGTACCACGACCAATTTCATCCATCAGCACCAACGATTGTGCGGTAGCATTATTCAAAATTGTGGCTGTTTCTGTCATCTCAACCATAAAGGTCGAGCGCCCAGATGCCAGATCATCACTTGCGCCAATACGTGTGAATATACGGTCAATGTTACCGATTTCGGCGCTATCTGCCGGTACGTAAGAGCCTATATGTGCCATTAGTACGATAAGCGCGGTTTGGCGCATATAAGTTGATTTACCACCCATATTTGGACCCGTAATGATTAGCATTTTACGGTCATTATTGAGCTCTACTGGGTTGGCAATAAACGGGTCTTTCATGACCTGCTCAACAACAGGGTGGCGGCCTTGCTTAATGCTAATATTGTCGTTATCGCAAAGTGTTGGTTTAGCGTAATTAAGTGCTTGTGCACGTTCTGCTAAGTTATTTAATACATCTAAATCAGCTAACACAGCAGCCATGGTTTGTAGCTGCTCGATATGCGGGGCAATAAATTCAAATAACTGCTCGTAAAGTTGCTTTTCAAGGGCTAATGCTTTTGATTGGCTACCCAGTACTTTATCTTCGTGCTCCTTTAGCTCTGGAATGATGTAACGTTCATTGTTTTTAAGCGTTTGGCGACGAATATAATCCGCAGGCACTAAATGTGAATTGGCACGGCTAACTTCAATAAAAAAACCATGTACTTTGTTATAGCCAATTTTAAGCGTACTAATACCTGTGCGTTCACGTTCACGCTCTTCAAGTTTTTCAAGAATATCAGTCGCACCTTGGCTCAGTGCACGCCATTCATCAAGTTCACTATTATAACCAGGGGCAATAACGCCACCATCACGAATAAGTACAGGCGGAGTTTCTATAACAGCACGTTCTAGTAAATCCTGAAGTTCAGGTAATTGTTGCGAGTTTGCGATGATCTGACTAATACGTGGATTGTTGGCATCCATTAGTAGTTCGTGCAGTGGTGCCAAAGCTTGCAAAGCGCTGCGCAAGCGCGTTAAATCACGGGGTCTTGCGGTGCAAAGTGCTAAGCGAGCAATAACACGTTCAATATCACCAATTTGCTTTAATGACTCTTGTAGCTCACCGCATAGTTGCGCATCAATAATCGCACTTATCGCATTGAGACGAGAGTTAAGCTCAGTTTTGCTGCGCACTGGAGTGTGAATACGGCGTTTTAGTAAGCGAGAACCCATGGCTGTTGCTGTTCTATCAAGCACTTGCGCGAGGGTGTTTTCGTAGCCACCAGAAAGATTCACCGTGAGCTCTAAATTTTTACGAGTTGCAGCGTCGAGGATCACTGCATGTTCATTTTGTTCAAGAGTGATGGCACGAATATGGGGCAGGGCAATGCGCTGAGTATCCTTAACATATTGCATTAAACACCCAGCAGCAATGAGTGCGTTATGAGCTTTATCGACTCCAAATCCCACTAAATCCTTAGTGCCAAATTGGTCGCACAGTAAGTGCTGGGCAGTATCTAAATCAAATTCCCACTCAGGGCGTCGACGCGCGCCTTTTATATGCTCAATTAGGTGTACATTTGCAAACGTTTCACTATAAAGCAGCTCAGCAGGCGCTAAACGTTGTAATGTTGAGCTAAATGCTTCATCAGTATTGACTTCAAGAATATTAAAGCGCCCTGAATTGATATCAAGGTAAGCTATTCCGTAAACCCCTTTGTTGCTTTGCCACACACTCGTCAATAAGTTGTCTTGACGTTCTTGCAGTAAGGCTTCATCAGAAATTGTGCCTGGCGTAACAATACGCACAACTTTGCGCTCTACAGGGCCTTTACTTGTCGCAGGGTCGCCTATTTGTTCACAAATAGCAACGGATTCGCCCATTTGCACTAAGCGGGCTAGGTAGTTTTCTACAGCGTGATAAGGGACACCGGCCATTGGGATTGGATCACCACCGGCTTTGCCGCGGTGAGTTTGAGAAATATCAAGTAATTGTGCGGCACGTTTGGCATCATCAAAAAACAGTTCATAAAAGTCACCCATTCGATAAAACAACAAAATATCTCGATGCTCTGCTTTTATTTTAAGATACTGCTGCATCATAGGGGTTTGTTGTTTTATAGTGTGCGGTGCATAAAGATCAAACGACATGTACTTACCCAAAGGCTGAATATGGAATTACATCAAGAGATTAAAACACTTGCTGCGAAATTAGGAGCTATTTTAACGGATAAACGCTTATGGATCACTACCGCTGAATCATGTACGGGTGGAGGGGTGAGTTATGCGCTTACAGATACGCCTGGAAGTTCTAATTATATTGACCGTGCTTTTGTTACCTACAGCAATCAGGCAAAGCATGAACTACTTGGTGTTAACGAGCAAACATTAAACACCTACGGTGCCGTAAGTGAACAAACGGTCCTTGAAATGGCACCGGGAGCTGCAAAAGCAGCAAAAGCTGATATCGCGGTTGCGGTTTCTGGCATTGCAGGCCCTGGAGGTGCAACACTGGATAAGCCCGTGGGGTTAGTGTGGTTTTGTATTCATTTTGCAGGGAAAAACTATTCGAACAAGCAGGTTTTTTCTGGGAATAGAGCAAATGTTAGAGAGCAAGCTATTGTTTATGCTATAGAAAAAGTAATTGAATTGATAAAATCAGAAAATTAGCTTGATACTGTGATTTCATACAGTATACTGTCTGCATTAGCCGGATTTGGAGAACAGAATGAACGATAACAAACAAAAAGCGTTGGACGCTGCTTTATCACAAATTGAACGTCAATTTGGTAAAGGTTCAATTATGAAACTGGGTGATAATAAAGCCCTTGATATTGAAGCTATCTCGACAGGTTCACTTGGTATTGATATCGCGTTAGGTATAGGTGGTTTACCGACAGGCCGTATCGTTGAAGTATATGGTCCTGAATCATCAGGTAAAACAACGCTTACTTTACAAGTTATCGCTCAAGCTCAAAAGCAAGGTAAAACATGTGCGTTCGTTGATGCCGAGCATGCACTTGATCCTGTATACGCACAAAAACTAGGTGTAAACATTGATGAGTTACTTGTTTCTCAACCAGACACGGGTGAACAAGCATTAGAAATTTGTGACATGTTAGTACGTTCAAGTGCTGTAGATGTAGTGATTGTTGACTCGGTTGCTGCATTGACACCAAAAGCTGAAATTGAAGGCGACATGGGTGATTCACACATGGGCCTACAAGCTCGCTTAATGTCGCAAGCACTTCGTAAGTTAACGGGTAATATTAAACGCTCAAATACACTGTGTATTTTCATCAACCAAATCCGTATGAAAATTGGTGTTATGTTTGGTAACCCAGAAACAACTACGGGTGGTAACGCACTTAAGTTTTACGCTTCAGTACGTTTAGATATTCGTCGCATCGGTTCAGTGAAAGAAGGTGACGAAGTCGTTGGTAATGAAACCCGCGTGAAAATCGTTAAGAATAAAGTTGCGCCGCCATTTAAACAGGCTGAATTCATCATTATGTACGGTGAAGGTATCTCTAAACATGGCGAGCTAATTGATTTAGGTGTTAAGCATAAACTTGTTGAAAAGTCAGGTGCTTGGTACAGCTATAATGGTAATAAAGTCGGCCAAGGTAAAGCTAACTCAATTAAGTTCTTAAAAGATAACCCTGAGATCGCAGATGAAATCGAAGGCAAACTACGCGAGATGCTATTACTGCAAGCCACTGTACAACCAGAAGATGGTGAAGATGCAGGCTTAATCGCAGAAGATGAGCTATAAATCGTTTTAAAGAGTATCGTTAAGCGTGATTTGACCCGCACTTAACAAAAGAAAGCCGCTACCCTGTGTAGCGGTTTTTTTATGGTTGAAATAGTCTGTGGTCGCGTGTTGTTTATTTGATTGGTCGCGGGGTTACCCTCTGCTACAAGGTGGCGTAGTTGCGATTTTATATCTCGCTTTAGCTTGAGTTACTTTTGGGTTGTCGCGGGGTTAACCCGCTGCTACAAGATGGCGTACTCGCGACTTTGTATCGCGCTTAAGGTTTAGTTGTGTTTGGATTGTTGCGAGGTAAACCCGCTTATATGGACTCCTCCGATTGCACAAGCCTTTTTTACATTAAGCTGATGTGATTGCGTACTTATATACGGACTCTAATGAGGCGCTACCTCGGTCACTTTGATGTTTTCGCGCCCT